>NZ_RZNH01000025.1 GCF_013141825.1 Marinifilum caeruleilacunae
GATAGAAGAAAACCCACAAGAAAGCAGAAAAGAGTGGTTATTGTGGATGATGCAACGTGCAGGCAAGGGTAATAGTAATATAGTGCACCGTCAGTTTTGGCAACAAAATAACAAACCTATAGAATTGTGGAGTAACCAGGTAATAATAGAGAAGTTAAATTATATTCATAATAATCCGGTAGATGCAGGTTTTGTGGAAGAGGCACATCACTGGAAATATAGTAGTGCTAAAAATTATGCTGGTGAAAAAGGACAGCTTGATATTAAACTATTGTAATTTTCTGTATTCACAGGACACGAGCGAGACGCTCGCGCCAGCGGTCGGTGCAAACTCGGACCATCTGGGGTTACACTTTAGGAACACCAGGTTTGCTTATCGGTATCCCACTTACAATTCTCATTGTCATTTTCATTAAACGGTATGTACTGGAATCCTACGAATACATCTGTTTGGGAAAGAAAGAGGGGGTATCGCCGCAATAGTCAACAATTGTAATATAGCATGTGCTGCAAGCATTTGACTTGCGACTGAAAAAAATATAAAGACTTAAACCCAACCCACTTACACAAAAACGTAAGTGGGTTTTTTCTGTTATAGCATAAGCTGTTTACCCCAAATTCTCATTCCCAAATCTGCTAAATCGATGCTCAATGCCCGATTGTCGATGCTGAGTATGTGTTTGTCGATATCGCTAGGAATTCAATGTTTGCTTTTTCATATTGTTAAGCATCTTGAAAAAATCCTCTTTTGGCAGACTTACGAGTAGAACAGACTTCTTGCCGAAAACTTCCATTGAGCGAAGACTATGAATCCATTGCTTAGACGATTAAGCAAAGTAAAAAATGCCTTAAAAAAGTATCAGTATGAAAAGAAAAGATGTTTTATTTCTAAGTCTGTTTGTAGGAATGCTATTTGCCTTAGCTTGTGAACAAATTAACATGGATGATGAGTTTGATACCAAGCAAGCCGAAAAACAAAATGAATCTTCTGGCAAGATTAACTACGATGTGAGCCTAAAAAGTGCCAGGTTTTTAGCGGAATCGGTAGATCAGGACCAGGAACATAGGGTGAAAAAAGTAGACCCCATTGTTTATGCTGGTGATACCCTGCTTTACATTGTAAACTTTAACAAAGGATGGCAGGTAATATCGGGCGATAAAAGAACCGAAGCCATTTTGGCTTCCGATTCTGAGGGAAGCCTAAATGCCGACCACTTAGATCATCCGGGGGTGACAACCTGGCTAGGCGACCTTGCTGATCGAATATATGCATTAAAACAAGCCAACCCTGAAGTGCCTTATGATGAAAATATAAAACGATGGATTCTCATTGATAAAGCAGCACATTTTACCAAAGAAAATCTGGATTATTACAGGGCGAAATACAAAGCTGTTGCTGTAGGCAATAACAAAAGTACTCCGGGCGGTTGGGATGATGGTCGACGTTGGGTTAAACGCTTGATTTCTGTGAGTTCCAGAACAATGATAACAAATCAGGTTGGTCCACTCTTGCAAACCAAATGGGGACAAGGGGCTCCCTGGAATAGCAATGTTCCCAGTGTAAGAATAGGTAATGATTGGGTAAAATGCCCCACAGGATGTGTTGCGGTAGCTATGTCACAAATTATTTACAACATGCACTACTGCATCAACAAACCAACAGGATTATTTCATGATGTTTTGGGTACAGGAAGGATTTACATTAGACGTAATGATGTCCACTTTTATCGTGGCAATTATGTAACAAATTCTAACAGATGGGATCTGATGCCTTTGCGTTTTCAAAAAAGAGTTGTATACAATCCTGAATTAGGTCGATATATTTATGATTATACTACTCCTTATTCCTCTTATGTTGCGGATCTAATGGCAGATGTTGGCAACCGGGTAGATATGAGTTACAGCGCTAAAATAAGTGTCGCACGAACGAGTATTGCAGCATTTAATAGATATGGCATAAATGCCAGCGAAGCTGATTACGACTACAATACGGTTTACAACAATTTAAACAATAACAAACCTGTACTAGTAACAGCAGACGCTGATAAGGACAGGGTAGGCATATGGCCATTTCGACAAACGGTTTACAAAAAAGGACATGCCTGGGTAATTGATGGTTACAGGCAGAAAGAAACCACCTCTACTTACATCTACGAGTGGGAATTTGTAGGTCACATAGACGATGAATATTTAGAACGGAATAACCCTTACTATAAAGATCCTGTTGGACATGAAGCTTTATCTCCTTCCTCCATTGATGATGATATTTATCATGGCAAACGGGTCACTGAAACCTACACTAATACACATAATCACCTAATAATGAATTGGGGTTGGGATGGAGCATATGATAATGGAGAATATGCTACTTACTCCAGTGCAATATGGACAGCTGGTGAGTATGATTTCCAGTACAGGAAGAGAATCTTTTACGATTTTAGATAGAAATTTTAAGAGTTTCGGAAGCTGTTCATATAAGATCTTCCAGATCATTGAGTCGCAAATGAGAAATTGTAGAAGCATAGGATTCCCAATTAGAAAAATAATCAGATAAAAAACTTAAGTTATGAAATACACACTAATTACAATTTTAATACTAGCCTTGCTTTTTTCTTGCAAAGACAAATATATACCAGGTGGTATCGATTATTTTTATCTGCCCAGAGAATGTAAAATTTTAGGTGCAAGTAATGCCTTTTTAAAAGACGAAGGTTCCTTTCTCGGCTTGGAAGGTCTCTATTCCATTAATAGAATAACCAATGAAGAGAATAGTGTGAAAGTAGAAAATTATTTACTAGACATCTATACTAGTAATGTAAACCCGGAAATTATTGAGGCCTATATGAGTTCCCCGGACTACAAGGGAGAATCGCTTATTCAATTAATTGATAGTGTTTTTCTTGATGAACATGATTTTGACATGGAAAGGCAAATGAGTAGGTATCTCGAAAGCAAATCTTCTCTGTCATCATCAAGTACAGCTACTGATGGTGTAAATTTGGTGCCATTAGAGTATCGCTTAAGTGAAATAAAAGACCTTAAGATTTACAGTACGAGTTCTCTTTTTGGGGAAAAGGCAGGAAGACCCCTAAACAGATACTTTCAAATTTACAGTACTTCTAATGGTTTTGTATTCGATCGTAACAAACAACTTATTCCACTCAAAAATAAAGAGTGGAGCCTTGGAAAGTACCTAAGTATTGCCCCCATTGCATCAGTAGATTTATTTCTATGCTTTAAATCAGCTCCACCCGAACTGCCCATTGATACCCGAATGGTGGTGGAAATGGAACTGGCAAACGGGGAAATTTTACGAGATAGCAGTGCACTGGTGAGACTTCTCAAATAAGTGAAATGTAGTGATTTGAGACAACAAAATACATTTTAATTATGAAATACACACTAGTAATAATTTTAATAGCAGCATTGGTTTTTTCCTGTAAAAAAGAAGATAATGAGATCGATGGAGTCATGTATCAATATATACCTCGCAAATGTAATTTTGTTTTTGCGAAACATGCTTACTTAAAAGAACATGGCCCCTTTCCCGGTATAGAACGCACTTATACTTTGGAACACATGCAGGATTATGCCTTTAAGGATGGTGAAATGCAAGAAGCAGCCATCGACCTAAAAGCTGAAAATTATATAATGGCTGTTAATACCAGTAATATAAACAGTGGTACAATATACTGGTATTTTAACCCTTATTTTTTAGATAACCCTCTTTCTGAAGAGTACTTTGATGCACGTGATATAAGTATGGAAAACCAATTGAAACGGTATTTCCAAAATGGCTCGGGTGGGAGTGGAGGTTCGTCTTATTCTTCTGCAAATCTTAAAAGTATAGAGTATCGTTTAAATGAGGTGAAAAATTTAAGGATTTTCAGCACAAATTCTCTTTTTGGTGAAGATTCGGCAACTGCTTTGAACGCATACTTTCAAATTTATAGCGTTTCTCATGCTTTCATCTTTGATGCCAACAAGCAGTTAATTGCTCCAAAAATAGAAGGGTGGAGTATTGGTAAATATTTAAGTATTCGCCCCTTTGCATCAGAACTTTTATACCTGCGCTTTAAATCGCTACCACCCGAACTGCCTGTCGATACCCGAATGGTAGTGGAAATGGAATTGGCAAACGGTGACGTTTTACGAGATACCAGTTCAATGGTAAGACTATTGCCTTAAAGTTGGGATATCTGTAATGATTGCGAGCAGTACCAGTGGCTGCTGAAATGCTTGTGCAGGCAATTAATAAGAATCAAAAATCGGCTTAAAAATATGAAAACAAACAAGCTATGTATCGTGCTGTATTTGCTACTTGGAGCATGCGTGGAAGACATTGATATTGAAAATAAATGGGAGCAAAAAATTGTGGTGAACTGTACATTGGATACAAGCAGTGTGCAAATTCTTAAGCTTACCTACAGCAATCCGTTGGGAGTACATTATTACGATGAGGTGGAAACTGCCACGGTTAGCCTATACGAAGACAGCAGCATGCTGGGGCATTTTACAAAAACAGCATACGCTCACTGGGAATTGAAATACAGACCGCGTGCAGGAAAAAGCTATCAGTTAAAGGTGGAAGTTCCCGAACATAAGGAGATAAGAGCATCTACCACAATGCCTTTTCCCCTGCAAATAAGCAAGGCAAATGGAAATGATTCTGGCACCCGAAAGCATTTGAATCAAAAAATGGCCAACTCTCCTTACTGGCTTTTTATTTTAAGGCAAAAGAAAAGTGAGCAATACCCGATGAATTTGACTCCACAAGTGTCTGCCAGCGATGAGTTAGAAAACCAGTTGGGTACAAACCATCCTTTTAGCGATCATTTTAACATTTCAGATCCCGCAGAAAGTTTTATCAAGCAGCCATTTGACATGTACATCAGGATTGAAACACCGGAAGAAAAGGCTGAAACTCCTCATGATTTTTACATTGAAGGCCGTCTGAGCAAATGCCTTCTTTTTTGCAGGGCAGCTTCTCCCGAATACGACCGATATCTGAAAAGCAGTATTCAAAAAATATTGGTTTATGAAGCTTCAGAAGATCCCTCGCAATGGTTCGATGAAAACGAGGTGTATTCCAATATAGAAAACGGGCTTGGGATATTTGCAGCCTACTCCGACCACATATTAATGTACGATGACGATTGGGGGATATGACAAGTGCAGAAAATCCTGAAAAATGCAATTAATAGGTCAATCCTTTCCTGTTGTTATGCTTTTATGATCAGAACTCTACGATTCACTTACCAAACAAATTTTAATCGAATGAAAGAACGATTTTATTACACAATACTACTTGTAATTTGCAGCCTTGCGACAATTGGTCAAGAGCATATTTCTATCAGTGGGATCGTATTAGAGAGCGATACTAAAAAAGCAATTCCTTCCTGTAATGTGATTGTAAGAAATGGGCAGACCAGGCTAAAGACAGGAACCATATCGCAAGGCGATGGTACTTTTCTCATTCACATTAAAAAAAGCCCGGGTGAAACTGTAGACTTACAAATCAGTCATATTAATTATCAAAACAAAAGCATTCAGCTTAGCGCTGATAAAGATCAGCAGGTCAAGATCTACCTAAAGCATAAAGATTATGCACTTTCGAATGTGAATGTTTATTCCGACCACCTTCCCGAAAATCGGGGTAATGTCTTTTCCTTTTCGCCCGAGCAGGCAAAGTCAAGCATTTCCATTGCCGGCGAACCCGATGTAATCAGGCATCTGTCTGGTCTTCCGGGAGTAGCACAGGGAATTGAAGGCACACTGGGTTTGTTTGTGCGCGGCAGTAACAATGGCAGTAACAGGGTAGAATTTAATGGCGTTCCCTTTTATTCCTACTCACATTTGGTAGGGCTTTTTTCTGCATTCCCATCCGAAGTAATCAAGCAAAGTACATTTCGTCCGGGAGGAATTCCTGCACAATCGGGCGATCTTTCCTCTTCAATTTTACAAATCACCAAAAAGAAAGCCAAAGCTGATTCCTTGAAAGGCAAGATTAGCTTATCGCCTTATCTTGTTGGTGCCTACCTTGCTTTTCCCTTGAAAAAGGAGAAAGTCTCCTTGCAACTCTCTACAAGGCATTCAATACTTCCCTATATTTTAAATGGTATAGCCGATTTAAATGAGGATGAAGATGTGGAAGAGGAACAAATGAAAGCGCAGGTAATGGATTTTACAGCCATTCTCGATTGGCAAGTAAATCAGCACAACAGCATAGATCTAATGCTTTACGCTTCGAACGATTACTTCGATTTTAAAGACGAAAGCAATCAAAACAAGTTAAACTGGGGGAGCAAAGTAGCGAAATTAGCCTGGGAGTGCCAGCTCTCACCTGTGTTAGAATGGAGAACAAAGTCTTATTTCTCTCATAGCTATTCGGCACGGGAATCGATTTATTTTAATGAATATCGTAGCGATCATCATCCGGAATCGCAATTGAAACTGGGGACAAAACTGAATGAATGGTGCGTAAACAGTGAATTGCAATACGATTTTACCGATCGTTTAAAAATGACCACAGGTTTGAATTACCAGAACCGGGCTTTTCATCCTGCATCGGAAAAAACGCTTTATGAGCAAAATAGTCATAGCAAATCCAGTCCTGACTTAAAAGTGGGACTCCTGGCGGCTTATGCTAATTTTCGCTATCATATTCCTCAAAAAATGGAATTGATGGCGGGCTATAGGCATACGATTCAATCGGGAGACAATAGTAGTAAAGTCAGCAATTTCGATTTGCGCTTTCTAGCAGATATTTATCTCCATAAAAAAATGGGGATTGAACTGACTTTTGATAAGCTCACGCAATATTACCATGTGCTGGAAGGCTTGCCCACTGGCTGGTCCTTAAATGTTTTAATTCCTTCTTCCGATTTGCATCCCGAAGAAGTTACAAAACAGCTTTATGCAGGTTTCTTTTTGAAAGAACAGCAAAAGGATATCAATTTTCAATTGACATTGGGGGCTTATTACCGAAAAATGAAAAATCTGCTTAGCTATAAAAACAGTATTAATCTCTTTGGTTTGAACGATGCCACCTGGGAAGATGAGGTTGATGTTGGAAAAGGGTATTCCTATGGGGTAGAACTCTCGGGTTCGCTACAAGCAAAAAAACTAGGTGCAACAATGGCCTACACCTTATCAAAATCTGACAGGAAATTTAAAGAAATCAACCAGGGGAAGAGCTACCCTTTTAAATTTGACAGGCGACACATCCTAAATCTGCAAACGAAATATACAGTAGCGGAAAAAATCAATAAGAAGAATCAAAAAGTAAAGCAGTTTGTTAATGCGGTTTTGGCCTTCTCAACAGGGCACAAAACTACTTTGCCGGTTTCCTCATACCAGGGAGTTTTACCACCATACTGGAATCAGCGTGCAAACGGATGGACTTTGCCCATCGAAGCGGATAACAACGCCTATCACAGGCAGGAAATGACCGCACGAAACGCTTATAAAATGAAAGATTATTTTAGAATCGACCTTGCTTATACTTTCGTGAAATATCGCAAAAAATCAAAACGCGAACTCTCCATTTCTATTTTTAATGTATTAAACAGAAAGAACCCTTACCTGTACTTTTATGACGAGGAGAGATGGCAGCAATTAAGCATTGTGCCAATTATGCCATCTGTTAGGTGGTCTTTGAGTTTTTGATTTGGAACCACTATCTCCAACCAGTTCAAGTCTCTAACTTGTGGGTAAGCAGGCTGGCGAGAGTTTACCCAGTAGCCCTACAGCTCAAAGAAAGTATTTTTTGAAGATTTCAACTATCCATACATTTTTTACAATTCAATTTGTAAGCCTTTTAGCCTAAAATAAAACTCACCAAAGTGTTAGTAAATTAGGCATTTATACTTTGTAGATACTCCTTAAAGTCTCAGAATTGGAATGTGAGACGATTCGTATAGCAAGTAAGAATAAATTAGCATTCCCATTTAGAAAATATTCAAAATAATAGAAAGGAATTTGAGAAATCACCTTGCGTTTGTGTGGCTTTACAAATTAGTCTATTTGTAATTAGAATGCATTGCTTCAGTTTATAGGGTGTTAAAGCATATGCAAAATACTTAAAACTTGGTATAAACCAGGAAACGATTGGGCAAGAATTATGATTCAAAAAAAAGTATGGAGAAATTAAAGACATTGGCAATTGCTATACTGCTTAGCGGCTTTTTATTTGTTGGTTGTAGTAAAGAAGAAAATGACCACCACTCATCTAATTATCTCAAATTAGGCGGCTCCAAATATGATTTACAACAAGGAGTTTTAGAGAATTTTGGTAGTAAAGGGAACAGTAGCAATAAATTTAATTTAACTCTACTTTCAGCAGGTTTTACAATACATGAATTTGATGAAGTATTTGACTCTATTTCTGGAACAGGACATGGAGTATATTTTGTGCTCTATTCGTCAAGTTCTGAAAAATTAGAGATTGGAGATTATGTATACGACTCCTATGCAAGTGGAGAATCCAAAAGCTATGATTATGCTGATGGAGTAATTAATTACAACACACAAACCGAAGAAGGAAGCTACCTGGAGATCACCAATGGCACTTTAAGTATATTACAAAACTCAGAAACTTATGAAATTTCTTTTAATGGTACCGATGATGATATTTCATTCTATTACAAGGGTTCTCTTAATGATTACGACTATAGTGAACATGTGAGTGAGAGTACTGCTTATCCCAAATCTATAACACTAAAGGCCGAATTAAGAATACAATAAATGTGATTAGTGTCTGAGCATTTTTTCTACATATGAGTGCCAAGTTAGATGCCCCTCGCTGATGCGAACTTCATGCTCCTATCTATTCTCATAGAAAATAATTTAACCCAAGCCACTTACAGTAAATGTGAGTGGCTTGTTTGTTTTGGTACTGGAAACTCGCTGGCTATTTTTACCTAAGCTAATTTATTGTTACATTGAGAACGGAAGTGTTTTGTTGAAATTTGGCAGGAGAGAGGGCAGTTTGAGTATTAATTGTTTTCCTGTATTTACTTGGACACGAGTGAGACGCTCACGCAAGCGGTCGGTGCAAACTCAAACCATCTGGAGATCTTATTAGAACTGCAGATGAAAATGTTAAAAGATATTTAGGTGATGATGCAAGAAAAGCTATTGAAAAACTTAATGATGAATAAAGCAATAGTATTTTTTTCCTTTATAATTTTACTTATGTCTTGCCAAGAAGGTGAAGATGTAATATTAAAATATGATTATGCGGGTAAATCTGTGTTATCGAGTAACATTAAATATTACTCGATTGTTCAAAATATCACAGATAGTGTTGTGATTAAAAGCTATTATGTTGGTTTAGATTCAACAAATACTATCTCTAAAGAATTAAACTTTCAAATTTTTGAAAAATATAACGATACAGAGCATTTTTTATACGGAGCAATTCAATTGAAAAAAGATAAGGGCTGTATTGGTGCTAAATGGAGAAGTTCTAGAGAAGATATTCAATATGATAGTCTTGATGTTTCTTTAATTGGTGTAGTTGATACAATATTCTCTAATGTTCGAGTTAATGATTGTTACATATTTGACATTAAATATGATAATAATTCGGATGAAGATTTGTCAGATTATAGAATTTATTTCGATTTTAGGAGTAAAGCTGTATTAAAAAAAATCTATTATCGTAATCAAAAAATTAAAGGTGTGGAAGAGATAATAAGGGTTACCCCCGCAAATGCAAACTCGGACTATCTGGAGGTGCTCCACATGAAAGAAAAGGATCATCATTTCAAATAAACAGTATAAATGTTTCACCACTTGGTTTTCCAATAACATGGAGAATTCGATACTTGGACTACCTTCTATACTAATTATGAATAACAATAAAATATGAAAAAGAATAATTTTAAGTTGTTGTTTGTTCTATTCGCAGTAATCTTTATTTTGTTTGTACTGTTAAATTTGATAGGTCCAACACCCCCTACAACTGAAGATTTTTTATCAAGTCATTATGATTTAGGATTTACAGATTTTGAAGTTAAAGGTGTGGTACAAGAAAAGTATTTAAGTGATTCACATAATCGACCAATAGTTGTTATTAAAAATAGTGATGATAAAACGTATAAATTTTATTTTCAGACAAATGATGAAGAGTTTTATAATTACGTTCAGATAGGAGATTCGGTTTATAGTAAACGAAAAAGCTGTAAAGCTAAGGTGTGGAGTGAAAAAAGAATTAGAAACTTTAATTTTTTAGAATAATAAAAAAATTAAGTAATGTTTTATAAGAAGAAAGAATTTATAATATCATTGTTAATGATCCTTTTTGTAGGATACTACATTGCTGACAGTAATAGATATTATGACGGCTTTAAAAATGATAGTACCAAGTTATTTTCAATTAAATTTGAAGGAAAAGTAGAGGATATTAATGTTGATAGAGGTTGGGTTACAATAGTTCTCAAGAATGACGAATCTTTTTCGATTAGATCATCAGCAAATAATAATTATAATCCTAGACTTTTGAGTCGATTTCTGAGGATAAATGATTCTATTTATAAGCCATCAAATTCGGATACACTATACGTTTTTAAGGAAAAGCGTAAATATTATTTTATAATGGAAACTTTAAAACTGAATGAGTGATATTCATAACTGTTCTCCCCAGATGGCGCGAGTTTGCATAGCCCGCTAGTTCGAGTTTGCTCCCAGATCGCTATCGGGATCGGACTCTGCGAAGCAGTATATAAGAAAACCCCAAGCCACTTACAGTAAAAATGTAAGAGGATTTTATTATCAACCTCTTTTTTAAGCAACATATTCCAATAAATCGATATTCAGCCTACGCTTGTCGATACACAGCTATTGTTTGTCGATAGTACTGTTCTAATTTTCTTTTTCTGAATAAGTTTAATGCGAAAAATGAATTCATAAACAACTACATTAAAACAAGAGAAATGGAGAAAGTACTCATCATTTTTAATCGTGAACCTTACGACAATACCGATGTAAACTGGAATGCATTAAGGCTTGCCGAAACACTGCGAAAAAACGGGCAGAAAGTAAGAATTTTTCTAATGAATGATTCTGTCGATATGGCAAGAGATGTGTGCAAAGCACCAGAGGGAAGTGAGGATTTATCGCAAATGCTGAAAGACCTTATTGCCAATGGAGTTCCTGTTAAGGTTTGTGGTTCTTGCATGTCGCGCTGTGGGATCTATAAAAATCATCCCTATTTCGAAGGAGCCGAAAAATCAACCATGCAAGCATTGGCTGAATGGACCATCGATAGCGACAAGGTCTTGACTTTTTAAACATTAAAATGCTTGTCAATTGCCGCAAATCTGCGACTTGTGACTCAAAAAGAAACTTAAGCCACTTACAGTAACATGTGAGTGGCTTTTTAGTATCTCTTAGTTGAGTTGTTTTATTTAAGACTTGTGGTAATTAATATTTATTAAAGGCATTATCCCATTCAATAAAACTCCTACTAAGACACCATTTTTCTCGTTTTTTCAACAAAATATCATATCCATATTTATAATAAATATAAATCTAACAATAAGGGGCATAAAGTTAAGTTTGTTTTTTGTTAAACTTGTAATCGATCCTTACCTTTAGGCTTATCATATTTTAGAATTAATGTTCTATAAAAAATGGTCATTATTTGTACTTTTCAAATATATGGCCACCCAATTGCCATGAACAAACGAATCGTACTACTGCTTATTGCACTGCTTCTTATAGGAAGCTATTTTTACCTGGGCCGTAGCAAGGGAAAACCTGTGGAGAGCTTCGAAGCCTTTCACAAGGTTTTTAGTGAAAAGTACGCATTGTTTGATGTGAAACAGATCGATTGGGATGCAGAATACCAACACTACTCCAAACTGGTGAACGAGCATACCAGCGATGATGAACTGTTTGCCATTTTTCAGGAAATGCTTCAAAAGCTGGATGATAAGCATTGCTACATTTACCGTTTCAATGAAATCTATTTTTCGGGTTTTGGCCTGCCTTCTTTGAACTATTACGATTTATTATCCTTCGATTTTCGATTGCCACGCAATGGTTTTTCCCTGGATGTGATTGAAGATGAATACCTGCTGGAATCGGAAAAATCACTGCAGGTTTATTCCTTTTTGCCACCAATGGGCATTCGCAAAGTCTTTACAACAGGTTGGTTGCAGGATTCTATAGCCTATATCCACATGAGTGAGATGAGCAATCGTTCCGAAGAGGTTCATGAATCGATTCAGCATTTTCTGAAGAAATACCAAACTGCAAAAGGCTATGTAATTGATGTGAGAGACAATATTGGAGGCTATTCGATGCCATCAAAAGAATTGGCAGCCCATTTTAGCCAGGAAGAGCATACCTATGCCATTTCTCGATTGAGAAATCCGGAAAATACCGCGAAGTTTAAAGCAGCTGAACCCTGGATTTTATATCCCGCAAGGGAAAGCACTTACCAAAACCAGCCTATAGCCTTGCTTACCAACCGAAATACCCAAAGTGCAGCCGAATTGTTTTGCCTGATGATGATGACTTTGCCAAGGGTAAAACAGATTGGTGATACCACTTCGGGCATTTTTGCCGACACTCACATTGGAAAATTGCCAAATGGCTGGGAATATCGACTATCGGTACGCAAAACCAATAATGCACATGATGCTGTGGTTGAAGATATTGGCCTTGTACCTGATATCCTGATACAAAATGATTACCAGGAATTGCAAGCAGGAAGAGATCTGGTTCTGGATTGGGTCATTGAAGATATGATAATAAACAATAATTAAAATATGGGGTTATTTAAAAAAGCAGAAGCACAACAAGTGAGTGTGAAAGGACATCAATTGCATTGTCCGGTTTGTAGTGAGACATTGTTTTACCAACGGGAAGCACAGCTAAATACCGCAGTTGCTTCATTTTTTAATTTTGATTGGGCCAATCGTTCGGCTATTTGTTTTGTATGTGCCAATTGCACTCATATTTCCTGGTTTTTGGGAGAGTAATAAAATTGTAAAGAAGCATTTTAAAGCATGAAAAGAAAAATAATAGGGGGATACTTGCTGCTGGCGGGTGTATTTGCTTTCATTCTTTCATCCTGTAGCGATGGAGAAACCATATACGAACATACCATCGATCGCCCGATAGATGTAAGAGCCACGCAAGGAGATTTTGTAGATATGATTGTAGTGGCCTGGGATGCTGATCCAATCGCAAAGATTTTCGAAGTCTATCGAATGAATGATGAAACGAAAGAATATGAGTTAATTGGAAAGACTGGGCACAAGTATTTTGTGGATCATGATGTTGAACAAACACATTCCAATTACTATTACAAAGTTCGGGTTTACAACTCGAAGAAGTTGCATAGCGATTATAGTGATATCTGTAGTGGTTATCTCGATCAGTTTCTTTCGGTACAGGGATTCGATGTGGTCGACGGAGATAATTTGGATCACATTTATATGGAGTGGCCCGAAGTAAAAGGAGCAGATTCATACGAGGTGCATCGTTCAGTTGACGATACCTTAAACTTCCAAAAGTTGATCGAAACCAAGTCTAATCACCACTACGACAGAAAGGTAGATGTTTTGACTAAATACTACTATAAGCTTAGAGCGGTGAATATGAAATTGGGAAAAACCAAATTTTCGGGTATCGATAGCAGCTACATTTATGAGCAGTATGAATATCTTGAAACCATTGGGGAAAGAGGCTACGACACTGGCCAGTTTAGTTGGCCTTATGGCATTTTATTCGATGCTCAGGACAATTTCTATGTTTCGGAAACCAGTGCCAACAGAATTCAGAAATTCAAAGCGAATGGCGATTTCATCAAGGTATTTGCCCACATGTCGGTTCCAAGAGGAATGGAGTGGTTCATTAATGGAAATATGCTGATTGGAGAATCGGATGTGAGCAGAATGGTAGAATACGATTTAAATGGAAACAGAATTGACTATTGGAACAATTCTTTCAGGTATTTCAGGGAAATTGATGTAGACAAAGCTGGAAATATTTATGTAACCGATAGTGATAACGATCGGGTGCAGAAATTCGATAAGGATAAAAATTTCATTCGAATGTGGGGTGGTGAAGGCACTGGTGATACCCAATTTGATTTTCCCTGGGGATTGGAAGTTTTTAATGATGTAGTATATGTTGGCGATGGAAATTTTGTTCGCCTCTTTACCTTAGATGGTGAGTTTATCGAAAAATGGGATTTTGAAACACCTGTTTATTACATCACTGCTCACAAGGGACACTTGTATATTTCCTGTAGAAACTATGTACTCAAAACCGATGAGGAAGGAAATATTCTTTCGAAGATTGGGATGGGAAAATTGGAAATGCCACAGGGTATAGGTTTTCACAGCGATGGCAGAATGTATGTGGTAGATACCGGAACGCACGATGTAAGGATATTCAGGAATTTGAGTGAATAAATCAGCAAGAGCTTTAACTTAGTTTAACCTAAATTGGCTTAACATTAACCTGATAGACTGTTAAAAATAACTTGCTTTGTATATCGACAAGAAATTGTACGAATTGCTTAAGAAATAAGTGTGAGTTCAAGCTAACCACTATACTAACTAGTCGATAAAATCCCTGTAAATTTCTTTTGCAGGGATTTTTTATGCCAGGTTTTGATTGCTTTCTTTACTGATACGATAGTACCTTGCATTCTCGAAGCCATGGCAAATGTCGTTTTTCCAGTACTGCATGCCCATTTTTTCCAGAACCTTTACCGAGGCGGTATTCTCAGCAACCACTCTGCCAATAATCTCATCGAAACCCAGTTTGTTGAAACCATAATCGATACATGCCTTTGCTGCTTCGCTCGCATAGCCTTTGTTCCAGTGGGTCCTGAATACGCGAAAGCCAAGATCTATCAGGCCTTCTTCAATCAATTTTAATCCACACCATCCAATAAATTCCTGATTCTCTTTGGCAATCATGGCCCAGCGACCATAACCATTCTTCTCATAGTCGGCATAATTCTCAAGAAATGTTCTGGCCTGATTTACCGATTCAAAGGGTGGATCTCCAGTATATCTGATTACTTCCGGGTCGGCATTCAGATCAAACATGCTCTGAGCATCATCGGGAACAAACTCCCTCAATTGCAACCTCTCCGTTTCTATAATGATTTTCATGACTTTTGATTTTGATTTATTTCAATCGAAGCAGCCTGATTTTATCTATTCGAACCGCATTTCCCTGGCCATTCATGTTGTTGTTGAATTCCTCAAAACTGATCTTAAAGAAATTATAGCCTTTCTTCAGATCTGCCTGGAAGCTATTGCTATAGCCATATTCGTTCCAGTTTCCTTTGCCTCGTTGCGGAAACACAATGGAGCCCAGGTAACCGTTATTTTGCCATAAGCTCCTGCTTACACACATGTCTCCATTGTCGAAATCTCCGTTGCCATTAGCATACAAAAAACTGATTTGATAAGTTCCTTTTCTAGGCGCTTTTACCTGGAAATAATAGGGTTCTTCATCTGTTTTCTTTAAAACGATATAAGGCGACTTCCGATTGGTTTGAAAAGCTTCAGCTTCCAAATGCTTTTCGTATTTGCTCTCATACAAAACCACTGGTTTCGAAAGAAAAGAATGAACTTTATTGCTGTCAAGTGCTTGTACACAATATTCAACAGGCTCTTCTATTTTAACATCGGTCATGTAGCTGTCCTTGGTTTCCAATAGCAGTTCGCCATTCTGATACACTTTGTAATACACTGCATTCTCAATGCTATTCCATTGCAATTCGTTATTTCGGTACGATAGTACAGGAGTTGCAGGTGAGTGGTAATGATCTACCAGATTTAATTCTTCTCCTGCGGGAACCTGGTTGTTCATTTTAATCACAATTTTATGATGCCCTTCTATGTTTTTAGGAACTACCGCTCGTCGGTATGGCGTTCCATCGAAGGTAAAGGAGCTGATTTTATTTCCAAATCCTAATACTTCTACATGAAGAATTGCATTGTGATATTTTAAATTGCTTAGAATTTGCTTGCCCTTCAATTCTCGCGGAATTACTGGCCTAAACTCCATTTGCTCGCTTGTTAATCGAATCCCCATCAGCACATGCAGATAGTTCGATAAGGAGGCTGAAGCACTTAAAAGGTCGGAATCCTTATTAAATTCTGTTCCCTGAAAATCGCCATTCTCCATCAAGAAATTCTTCTTGTTTGTTAAAAACAATCCACTCGATCGTAAGGAGTATGCCAAACCATGCAGAACCGCCCTGGTATTGCCATTTTCGGCTGCAGCCCAATTCCAACTCGCCTGAACAAATGGCCAAATACTATTGTTGTGGTAGCTTGGGATGTTTGGGATTTGAGGATGAAAACAAGCTACTCCAAACTTGCTTACTGGCACTTGATTTGCCGAAGCGTTGCTCACATTCCAAATGTTAGCTATCGATTCTCCAAGTCCATCTGAATGCTCGGAAAGTAAATTACTGTTTTTGTATAGAAACTGGGCGAAATGTTTGTTTCGATCCAAACGGAATTTTGTATTGATACTCTTTTTCAAGGCTTCCGAAATGTGCTCGTATTTTTGAACATCTTTCGAGAGCAATTTGCCCATGTTGATTAAGGCTTGCAATGCCTCAAAATGGATCACCTGGTTCGAAAGAGAATAACTTTCGTAGATATCTGTTGGTGTCATCCATGCAGGGTAGGACTGTTCTCTCCAGTTTAAAAAAGAGGCTTCGCCCTTAAACAGGTGCATGTGGTAATCCCAAATCACATTTACATCATCCTCTATGCTGTTTTTGATGATAAAGTAGGTTTTTCTCAGCCAATCGTTGTCACCGGTTGCCTTATAAACCTCCCAGGCAGCTATTGCCCAAAGCAATCGATCCGAAGCAATTGGCCATGAGCCACCTGTGCCAGGATCTTGCATAATTCTATCATTTTTAACTCGTTTAATCAGGCTGTTTTTGCATACTTCAGGGTGGATAAGCGCCAAAGAAAAAATGCTGGAATATCCAAGCTCAACCGTTGTGATGTATTCATCTAAAAAAATGCTGTCTTCTATAATTTTACGATCGATTTCCTCAAGGGAAAGGTTGTAAACGGCATTTAACAAATCATGATTGGATTCATAAGAAGGATAATGAAACAATTTTCGTTTCAGCTTCCATTCATCACTTGCAAGATTGGGGTAATTTGATGTGATTTCTTTACTGCCATCGGCAACGGCCTTAAATTCTCCTTGCTCAATCCTGTTGGGATAAATCTTAAACTCATCAGAATTGAATACAATGGTATTGTCAGAACTGCAAGCCGAAACCAGGATGGTGGTAAATAGGATACAGGCTAGGTATAGTCTGACATGTAGGGGATTTTTTTGCATATTATTGATTTGAATCAGCAATAAAAATAGCAAATCGTTCTAAAAATTAAAGACTTGTTACGGGCTTTTCTAGCCAATTGCCTGTATAACACAAAAAAAACGACCGAAGCCGTTTTTTCTAGTGGGTTAAAAGTAATGATGTATGTAGTAATTGAGATTATACTAAAATTATATAAAATAATTTGTTAAGTCAATACTTTATTATAAAAATTATTGTTTTTTTGTTTTGTTAATAATTTCTGCCTCCTCAAGAATTACATCATATTTATAACCAGCACCAAAATCTTTATCTAAAGTTAAAAGTCCTTTAAATTCAATAATTTCCCCAATGCTTACACTCTCTTTTGTTGTAATGGTAAGATCGAAACTTCCATTATGGTCGGTGCCATCCTGAATGTGAACCCAGTTTTTATTTAATATATTTTTATTGAATTTGCTCACTTTCCCTTTTACTTTAATAATGGAATTTGCCAATTCTGATTTACTCTTGTAAAGCTCCTCAATGGTGGTATAGCCTTCCGTTTTTTTAATGTCTACCTCTAGTTTTACCGACGATGGTTTTTTCATCATACTTTCATGATGAAGGTTAGAAATGGGCTTTGATTCGCCTGATATGGAGTTCAGGAAGTAAATCAAAGGAAAGGTTCTGTTCAGCTCCTTGCTGTGAAAATCTTTCATGGGTAAAGCATCTTTGTAGTAGTAGGCTTTTCCTATTTCAATTGGTTGTTTTCTAATGGCAACCCATATCTCTTCCTTGTCGTTCTTTCCCTTAATATAGGAATAGGTACTTCCGTTGATTACTTCACTTACTGTGATTTTTTCTCTGCCGTCAGGAACGTCTACAGAAGCTTGTTTTGGTTCATTTTTACAGGCCGATAAGAGTATGGCACTTACAAATAGGATGGATAATACTAATTTTTTCATAGGTGTATATCTTGATTTTATATACAAGATAATGGTTTTATTCTTACCTGCTTTACAAGTCTTGTTTAAGAAAGTTAAAAACTTGTTAAAAGACTTTTAAATATCCATCCTCAGCAGAGAAAACTTTTTATTTGTTATCGGTGAGTTTAAAATGTTATTGTAAATTAAATAAAGACTTGAATGTCTTAAAAGTTCAATAACGGACAGTGTTGTAACGAAATCGAACATTATTAGAATAATTCTAAATAAGATCGATAGAAATACAAAGGTGGGTAGTAGTGTTTTTTGTGTTTTGGTATAAAAAATGTTGCATCGCAAATCGTTTTTATTTAGACCTAAAACATATTTGACTGTACGGCGATGAATTTGTCTTTAAAAAAGCTCCTGTCACTTATCTTTATAGAGTTTTAACCAAATAATAAAAGTTTCAAGCATGCTACGTATTTTATTATCCTTAATAATTGTGTGTTCCAGTTTGGCTGGAATGGCTCAAAAAGATGCGCAATGGCGCGGAGAAAACCGAGATGGTAAATATCCTGATACAAACCTTCTAAAGTCATGGCCTGCCGAAGGTCCTAAAATGCTTTGGCATTTCGACAATCTTGGCGATGGACATGCTTCTGCTGCTGTAACCGAGAAATATGTATACACAGGTGGAACAGAAGGAGACAATGGTTTTGTAATTGCTTTCGATCATGATGGAAAGCAGGTGTGGAAAGAAGTGTATGGCAAAGAGTGGATGGATTCTTACGATGGTGTAAGAACAACTCCAATGATTAATGATGGAATGCTTTATATCCTTACAGGTCTTGGAGAGTTGGTAGCCATGAATGCCGACAATGGAAGCCTTGTGTGGAAAAAGAATATTCTTGACGAATTTGAAGGAAGTAACATTCGTTGGGGAGTAACTGAAAACCTTGTGGTTGAAGGAGAGAAGCTATTCTGTACTCCTGGAGGAAGCCAGGCAAGTGTTGTAGCTCTAAACAAGAAATCGGGTGACTTGATTTGGAAATCAGTTGCCAAGGGTGAGAAATCAGCATACTGTTCGCCAGCTTTAATTAAAGTGGGCAAGAGAAGTCTTTTGGTAACTCATACTCAAAATTCAATAGTAGGTATCGATACCAAAGATGGTAAAATGCTATGGAGTATCGATCATCCTAACCGTTATTCAATTCATCCAAATACTCCTGTTTACCAGGATGGAATGTTGTACTGCTTTAGCGGATATGGCAAAGGTGGTGTAATGTTGGAATTGTCGGAAGATGGTTCAAGTGCAAAAGAACTTTGGAGAAATGAAAAGCTGGACAACCAAATGGGTGGTGTAATTCTTTTGGATGGAAAAATCTACGGATCGGGTCATGTTAACAGAGAATGGTTCTGTTTGGATTGGAAAACTGGCGAAACCGTGTATTCAGAGAAAATGCTAAGTCGCGGAAATGTAATTTTTGCTGACGGCATGCTGTATTGCTATGGCGATAGCGGCGAAGTTGCATTGGTAGATGTTAGCAATGGTTCATTTAATAAGGTGAGCTCGTTCAGAGTCCCATTTGGCGAAAAACAGCACTGGGCACACCTTGTAATTCACAATAAGAAACTATACGTGCGTCACGGTAGTTCTTTAATGGTTTATTCTATCTAAGCTAAAATTAAATTGATATGACTAAAATTCTTGTAAGTATAATCGCTTTTCTTCTTGTAGTACCTGCTATTGCACAGGAAAAAGTGTTTACCGAATGGCGCGGACCAAACAGGACGGGTGTATACCAGGAAACAGGTTTGTTAAAAGAGTGGCCGGCCGAAGGTCCTGAGTTACTTTGGCACAACGACAGTATTCCGGTAGGTTACTCATCGGTTGCTATTGCTCACAATACCATTTTTTTAACCGGACTTGTGGATAGCCTTGACTACTTGCTTGCCCTTGATATGAAAGGAAACAAGAAGTGGCAGGTTGCTTATGGTCGCGGATGGGATGGCTCTTTCGTGGATAGCCGTGCAACTCCAACCATCGAAGATGAAAGAATTTACCTTTCGAGTGGTAAAGGAGATGTTGCCTGTGTAAATGCTTTAACGGGTGAAATTATCTGGAAAGTAAAAGCGACAGAAAACTTTGGTGGAACTTTTGGCAAATGGGGAATTTCAGAATCGATTCTTCTATACAAAAACATGGTGTATTATACACCTTGCGGTGATCAAACTACCATGGTTGCCCTGGATAAGATGACGGGAGAAACCATTTGGCAATCGAAAAGCCTGAATGATAATCCTGGCTATGTATCGCCACTGATGATCAACAGAAATGGCAAAAATCAGATTGTAACCGTAATCGAAAAGAGCGTTATCGGATTAAATCCGGATAACGGGAATATCGATTGGCAATTTGATTATGGCGCATATGCCGGGGGAAAATGGAAAGCCAATATTCAAACCAATACGCCCTTGTACAAGGATGGTAAGATATACATTACCAATGGTTACGATCATAAATCGGTAATGCTGAACCTGAACGAAGATGCTTCGGGTGTGGAATTGGCCTATGTTGATTCTCTTTTGGATGTACACCATGGTGGAGCTGTATTACTGGATGGATACATTTATGGCGCCAACTGGCTTCATAACAGAATGGGGAACTGGTGTTGCCTGGATTGGAATACCGGTGAAAAAATGTACGAAACCGAGTGGCAGAACAAAGGTTCGATTATTTCGGCCGAAGGAATGTTGTACTGCTACGATGAAAAAGGTGGTAACATTGCTTTGGTAAAAGCAGACCCTAAAGAGTTTAAGGTAATTAGTGAATTCAAAGTTCCTTATGGAAAAGGACCACACTGGTCGCATCTTGTGATACAAGATGGGGTGATGTATGTGCGTCATGAAAACGCACTAATGGCTTACTCAATTAAAGAATAAAAATAAGAATTTATGACCTGGCAGTGTTCTTCGAACCTGTCAGTGTCTTGTTGAGACATTACAATATGCTGTCGAAAAGAAGCGAAAAAGGTTTAATTCTACTGGCCATTGTAGTTGCAATGCTACTTTTTGTATACTGGTTGGCTTATAATCCGGTAAAGGATATTCATGCAAGTATTCCTGGAATGGATAATCGTCCGAAGGAAAGTGCCGATGATGGTGGAAAAGTGAAAATTGGAGAAGGATTTGATTTCTACCAGGATTTTGAGTCCGATTTGCAGGGAAAATGGGTGCAGTTTCGAGGAGCCAATTCAGATAATATTTCCAGCGATCAAAGCAAACTAATCGACTCTTGGGGCGATGGCCCTAAAATTGATTGGCAGGTGGAACTGGGAGAAGGTCATGCCGCTCCTGTAGTCTATAATGGCAAAGTCTATGTACTGGATTACGATGAAGTAAAAAAAGCCGATGCCTTAAGATGCTTCTCTTTAGAGACCGGAGAAGAACTCTGGAGAAGATGGTACCGCGTTCGTATCAAAAGAAATCATGGGATTTCGAGAACGGTTCCTGCCATCAACGACAAATACCTAATTACAATTGGACCTCGCTGTCATGTCATGTGTACCGATCCTAACACAGGAGATTTTCTTTGGGGAATCGATTTGGTAAAAGAATACATGTCCGAAATTCCATTTTGGTACACTGGTCAATGTCCTGTAATTGTTGATAATATTGCCATTATCGCGCCTGGCGGATCATCTCTTTTAATTGGGGTTGATTGCGCAACGGGCAAGGTGATCTGGGAAACGCCAAATCCTGATGGCTGGAAAATGTCACACTCTTCGGTTATGCCAATGACTTTGGATGGTAAGAAAATGTGGGTGTATGCTGCTGTTGGCGGTATTGTTGGTGTTTCGGCAGAAGGTGACGATTTGGGTCAGATTCTGTGGAAAACCAAAGATTTTGCCCCTTCGGTTGTTGCGCCGTCGCCAGTTGTTTTTGGAAATGGCAAAGTATATATGACTGCCGGATATGGAGCCGGTGGTATTCTATTGCAGGTTAAAAAATCAGGAGGAAATTATACGGTTGAAACATTGCAGAAATTCAAACCAAAAGATGGTATTGCCTCCGAACAGCAAACACCAATCCTTTACGATGGGCACATGTTTAGTATTCTTCCAAAAGATGCAGGTGGAATAAGAAATCGTTTCGTGTGTGTCGATCCAAACGACTGTCAGACCATTCTTTGGGATAGTGGTTCGGCAAACCGTTACGGATTGGGACCTTATGTGGTTGCCGATGGTAAGTTTTTCATCCTAAGAGATGATGGAACGGTTGCCATTGCAAAAGCAACATCTAAAAGTTTCCAGTTATTGGACAAAACCAAGGTGATGGATGGACACGATGCCTGGGGACCATTGGTAGTGGTAGATGGCCGCTTGCTAATGAGAGATGATAAACACATGCTTTGTATCGATCTGAGAAAGTAGTAGGAATTGAAAAAAATGAATTTGCTAAAATCGTATACCAATGAGAAATAAATTGATTTTATGGTTTTCTGTTCTCTTGCTTGTGGTGCTGATAGCATTCATGGCAAAGGATCTGTTTACATCCAATGATCCCACAGATAAGAATGTGTATGAATACGATTTGAACTCTCTTAGAGAGGTGGATTCCAAATTGGTGAGCCATAAGGAGAGCAAGCAAATCAAAATCAATGCCGATGAAATTCATGCCATTGCTACCGATCAGAATGATCAAATTTATGTGGGTACCGATAAAAATGTAATTGTACTGGATGCCGAGGGAGCTCTAATCCGCAGCTTAAAACTGCGACAGCCTGCCTCTTGTCTAACTGTAATGGATAATGGAAATATTGTGGTTGGCATGAGTACACGTGTCGATATCAGGAAACCAGATGGAAGCCTGAGAAATAGCTTCGTGGTGAAAGGGGAGAGAACCTATATCACTTCCATTGCAGTTCAGGATGAAAACATTTTTATTGCCGATGCTGGCCAGAAAATCATTCATCATTTCGATATGGATGGAAACAAAATCAAAGAAATTGGAGGAGAAAACCAGGAGGAAGGAATCAAAGGATTCGTAATTCCGAGTCCATTTTTCGACCTGTTGATTGGTCGCCAGGGAGAATTATGGGCCGTAAACCCGGGCAGACATGCTTTTGAGGCCTATAATTTCGAAGGCCAGCAAATATCGAATTGGGAAAGAACCTCGATGAGTGTGGAAGGTTTTAGCGGTTGTTGTAATCCATCGAATATAGCAATGCTTTCCGATGGTTCTTTTGTAACAGCAGAAAAAGGATTGGAAAGAATTAAAATACACCTCCCTTCCGGGGATTTCAAATCAGTAGTTGCCGCTCCCGAATTGTTTGAGGAGGGCACCATTGGAATCGACCTGGCAGTGGATTCAAATGACAGGATATTGGTCTTGGATCCTGTAAAAGGATTAATCAGAATTTTTGAAGCAAAATAGAATGGAAAGAAGAGATTTTTTGAGAAGTGGTATGAGAGGGCTAATCATTGCAGGATTAACAGCAATTAGTGGCGTTTTTGTTTATCGCAATTACACCACAGAGGAAACTTGCGAGTTTACAACTCCTTGTCAGGATTGTAAAAGCCTAAAAAGTTGCCAAAAACCAGAAGGTTTAAAGTACAAAAGAGATCAAAAAGCTTCTAATAATCAATAACTAGTCAGCAAAAACTAGTCAATATGAAAAAAGACAGAAGAGAATTTATCAATACCTGTTTTCGTTTTGCAGCCGGAGCCAGTATTGTAGGTGTTGCAGGAGTCTTGGCAAGCAAAAGTGCCAAAGGAGATTATTTTTGGCAGCTCGATCCAACAAAATGCACACAATGTGGGCGTTGTGCAACCAGTTGTGTGGTAACACCATCGGCGGTAAAATGCATCCACGTATACGACATGTGCGGCTATTGCGATTTGTGTGGTGGATATTTTCGTCCGAACGTAAAAAATCTATCTACAGGTGCAGAAAATATGCTTTGCCCAACAGGAGCAATCAAACGAACCTATGTCGAAGATCCGTATTTCAAATACGAAATTATCGACGATTTGTGTATTGGCTGTGGAAAGTGTGTGAAAGGTTGTGGAGCTTTCGGAAATGGTTCCCTGCAATTACAGGTGAGTCACGATTTGTGTGTGAATTGCAACGAATGTGCCATTGCACGCGATTGTCCTGCCGATGCATTTAAACGAGTTCCTCTTGAAGAAGCCTACCAGTTTGCCGGCTTCAAAACCAATAAAAAGATTTAAGAAATGAAGAAAGTCCTTTCGATACTCTCTCTTTTACTATTATCCATAGTTGATTTTGCCACCTTTGCGCAAACGCAACGATTTCCAAGACCGGAGTTTGAGTCAGGTTATACCCAACCGGTTACTTCAATGCCGGCGCCGCGAGCAGGAATATTTGCCTTGGTAGATGTATTGCTTTTAATTGCGGCTTTAAGCCTGATTACCTGGTTTATTCATAAAAAACGTTCCAGAACAGGAGTGGTAATCACTTCTCTGTTCTCCCTTGTATATTTCGGATTCCTAAGAGAAGGCTGTGTTTGTTCTGTGGGATCGGTTCAGAATGTGGTCTTGGCCCTGTTCAATCCTGGATATCATATCCCACTTTCGGCATTGGCATTTTTTGTAATTCCTTTGGTATACACACTCTTTTTCGGAAGAACCTTTTGCGCAGGTGTTTGTCCTTTGGGAGCTGTGCAGGATGTTTTCCTTTTAAGACCAGTAAGCTTGAAAAAGTGGCTTCAGAAGGTTCTTGGTTTAATTCCTTGGATTTACCTTGGTTTGGCAGTTCTTTATGCTGCAACCGGAACCGATTTTATCATTTGCAGATACGACCCTTTTGTAGGGATATTCAGGTTTAATGCTACCTTTTTCATGTTTGCCATTGGAGCGGCATTTTTGCTAATCAGTGTGTTTATTGCGCGTCCATACTGTCGTTTTCTTTGTCCTTATGGTGTGATTTTGAACCTGGTAAGCCGTGTGTCCAAAAATCACCTAAGCATTACTCCAGCGAGCTGTATTCAGTGTAAACTTTGTGAGAATTCATGTCCGATTGATGCCATCAATAAGCCGGTAGAGGTGAAGCAAATGGAAGATAAACGATCGGCAACCCAACGTTTTATTCTTCTGGCAATGATTATTCCGGCCCTTATGATTATTGGAGGTTGGGTGGTTTCAAACTTCCATGAGAACCTGGCCATGGTAAACTCTAAGGTTAGACTGGCAAATGAACTATTGCATTTCGATGCTGATACCATGAAAGAAAGCCTGGAGATTGAAGGGTTCAGAACTTCTGGAAAAACCAAAGAGGAGTTGTACCTGGAATCAGCCGATATTTTGAAGCAATTCTATTACGGATCGTGGATCTTGGGCGGATTTATTGGTTTGGTGTTTGGATTATCGCTGGCAGGATTAACAAGATACCGCTATCGTGAAGACTATGAAGCCGACAAAGGCGAATGTGTGAGTTGTGCCCGATGCTTGAAATATTGCCCGGTGGAAAAGGCTTAACCACAAAGTAAGCTTGGACTGCTTGTAAATTTTAATGAAAAGCATTTAAAGAACGGAATAAAACGTGTGATTTTATAAGAATTAATAATATAACTCGGATATTAAATTGGGCGCCTTTGAGTGCCTTTGTGAAGTACTTCGAGTATCCTTTGTGGTAAAATTATGAAGAACAAATTCAAAATAAGAAAAACCAATCTTTCGCTGTGGAGAAACATTGCCATAATAGCGGGTACTTTCTCCTTTATCATCTGCATGTTGGTGCTGGTGAATTACATACAAATTAATCGAATTGATCCGGTAAATACGGAATTGATTAATTCATTGGTTCAAAGATTAGAAGAAAATCCAAATGATAACCAATTGCGCGAGCAGATTCGTGAAATGGATCTTTTGGTAAGAAAGGCCTATTTTACCAATCAGTGGCAGGTAAAAGCAGGAGGATATCTTCTGTTATTGGGTGTAATTGTAACTGCTATCGCTTTACAAATGTTCTATGCAGGTAAGCAAAAGTTGCCTCAAATTAGCGAAGAAGAAGAGGAGAACATTGTCTTGTTCAAAGAGAAGGCACGCAAATGGATTGGTGTTGGTGGTTTTGGATTGGTGGCAATTACCTTACTGATAGCCTTTTTAACCCACAAGGAATTGGGAAATCAGTTTACCCAGGCTGCTTTGGTGGCTCAAACAACACCTGAAGAGACCAGCGATGTTGAGGTGGTAGAACCAATCAAAGAAGAAGTTGTGAAGGAAGAACCTGCCAAAGAGGAAGAAACTAAAGAAGAACAAGCAAGCGAAGAAGTACAGAAAGAGGAAGAAAAGCCTGCCGAAACTGTTGTGGAGGAAAAGAAAGCGGAGCCAGCTGAGAAGAAAATAGAAGCTCCTGTCACAAAACCTGCAAGCAGTGCCAGCTATCCTACAAAGGAGATGATGGCAAACTTTCCTGCATTCCGTGGTGCTGGTGGACAGGGAGTATCTTACCAGAAAAATATCCCAACCGATTGGGATGGAGCAAGTGGCAAGAATGTACTTTGGAAAGTTCAGGTGCCGATTCATGCCTACAACTCGCCTGTAATTTGGGGAGATAAATTGTTTTTATCTGGTGCCAATGCCAGTCAAAGAGAAGTATATTGCTACGATCGCAACAACGGAAAATTGCTGTGGACAGCAAAAGCGGAAGGCATTGCCGGATCTCCTGCCAAATCGCCTGAAGTAACACCAGATACAGGTCATGCAGCTTCGACGGTAACAACCGATGGAAAATCGGTATTTGCCATTTTCGCCAATGGCGATATCATTGCCTTGGATTTTAATGGAAAACAGAAATGGGCAAAAAACCTGGGCGTACCTGATAACCATTACGGACACTCTTCGTCTTTGCTGATCTACAAAGAAAAATTGATTGTACAGTTCGATCACAAAAAGGCAGCAAAAGTAATGGCTCTTTCAACTGCCGATGGAGCTGAGTTGTGGAGCACAAAAAGAAAAGTTCGCGTTTCGTGGGCATCACCTGTAATTGCTGAAATTGGTGGCAGAACAGAGGTGATTTTGGCTGCTGATCCTTGTGTGGCATCTTATGATGTAAACACAGGGCAAGAGCTATGGAAACTGGATTGTATTACTGGTGAGGTTGGTCCTTCGGTTGCAGTTGGCGATGGAATTGTATATGCTTTGAATGAATATGCAAGCCTAGTAGCCATTAAACCAGGCGAAAGTCCGGAGGTATTATGGGAAGCATACGATTACCTTTCGGATGTTCCTAGTCCGATTCTTTCTGGCGACAACTTGTTTATTGTAACCAGTTATGGTGCAGTGGTTTGTTACGATGCCAAATCGGGAGAAATCCGTTGGGAACAGGAATTCGACAGTGGATTTTATGCATCGCCAATATTGGTTGATGGGAATGTGTATCTGCTTGACAGAGATGGGGTAATGCATATTTTTAAAGCCGATAAGGAATACCAGGAAATTGCAGCTCCTGCATTGGGAGAGAAATCAGATATGACACCAGCATTTGCTGATGGCAAAGTATATATCCGAGGAGAGAAACACCTTTATTGCATAGGGAAATAGTTATGATGGAGATTCAAAATATTGTTGATAAGATAATTGCTGAAAAAGGAAAGGATTCTGATAAGGTAATACCAATTCTTCAGGCCATTCAGGGGAAGTTTAATTACCTGCCCGAGGAAGCCCTGAAAAGAGTTTGTGAAACCACTGAAATTACCGAATCTCAGATTACGGGAATCTCTACCTTTTACTCCCAGTTTCGTCATCAGCCTGTAGGGAAGCATATTGTGAAAGTGTGCGTTGGAACGGCTTGTCACGTAAAGGGAGCAAAACAGGTTTACGATAGCTTTAAGCGCGAATTAAACATTAGCGAGGGCGATACAGATGCCGAGAAGCTATTTACTGTAGAAGAAGTTGCCTGCCTGGGTTGTTGTACCATTGCCCCGGTTGTTCAGATCGATGATGTAACCTATGGTCATGTAGAAACAGGTAAGGTTGCCGAAATTATTGAAGATTTTAAAAATCTTGCCCCAAGAGAGGAGAAGCAGGTTCGTGAAGTAACAGAAGATGGGATCTCGCAAGGAGAAATCCGCATCGGATTAGGATCTTGCTGTATTGCGAGTGGAAGTTCGGGGGTAAAGGAAGAACTGGAAAGAACACTTGCCGATAACCAGATTAAAGTGGATGTGAAGCAGGTAGGCTGCGTTGGTGTTTGTAATCAGGTGCCAATGTTAGAGATTCACAAAGAGGGGGAAGAAGCTGCTTTTTATACCAAAATCAATGCGAATGAGGTAAGCGAAATTATAAAAAAGCACTTTCGCTCCGAAAGTTGGATGAGTCGCTTTAAAAACAGGTTCTACAACTACGCCGAAAATCTTACTTTTTCTGATATTCCGATTAGTTCGAACAGGTATAATGCCAACGAAGAAGATACGCCAATTGCCGAATTTTTGAAAGGACAGGTTAATATTGCTACCGAATACAGGGGAGAGATCAAACCTTCTGATTTTGAAGAATACAAATCGAAGAATGGTTTCGAGGCATTTATAAAATGTTTGAAAGAGCTTTCGCCTGATCAAATCATTTCTCAGATAGAAGAAAGCGGACTAAAAGGCCGAGGAGGAGCAGGTTTTCCATCTTTCATCAAGTGGAATTTGGTGAAAAATGCCAAGGCCGATAAAAAATACATCATCTGTAATGGTGATGAGGGCGATCCGGGAGCTTTCATGGATCGTATGTTGCTGGAATCTTATCCATTCCGTGTAATCGAAGGAATCATGATTGCAGCATATGCAGTTGGTGCCAGCGAAGGTCGCTTGTACATTCGTGCAGAGTATCCACTGGCGGTAACCCGAATTAAGGAAGGTTTGGAAATCCTGAAGAAAGAAGGTTTTATTGGAGATAATATCCTGGGAAGCGACTTTTCTTTCGATTTACAGGTGTTCGAAGGTGCTGGAGCTTTTGTGTGTGGTGAAGAAACTGCATTAATCGCCTCAATTGAGGGGAAACGTGGAATTCCCGAATTGCGCCCACCTTATCCTGCCGAGAAAGGATTATGGGAGAAACCAACCTTAATCAACAATACAGAAACCCTTTCTTTGGTGCCATTTATCATTCGTAAAGGTGCCGAAAGTTTCAAGGAGATTGGAACGGATAACAGCAAGGGAACCAAGGTATTTGCCTTGGCAGGAAAAATCAAGCGAGGTGGTTTGATTGAGGTACCAATGGGAATTACCATTAAACAAATTGTAGAGGAAATTGGTGGTGGAATTGCCGAAGGCAAAAAGTTTAAAGCCGTGCAGATTGGAGGTCCATCAGGTGGATGTATCCCTGCAAACATGTCTGATACAGCCATTGATTTCGACTCTCTTAAAGAGGTAGGAGCCATGATGGGATCGGGAGGTTTGATTGTTCTCGATGAATCGGATTGTATGGTGGATATTGCCCACTATTTCTTGTCCTTTACCCAGGAAGAGTCCTGCGGACGATGTACATTCTGTAGAATTGGTACAAGAAGAATGCTTGAGATCCTTGATAAAATCAAATCCGGAAAGGGAAAATTGAGCGACCTGGATCTACTGGAACAGTTGGCCATCAATACGCAAAAGGGAAGTATTTGTGGATTGGGAAAAACGGCGCCAAATCCAGTGCTGTCAACCTTAAAATATTTCCGTCACGAATATGAGGCGCACATCAAAGGCGAATGTCCTGCCGGCAAATGTGAAAGCCTAATTCGCTACGAAATTAACGACGACTGTACCGGATGTACCAAATGTGCTCAACGTTGTCCGGTGGATGCCATTCAGGCGAAACCATACGAATTGCACACGGTTGACAATGAATTGTGCATTAAATGCGATATCTGTAAACAGATTTGTCCGGTTGATGCAGTAGAAATAAAATAGAATTTGACGAGAGCTGATCGGTTTTAAGAACAGACAGCTCAGAAATAAGATACCAATGCCAACAATTACAATAGATAAGCAGACCTTAGAAGTTGCCGAAGGAACAAGTATTTTAAATGCAGCCCGTTCTGCAGGCATCGAAATTCCAAGTATGTGCTACCTGGATGGATGCAGCAATCATCCAACCTGCATGGTTTGTATGGTAAAAAACAATGCCAACCAGCAAATGATTCCTTCCTGTGCTACGAAAGTGGTAGATGGAATGGATTTGGCAAGCGATGATGCAGAAGTAAAGGAAGCCAGGAAAGAGGCCATTGAGCTTTTAATGAGCGATCATGTTGGTGATTGCGAAGCTCCTTGTCGTGTGGCTTGCCCGGCCTATATGGACATTCCAAAAATGAACCGCTTCATTGCCAATAATCAGTTTGATAAGGCATTACAAATTGTAAAAGAGGAAATTGCCCTTCCAGGGATTTTGGGATATGTATGCTCTGCGCCCTGCGAAAAAGTTTGTCGTAGAAAAGATGTGGATCAGGCAGTTTCCATCTGCTTACTGAAACGTTTCTCCGACGAGGAAAGCAATGAGTATCTTCCTGAGAAAAAAGAAAGTAATGGGAAGAAAGTAGCGGTAATTGGTTCAGGTCCGGCGGGTTTGTCGGCTGCCTATCATTTGCTGCTGAATGGATACAGCTGTGAAGTGTTTGAAAAAGAAGAGCAAGCCGGAGGGAGCCTTTTGCCTGCCATAGAAAAGGGAGAATTGCCTGAAGATATCCTGAAAAGAGAAATTGAAATTCTGAAGAAATTGGGCCTTGTGCTAAATGTGAAGCAAGAAATTACATTGGAAAAGTCTGCCTCTTTACAAAAGGATTTTGATGCATTGATTCTTGCCAATGGTGCAGAAGGAGAAGTGTTTGATTTGGAGAAAGGAAAATCGGGCTTGCAGGTTAAGTCAGGAACTTATGCCACTTCCAATTCGAAAGTGTTTGCCTGTGGTAGCATTATTCGAGTGCAAAAAATGGCTGTAAAAGCTGTAGCTATGGGAAAAGAGGCAGCCTGGTCGGTAGATTCATACCTAAGTAAGGGCGAAGCCAAGACAACAGAACGCCTGTTTAACTCCAGATTTGGAACCCTTCGTAAAGAGGAGTTGGCAGAATATTTGAAAGAATCGGTAGAAGGAGATCGTGTGGAAGCAAAATCTCCGAAAGGATATAGCAAAGAAGAAGCTATTGCGGAAGCAAAGCGCTGTATGCATTGCGATTGCCGTAAACTCGACAATTGTCGTTTAAGAGATTGCGCAGAAGAATATAAGATCGACCGCAGAAGGTTTGCATTGGGAGAAAGAAATTCTGTGGTGAAATACATGAAGCATGATTCGGTAATTTACGAACCTGAAAAATGCATTAAATGTGGATTGTGCATTGAAATCGCCGAAAGGCATGGTGAAAAAACAGGATTGACCAATATTGGCCGTGGTTTTACCGTTAAGGTAGCAGTACCCTTTAATCAGGAATTGAATGAAGCGCTTAAGCTAGCGGGCAGAGAATGTGCTGAAGCTTGCCCAACAGGAGCTTTATCGATGAATAATTAGTAATTAACAATGAGAATGACCTGGCAGTCTTTTCAGAAATTGTCAGCTTTAAGTAGTTATGAAACAATTGATTTTAATCATATTAAGTGTAGTGATGAGTCTTGGCTCTATTGCACAGAATAAACACAATTGGCTTTCTTTTCGTGGAGATACCGAGTTGAGTGGTGTAAGCCAGGCTGAATTGCCGAAGAACCCATCGCTTTTGTGGTCGTTTAAAACAGGCGATGCCATAAAATCTTCGCCAATTGTGAAAAACGGGATGGTTTATGTGGGTTCAAACGATGGTTACTTATACGCCTTGAACAATAAAGGCGAATTGAAATGGAAATTTAATGCCAAGACTTCTTTGGAAGCTTCTCCTATGTACCTGGATGGAAATATCTATATCGGGGCACTGGATGGAGAGTTCTATTGCCTGGATGCCAGTTCGGGCACTGTGAAGTGGAAGTTTACCACGGATGGACAAATTTCAGGTTCAGCCAATTGGTTCTTCGATAAAGAGAGTAAGAAGAAGAGAATTATTTTCGGATCGTATGATTTCCTGCTGTATTGCCTCGATGCTAAAACCGGGAAAAAAATGTGGACCTACGAATCGGATAATTACATTAATGGAGCAGCTTCCTGCAATGGTGAAATTGCCGTTTTTGGAGGGTGCGACGGTTTTCTGCACCAGGTGGATGTAATGACTGGGAAAGCAAAAAACAAGCTCGATATACAGACTTACATCGCTTCATCGGTAGCATTGGATGGTAACTTAGCCTTTTTTGGCAATCACGATGGAGAGTTTTACTGCGTTGATTTTCAGAAAAATCAGGTAAACTGGAAAAAGGAAGGTGCCATTTCTTACCTGGGATCGCCTGCCATTGCCAATGATGTGGCCATTATTGGCGCTGAGAACAGACAGGTGTATTGTTTCGATAAGAAATCGGGAAAAATCAAATGGCAATTTAAAAGCAGGAATAAAATAGAAGCATCGCCCATAATTGCTGCCAATGCAGTGGTAATGGCTTCGGGTGATGGCCGAATTTATTTGCTGAACAAAGAAAATGGCCAGAAAATTTGGTCGTACGAAATTGGCAGAGCCTTAATTGGAACGCCTGCTGTGGTGGAAGGCTTGATTGTTGTGAGCTCGATGGACGGCAGTGTTTATGCCTTTGGAGAGAAATAGAGCATTTGACAGGAGAATTGGGGCATAGAACGAAAAAAAGTGATTTTGAAAACGAATATTGATATTTTAAGCATTCTAAAGAAGAAGCAATGGATATAGAATTAAAAGGGGTTTCAAAATATTACCAGATTCCGGGTAAGGAAAAAAGACTTGTACTCGACAACTTATCTTTGAAAATAAAATCAGGTGAATCACTTGCTATTGTTGGACCTTCGGGTTCAGGGAAAAGTACTTTATTAAATCTGATCAGTTCACTGGATCAGGCGAGTGAAGGAAGTATTTTACATGCAAATAAAGATGTGAGTGGATTATCGGAAGAGGAATTGTCTCAGTTTCGAAATCGAAACCTGGGTTTTGTATTCCAATCGCATCACTTACTACCGCAATTGAATTTAATTGAGAACGTATTGGTTCCGCTTATCCCTGAAAAGGAAAAGAGCTTAAGAGAAGAAGCAGAGCAAAGAGCGGAAAAACTGATTGATTTTGTGGGATTGAAAGATCAGATGACACAAAATCCGGGTCAGATGTCGGGTGGTGAATGCCAAAGAGCCGCTGTTGTGAGGGCTTTAATTAACCAACCAGGTTTACTATTGGCCGATGAGCCTACAGGTTCCCTGGACAAATTATCGGCTGAAATGCTGGGAGACCTACTGGTGTCGATTAACGAAGAGCAGAAAGTGACCTTGGTGCTGGTAACTCACTCTATGGAGCTGGCAAAAAAAATGAAAAGAGTTTACAAACTGGATAATGGAAAATTATCAGAAATCTAATATCAAAACCCATACTATGAAAAACTACATCTTAATCTTGTTGGCAGTAACATTGTTTTCCTGCACATCAAATCAGAAGAAAATTAGTGAGTGGAGAGGTGAAAACCGCTCTGGAACTTATGCCGAAACCAACCTTTTAAAACAATGGCCCGAAGATGGACCAAAGCTGCTTTGGGATGCTGAAGGAATTGGTAATGGTTATGGCTCTCCGGTGATTAGCGATAATACCATTTACCTGAATGGTGAAATTGATAGTGTTGCTTACCTGTTTGCAATGGATTTGCAAGGAAAAGTATTGTGGAAGACAGAGTTTGGAAAAGATTGGATGAAGAATTTTATTGGAAGTCGTTCTGCTCCAACACTAGTGGATAGTTTGGTGTATGTAGCATCTGGTTTAGGCGATGTAGCATGTATTCATGCCGAAACAGGAAAATTAAAGTGGCATTTGAATATGCTTGAGAAGTTTGAAGGCAAAAATACCCGTTTTGGATATTCTCAATCTCTTTTGGTTGATGGCGATTTGGTTTTTGCAGCTCCAGGTGGTGTAGAAAACAATGTAATTGCTTTGAATCGATTTACAGGAGAAACCCAATGGACCAATGCAGGTTTGGGTGAAATCCCTGCTTATTGTTCTCCATTGTTGGTAGAGTTTCCAAGTAGAAATATTTTAGTAACTTTCTCGGAACATGCTTTATTGGGAATTGAAACAAAAACCGGTAAAACATTATGGACTCACCTGCAAGATACTACCAAAGGAGATGTAAATGGTAACACACCCATTTACGAAGACGGATTTTTATACTACGTAACAGGATGTGGTAATGGTACTGTAAAACTGAAAGTTGAAGAAGAAGGTGCTAAAATCACGGAAGTGTGGAAGAATGAAGAATTAGATAACATTATGGGCGGTGTTGTGAAGCTTAATGGAAAACTTATTGCTTCGGGCCATCGCAAGAAAGTATGGAAGAGTGTTGATGCCGAAACAGGTGAAACACGCGACACCTTAAAATTTGGACGAGGCGCAAGTATTGCTGCCGATGGGATGTTGTATTGTTACAATGAAAGAGGACAAGTTGGACTTGTTGCTGTAAGTCCTGAGAAAATGGAATTGGTAAGTAAATTTAAAGTGACCAAAGGTACTAAGGAGCATTTTGCTCAGCCAGTAATTGCCAATGGGGTATTGTATATCCGTCATGGCGATGCACTTATGGCATACGATATAAAAAGCAATTCATAATTAACAATGAGTAATTAATAATATCAAGCGAGAGTTGAAAATGTTTTGTTTGAAGCTCGTGTTAAGTTCGGAACAAAGAAGCATTTACAATTATTAAATAGATGCCCTAATCCGAGATAGCTATCGGAATTTACTGACTTTTTTATCCATGGAAAAAGTCAGAGTATTCCGGCTTGAGGAAAATAATAAGATTGTTACTAAAAACTTATAATATGAGTAAGCAGATATTTATTTGTGGATGCGAGAAAGATGGTAAAATCGAAAAAGAGTCGGTTCAGAAATTGAAGAAGACTCTGGAGGAGAAGAATATTGGCTTCACTTATATTGAAGATATGTGTGGCACAATACTTAAAAATCCTGATGATTTGGAAAGCCTTTACACAGCCAAAGATGCAGTTGTTTTTGGCTGTCAGGCTCGTGCCATGCAACACCTGGTAGACAATTCGGGACGTAGGAATGAAGAACTTGCAACGGAATATTACCATATCGATGATGAGAGGGATGAATTGATTTCAAGCCTGGAGTCGGGTAGTGGTGAACCTTTGCAGATTAAATATTCCGATGATTGGAAACCCTGGTATCCGGTAATCGATTATGAACGTTGTAATGGCTGTAGAAAATGCCTGAATTTTTGTCTGTTTAGTGTTTATTCGGTTGAGGATGATGGTACTGTAGTGGTATCGGCTTCGGCCAACTGTAAGGATATGTGTCCTGCATGTGCAAGGGTTTGTCCACAAAATGCAATTATCTTCCCTAAACATGCCGAAAGTCCTATTGATGGAGGAGAAGGAGATGGATCTGAAAATGAAAAAACAGATATTCTTGAACAAATCCAGAATGATGATGTTTATTCAGTATTGAGTGCAAGGAGAAAGAACTTCCAGGTTTCTTTACTGAAGAAAGATCAGTTACAACTGGCCGAAGAAGAGCGAAGAGCATGTTGTAGCGGAGGCGAAAAGAAAGAGGAAAAAAAGGAAGAAAAGTGCGATTGCGATTGCAATTGTAAAGACGAAGCAGCAGTAGCAAGTTGCGATTGCGATTGCGACTGTAAAGAGGGAGATTCAAACTCTTGTTGTTGTTAGTTCACTCAGTTCAAATCTATTATCTAAAAACTATAGTTAATGATATTTTCATTAGGAGCCAGAATATTTCGTAGCGTTGATTTAAAGTTGCTTTGGAAACTTGGATACAATCTTGGTTTTAAAGGAATGAAGGCAGTGGCGAAACACAAGAAACGTCTGAAAAAAGGTGAATTGTATCCTGCCTTTATGATGATTTCGGTGACCGATAACTGTAATCTGAATTGCCAGGGCTGTTGGGTAAGCATCAACAATACTTCCAAGGGCATGGATGTGGAAACATTGGAGAATATTATCAATTCCAGTAAGAAGAAAGGGTCCTATTTCTTCGGATTATTAGGAGGCGAACCTTTGATGTATCCGCAGTTAATGGATGTTATCGAGCGACATTCCGATTGCTATTTTCAGTTGTTCACCAATGGAACTTTATTGAGCGATGAGATTGCTCAAAGAATGAGAGCCCTGGGAAATGTTTCTCCTTTAATTAGTGTGGAAGGTTTGCAGGATGTGAGCGATGTTCGTCGTGGTGCAAATAATGTTTATGGCAGAACAATGACTGGCATAGAATCGGCAACCCGAAACAAACTATTTACCGGTGTTGCCACAAGTGTTTGCAAATCGAATTTTAAAGATTTGGTGAGCGAAGAGTTTGTGAATTCCTGCATTAAAAAAGGGGTGCATTACCTGTGGTACTATATTTATCGTCCTGTTGGCGAGCGTCCAACAACCGATTTGGCCTTGTCCGAAGAGGAGATTTTGGAACTGCGCCAGTTCATGGTCGATATTCGTGTGAAAGCGCCATTAATGATTATCGATACCTATTGGGATGAAAAAGGAAATGCACTTTGTCCGGGGGCAATTGGCTTATCGCACCATATCAACCCTTACGGTGATATAGAATTTTGTCCGCCAATACAATTTGCGGGAGAGAATGTTGGCGATGGTTCAAACCTGGAATCAGTCATTGAAAATTCTAAATACATATCAGGATTAAGATCAGGAATTAAAGAAAAAACACAAGGCTGTATTTTACTTGACGATCCTGAACATTTACATCGTATGCTCCAGGAGGTGGATGCATATGATTCATCGAAAAGAAGCACAGCATTTCAAGAATTACAGAAAATGAAGCCTTGTGCAGGCCATCATTTACCGGGAAAGGAAATTCCCGAAAAATCATGGGTGTATCGATTTGCCAAAAAGTACTCCTTCTTTGGCTTTGGTGCCTATGGATAATCAATCGGCAATTAACAAATCAATAACAACCAATTAAAAGGGATGTAATTATATTCGTTTATTCTCTCATCTTAAATCTGGAATCTATAAAATGATTTTAAGGAAAGATCAAATCAATACCAATTTAGGAAATGCACTGCCGCAAACTCCTGAAAAATTAAAGCAAATCAGGGATTTGATTCGCGATTATGCTGCTGAAACGGAAATTGTTCCGCCCTTACAGGAAGAGGAGGTGATTTTCCATTCGGGAGAGTTGATCAAGCTGCATCCGGAATTGTTTCTTTATCAGAAACTTTTGGCTGTAATGATTAACAATTTTGCATGGCAGAATATCGTGGCTGGTATTCCTTTTAATCGAAGAATATTGTTACTGCCTAAATGCTTTAGTCATGCCGATTGTCCGGCGGAATTCGACGAATTGGGCCTGCTTTGCGAACAATGTGGCAGGTGCGATTTGGCTGATATCATTTCAAAGGCTGATGACCTGGGTTACCATACCATTGTAAGCGAAGGAACAACTTCGGCCAGTGTTTTGCTCTCCTCTGGTCAGGTAGAGTGTGTAATTGGCGTTGGTTGTTTGCATTCTTTCGAAAGATCTTTTCCGCTGGCAGTAAAAGAGGCTGTGCCATCCATAGCAATTCCTTTGTACAATAACGACTGTAAAGATTCCAAGGTAGATGAGATTTGGTTGAACGAAATTCTTGCGGTAAGAAATCAGAGCAATTGGAATGGCTGGATTGATTTGGATCTGTTAAAGAAATCGGTAAAATCTTGGTTTAGCAAAAAGAATCTGGAGGAGTTTTTCTCCTATCGCGACGAAACGGTTGATATTGCCATTGACTGGATCGAAAAAGATGGAAAACGCTGGAGACCATTGATTATGACTGCTGTTTATGATGCTCTTACCGGTAAATCGGGCGAGTATGACGAGACCATACAGAAATTGGCAGTTTCCATAGAATGCTTTCATAAGGCTTCGCTGGTGCACGACGATATTGTTGATGAGGATGATGAAAGATATGGTAAACCAACCTTACACAAGGAATACAATATGCCGGTGGCTTTAAATGTTGGTGATTTGATGGTAGGTTATGGATACCAGATGATTGCGGAATCGGGAGCCAAGCACATACGAAATTTAATGAAGGTAGCTTCTAAGGCGCATCGCGATTTGGCCCTGGGGCAAGGTGAGGAGTTGTTGTGGCGATCGAATGGCAAATTTCTAAGCAAAGAAGAAATCATCCGAATTTTTAGCAATAAAACTTCACCTGCTTTCGAAGTAGCTTTGCAATTTGGTGCCATACAGGCAAATGCCAATGGAAGTGTACAGAATGTGATTGCAGAATACAGCAGGGCTTTGGGAATAGCCTATCAAATTAATGATGACCTGGATGATTTTAAGCAAAAGGAAATTGCCAGTGGCTTTAATACCGTTCAACCATCGCTGGTATCAAGTATATTGAATGAAAAATATCCTCAGAAAATGCAGGAATGGTCGAAAAGAAACCAGGAAGGCGATGCTTCGGTACATTCGGAAATATTGCATTGGGAGGAGACAAATCTGGCCATGAAAGAGGCTGAAGAAATGCTAAGCGAATACAAGCACCAGGCAATGCGAAGCCTTAGTAAACTGTCAAGTTCAAATTTAAAGATCTTGTTAACGCGCCTGTTGAATCGCATCGTTCCCGAAAACTAAAATCATTGATTAATATCGACAAATTAGAACACCTTGAATAAAAAACGAAGCTGCAATACATCCATTTTTCAAGCGCTCTTAAAAAGCAAAGATATCCTTAGCCTCGAGGCTCAAAATCACATCAGCTCATTTATTTCTTCGCAGAAATATGAAGGTGGAGGTTTTAAAGACCGTGCAGCGAAACCTGATCTTTACTATTCGGTTTTTGGCTACACGTTAAGCCTGATTTTCGGGGTAAAGCTAAATGTCAGGCAAGAAGAAAGCTATCTGAATTCAATTGACAAATCGAAATTGGATTTTATTCATACAGTCTGTTTGATACGTGCTAAATTTCTATTGAATTTGATCGATTTGCAGCAAAAATCAGGTTTCAACCTTAAGGCAGAATTAACAGAGGGTTTTATAGGGAATTTATTGATTAAAAGAATTTCAAAGAGCATTAAAAAGGAATATCATGGCTTGTTTCAGGTGTTGGATTTATATCAATCTGAAGATCAAGGATACAATCACAATCGACGCCACGAAAAGCAATCGACTGTCTATGCCAACTTTTTAATCTGGACACTTTTCGACGATTTAGGATATGATGAAAAAAGATTAGAGGAAATCTGTCGCGCCAATCAGAAATTGAACTTGCCCAATGGCTCATTTGCCAACGAATTAAACAGTAGCGACGGTGTAACATCTGCCACTGCTGCAGCTTTGATTATGGATGCAGAACAAGAACAGTCGAAACTGTATTTGAAAGATATGTATACCCGGAGAGGTGGGTTTAAAGCAAGCGCCAATGTTCCAATTACCGACTTGCTTTCCACGGCCACGGCTTTGCTGGCTTTAAAATTGTCTGGAGAAAAAATGGAATCCTTTGCCGAAAATTCCTTAAATTTCATCAACCTTCACTGGGATGAGTCTGGAGGCTTCTTTGGAAGCATAGCAGATATGACCTGTGATGTGGAATATACCTACTATGCTCTTTTGGGTATCGGTGTTTTATCGTAGAACGTGAAATTTATATATGGATCAGATTTACAGTCGAATACAGTCTCTTAAGCAAAAGCTGGACAATCAGATTATCTCCGTAAGGAATGAAAATGGGTATTGGGATGGACAACTTTCCAGCAGCGCCCTTTCGACAGCTGTTGCAGTTTTTGCCCTTTGGAAATATGACAAGAAGAAATACGACTACCAGATCAATAAAGGATTATATTGGCTGGCAGAGAATGTAAATTTGGATGGCGCCTGGGGAGATACAATCCGCAGCAAAAGTAATTTGAGTACAACTTTGCTCACCTGGGCATGTTTTTCCATTGCAAAAGATCGGGCTGAATTCGCCGAAACCATTCAAAATGCTGAGGATTGGCTTAAGGATAGATTGAAAAAACTAGACCCGGAATCGATCAGCTCTGCTGTCTTGAATCACTATCAGAGCGACCAAACCTTTTCTGTTCCCATATTATCGATGTGTGCTTTGGCTGGTCGATTGGGCGACAAAGGCTGGAAACTTGTACCACAACTTCCTTTCCAAATGGCTGTTTTTCCCGACCAGCTTTTTAAATTTCTCAAGCTTTCGGTGGTGAGTTATGCCATTCCGGCTTTAATAGCCATTGGTTTGGTAAAATCGCGCAATAGCAGGCAGAATAAACTGGTGAGAAAGCTAAACAAATGGGTAAAACCTAAGGTTTTGAAAATATTGGCCGAAAAGCAACCTGATAATGGTGGTTTTTTAGAAGCAACACCCTTAACCGGATTTGTTCTGATGAGTTTGATAGGAGCAGGAGAAAGAAAATCGGAAGTTTGTAAGAAAGCTGCTGATTTCTTAGAGCAATCCATTCGGGAAGATGGATCATGGCCAATTGATACGCATTTGGCAACCTGGGTAAGCTCCCTGGCTGTGAATGCTCTCGATAATGATAGAATTTCGGAACTGTCAGATAGAGAGATGCTTGTATCTCACTATTTGAATCAACAGTTAAAAAATATACACCCATTTACCAAGGCGAAACCTGGTGGTTGGGCATGGACTCACTTGCAAGGAGGTGTTCCCGATGCCGATGATACCTCTGGTGCATTAATCGCTTTGCACAAGCTCAGTAAATTTGAAAATGTACCTCTCGATTCCATCGCGCAAGGAATACAATGGTTAATGGATCTACAGAATTACGATGGAGGTTTGCCAACCTTCTGTCGAGGCTGGGGAAAATTGCCTTTCGATTGTTCTTGTCCTGATATTACTGCCCATACATTAAAAGCTTTTGCATTGTGGAAAGATCAGATGGATAGCCTGCTTCAAAATAAAATGGAAAAAAGCATTCGTTCAGCCTGGAAATATTTGAGAAAATCGCAACAGGAGGATGGTTCGTGGTTGCCATTATGGTTTGGAAACGAGGATGATATGCAGCATCAGAATCCGGTGTATGGAACTTCAATTGTACTTTATTCTTTAAGTGATTTACATGCAGTGGGTTTACACGATTTTGATGAAGTGAAAAATAAAGCTTTAGCCTTTCTCCAGACCTCTCAGAATGAGGATGGTGGATGGGGAGGAAGTGCCAATATTATCTCTAGTATAGAAGAAAGTTCGCTGGCAATTAGAGCTTTAGCGTCTCACCAAATCGAGACCCATATCGAAAGTGGAATAAAATGGCTGGAATTGCATCTTCCGAAAGATTTGAATGATATTAATGCAACACCAATTGGTTTGTACTTTGCTTCGCTTTGGTATTTTGAAGACATGTATCCATTGGTTTTTGCTTCTTCTGCAATGAATGAAGTGGAGAAGTTAATTAAGAATTACGAATTATCAATTACGAACGAAGCATAGATTGTTGAGCAGGAGCTAAGCAATTAGGGCACAAAAAAGGCGCGAATATCGCGCCATATTATTCATTATTCATTATCAACAACTACGCCAATCATTTCCCAAAATACCTTTTCATCCATTACATTTACATGATATTCCATGGCTTTGCGGTTCTTGCGTCCTTTCCCGGAGAATTGTTCTGCATGAGCTGTAATCAGGTAATCTACATTTTTCGAGACCACTCGCTTTACGATTAAACCACGTTCCTTCACCAATTGCTGTGCCAAATCACGATCGATTCGTTGGCCATTAATCTTACAATTCAAGTGACCAGAGAAACATACACTTTTACCTGCCAGCGATTTCAATTGTTTCTGAACACCTGGCGTGGTAATTGGAATTTTGGTACGCTCGTATTTGATCAATAAATCCAGCTCTTTTGGTAGAATGCAAAGCAAATCGGAAACCAAATGAAGATCATCCATTTCGGCATTGGTCAGAATTTCATCTAAAAGGTAAATGCGAATCAGCTTGCGCAGATATTCCTCATGAATTTCCATAACCTGCTCTTTTGAAAGCTTGTAATCGGTAGCCAAATCAACCAGTGAAATAATCTCTTTTTCTTCCAAAATACGATCTGCAAGTGCACGATCCAAAACATTCAGATACTGACGAACCGGAACAGAATCTCCCGCACTGGAAGTTAACCTGTTTAGTAAATCGTACAGTTTGGTTTTTTGTATGTTGGCAATGTTTTTTGCCTCTTTGCGCTTCATAAAAACGTTGCGCTCTTTCGGACAATCTTCAATTTCAACGATTTGCAGAAAATTCTCCACAAACTTTTCCAGTTCAAATTCCTGGGCATACAAATTCTTTAAAATGGAAAACAGTTTAGCTGTTGCCATTGAATCAGACTTTGCGCTATGTCGTACCGAAAAATCGATATCGTAATAGGTGCAAAGCTGCTCCAACCTACGCAAACCCGATTGTGGTGCTACCAAATTGAAAAGTTTCAATGTACAAATGCCTTCCAGTTTTGGCATGCTTCCGTTGAGTATTGGTTCCAGAAATCGAACTGCAAAATCAAGATCGTGAGCCACTAGAGTTTTGCCATTCAAACGTGAGAGGACATCGGGTACAATTTCAGAAGCAAGTGGTGCATTTTTTACCATATCATCGGTAATGCCATGAATTTGAAATCCCTCTACATCTTTTCCAGGATGTACCAGTGTTTCATAGCTGTCCAAAAGTTCTCCATTCCAGTTTACAGTTTGAATGGATAGTTCCACCAGGTGATCGCCATGTTGAGGTGAGATACCAGTAGTTTCTAACGAAATAATTGCAAATTGATGATTATACAGTTCCAGTATTGGATCGTTTGTCATAGTTAGTTTTACTTAGGGTAATCAGATTAGAACAAATATAAAACTATTGAATGAAAAATGAATTGATATCCTGCCTAAAGTACTTGCCAAACTTAAAAAATAATGTAGATTTGAAATTCAAATTTCGAAGACAATATTAAAACATACACAATGAGTAATTCAAAACAACAAGCACAAGAATTAATCGATTTTATTCATGGTAGTCCGAGTACTTACCATGCTGTAAATAATATCAGAAAAGAGCTGAATGAGGCTGGATTCCAGGAACTGGACCTTCGCGAAGAATGGGCAGTTGAAAAAGGAGGAAAATACTTTACAAGCAAAAATGGATCTGCGATTTTTGCTTTCCAGATCGGAACAGGTGAGATTGAAGAAGAAGGATTCCAAATGATTTGTGCTCACTCTGATGCACCGGGCTTTAAAATCAAGCCAAATCCTGAAATTGAAGTAGAAGGAAACTATATCAAATTAAATACAGAAGTGTACGGTGGTCCGATTTTGAATACCTGGATGGATCGACCACTTTCTATTGCTGGTCGTGTATCGGTAAAATCGAATGACCCTTTACACCCTGAGCACTTGTATGTGAAGATCGATCGTCCATTAATGGTGATTCCTAACCTTGCAATTCACTTGAACCGTGCAGTAAACGACGGAGTTGAACTGAACAAGCAGAAAGATATGCTTCCATTGCTTTCGATGATTACCGAAGAAATGGAAAAAGACAATTGCCTGGTTAAGCTCATTGCAAATGAATTGAAAATTGACGCAGAATCAATTATCGATTTTGATGTGAATTTATTCGAAGTAGAGAAAGGTGCCATTTTCGGATTGAACGATGAGTTTATCTCTTCGCCAAGATTAGATGATTTAGCGATGGCACATGCAGGTTTACAAGCCTTATTGTCGGCAGGTAATTCTAAGAAAACTCAGATGTTGGCCATTTTCGACAACGAAGAAGTGGGAAGTGTGACCAAGCAGGGAGCAGGTTCTCCGGTATTGCGCCACATTCTTCAGCGCATTGTATTCAAATTGGGTAAGGATATGGAAGCTTTACATCGCGCCATCTACAATTCGTTCATGATTTCGGCTGATATGGCTCACGCTGTTCATCCAAATATCGGAGAAAAGCACGATCCAACAAACCGTCCGTTCATTAACAAAGGTCCGGTAATTAAGATCCATGCCAACCAAAAGTACACTACCGATGGCGATTCAGGAACCGTATTCGAAACCTTGTGTAAAAATGCAGATGTTCCTTACCAGAAATTTGTAAATCGTTCCGACTTAGTTGGAGGTAGCACGCTAGGTAATGTTTCAACTGGTCAGGTTGATATCCGTACAGTTGATATTGGAAATCCTATGTTCGGAATGCACTCGGTTCGCGAAACTGGTGGAGTTGAGGATAATGCTTACGTTCGCAAAGTATTTTCTTACTTCTTCGGATTGTAAGAGTCGATTCAATAATATTTTAAAAAGGCAGCACTATGTGTTGCCTTTTTGTTTTCAATTTATGATATATCCTCCAGCCGGATGGGCTTTTACTTTTTTCTTGGATAAAAAAGTAAACAAAAAATCATCGACAAAGTCCTCAACCACCCACTAAAGTTCGAATTCTAAACAAAAAGAACTCGCTTCACTCAAACAACTTTTTGTTCTTAACGAATCCTTCACTAAGTGGGTCCCGGTCTCCGGACTTAATGTTGAGGGAGCTGCAATTTTTTAATTGCAAAGATTAATATTTGCAGCTCCCTTGGCATGAAGCTCGACGATGGGCCCCATAGGTGAAGAAGCTGTTAAGAACAGAATTTCATGAGTGAGGAACGAACGAATATTATTCTGTTTAAGCTTTGAGCCGTTATGGGTAGCGAAGAGCTTTAGCCTAGAGTTTTTGGTTCTTTTGTGTCAATGACAAAAGAACAGCCTGTCTGGCTTAAAGACTACTAAAAATTTTATCACATAGAATAAATAATTTTTACAAATCTCTATAATATTTTGCTTACCATTATTCATATCTGATTCATTAGGAGATCATCTTATTTACTTTCCAAAAGCTTATTGGTATGCTTCAACAAACAGATTAAATCCACACATTTACCAAACTCAAATTTCATGGCAGCAATCACACTATGTATGCCAATTAAGTTTCGGCTTAGCGACTTATTCTGCTCATTTACAATAGTATTTACCAGTTCTTTTGCCATTTTGTACCCATTCTGTTCATAAGCTGCCAAAACATTAATGGTAATTTCCTCTTCAGTCATTTCTCTTTTTAGCGGTGTATGCTTCAACTTTCGAATCATGGCTTCGGCCAATGTCCAGGTCGACCAGGGATTTTGGCCTGTAAGTATATTTCCATCCTCAATTACATTGTCGAGATACTGATATCCCTTCTGGAACTGAGCTCCATTCTCGCTCAGTTTATCCTGTAAAAGAAAAGGGAATATTTCTTTGGCATCTGAGATTAAAAAAAGTTCTTCCTCGTTCGTGAATGAGCATACTTTCTTTTGATCCAATAGGAATGAGCCATCTTCCATACGCACGTCAATTAGTGCGGCCGGACCATGACAAACGGCTCCAATTAGCTTATTCGATTCCTGATATTTCCTAAGAATTTGCTTGATTTTTTGGTTTTTCGGAAAGTCGAACATGGCGCCTTTTCCACCTGCAAAATAAATGGCATCATATAAATCTTCGTTCACATCATCGATGGGGGTGCTGTGCTGTACCTTTTTTTGTGCGTCCTGGTCGTTTAGAAAAGCATAATCGTACACGCCCATATCATCTTCGTCGATTACAATAGGCGGTGTTCCTCCTTTCGGGCTGGCAATATCAACCTCGAAACCGTTGGTCTCAAAAACATAGTATGCACGCGAGACTTCGGTAAGTTCATAACCTGTTTCCTTACCAGATTTTCCCATGCTATTGCAGCTGGTTACCACAACTAATATTTTGCCATTTTTGCTTTGGCTTTTATTTGCCAGGTAGGGAATATCCTTGCTTTGGGTTCTACTTAATATTTCCTGATCTGGTCCGGCAGGAATCATACCAATAAACCAATATCCGAAAGCAATTAAGGAGATCATAAAAAAGCTGATGACGATTAATGACCATTTTAAAATTGGATACTTTTTGAATCTAAACATTGTAATTCTATTTTGATTTGAAAACTTCTCAAATCAAGTAAAATCCAATGCAATATTTTTAGGAAATGATCATTTCGGAAAAGAAAATGGTCAATCTGCAAGGCTTTTCCGATAGGCAAAAGGTGTACTTTTTGTGAAGTTTTTAAAGGCAGTATTAAAGCTCGAAACACTGTTAAAACCAGCTTCATATGAGATAGAAGCGATGGTAAAATTTTTGTAATTCTGATCTTTGAATAGCCGTATTGCCTCTTCGATACGAAATTGGTTAATAAAGCTATTGAAATTGGTTTTGTTCTTCTGGTTAATGATCATTGACAGACTCTGGGGTGTAACATTTAATTGCTGGCTTAAAGATTTTAGGGTCAAATCTCCATTTTTAAACAATTTTTCATCCACTACTAATTTTTTTACATTGCTCCACACTTCATCCGACAGTTCGTTCGAAATACTGGTTGTTTTGTATTTCACCTTTTTTAGGTAACCTTTCTGAACTACGATCAAACTAATTGCATAAGCGAGAATTGTATATAAAATAGGCCCAATAATGTAAGGAATAATACTATCGAATAAATTCAGAACATATACCATCCATACGGCTAAAAGCGAATAGAATAAGAGTTGTAACAAGGCATATGAATTATCATCTAAATTGTTCTTGCGTTCTTTTCGAATATATAGGAAACAGACAATTAGGTAAGTCAAAAAATGAAGGTAATAGGATAGAAATGCAAGGCCCAAAATCACCTTCGAAATGGAAAAAATGGATTGAGTATTCACCCAAATGCTAAAGGCAATGCCTCCCAGAGTTGGAATAAAATGCAGATAATGAATGGGTTTTAACTTGAATTTGGCTTGACTTAAGGATTTGGCATAGAAATAGAAAAGAGGACCAATTAACATGATCGCCGCAAGGCCAATAAAGATGAACCACAATTCAAGTGTTTCGGCAAAATTTAGAAATACCGATTTTCCAACCCGAAACGAAAGTACCAGCAGCAGCAAAGCAAGAAATTTGTTGGAGGTGTTTTTGTATTTTTCGTGAATCTGAAGAAAAGATGCCAAAAAAATACCATGAAGAACACCCAAACCACTAATTAGAATTAAAAATATGCTACTTGCCGACATAACTTAAAAATAGAACTTGTTATCAGATCAAAGAATGAAGTTAGAGAATATTTACATATCTACAAACTTGTGTGTAAGGATTTAGGAAGAATATTGGAGTTGAATCAACTTTTTATACTGACCACTGGAAATGGTCATCAACTGATCGTGAGTTCCTTGTTCAACAATTTTACCATTCTCTAAAACTACAATTTCATCGGCTTTTCGAATGGTTGATAAGCGGTGTGCAATTACAATTGAGGTTCGGCCAATCATCAGTTTTTCCAATGCTTCCTGCACGAGTTTTTCCGATTCTGAATCGAGTGAAGAAGTTGCTTCATCAAGAATTAGAATTTTAGGATCGTTTAAAATTGCCCTGGCAATGGCAATTCTTTGTCGCTGACCACCCGAAAGTTGTGTTCCGCGCTCTCCAACAATGGTATCGAATTTTTCCGGGAAACGGTCGATAAATTCTAAGGCATTTGCTTTTTGAGCAGCCTCGTAAATATCTTCCTGGCTTGCATCTGGTTTTCCGTAAGCGATATTTTCCCTAATACTTCCACCAAACAGGAAAATGTCCTGAGGTACCAAAGATATCTGGCTTCGCAAGGCCGAAAGGGAATAATCATGACTATCGAGTTCACCGAAAAACAGACTGTTCTTTGGTGGACGATGCAAGAGTAGGAGCAAGGAGGCCAAGGTGCTTTTACCAGCACCACTATGTCCGACCAAAGCAACTAACTGGTTGCTTTTAATTTCCAGGTTGATATCATTTAAAACCTTCTGCTCCAGTCGGGATGGATAAGCAAAGCTCAAGTTCCTCAAATGGATTTCACCATTCATTCTATATTTTGGATCTAATTTCTGCAGTTCCTCAATTTCTTCGGGAACTTCATCGTAGATTTTGAACAGATCTTCGGTAGCACCAATGAACTTTTGGATATTGGTATACACATTGGCCAATCCGCTAATGGTTCCTCCAACAAAAACCGAGTAAATCACAAATGAAAACAGGTCTCCGGCAGCCATTTCGCCTGCTTGTAACAATCGTGAACCTTGCCACACCATTGCAGCAATAGCGCCAAATAATCCCAATATGATAAAAGAGGAAAATGCCCCACGATATTTACCGCGTGTCATGCCCAAATCGGCAATTTCCAAAGTCTTCTTTTTGTAACGCGAAATCTCCAGAAACTCATTGGTAAATGCCTTTACACTCTGTATGCCTTGTAGGGTTTCTTCTATAATGGTATTCGAATCGGCAACCTTGGTTTGCACTTCTTTAGAGAATTTTCGGATAAAACGACCAAAAAATCTTGCAGCTATCATGGTTGGAGGTAGGGTAATCAGCATAAAGGCAGTTAGTTTAATCGAGATTACTGCCAATAAGATAATTCCTCCTGTAATTACGATAATCTGGCGAATGAAATCAGCCAATGTACTGGTCATTGTTTCCTGCAACTGAATAACATCTGCAGAAATTCGACTGTTAAGTTCGCCCACTCTTCTTTTTTCGAAAAACTGTAATGGCAACTTGATTAAATGTCTGTAACTGGCCTGGCGCAAGGCAGCCAGAGATTTTTCAGTAACATTTACGAAGAGTATGATGCGAAAATAGGCGAAGGTAGCCTGCACAATCAATACAATTGCTATTAATATCACCGTTTGATTTAGACTTTGTCCGAGTGTAGTGGAATTGCCGGTATTCACAAGGTCGCCAAGCAGTTTTGGGAAAGCCAGGCTGGCCAAACTTGAGCCCAACAGGAAAAACATGCCTAAAAAATATTGCCCACGGTATGGTTTAATGTATTTATACAAACGCAAAGCGCTACTTATGCCGCTTCGGTTAATCTTTCCTTTCGGAACGTTAGAGGTATCGCTGCCATGTGATCTAGCCATTCTTATTTTCTCGCTATTTGGTTTAATTCTTAATAATACACAAAATAGATGAGATAATGTTTAATTTTTATGCTTTACTTATTCAAACAACAGCTTGTTATTATGATGCAATTAAATAAGCTTTAAAAATGCTATGATAGCATACAAGAAAAGCCATCCCTTTCGAGATGGCCTTTGTGTATTTTGCCAATGGCTTATCGCCAAAAGCAATTATCTTATTTCAATTCTTTTAAAGCTTCTTTAGCAGCTTCCAATAATGGTTCAGCCGATAAATCATTACCAGTTGCTTCTACCATCCATTGGTTTGGCGTTAATCTACCTTGCTTAAAGATACGGTCTACTTCGGTAGGGAAGGTCTTTCCTTTTAAATGTTGCTCCAATTGGAATTCAATTACATTACCAAAAGCATAGTTCGATAAATACAACGGACTGTTCAACATGTGAGAATAAACCGCTAAAATTGGCTGGTCTTTCATACCATAAACAGGAGCGTAGAATTCATTCCAAACTGCTTTTGCAATATCCATGGTAGCATCGCGAAGTTCAGCGGCGCTTGCTTCAGGATTTGCATACAACCATCTCCACATGCGGATGTCAACCAATGAAACACCCATAATCTCGTATGCACTCCAGAAAAGATCCAATTTCTTCAATGCATCTTTTTGTGGCGAATCATCATTTACATCCAATAGCATCATATCACGCTTTTGGAAAATAAATGCCAAAGCTTCGGTAAATGCCGTGTTCGGAACGCCGTTCATTACGAAATTGTCAACATCGTAAAGAGAAATGGTTTGCTCCACATTGTGACCAAATTCATGGATTGCAATGTTATAACCCTTGTAATCCATTCCTTTTGCACCAACTCTGGTACGCAAGTGAGCTTTTTGGCCTTTAGCTGCTCCACCCCAGGCATGACCTGATCCTCTTGCAGGATCAACCGCAATTCGATCTGCCAGCCACTGAGCTCTTTCCTTATCGTATCCTAATTTTACCAATAGGTTTGCCAAATCAGCTTCTAATGCCGCAGCATCAGGATATAAGCCTCTTGTTTGTGCATCCAGTTTCGATTCATCCATGCCACTACGAGCCTTGAATCCATCGTACCAAATATCGAATGGCTGTAACTTACGACCCAATCTCTTCTGAATCAGTTTACCTACTTTTTTGGTTTCTTCAGAACTTAGGAATGCAGAGAAAATCTTTTCGGTTGCTTCCGCTGATATCTCTTTGGCTCCATCATACTGTCTCTTAATAAAGGTATTCTGATCTGGATAGTAAGGATCAATTGCCTTATTCGCACGGAAATTATTCAGAATTTGCTGATATCTTTCGTTTGGTTCCGGAGTAGCATCTACAGCTTTACCAGCCTTGTAAACCACATTTGTGTATGGATCCCACTCAAAATCACCACTGTTGATTACCTTTTCAGGGATTTCCTGTGAAATGATTCTCTTCATCACCTGGTAAATCATTTTTTGCTTGTCTAAACCAACCTTTTTGTTGGCATAGTTCGCTTTAATTTCATCGCGCAAGTTCCAGTGAGAAAGCAATACTTTGTCTTCTGGAAAGTAGCGATTCCCTTTTTTATCCGTAAGGTGACCTACATAAATGTTATAGTCTGCGATGTATACATCAGAACCGGCCGCAGCAGTACCGGCAGCTTGCAGCAATTCCGAAGGAACTCTGGCAGTAAAATAATCTCCCAAACGTGCGTATGCCCACTCCTGGCGAGTCCAGTCTTTAGCATTTGCTTCCTTTTCAGCCAGGCTAAACGAAGGGAAATTCAGTGCAATTGTAAAAGCAATCTTGTTGTTGTAAAAGTCGTTCATCCAGTGAGAACCTACACTATACGCTCCAAAAGCATTGTCGATTGGGTGCTGCTCGAAGGTATTCAAATGAACAGGTTCCAATAAGTCTAAAGTGATTTTGTTAAAGTGCCCGGTAATAATTTCAAGATTTCTCGAAATTTTATGGAACACCATCTCTTTTTCAGCCTTATCGGAGATATAGCTTTTCTTACAGAAGTTTGTAAAGTCTGCTTCTGTTCCATCGCTCAATCGCCAAAGGCTAGCAGCATGTTTTACACCTTTTTCAAGCAAGCTTTTATCCAAACAGTTTGCACTTAGCTCGTTAATGGTTGCTTTAATTGTTTCGGCAGTAATGTTGGATGTTTCTGCCTTCTTTTCTGCAATAACTTGATTAGTAGTTGATACTAAAGTTAAAAACGCAGCACAAAGAATAAAAATTTTCTTCATCTGATTAGGTTTGTTATCTAATTATTGAATATACAGGGCTAATATAGGCAATTGTACACCTGCAAACAATGAGCAATCTCATTTTAAAAGATGCTTAGAAGCAAAATAAAACACCGAATAAAATTGTCTATTCGTTTCACAGATTGGAATACATGTGTTATTTTTGCGAAAAAATTTTATACATAAATTATGGGAAGAGCATTCGAATTTAGAAAAGCGCGTAAAATGAAGCGTTGGGATAAGATGGCCAAAGCCTTTACCCGAATCGGTAAAGATATTGTTATTGCAGTAAAAGAAGGTGGCCCTGATCCGTCAACAAATGCTCGTTTGCGTGCAGTTATTCAAAATGCTAAGGCAGCCAACATGCCTAAAGATAACGTTGAGCGTGCCATTAAAAAAGCTTCTTCTAAGGAGCAAAAAGATTTCAAAGAACTTGTTTACGAAGGATACGCGCCTCATGGAATTGCGATTCTTGTAGAAACAGCAACCGATAATCATACCAGAACAGTAGCCGACGTTCGTTCATATTTTAACAAATGCAAAGGTAGTTTAGGAACTGCTGGTAGTGTTGAATTCATGTTTGAGCGCAAGTGTCATTTCAAAATCGAAAATAAAGAATACGATATTGAAGAATTAGAATTCGAATTAATCGATCTTGGGGTGGAAGAAGTATTTGCAGAAGAAGATGGTGTAATGCTTTACGGTGAATTTACCGATTTTGGTAAAATTCAGTCTTACCTGGAAGAAAATGACATGACAGTGATCTCTTCAGGTTTCGAAAGAATTCCAATGGACACAAAAGAATTATCAGAAGAACAAGTTGCCGATGTTGAAAAATTATTGGAAAAACTTGAGGACAACGACGACGTACAAAACGTTTACCATAATATGGCGTAACAACACAAAGAATTTCATTCTTATTATACTTAACCCGGTTCAAACTTGAATCGGGTTTTTTATTGTCCTTTTTTGATAGCGGAATTGCAGATCTTTTTCAACTTTTTTCTCGATTCTAAAAGCCTGTAAATCTAGGGGGTGTAAGCCAATTGTTTGATCGTATGATAAATTACCTTTTGAGTGTTAAGAGTTTTTGTTATATTTAGATATATAGATGAAAAAAAGTCTTACTCACACCTATGATGTACAATTATCTAAAATTTGAAAAAAGAGATGAAATTGGAATTTTGTCTCTAGATCGTCCTAAAGCCTTAAATGCCTTAAATGAAGAGGTTTTTAAGGAGTTAACTTGCTTTTTGGAAAGCAATGATGTTGAAAATATTCGTGTATTAATTATTACCGGCGAAGGAAAAGCCTTTATCGCTGGAGCTGATATCAAGGCAATGCAGGAATACTCTCCACAAAATGCCTACGATTTTTCTGAAACAGGCAAACGAGTATTCGATTTAATCGCGAATTTGGAAATTCCGGTTATCGCAGCCATTAACGGATTTGCCCTTGGGGGAGGGTTAGAACTGGCTTTAGCATGTGATATTAGAGTAGCAAGTGAAAAAGCCCGTTTGGGATTGCCAGAAGTAAACCTTGGTTTGATTCCTGGTTTTAACGGAACACAACGCTTGCCGCGATTGGTAGGAGCTGGAAATGCCATGTATTTAATGATGCTCGGAGAAGGAATAACCGCACAGGAAGCTTATAACCTGGGAGTGGTTCAAAAGTTATCTGAACCAGAATTGGTACTGGAAGATTCGATTAAACTGGCTGGGAAAATTGCTGGGAAAAGTCCAAATGCTTTGCGTTTAGTAAAAGAAATGGTTCGTGAAGGATTAGAAATGGGCAGCAAAGATGCCGGAAAAATGGAATCGAAAGAATTTGGTCGATTATTTAAGGAAGATCAAAAAGAACGCGAAGAAGGTGTTAACGCCTTTTTGGAAAAGCGTCAGCCTAATTGGTAACATTCAATTTTAGCGGGGAAACTTATCGCATAAACTTGCGATTTGTAGGTTGTGATGATGGGTTTAAACAGTTAGCTCAATTGGGTGAATTATACCTTAAAATGATTAAGAAATTTAAATATAAAACAATAAACAAATGGATTTAGTCCCTAAAATGAAAAACGTAAGTGTATTGGGTGCTGCTGGAAAAATGGGAAGCGGTATTCTGGTATTACTTTCATTCGAAATGGCCAAACTTAAAATAGGCCAAAAATCAAAAGAAGATTTTGTATTGAACGCAATTGATGTATCACAGCCTGCATTAGTGAATTTGCTGGGCTATGTTAGATCCCAGTTGGAAAAACATGCCGAGAAAAACATCGTTGAATTAAGACAATGGTACGCAGATAATGAAAACCTGGTGGATAATGAAGAGGTAATTCAACAGTTTGTGACAGATGTAATGGCGATGATTCAAACATCAACAAGAATTGAAACTACATTTGAATCGAATCTAATTTTTGAGGCAATTAAAGAAGACAAAGCTCTTAAAGTGAAATTGTTCTCACTAATCAAACAAAATAATCCTGATGCATGGTTCCTGACCAATACTTCTTCAATTCCAATTGGTGAAATTGAAAAGGAAGCTGGTTTGAACGGCGATATCGTTGGATACCATTTCTACAACCCACCGGTAATTCAAAAGTTACTTGAAATTATTAAGTGCGAAAATACGGGCGACGAATTAAACGATTTCTCGATTGCCCTGGCTAAGTCGATGAGGAAAATTATTGTTCCATCGAAAGATGTAGCAGGATTTATTGGCAACGGGCACTTTATGCGTGATGCCTTGTATGCTTTAAACCAGGCTGAAAAGCTTGCCGAAACAGAAGGATGGGCAAAAGCTTTCTTCATGATCGATACAATTAGTAGAGACCTGTTGGTGCGCCCAATGGGAATTTTCCAGTTGATCGACTATGTAGGCGTTGATGTAACCAAATTTATTTTGGAAAGTATGCAGCCTTCTTTCCCACAAGAAACACTTTCGCATGGTGTACTAAATCAGATGTTCGATAAGGATGTAAAAGGTGGACAGTATGCTGATGGATCGCAGAAAGATGGAGTGTTCAAATATCAGAAAGGAAGAATTACACATGTATATGATTTTGGCGCAGGAAAATATGTTTCTAAAGAAGATATCGAAATGGATTGTGCAGCCAAATTAGGAGAACTGCCTACGCTTAAGATTTATTGGAAAACTGTAGTGCGCGATAAAAATAAGGCTGACTACTTGCAAAAGTTCTTTAAGGAATTGCATGCAATTGACAGTGTTGGGGCGAACCTTGCTGTTGCTTACGGACAAAATTCGAAAGCAATTGGTCAAATGCTTGTTGATACAGAAGTTGCAGCATCAGCAAATGATGTGAATACTGTATTGGAAACAGGATTTTTCCATGCTTATGGTCCGATTAACGATTATTTTTAAAAGAGAGAACTTCTCGCTTGTTGAAAAATGCTCATGCATTTGATTCATACAATCGAAAGTGATATCACTTAAACAACTAAACATTTAACAAATGGATTCGGGATCTGAGGATTTTAAAGCGTTCTCTGTCTCAAATCTGATATCTAAAAAGATATGAAAGCTTTACGCAAAAAAGTATATATGGTAGCCGGTTACAATACAATTTCAATGGGAACCGGAAGAAAAGAGTTTCATCCAAAAAAGCCACGTCCAGATTTGGAACATTATATCAAGGAAGCTGGGCAGGAAACTTTAAAAATGATTGGTGGTGCTCAAAATGTAGATGAAGGAGTAATTGGAAACTTTATGGCATCTCGTTTTAACAAGCAGGCAAACCTGCCGGCATTTTTACCAATGATTGATGAAGGATTGAAACACAAACCTGCCATAAGTGTTGAAGGTGCTTGTGCATCGGGAGGTTTGGCTTTGGCAAGTGGAATTAAATCTGTTCTTGCCGAAACAGCTGATGTTGTATTGGTTGTTGGCTTCGAGGTACAGAATACCATGAAAGCTATGTACGGTGCCGATGTTTTAGCAGGAGCTGGATGGATGAAGACCAGGAAAGATGGTCATGCCTACTTTTTCCCTGGAGTATTCAGTAATCGTGCTGGTGCATACTACGAAAAATTTGGTAGAGAAAAGACTCGTGAGGCCATGGCAAAATGGTATTGCAATGCTATTGAAAATGCTCGTTTATGCGAAACAGCTCAGGAGTTTCACAATAAAAATAAGGATTTGGAAAGCATGGCCAATATGCCTGTAAATCCAAAGAAATTTGTCGATCACCTGAATTATTCAGACTGTTCAAAAGTATCTGATGGAGCATCAGCAATTGCTATTGTTTCTGAAGAAGGGCTAAAGAAAGTTGGTATCGATCCGAAAGATGCTGTTGAAGTGTTGGGAATTGGACAAGCTGCGGCTGATATTACCCAGGAACCGGAAAATATGACCAGTTTGACCACCATGAAGGCAGCTGCTGCTAAAGCTTTGGAAATGGCAGGAGTTGCTGTTGATCAGATTGGTACGGTTGAAGTTCACGACTGTTTCTCAATTGCAGGAATCATGGGTGCTGAAGCCATTGGTTTTGCCGAAGAGGGAAAAGGAGTTGACTTTGTACTGGAAGGTCATACATCACGCGAAGGTAAAGTTCCTTTTAATACCACTGGCGGACTTATTGGTTGGGGACATCCAACAGGAGCAACCGGAGTTCACCAGGCAGTTACCGTTTGGGAACAGTTAACAGGTAATGCTGGTGAAGCACAAATTGAAATGAAAGAAGACAGACCTTATGGTATGTCTGTAAATATGGGGGGAGATGATAAATCTCTTGTGGTTATTGTATACAAGAGAGGTGAGTAGGAATTAATTTGAATAAAATGAAGTAGAATATAATGTAAATAGGCTAATGGTTGAATGCTAAAAGCTGTTAGCCTATTTTAACACACCTAAAAACAAACACTATGAATTTTGAATTCACCGAAGAACAATTGATGATTCGAGATGCAGCTCGTGATTTTGCTCAACGAGAGTTATTACCTGGAGTAATTGAGCGAGATGAGAAAGCGATATATCCAACCGAACAGGTTAAAAAGCTTGGGGAACTTGGTTTCCTTGGAATGCTTGTAGGACTTGACTATGATGGTGGTGGAATGGATACCATTTCGTATGTATTGGCCATGGAAGAAATTTCTAAAATCGATTCATCGGTTTCTGTAATTATGTCGGTGAATAATTCATTGGTTTGTTGGGGGGTAGAGAAGTTTGGTAACGAAGAACAAAAGCAAAAATACCTAAAGCCTATGGCTCGAGGAGAGAAAATTGGTGCTTTCCTTTTGTCGGAGCCAGAAGCCGGATCGGATGCAACTTCTCAAAGAACAACTGCCGTTGATATGGGGGATCATTACCTGCTGAATGGAACAAAAAACTGGATTACAAGTGGGAAATCGGCATCTACTTATATTGTAATTGCACAAACCAAGCCGGAGCTGAAGCACAGGGGAATTAACGCACTGATTGTTGAAGCCGATTCGGAAGGAATATCGGTAGGACCGCATGAAAATAAAATGGGGATGAGAGCTTCTGATACGCATTCAGTCATGTTCAACAATGTAAAAGTGCCCAAAGAGAATTTATTGGGAGAAGAAGGATTTGGTTTCAAATTCGCCATGAAATCCCTCGAAGGAGGAAGAATCGGAATTGCATCCCAGGCATTGGGAATTGCATCGGGAGCCTACGAACTGGCGCTCAAATATGCCCAGGAAAGAAAAGCTTTCGGAAAAGAAATTATCAACCACCAGGCCATTGCATTTAAGCTAGCCGATATGGCAACAGAAATTGAAGCTGCTCGCTTCTTCTGCCTGAAAGCTGCGTGGTTGAAAGATCAGGGTAAACCTTATGGACATGCCAGTGCCATGGCAAAATTATATGCTGCAGAAACTGCAATGAAGGTAACGACAGAGGCCGTTCAAATTCATGGCGGATATGGTTATGTGAAAGAGTACCATGTTGAAAGGTTAATGCGTGATGCCAAATTAACGCAGATCTATGAAGGAACTTCAGAAATTCAAAAAATTGTGATTTCGAGAGGTTTGGTGGATTAAAAATTTGAAAAAATAAAAGAGAAAGGAATCTTCTATTTCTCTTATATCATATACAAAAAAACATCGCTTATGAAAATATTAGTATGTATAAGTAACGTTCCAGATACAACCACGAAAGTTAAATTTAAAGAAGGAGACAGCTTATTTGATGATTCTGGTGTACAGTGGATCATCAATCCTTGGGATGAACTTGCCTTGACTCGTGCATTGGAGTTAAAAGAAGATGCCGGAAATTCTGTGAATGAGATCTGCGTGATCCACGTTGGTGGGGCCGGCGCCGATGCTACTTTAAGAAAAGCCCTTGCCATTGGTGCAGATAAAGCAGTAAGAATTGATGCTTGTCCTGCAGATGCCTATCATGTGGCAGGGCAAATTGCAGAATTTCTAAAAGAGAATCCTTTTGATATTGTCTTTAGTGGAATTGAATCGAGTGATTATAATGGCTCTTCAGTAGGTGCTATGATTGCTGAATTTATGGATTATCCTGGAATTTCGTCGGTTACTGCGGTGAATTTAGATGATGATGATATCCAGTTGAGCAGAGCAATTCCAGGTGGAAAACAGGTTTTGAAAACCGAAACTCCTTTTGTTGCTGTAGTTCAGAAAGGTATCGCCAACGAACCACGCATTCCTTCGATGAGGGGAATTATGATGGCACGTAAAAAACCTTTAGAGGTAAAAGCAGCTGCCGAAATGGATGTGCTAACCAAATCCGTAAAGTTCGAATTACCGGCAGAAAAAGGAGCATGCAAGATGATTGAATCTGAATCGGCTGAGCAGCTGGTAGATTTGCTGAAGAATGAAGCCAAGGTTTTGTAAACGAAATCTGGATGAATCCGATTATTAACAAATTAAAAATGAGCCTATGTCTGTAATTGCATTTGCCAAAAATTGGAATGGGAAATTTAAGAATTCCACCTACGAATTGGTATCATATACAAAAGAATTAGCCAATAAATTAAATACAAATTTGATTGTACTTTCCATCGGGGAAGTTTCAAATGATGAACTAAATACTTTGGGGAAATTTGGAGCGGATAAAGTTGTTTCTGTAAACAATCCTCAGTTGAATATACTTACAAGCCGAGCTTATGCCAAGGTAATTGCTCAGCTAGCTGAAAAAGAAGCTGCCAGTGTTGTTGTTATGAGCGATAACAATAGTGGTAAGGCCATTGCACCAAGAGTTTCGGTGAAACTAAAGGCAGGAATGGTTGCAGCTGTTCAGGAATTACCGGTTTCACTCGACCCATTTGTAGTGAAAAAGAGAGTTTTCTCAGGAAAGGCATTTGGACATGTACAAATCGATTCTGAAAAGAAGGTTGTAACCATTGCAAAGAACTGTTTTGGTTTAATCGAAAACCAGGTTGAGGTAAACATTGAAGAATTTGCTCCTGAAGTAGATGCCAGTCTGTTTAAAATCCAGGTAATTGAAGAAGAAGAGCAGAAGGATAAAGTGATTCTTTCCGATGCTGATGTAGTTGTATCGGCAGGTAGAGGAATGCGTAGTCCTGAAAACTGGGCACCTGTGGAAGAGCTGGCCGAAGTATTGGGTGCTGCAACAGCCTGTTCTCGTCCGGTTTCGGATGAAGGCTGGCGTGGACATGAAGAACACGTTGGGCAAACCGGGAAGGTAATTGCTCCAAACTTGTACATCGCAGCCGGTATTTCGGGTGCCATTCAGCATGTGGCTGGTATTAGTCGTAGTAAATGCATTGTTGCAATCAACACCGATCCTGAGGCGCCAATTTTTAGTGTGGCCGATTATGGAATTGTGGGAGATGTAATGGAGGTATTGCCTAAGCTGACCAAAGCATTTCGAAACTCTAAATCCTGATTTAATTTCAAGAAGTAAGTAGATCGTTTTTGATCAAATACAGTCTAAACCTATAAGCAATGACAAAACAAATCCTCTTTCTCATTTCACTGGCAATAACATTAGGAGTTTTTGCCTGGTCGGTGAAGCGATTGTGGGCTTTTTTTAAGCTTACTAAGCCGAGCTATCCAATACGCAATATTGGAGCACGAATATCGCATACGCTGGATATTGCCTTTGGGCAGACAAAAATTTTCAGGAAACCAGTAATCGGTTTAATGCATGCCCTGGTGTTTTGGGGATTTTTGGTGATTACCCTGGGGAGTATCGAAATTGTAATTGATGGTGCTTTTGGTTTAGAACGGTCCTTCGCCTTTACCGGATGGTTTTATGATGTTGTAATGGCATCGGGCGATGTATTCGCCCTGCTAATTATTGTTTTTATCAAAGCCTTTAGCTTGCGCAGGAGCATCATGCGTATCAAGAGATTTTCCGGTGTCGAAATGTCACCTAAATCGTATTGGGATGCACAAATTGCACTAAGTTTTATTGGTTTACTGATGCTTTCTTTGCTGGCTTTTAATGTTGGATATATCAGCAATCATCCAAATGGTTACGAAGGAGTATACCCGGTTTCAGCAGCTTTGGTAAATCTCATTAATATGGATTTAGGATGGTTACAAGAACCTGGTTGGTGGATTCATATCTTACTGATTTTCATTTTTGCGAACTACCTGCCATACTCAAAGCATTTCCATGTGTTCCTATCGGTACCAAATGTCTTTTTGGCGAACCTGGAGCCTTTAACCAAATATCCTAACCTGGAAAGCATTACCAAAGAGGTAAAACTGATGTTGGACCCTGAGGCTGCTTACGATGAAAGTGAAGAGGTGTCGCGTTTTGGAGTGAAAGATGTTCAGGACGTTAGCTGGAAAAATTATATGGATTCCCTGGCTTGTACACAATGCGGACGATGTACGGATGTGTGCCCGGCCAATATCACAGGTAAACTATTATCTCCAAGAAAAATATTTGTTGATTTGCGTAAGCGAATGGATGAAATTGGGCCATTGGCGGTAAAAGGCAAAGAGGATGGAAAATCACTTATAAGAGACTATATCAGCGAAGAGGAATTATGGGCTTGTACCACTTGTAATGCCTGTGCACAGGAATGTCCGATTGATATCAGTCATCCAAACCTGATTATGGACATGAGAAGGTATTTGGTAATGGAAGAAGCAGCAGCACCAGCAGAATTAAATGCGATGTTTACCAATATTGAGAACAATGGTGCTCCCTGGCAATTTTCTCCTGAAGATCGCCTTAAATGGACAGAAGGATAATGAGATCAATGATATTCATATAGAGATGGACGATACCTCTCGAATAAAAATATTTACTAAATGACAGATAAAAAACTACATGTACCGGTAATGGCTGATTTGGCAGCTAAAGGTGAAAAGCCGGAATATCTTTATTGGGTTGGATGTGCTGGCGCTTTCGATGACAGATACCAGAAAGTGGCACGTGCATTTGCCAAAATATTAAATCACCTTGAGGTGAGTTATGCCGTTCTTGGAAAAGAAGAAAGCTGTACTGGAGATGCCGCTAAAAGAGCCGGAAATGAAATGCTTTTCCAAATGCAGGCCATGCAAAATATCGACGTGTTGAATGGATACGAAGTGAATAAAATTATTTGCACCTGTCCGCATTGCTATAACACTTTAAAGAACGAATATCCTGAATTGGGAGGGAATTACGATGTGATTAACTACACCGAATTTTTGGATGAAATGATTCAGGCCGGAAAGCTGAAACTGGAGAATAATCCTTTTAAAGGAGAAACGATTACTTACCACGATCCGTGTTACCTGGGAAGAGGAAATAAGATTTACGATGCACCAAGAAATGTGGTGAAAGCTGTTTTTGGTGATGTGAAGGAGCTTAAGAGATCGAGAAGTTTTGGTTTATGTTGTGGGGCCGGTGGAGCTCAGATGTTTAAAGAGGCTGAAAAGGGAGAGAAGGAAGTGAACATTGAAAGAACCGAAGAAATTATCGAAAGAAAGGTTGATAAAGTTGCATCGGCTTGCCCGTTTTGTATGACCATGCTTACCGATGGAATCAAATTAAAGAATAAGGAAACAGAACTTCAAAACCTTGATGTTGCTGAAATTATTGAAAAAGCACTCGAACTGTAGAAACCAAATAAGATGAATACACCTGCTACATATCAATTGAAAAACTCGGTACGAATTGTTACTGCCACTTCTCTTTTCGATGGACATGATGCTTCCATTAACATCATGAGAAGAATTATCCAGGCTTCGGGTGCCGAAGTAATTCACCTCGGACACAACCGTTCTGCCGAAGAGATTGTTGACTGTGCCATTCAGGAAGATGCCCAGGCAATTGCCATTAGTTCATACCAGGGCGGGCACATTGAGTTTTTTAAGTATATGTATGACTTGTTGCAGGAGAAAAATGCAGGCCATATCCAGATATTTGGAGGTGGTGGTGGAGTGATTCTTCCCGAAGAAATTAAAGAGTTGGAAAGCTATGGTATTGCTGGATTGTATTCGCCAGATGATGGTCGAAACCTTGGTTTGCAGGGCATGATAAACGAAGTGTTGCAAAAGGCAGATTACGAATTGAATCGAATTGAGCTTCCAAAAATTGAAGATATTTCCTTTTCGGACATCAATACAATGGCCAGGTTAATCAGCCTGGCTGAGCAGGATGAGATTCAGGAGACTGATTTGTACCTGAAACTTAAAAATCATGCAAAAATCAACCATACTCCTGTTGTAGGAATCACCGGAACAGGAGGAGCAGGAAAATCTTCCCTTACCGATGAACTGATTCGAAGATTTCAGATCGATTATCCGAAGATGAAATTGGGAATCCTTTCGGTTGATCCTTCGCGAAAGAAGAGTGGAGGAGCCTTACTGGGCGATAGAATCAGGATGAATGCCATTCAGAACGAGAATGTATATGTAAGGTCTTTGGCTACAAGAAGAGCAAACCTGGCCTTATCGAAACATGTTGATGATGCTTTGATGATTATGAAAGCGGCTGGCTTCGACTGTATTTTCCTGGAGAGTTCTGGAATTGGTCAGTCCGATACCGAAATTGTAGATTACAGCGATGTAAAGCTTTATGTAATGACTCCTGAATTTGGTGCAGCCACCCAATTGGAGAAAATTGATATGCTCGACTTTGCCGATTTGGTGGCCATTAATAAGTTCGATAAGCAAGGAGCACAGGATGCCTTAAGAGATGTCAAAAAGCAGTACCAACGAAATCATACCTTGTTCGATCAGGATCCGGAAGAGATGCCTGTGTACGGAACTGTGGCTTCGCAGTTCAACGATCATGGTGTAAATGAACTGTATCATGCTTTAACACATTTTTTGGCTGATAAAGGTGTGCAGCAATTCGCACTGAATGGGAAACCTTTATTGGAGGCCAGTAAAAAAATTGAGATTGTACCACCCGCAAGAGTCCGATACCTTTCTGACATTTCGCAAACCGTAAGAAAATACAACCGAAAAGTGGAAGATCAGGCTGAGATAGCAGATCAGCTATATGCTTTATCGAGATCGGCAGACCTGGTTGACGATGAAATTGCCAAAAGATCGATTGAAAAAGAGTTCGAGAAATTGAATGCAGATTTCAAACATCAGGAGATTATAGATGGCTGGGAAGATAAAGTTAAAAGATACAAAGAAGATGTATTTAAGTATAAGGTGAGGGGAAAGGAAATTTGTGTGGATACTCACATCGAAACTATATCTCACAATAGAATACCAAAGATTGTTTTGCCCGATTACAAGAGTTGGGGAGACATTGTAAAATGGAGTTTGAAAGAAAATGTTCCGGGAGATTTTCCTTATGCTTCGGGTGTTTTTCCTTTTAAACGTGAAGGAGAAGATCCAACACGCATGTTTGCAGGAGAAGGAGCGCCGGAAAGAACCAATAAGCGTTTCCATTACCTGGCGCATGCACAACCGGCAGTACGCTTGTCTACCGCTTTTGATTCGGTAACACTCTACGGTTCCGATCCTGACAGAAGGCCAGATATTTATGGAAAAGTTGGAAATTCTGGTGTTTCAATTGCCTCGCTTGATGATGCTAAGAAACTCTATTCGGGTTTCGATTTGGTTGATCCGAAAACCTCTGTTTCCATGACCATTAATGGTCCTGCGCCAATGTTGGTGGGCTATTTTATGAATGTGGCCATCGATCAGCAATGCGAGATGTACATTCGCGAAAATGGACTGGAGGATGAAGTTGAGGCGAAAATTCAGGAAATATATCAGGATAAAGAAAGGGTTAGATATGTTGGAGATCTGCCGGAAGGCAATAATGGCTTAGGCTTGATGCTGCTGGGCGTTACTGGCGACCAGGTGCTAGAAAAAGAGATCTACGAAAAAATAAAAGCGGATACCATTTGCAGGGTTCGCGGAACGGTACAGGCCGATATGTTGAAGGAAGATCAGGCTCAGAATACATGTATTTTCTCTATTGATTTTGCCCTGAAAATGATGGGCGACATACAGGAATATTTCATCCAGAACCAGGTAAGGAATTTCTATTCGGTTTCGATATCTGGTTACCATATCGCGGAAGCGGGTGCTAACCCAATTAGTCAGTTGGCATTTACCCTTGCCAATGGATTTACTTTGGTAGAATATTACATTTCGAGAGGCATGAAGGTGGATGATTTTGCGCCAAACCTTTCTTTCTTCTTCTCTAACGGAATGGATCCGGAATATACCGTAATAGGCCGTGTAGCCAGAATTATCTGGGCCAAGGCAATGAGGTATTTGTACAAGGCAAACGATCGCTCCCAGAAATTGAAATATCACATTCAAACTTCGGGAAGATCGCTTCATGCCCAGGAAATTGAGTTTAATGATATTCGCACCACATTGCAGGCACTTACGGGCATTTACGACAATTGCAACTCTTTGCATACCAATGCTTACGATGAGGCAATTACAACACCTACCGAAGAGTCGGTACGAAGAGCCATGGCCATTCAGTTGATTATTAACAACGAGTTGGGATTGGCCAAGAATCAAAATCCACTGCAAGGTGCTTTTATTATTGATGAGCTCACCGAATTGGTGGAAGAAGCTGTAATGATGGAATTTGACCGACTTACGGAAAGAGGTGGAGTTTTAGGCGCCATGGAAACCATGTATCAACGCAGTAAAATTCAATCGGAATCGCTTCATTACGAAAGTTTAAAGCACAATGGAAAATTGCCAATTATTGGGGTGAATACTTTCCTCAGTTCGCAGGGTTCTCCAACAGTGCAACCCAAAGAGGTCATTCGATCCGACGAGTCGGAAAAGGAAAACCAGGTTCAATTCAAAGAGTTGGTTCAGCATAATAACAGGGAGCAGGCAGAGATTGCATTACTCCAGTTAAAAAAGACTGCCCTGAAGAACGAAAATATTTTTGCTGAGCTGATGGAAGCCTGTAAATATTGTACCCTGGGGCAGATTACCAATGCTTTATACGAAGTAGGCGGACAGTACAGACGAAATATGTAGAAATGGCGTAAGGCTACGCCACATTAAAATAGAAAATCTTGAAAACAATAAAATCTAAAATAAACACCAAATCCGAAGACTTTTTAAAGAATAAAGAGTCTTATAATCTCTTGATGTCTGAATATCGTGAGCGACTAAATTCGGTGCTTGGCGGAGCAGACGACAAGGCCCGTGAAAGACATTTAAAAAGAGGGAAATTGCTGGTTAGAGACAGAATTGAATTGCTTCTGGATAAGAATACTCCATTTTTGGAACTATCTGCCATGGCTGCTTGCGATCAGTACGAGAATCAGTTTCCATCAGCAGGAATTGTTACAGGAATTGGAGTTGTGCACGGACGCGAATGTGTGGTTGTTGCCAACGATGCCACTGTAAAAGGAGGAACCTACATTAAGGAAACAATTAAAAAACACATACGTGCGCAGGAAATTGCAATGGAAAATCACCTGCCATGCATTTACATGGTTGATTCGGGTGGTGTTTTTCTGCCCGAGCAATCGAAAGTATTTCCAGACAAATTTGATTTTGGGCGTTTTTTCTTCAATCAGTCTAAAATGTCGGCCCGCGGTATCCCACAAATCTCCATTGTAATGGGATCGTGTACGGCAGGTGGAGCATACGTTCCTGCCATGAGCGATGAAACCATAATTGTAAAAGGACAGGGAACAATTTTTATTGGTGGACCACCTTTGGTAAAAGCTGCTACTGGCGAGGAAGTATCAGCCGAAGAACTGGGAGGAGCAGAGATTCATACTTCCATTTCCGGGGTTGCCGATCATTTGGCTGAAGACGATCGACATGCCATACAAATTTGCAGGGATATCTTCGAATCGATGCCTAAGGTGCAGAAATATCCATTGGAAAGAGAACAATACAAAGAGCCGCAATATCCGGTGGAAGATTTGTATGGTTTGGCACCTCTCGACCTGAAAAAACCGATTGATGCACGAGAACTAATTGCGCGCATTGTTGATGATAGCTCTTTCCAGGAATTTAAAGAGCGATATGCACCAACCATTGTTACGGGTTTTGCAAAAATCATGGGTTTTCCTGTAGGAATTATTGCCAATAATGGGATTATCTTCTCGGAAACGTCATTAAAAGCGGCTCACTTTATTGAGCTGTGTAGTTTCCGCAAAATTCCTTTGATCTTTCTTCAGAATATTACCGGATTTATGGTGGGTAAGGAGTATGAGCACAAGGGAATTGCCCGCGATGGTGCTAAAATGGTTCATGCAGTGGCCAATGCACAAGTACCAAAATTTACAGTGATTGTTGGCGGATCGTTTGGAGCAGGAAATTATGCAATGGCTGGTCGTGCCTACGAACCACGCCTCTTATTCATGTGGCCCAATGCTAAAATTTCGGTAATGGGAGGAGAACAGGCTGCCGGTGTTTTGGTTCAGGTAAAAGAGCAACAATTGAAAAAACAAGGAAAGGAATTCGATGCGGAAGAAAGAATCACTCTTCGCGAAAAAATCCTTAAAAAATATGAAGAAGAAGGATCGGCCTACTACAGCACATCTCGCTTATGGGATGATGGTATTATTGATCCTGCCGATACACGTAAAGTACTTGCAATGGGCATAGCCGCCTCTTTAAACAAGGAGTTTGGTGAACCCGATTTTGGTGTATTCAGAATGTAAGCAAGTACCTGGAAATTTATTTAGGAAGAAAAATCAGAAAGATGAAAGATTATCAAACGATAGAATTTAGCATTGAGAACAAAATTGGGACGATTACACTCAACCGTCCCGAAATCCATAATGCTTTTAACGAAACCATGATAGGTGAAATTATTGAGTGTTTCGAGGAAATCGAAAAACTGGATTATCAGACCTTACGAGTGGTTTTGCTGCAAGGCAAAGGAAAATCGTTTTGTGCTGGAGCCGATTTAAATTGGATGAAAGGCGTTGCAAATTACTCCTACGATGAGAATTACCTTGAGAGCTATAAACTTTCGATGTGTTTTAATGCAATCTATTCCTGTAAATTCCCAACCATTGCCAAGGTTCATGGTGCAGCAATTGGAGGAGCCAATGGTTTATTGGCAGCCTGCGATTTTGTTTTGGCTCACAAGGCTACTATTTTCTCTTTAAGCGAAGTGAAAATTGGAATTGTGCCTGCTTGCATTTCACCTTATGTAATGAAACGTGTTGGCGAGTTTAAATCGAAGGAACTTATGCTCACAGGTATGCGATTTAATGGGAAAGAAGCTCAATTGGCAGGGCTTGCAAACTGGTCGTTCGGAGAAAAGAAACTAAAAGCGAAGTTAGATCATCTGATTTCTATGTTGAAAACGAGTGGTCCAATAGCCGTTTCGACCTGCAAAAACCTGTTGTATGATGTAGAGAACGTTTGGTCGCATGAAGAGGCCATGGAAAATACGGCAAAAATGATTGCTGACCTTCGTCAGTCGGAAGAAGGGCAAGAAGGAATGAGTTCATTTTTAGAAAAGCGCAAACCAAACTGGACAAATGATAATTAACAATTAATAATGTGTAATTAATAATTATTCATTACTAATTGATCATTACTAATTAATTACAGATGTATTATAAAAGAATAGTTATAGCAAATCGTGGTGAAATTGCCCTTAGGGTGATCAAATCAGCAAAGAACCTGGGAATTCATACAGTGGCACTTTATTCCGAGAAGGATAGAGATGCAGAACATGTAATTCAGGCAGATGAAGCTTTCCCTTTAAGGGGATCGAGTTTGCAGGAAACCTATTTGAATGCAGGCCAGATTGTGGAAGTGGCGAAGAAAGCCAAAGCCGATGCCATTCATCCAGGTTATGGATTCCTGGCTGAGAATGCAGAGTTTTCACAGCTTTGTGCCGATTCTGCTGTTGATTTTATTGGACCTGATGCGAGAGCCATTGAATTGATGGGTAATAAAATCAATGCACGCGAATTTGCAAAATCCATCGGAGTTCCGGTTTTGGAAGGAGTTGTGGGTGATCAGCACATCTTGTTGGATGCGAGTAAAAATATGAAGTTTCCGCTCCTGATAAAGGCTGCAGCCGGAGGTGGTGGAAAAGGGATGCGAATTGTGCATAAACCAGAAGAAATGCAAGCGGCTTTGGAATCTACATCGCGCGAAGCCTTAAGCTATTTCGGAGATGGAGCTGTATTGATTGAAAGATATATTGAGAACCCTAGACATATCGAGGTACAGGTTCTTGCGGATAAGCATGGAAATGTGATCCATTTGTTCGAACGTGAATGTTCGATTCAAAGGCGTTTTCAGAAGGTGATTGAAGAAGCGCCTTCGCCAACACTAACACCTGAATTGAGAAATGAAATGGGTGAAACTGCAGTACTCCTCGCTCAAAAAATGAACTACAGCAATGCGGGTACAGTAGAATTTTTAGTTGATGAGGATTTGAATTTCTATTTTCTTGAGATGAATACCCGTATACAGGTAGAACATCCGGTAACGGAAATGATAACCGGCATTGATTTGGTAGAACAGCAGTTTATGGTGGCTTCGGGAAGAGAGTTGGGAATCAGGCAGGACGATGTTCAGCTGAGAGGACATGCCATTGAGGCCAGAATTTATGCAGAAGACCCAGAGAGAGATTTTATCCCTTCTCCAGGAGAAATCAGTTTTTACAATCCTCCAAAATTGTTCGAAGGCAGGTTAAGGTTAGATTCGGCAGTTACAGGTCCTTGTATTATTCAGCCCGATTTTGATCCGATGATTGCCAAACTGGTCGTTTGGGACGAAAACAGGGATTTGGCCATTGAACGCTTACATCTTGCTTTGCACGATTATCAGATACATGGAATTAAAAATAACATCATGTATTTGCATACACTTCTAAATACCGATGCATTTAAGCGGAATGAAATTTCGACTCATTTTTGCCAGCAACATGCCGAAGAGTTGAACCAAATCATGATTGCTGAGAAGGAAGATGTTCCGGCCTTTTTATTCCATATCAGCTTTGCTTTGTTCGAATTGAACCGAAAGGAAAGCAATTCGGTATGGCAGGAAATTGGCTACTGGCGATTGCAAGGCACACGATTGAGAATTATGGATGGAGAAACAGTTGATGTAGAGCTTCTGGATAATCATCCGTGTAAACTCAGAATAGAGAATCAGGAGTATGAACTGGACCACCTTCAGATTGATGAGAACTTTATGAGCTTTGAATACGAAGGGGCAAGATATCGCTTCTATCGTTCTGTGAACTCGGAGGGTAAAAATTTTGTGAGTTGCAGGGGAATTGTTCACTGCCTGGAAAGATGGTCGGAAATACAGGCTAAACCAGGAGAAACAAGTTCTAACGAAATCCGGAATGATGGAAGAATTCTTTCACCAATGCCTGGTAAAGTGATAAAAATAGAAGCACAATCGGGTCAAAATGTATCGAAAGGTGATGTTTTAATCATTGTGGAAGCCATGAAAATGGAAAATAGCATTCTGGCACCATTCGAAGGAAAAATCGAAAAGATTTTTGTGGAAGAAGGTGAACAAGTGAAGAATGAAACACAGCTGATTAGTTTGGTTGAAGCATGAGAAGATGGTAAAAAACTTAGCTTCGATTGAAATAAGCGAAAAATAGATGGAATACTAAATATTAAAAAAGACTAACAATGAAAACCAAAATCAGAATTGCAAATGCCGGAGGCTTTTGGGGAGATGACCTGGGAGTACTGCGCCGTCAACTCGAAGGTGGAGAAGTAGATTATATTTCTTCCGATTTTTTAGCTGAAGTTACCATGAGTATTCTTCGAAAACAGCAGTTAAAGAACGAGGCATTGGGTTATGTTACTGATTTTGTAGATCAGATTGTTGATGTAGCCGATTTAATGAAATCCAAAGGGGTACGAATGATTACCAATGCCGGGGGAATTAACCCAATTGGTTGTGCACGAAAGATTCTGTCGGAGTTGGATAAAAAAGGCATAAGCCTGAAAATTGCGGTGGTTGACGGAGATAATATCGTTGAGAGAATTGATGAATTCTATCCATCCAAGGCCAAATTTGAAAATATGGATTCGGGTGAGGATTTTAATACCATTATCGACAATATTCAGAGTGCCAATGTATACCTGGGAGTACCGCCTTTGCTGAAAGCCTTGGAGAGCGGTGCCGATTTAATTCTTGCCGGTCGAGTGACGGATACATCGGTAACCATGGCACCAATGATTCATGAATTGGGTTGGGATTTGAACGATTGGGATAAACTGGCAGCAGGTTTGGTGGCTGGACATATTATTGAGTGTGGAGCCCAGTCAACAGGAGGAAATTTCACCGATTGGCAGGATGTGCCTACCTGGGATAATATGGGTTATCCAATTGTGGAAATGATGCAAAATGGCGAATTCGTTGTTTACAAGCATGAAAATACGGGTGGCTTAATTAATGTCGATACCATTCGCGAACAGTTGCTTTACGAAATGGGCAATCCCGATCAATACATAAGTCCGGATGTGGTGGCAGATTTTACTCAATTAAAGCTACAAGAGGTAGGCGAAAACAAAGTATTGGTTTCGGGAGCCAAAGGATATGCTTCAACACCTTATCTGAAGGTATCGATGGCCTATGAAGATGGATACAAAGCAACAAGTTCGATTGTAATAAGTGGAGGGCGTGTGCTGAATAAAGCACAAGAGTTCGAAAAAATATTCTGGGATAGGTTGGATACCGATTTCCTGAAGAAGAACACCGAATTTGTGGGTTATAATGCTTGCCATCAGCATTTGGCCGAACATATCGATCCAAATGAGATTCTGCTGCGTTTGTCGGTTTACGATACCGATGTGGAAAAAATAAGGGATTTCTCGATGAGTATTGCTCCTTTGATTTTAAGTGGACCTCCCGGTGTTGCTGTTACTGGTGGACGTGCAAGGATGCAACAGGTGATTACTTATTGGCCAAGTTTGATCCCTAAAGAATGCATAAGTTCAACCGTTCATGTTTTAGATTCGAAAGGTGAAATTAAAGAATCGCATGAAATAGCTTCAGTATTGGGATACGAGGAAGAATTACAAAACATGGAAATTGTAGAACATACCGAATTTGTTGACCCTTCATGGGAAGAAGATCGTTTGATAACAGTACCACTTCGTGAGATTTGTCTGGGCAGATCGGGAGATAAGGGTGATACTGTAAATATTGGTGTTTTAGCTCGTTCTGAGGAGATATATCAGTACCTAAAACATGATTTAACTGCCAGTAAGGTGGCCGAAATGTTTTTTGGAATGGTAAAAGGAAGGGTAAAGAGATTTGAAATTGATAATCTGCATGCTTTGAACTTTTTATTGGAAGAAGCCTTAGATGGAGGCGGAACAAAATCCTTAATGATTGATGCACAGGGGAAAACATTTGCAACGGCACTTCTGAACCAGGAAATCATGATCCCAGAAAAATTACTTTCGTCAAAAATGAAGGTAGAAACACAAAAATAGGATGTTCTATTGCCCGAATTGATTGGGATAGTTAAAGATAATTGCTAACTTAAGAATAGTTAATGAGTACTTGTTGGTTAGGATTGCATATTACCATTGAAATCATGAAAGATGAAAAGGAGAGATGCCATAAGTCAAACCAAATTTTGATACTAACTACTCTATATTTGATTAAAAAATTATAAAATGAATTTCGACTTAAACGAAGAACACAATATTATTAGAAAGGCGGTTCGCGATTTTGCGGAGCGTGAAATAAAACCAAAAGCACCTGAATTGGACGAGAAGGAGGAGTTTTCTGTTGAACTAACCAAAAAAATGGGTGAATTGGGGCTATTTGGCATGTTCATCCCTGAAAAATATGGAGGACAAGCAACGGACTATTTATCCTATATCATCGCAGTAGAGGAAATTGCTCGTGTTGATGGTTCGCATGCTGCAACTTTAGCAGCTCACAATTCTTTGGGCATCGGACCGCTTTATATGTTTGGTTCGGAAGAGCAAAAATTGAAATACTTACCCGGACTTTGTTCTGGTGAAGAACTTTGGGCCTTCGGACTTACCGAGCCTGATGCAGGATCTGATTCGAGAGGTTCAAAAACATTTGCCAAAGACAATGGATTGAATTGGGAAATTAATGGCTCTAAAATATTTATTACCAATGGTTCAACTTCGATGTGCTCGGGTGTAACGGTTCAGGCAGTTACAGGAATTAACGGTGAGGATAAAGAGTTTTCAACCTTCATTGTTGAAAGAGATACACCGGGTTGGTCGTCGAGAGCCATGCATGGTAAACTGATGTGGAGAGCATCAGATACAGCTGAAATGTTTTTTGATACTTGCTGCATTCCGAAAGAAAATATGCTTGGCGAACGTGGAGCAGGTTCCAAAATCATGCTAAAGACATTGGATTCAGGAAGGTTATCCATTGCGGCCATGGGACTGGGCTTGGCGCAAGGAGCATACGAAATGGCTTTACAGTATTCTAAGGAAAGAAAGCAGTTTGGAAAGCCCATTTCGAAATTTCAGAGCATCTCTTTTAAATTGGCTGATATGGCTACGAAAATTGAGTTGGCAAGAAATTTATTATACAAAGCCTGTTGGTTGAAAGATAGGGGAAAACCTTTCGCCAAAGAGGCTGCCATGTCGAAGCTTTACTGTTCGGAAATTGCCAAAGAAGTGGCCGATGAGGCAGTTCAGATTCATGGAGGATATGGATTGATGAAAGAATATCCGGTGGAACGATTTTACAGAGACCAGAGGTTATTGCAGATTGGTGAAGGAACATCGGAAATACAGCGCCTTGTAATTTCGCGTTACCTCTTAAACGAATAAATTGAAACATGATATTTTGATAGCGAACCACTATCAAATTATTGAACCCAAAATACCAACAATATGAGTAGAGAACTAATACTGGCACTAAATCCGCGTATGCAATTTACCCGAATTGCTGTTTACAGGATGAATACGACTGTTTTTTTGAAAAAAATCAATCATAAACCTGAAGAGTTGGAAGGTTTTAAGAGTTTTGCCGACCAGGCACCTATGAGGGCAAAAATCATACTGGACGAACTGAAAAGTAATGATATCCAGATGGATGATATTACGGTTGTAATTGGTCGGGGTGGTTTGTTAAAGCCTGTTAGGTCAGGTGTTTACAAGGTGAATGAACAGATGTGCGAACATTTGTCAGGTAATGAATATGGCGATGATGTTGTGAATCTTGGCGGATTGTTATCGCAGACTCTTGCCAGTGAATTAAGCAATGCTCAGGCCTATATTGCCGATCCGGTTGTTGTGGATGAGTTGGATGATATTGCTAGAATCACTGGACGACCAGAGTACAAAAAGAAATCGATTTTCCATGCCCTGGATCACAAGACAAGCGCCAGAAAGTTTGCTCAAAGCATCTATAAAAAATATGAAGACCTTAACCTAATTGTAGCTCATTTAGGAGGAGGAATAAGTATTGGAGCCCATAAAAAAGGAAAAGTGATTGATTCAAATCAGGCTTATGATGGTGATGGACCATTTTCTCCAATCCGTAGTGGTAGTTTGCCTATTGGCGATGTAATCAGGGAGTGTTACTCGGGCAAATATACGCAAGATGAAATGTTGAGTAAACAAACAGGTAAGGGAGGACTTTTTGCTCACTTTAATACCTATAGTGGATATGATGTTTGCAAAATGAGAGATGCAGGCGATCAGAAAGCAGCAGAAGTTCTAAGTGCCATGGCCTACCAGGTTGCAAAATCAATAGGAGCCATGTATCCTGTTTTTGGCGGAGAAGATGTGGATGGAATCATTATTACAGGTGGAATGGCAAAAGATGAGCATTTTGTTCGTGAAATCAAAGAAAGGGTGGAGAAGATTGCACCTGTTTCCATACAACCGGGAGCCGAGGTTTTAGGGGCTCTTTCGGATTATGGAAACATGATTTTGCGGAAAGAAACAGAGATACTCGAATACTAAAATAAAAACCGGCGAAAGTCGGTTTTTTTTATGGACATTTATTGAGCGATAAAAATCGATATCGTGTTGGTATATATCGATTTTAAAACCCAATTTCTCGTTTTTTTAATGTCGTAAACCTCTTTATTCTAGGGTGTAAATCTCGCTCAGCAATTATTGATAAGCTTTTTACATTGATCTATATTTAGTAGTGATAAGAGTAGGGCTCTTATTCACTCAATCGTAACTATCAAGTATTAACCTTATATTCTGAATTATGAAAAAAGCTCGCTTATTTTTTCAACTTGTAGGAATTGGAATCTTCGCAATTTCATTAATAATTGTCGGCTGTACCAAGGAAGGGCCTATGGGACCTGCCGGAACAGATGGTACAGACGGAATTGACGGACAAGACGGACAAGATGGAACAGCTTCTTGTATTGCTTGTCACAATGCAACCGTGGAAGCTACGGTAACTGCGCAATATGAATCATCAACACACGAGGGAAGTCAGAATTTCTATCCTGGAAGTCCCCTGGTATCCGATTATGCAGGAGCCAGAAATGATTGTGCCAAGTGTCACTCGCACGAAGGATTTTTAGAAACTCAAAAAACGGGAAGAGATACAACAGCTGCTGCTATTCCGATCCCAACAAATATTACTTGTAATACCTGTCACGAATCGCATGCAAGTTTCGATTTTGAAGCAGATGGCCAGGATTTTGCATTACGTACAAGTATACCTGTAGCACTATTAATGGATAAGAGTTCTTCTCTTGATTTTGGCAACAGCAGCAACTTGTGTACCAACTGTCACCAACCAAGATCTGGACCTCCGGTAGACGATGGAACAGGAAACTTTACTCATAGTAGCATCCGATTCGGACCGCACCATTCTCCACAGGCAACTATGGTATTTGGTATTGGTGGATACGAAACCCTAACAGGTGACTATTCAGGAGCACGCAATACAACACATAATACTGCTGGTTCATGTATTCTTTGCCATATGAATGAGAAGGATGATGTAGCATCACACGACTGGATTCCTACAGTTGAGTCGTGTCAGGAATGTCATACTACTTTAACTGATTTCGATTATAATGGATTACAAACAGAAATTCAGGATAAGATGGCTACATTAAAAGCTCTGTTGGTAGCTAATGGCCTAATCGAAGAGGGTGGTAACACAATACCTGGAACATTTACCATTGAATATGCAGGAGCATTGTTCAATTATAAAACTGTTTTGGAAGACCAAAGTCATGGAATTCATAACCCTGCTTATACAAGGGCATTGTTAAATGAGTCGATAGCAGCCTTTGATTAATACATCCCAAATCATTGAGTCGTCCTAAAATAGGTTGACACATTTATAAATTAATTATATGATCCAGTGAGGCTAGCCTCACTGGATTTTTGATGTATAAAATTAGGTGTTTTATAATTCAGTAGTATCCCATAAAGTGTGTAACTAAAGTTATTCTGATTTTTTCTGAGCCCAAAATTAGCTCAAGAAAAAAATCGGAAATAACTTTAGGTTGAAAGTCAAACTTTTAAATCACACATTATGGATGCAAAAGATTTTATGTCGGATG
>NZ_RZNH01000142.1 GCF_013141825.1 Marinifilum caeruleilacunae
CCTAGCTACGGTCATGGATGACTATTCTCGTTATATTATCACTTGGGAGCTTTGTAAGAGCATGGAGTCAACAGACGCGATGCAAGTTATCGACAAAGCATTACGGACCAGTGAGTTTCCCGAAGACGGGCGTCCCAGACTCTTGTCTGACAACGGTCCTTGCTACGTCTCCCATGAGTTTACGAAGTTTATCAACGACTCCCAAATGGGACACGTGAAAGGTGCGCCTTATCATCCTCAAACGCAAGGAAAGATAGAGCGCTATCACCGAACGATAAAAAACATTGTAAAGTTGGACAACTACTATTATTCAGATGAGCTGAGAGCCAGGATTAAAGAATTTGTGGATTATTACAATCATGAAAGGTATCATGAATCCCTAAACAACCTTACTCCCGCTGATGTCTACTATGGTAGAGACTGGGTGCGATTACAGCAGAGATCAATTATCAAAAAAGAAACCATGAAAAAAAGAAGAAGGATAAATCAGAAGGTAGCTTCCTAAAAGAAGGTAATCGATTCAATCTTTAAAACAAAGCTAATTGCATTAC
>NZ_RZNH01000143.1 GCF_013141825.1 Marinifilum caeruleilacunae
TTCTCGGGCGGTACCAGGTAGTCCTCGAAGTCCTTGAACTGGCGTGAACCCTGCACCCAGATGTCGCCCGAGCGCAGGGAGTTCTTCAACTCGGACAGCGCGCACAGTTCGTAGTAGCGCCGGTCGATGCCGGCGTCGGTCATCACCAGTTTCTGCCAGCGCGGCTTGATGAAGCCGGTCGGTGCATCGGCTGGCAGCTTGCGGGCGTTGTCGGTGTTCATGCCGCGCAGCACCTCAATGGCATCAAGCACGTTTTTGGCGGCGGGCGCGGCCCGCAGCTTGAGCACGGCAAGGAATTCCGGTGCATAGCGGCGCAGGGTGGCGTAGCTCTCGCCGATGCGATGCAGGAAATCGAAGTCATCGGGTTGCGCGAGCTTCTGCGCCTCGGTGACGCTCTCGGCAAAGGAATCCCAGGACATGACGGCCTCGATGGCGGCAAACGCATCGCGGCCTGATTGCTTGGCGTCGATCAGCGCCTGACCGATGCGCCCGTACAGACGTACCTTGGCGTTGATGGCCTTGCCTGACGCCTGGAACTGCTGCTGAT
>NZ_RZNH01000144.1 GCF_013141825.1 Marinifilum caeruleilacunae
ATCCTTTGCAGACGACTTAAATACGCGACGGGGTATTGTAAGTGGCAGAGTGGCCTTGCTGCCACGATCCACTGAGATTCAGCCCTTTGTCGCTAAGATTCGACCCTCCCCCTTTCCAATCACATGTTCCTCCCCAAAACGTTAAAAAACGAAAAACCCAAAAAAAATTCAAGTATATAAGAAGATCCCGTCGGAGGTTCGAGATTTTTACTTGGTGAAATTCACTCTCAACCTAATGTTTCAGATTGGCCGATGAAATGCAGCCCGCATGTGCACAAGTCTCGGCCAAAAGCATCCTGACGGGAGCATTAAAACCCAAAAGAGTTAATTCATCCCTTCAGTACGCTTGCCCATCAGTACGCTTGGCCTCGATCATACCAAGGAAAAATGTTAACACTAAGGAAAAATGTTAACACTTGGTTGGATGATGGACCAGCATAAGTACTACTTGGACTAATCAGACTGACTTGGACAGTCCAGTCCATCAAAACTCGAGCTTATGTCCAGATCAGTACACGGATCAGTCCACGGGAAGGGCCAGC
>NZ_RZNH01000145.1 GCF_013141825.1 Marinifilum caeruleilacunae
GATTAGATATGTACCTAAAGGCAAAGAGTGTATCTTTTCCATCTCTACCGCTTTTGTATCATGCAGATCAGGACTGAAGTTATCACTAGCTATCGCGTAGTGATATCTACACCACAGTATTTGCTTCAATTGTAAAAAAGAATCATTATTAATGAACTGGCACAATAGTTTTTCAGCTAAATCTAGGAACTTTCCATTTGATGCATCACAAAAATGGAAATGTCCAAAAAGAGTGTGTAAGGACCAAATTAGTTCCGTTGTTTCGATGCCTTGTTCGGCTGGGGTTCTCAATTTTGCTTGTAAATCATAATAATAAAGTATCAACGTCGCTAAATCTATCATTATATCCTTCATTTTCCCTGATGATTTCGATGCTCTTTTGAAAAAAGACTTATTGCTGACATCATTGACAGCGCTTGATTCGTAGAAAAGGACAGTATAAAAGAAGAAGAATGTTTGCAGCAGCTTTTCAAACATATAGTCCTCCAAGACAAAATCGCTGCTTTCCCACCTATTTGAATTTAGTATCGCTGTCAGTTGG
>NZ_RZNH01000026.1 GCF_013141825.1 Marinifilum caeruleilacunae
CAAGTAAGGTTGTGGTTTGGACCTATACTGATGCAAGTGGCAATTCAATCACTCAAAATCAGAATATCGTAATTGATGATACGACTGATCCAGTTGCTGATTTGGCAACACTTGCCGATGTAAATGCACAGTGTGAAGTAACAAGTTTAACAGCCCCAACTGCCACAGATAACTGTGATGGCGCAATTACGGGAACGCATACAGAAACTTTCCCAATCACGGCAAGTAAGGTTGTGGTTTGGACCTATACTGATGCAAGTGGCAATTCAATCACTCAAAATCAGAATATCGTAATTGATGATACGACTGATCCGACCATTACATGTCCAGGAAACCAGAATGAGAACTATACAGCCTCATGTAATTTTACTTTACCTGATTATACCGGATTGGCAACAGTTAATGATAACTGTGATCCAGCTCCTGTAGTGAGTCAAAGTCCGGCAATTGGTACAGTAATTACTGCAAATACAACAATTACTTTAACCGTTACCGATGTAAGCGGCAATTCAAGCAATTGCACGTTTGATGTGATTTTATCTGATATTATCGCTCCTGTATTAAGTGATTTATCAGACTTAAATATTATTGATTGTGCCGATGATGAGACCATTATCCCGCAGGTGAAAGTTTTTGCAGGATTGGCACTACCGGCAGCAAGATATTCGGATAATTGTTCAGCCACATTTACGGTTCAGTATAGAATTCAATTGCCAGACTCAAGTTTTGCTAACAATTATGGATCGGCAGCAACAGGAGCATCGGTTTCAGATCCTAGCGGCTTTGAATTCCCCGAAGGAGAATCAACAATATTCTTCAGAGTATTAGATGCAAGCGGAAATATATCAAATATAGAATCATATACGATTTCGGTAAATCATAAACCGAATCCATCAGCAATAAATTTTTAATAAAATAAATATAGTCGACATGAAAACAAATTTTACAAAACTATTGGTTAGTTGCTTCTTCATATTATTGGGATATGGAGTTAATGCACAAACACAGAATTTGAGTGTGGGGATTTCACATTCATATACTGTAGCACCTGAAAATGCAGGGAATACACTTGCCTGGAGTATTACTGGTGTTGAGAATACAGATTGGGAAGTTGCATCTGGAGCTTTGAATACAGCTGCAGTAGAAATTCGCTGGAAGAAACCAGGAACTTACACCATGCAATTTACCGAGACCGAAAGTCATACTGGTGTGGACTGTTCTACAACGGTACAGTTAACAGTTATTGTTGCAAATGACTTTGATGTTGTGATTGCAGATGCAGCAACAGCAGCAAGTTGTGCTACAGGTTCAACAGGAAATACGGATGTAACATTTACTCTAACCAAGACAAATGGTTCGAATAGCTGGACTTTCGACTACACAACAATTGGTTTGGCAACAGAAATTACAGGTAATGATATTGCTGCAACAGGTAATACTCACGACTTGACTATTTCTTTGACAAATACAGCTGACGGTAGCGACCAAACATTTAAAGTCCAAATCTCTGACGTGAAAGATTCATTTGGTAACCTATCAACTACAGGTGATGATGACACAGCGAATGTTACAATTTACGGTGTACCAAATACAGGAAGTATTACATTTTAATTAGCATAAATAAATCGACATGAAATCTCTATTTAAAGTATTAATGGTTATTGTGGGAGTATTAGTATTTGCCAATACTCAAGCACAAAATACAGGAACAACTCCTTTTGCAGGATCAACTCATACTTATACAATTACAAAAAGTAGTCTTGCCAATACAAGCCTGGCTTGGACTATTACCTCGGGTACCGCAGGTGTAGATTATAACTTTGTTGGACCAACCGATCAGGAGTCTGTACAGGTGGAATGGTTAACAGCTAACACTTATACTCTTCAAGTGATTGAATCAAGAACTGATATTGGAATGGCATGTCCAACAACTCGTCAGATTTCAGTAGCAGTTAGTGCGAATAACTTTGATGTTTATGCTGAACTTGTAAGTACTGCTGAAGCTTGTGCTACAGTAGTTGATCCTGTTGTAGATGCAGATGTTCTTGGTGACAACACTACAGATGTATTCGGTACAACAACAAGAGAATTTAAAGTGAAAATGCAAGGTGGTGACAATACAAAATCATGGTCGTTTGATTATGCATTAACCGACTTGTCAGCATTTAACCTTGGAGGTATTACTGCAGTTAACATTACAGGTGGTACTGCTACAGGTAATAATATTGTAGTTGCTGCCGGAACTTCAGAAGTAACAATCTCTATCAGCTATAACACGAATAAAAATACAGTAGGTACAAATGGTCAGGATTCAGATTTTGATATTGAATTAGCTGTAACGAATGCTGAAGATCAACTTGGAACTCCTGATAGCGTTACTACAGATGCAAGTAATAAAACTAAGTATACTGTTAGAGCAGTACCAGCAACTACAGGTATTACAACTGACTAATTTTGAAACTCTGAAAAAACTTAATATATCATGAAAAGATTATTAAAAATAACTTTTGTTCTGGCAATTTCATTAATTGCATTTGGAACATATGCACAAGACGCGACTCACGCTGTTGGTTCTCTTCATAAATTTAAAGTTAATGGTGGAGCATCACATTTGGCTGATCACGTAGGAAATACTTATACATGGGCTGTTTACCAATCGGATGGAACTACACCAGCTACAGCAACTGACTTTGTTTTTGCTACAACTGAAACAGGTGTAGATGTAAACATGGTTGATATTCGTTGGTTAAAAGCAGGTACTTTCTTTGTGGAAGTAACTGAGGCTAATGGAGCAGGAGCTTGTACAACTTTAAGAAGACTTGAAATTTTAGTATCAGCAGGTGCAATCGATCTTCTTGTATTGGCATCGAATGATAGTGGAACTGAAGTTTCGGGAGCTGGCTTAACTACATGTAACGATAGTAGTGGAGCAATCATCGATAATGCAACTAGTAATTTTGGAAACTCGGCTAGATATTTCACAGTATCGATGAGTACCGACGGACAAGCTTGGACTTCTGGTGAATGGGGATTTGACTTTGCAACTTTAGCGGGTGCGACTGTTACAACAACAACTGCAGGTGTAACTGTTGGAGCTACAACAATTAATGTACCAACGGGTGAATCTACAGTTACATTTAAGGTTGAGTTCGCGAATACTCCTGGACCATCTCCAGCGAATGATATTACTTTAGGTTTTGTTGCTTCGAACGCATTTATTACTACAGCAGGTGGTAATACTAGCGAAGATGGAACTAACCTTGCTAATAACACACCAGCTCAGCATGTAATTAAAGCTTCTCCAAATACAAGCGTAATTACAATCGACTAACTTGTAAAATTTGTTGACTTACATATAAAAGTCCTTCCCGGAGAAATCCGGGAAGGCATTTACTAAAAAAAGAAATTTTGCACAAAAGGACATTACATAGAATTCTGATGACACTGTTCGTAACAGTGATGGCTTTGGCTTCAGCGAAGGCTCAGGATCCTTATGTGGCATTGCCTGGTGCAACACACCAATTCACGGTGTCCGAAAATATCGGGAATACCTACGAATGGAAAGTTTATATCGTAAGCAACTGGACCGATCAAAAAGATGCCCTTTTGGCAGATAATGATGGTTTAAATGGAGACGATGACTTTTTATTTGTTGGAGGAGAATATCAGAAACATCAAATTAATATCACATTCCTTAATGAAGGGAAATACTATGTGATTGCTGAGGAATTTAACTCAGGAATAACTTGTTCTTCGAGAAGAGCATTTGCGTTGGAAGTTCTAGGAAGCGAAGCAACAATAGAATTCAAAGATCTCGTATCAGACGACTGTGCTGATGCAGATAATAGTTTTGCTACAGAAATGATAGCAATGTTTGATTCGGGAACAGAATTGGCCGAATCGCAATATCCAGTTACGGTAAACTATCGTTTAGATGGTGATACTGCAGACCGAACTGCGACAATTACATATGCAGATAAAATGCTTAATGTATTAGGCATTATTGAAGATGAAAATAACGAGACAATCAATAATATAACCATTATGAGTGCGACAACCACTTATGGTGGAACACTCAAAATTGTGACAGGGAAAGAGGTTCATGTCAGAACCATACATGCTTTACCTGCCAAACCAGTAATTACTGTGAAAAACTAAAAACAAACTAGATATGAAAAAGTTACAAAAACTCTTATTGCTTGCTATTTTTAGCATAGGTATTTTCGGAACTGCCAAAGCACAGGTTCCTACTGTAGATGCAACTCAAAATGGTGTTGTTGCCGGAGGTAAGTATACTTATACGGTACCTAATACTGCCGGACAATCATGGACCTGGACTATAATTGATAACACCGGAGCCATTCTTGATGGTACAGGTGGAGAATATGCTATGGTTGATGTGGAAGACTATGAAAAGGAGATTACCTGGAATACAAATGGTACTTTCTATGTATTAGTTGAGACTACAATCGACCTAACAGGCTGTACCAACCAATATGCAATTCAAGTGAACGTAGCTTCTAATGATTATACTGTAGCATTTAATGCAGGTACTACTAAAGTATATTGTGCCGACGATGCAAATATTGCTTCTGGTCTTGAAATGACTTTAGATATTACGCTTGCAGGTGGAGCTCCAGCAGCAGCTTATTATGATATGGAAGTTCAATTCCAGGTTGATGGTGGTGCAACTCAAACCGCAACAATCGGAGCTGATCACAAATTCAACATTCCTGGTATTACAATCGCTGACCCAGTAGCACCGGCAATGGCAAACATTACCGTAACTATCGTTAAGGTAACTGATAAAAATGGTGTAGAATTCACTCCATTGGCAGCTGATCAGGATCTAGTTATCGCAATTAACCCAATCCCAGCTAAACCAACTATTAGCTTCTAATAAAATATAGATATGAAAAAAATACTATCATTAATCGTATTCGCTTTTGCATTTGCCGGAATGGCAAATGCACAGCAAAATCAAACTGTAACGTCTGGTTCAGATCATACCTATACAGCCAACCCTCAGGCAGGAACTACTCCTGATCACTATGTGTGGCAGGTTGTAGATGGATCTGATGTAGCAGTAATTGATTTAACAGGAGAAACAGGGGCTACCCTTGCTATCACATGGGATGCTGTAAATTTTACGGTAGGTCAAACTTACAGATTGAAATCACAAGTTGTTGATGACAATAACTGTATCTCAGAGGTTGTTTATGTTGATGTAACCATTGCAGCTGAAGCCTTTGTGAATTTTGCAGCTGCTGCTACAAATGTGATCACTTGTTCTGACTTGAATGGTGGAGTTTCAGGTGGTTTGGCAGATCAAAGTTTATTCGAACTTGAATTTACTGGCGGAGTAGGTCCATATGAAGTAACCTACGAAATTAGAGATGCATCGAATGCTGTTGTTCAGGGACCAACTACTGTTCCTAACTTGAACAATGGTGATGATCTTACAATCAATAACAATTTCGTAAATGAGACTGGTGCTGATGTTAACTACACAGTAGTAATTACTGAAGCTAAAACAAATGATGGTGCTGATGTTACTGTTAATGCAGATAACTCTAGAACAATTACTGTTCATACGAAACCAGTTATCATGAATCTTACTTTGAATTAATCATTAAGATTGAAAAAATAGATGTTGAGAACCTTACTACATAAAACATTGCTTACCGCACTGCTGATCCTTTTAGGAGGATTAGCGGCTGTGGCGCAGCAGTATGTAGTAAAGGGAACAACTCTTAACTTCAAGGTTGACGAAAATCCTTCATACAAGTACCATTGGTCGGTAACCAACACTTCAACTGGCTCTGTTGCCTATTTGGCATCAACTACATTTGAATCGGGCGATTACCAATTTAATGCCCCTGGTACTTACGAAGTAAAAGTGTATCCGGAAGATTTGGGAACACACTGTTTTGGTGAGGCTCTTACCATGCTTGTTGTGGTTGATGATGCTACTCCAACAGCCGTATTCGAAGATCTTGAAGTACCATATGTATGTGCTCAAAACAATGGTGGAGATGCCAATGGTAAGGTGAGTGTAACCGTGAATTACACAGGACCTAAGCCTTGGACATTTAAGTACTCTATTGATAGAGCTCCTGCGATATTACCTGATGGTGCCGACCAGATTTTTACCGATTCGTTTACTTTCGATCTTGAAATTCCGAATACAACAGGTAAAACTCATAGAGCCGAGATATTACTGGTTGAAGCAAAAACAATTAGTGGAATTCCGGTTGAAGAAGATTTGGCAAATCAAACACTTGAAGTGGATGTGATGGCATTGCCAAACACAACATTTGGCGATTACGAACCTGTAATTCAGTCGGGAACCATTCAAGCCTATACCGCTACCATTGAAAAGAATGAAAATTACGAAATTTTCGTTCCAGCTGGAGCTACTGTTTTAAATGAAAGTACCACCCGTTTAAGTGATAATTTCCACAGCGAACTTAGCTTCGATGTTCAGTGGGCAGTTGCTCCTGGCGATTATCAGGTAAAACTGATAGAAAGAAGTGCTTTCGATTGTGCAGGTGATACAGTATATGCAAATGTAACTGTTGTAGAATCATTCTCAGTGAGCCTGGGAGACGATTTAAGCTTCTGTTCAGGTGAAACAAGAGTGCTTACGCCAGTTATCGATTTTGATGGAAACTACACTTACTTATGGTCTGATGGATCTACAAATCCAACATTAGAGGTAAGTGAAACGGGTATATATTCTGTTACAGTTACCGATACAAACACAGGAAAACAGTCTTCGGCTGTAGTAAATGTTACGGTTTGGAGTGCTCCTGATGTTGATTTAGGTCCGGATTACCAATTGGCAGATGCTGAAATTCTGACTCTTGATGCTGGAAATCCTGGAGCTGATTACTTGTGGTCAACAAGTGAAACAACACAAACCATTCAGGTAAGTACAAGTAATACCTATAGTGTTACTGTTACAAACGCAAATGGATGTTCTGCTTCCGATGAGATTGTTATCACAAGTGTAAACGATGTATTTGCCATTGAATTGGGCGATGATCAGGACATTTGTGTGGGTGACGAAATCGTTCTGAATCCGAATCCTTCAATCGACCAGAATTATACCTATTTATGGTCAAATGGAGCAGCAACTTCTACCTTAACAGTTAGCGAAACAGGAATCTATTCTGTAACTGTTAGAGATGATGCAGGAAACGAACAAAGCGATAATATTAGCATTACGGTTCACGAATTGCCAATCGTCGATCTGGGTGAAGATATTACCTTATTCGATGATGAAACAGCTACACTTGATGCTGGTGATGGTGGATTAAACGGATCATACGAGTGGAATACTGGTGAATCAACACAGCAGATCACAGTTTCGGAAGAGAATGTTTATTCTGTTCTGGTAACAAGCGAGTTTGGCTGTACCAATACCGATGAGATTCTGGTAACCAAACGTGAAGGTAAATTTGCCATCGATCTAGGCGAAGATATCGACGATGTTTGTTTAGGTGAGACCATTTATTTAACTCCTAAAATTACAACGAATCAAGCCGACTTTACGCCAACTTATAGCTGGACAGGTCCAACAGAATCAACAGAAGAAGGAATTTACGTTGATAAGAGCAGTAAGTATTGTGTTACTGTTACCGATCAGCATGGAAATGCAGAACAAGATTGTATCGAGGTAACATTCAATCCAACACCGGAAGTTGATTTAGGTGATGACATTCAATTGGCAAGTGGTCAGGTTGTAGAACTGGATGCCGGTAATGTAGGTTCAACTTACCTATGGTTTGTAAATGCCGATATCGCAATTAAACCTAGTGCTATCGATCAGGTAATTCAGGTAAGTCAGGCTGGAGAATACCGCGTTGAGGTAACAAACGAGTTTGGATGTATTGGTAGAGATACAATTAACGTATCGTCAAATACCAGTCAATACAATGTTTATTTGCCAACAGCATTCTCTCCAAGTTCGAGAAATATCGACAATAAGGAGTTGAAACTATTTGGTGATACCGATCAAATTAAGGATATGAGTCTGATCGTGATGAACCGACTTGGTCATAAAGTATTCCAGACCAAACACAATATTCCTTGGGATGGAACGTATAAAGGACAAAAAGTTGACATGGACGTTTATGTTTACTTCCTGAAAGTCACATTTAAGGACGGTAGTCAGATGCAAACACAAGGAAATATTACCTTGTTAAGATAGATTTGATCAATTGATTTTTATTAATGATATTTTTTCAAATTGATTAGTTATATTTAGAGCGCCAAAATGGATAGTTGTTTTATCAAATTAGATCGTGTGATGTTTGGGTAATAATGTGATATTACCCATTTTCATATTTTGTTTTGGGGTTTTATGCCATTGAAAAAGAGATAGTTGAAGAGAGTTGGCAAACCCAGGTGAGTGTTTATGAGAAAAAGTATTCTTATTTTCCTGCTGATAGTTTTTTTGGGAGTTTTTAAGCTCTCGGCGCAGCGTGTACACTCTTCTCAGTTCTATTCTATCCCGTTATTGTTAAACCCGGCACTTACCGGAAATTCCGATTATAACCTTCGTGGCGGTGTAAATTATCGTAATCAGTGGAACTCTGTTACCATACCCTTTGTTTCCCAGGCTGTATTCGTTGATGGTAAACTTTCTACCCAACTCTTAAGTTCATCATGGATTGGTGTGGGAGGAATGATTTTTAATGATAAAGCAGGGGATGGTGGACTGAAAACTACCCAGGTCATGTTTGCATCTTCACTCAATAAAAGCTTGAATGCAGGAAATACACTCTTCCTTCATGCAGGTCTGGGAGTCGAGATGATTAATAAATCTGTCGATCTTAGTAAGCTAACTTTTGGTGAAGAACTCGATAATCCTGGTGGTGCCAGTGGAGAGAATTTTATCTCCCAGTCACTTTTCTATATGGATTTCTCTTTAGGCTTTCAAATGACTTATTTTAGGGGTAAAACCAAATATTTTATGGGTTCGGCCGTGAGTCACATTAACGAGCCAAAGGAATCATTCTACCGTTACGAAGACGAAGAAATCAACTTTAGTACCAATAACCTGAAAAGAAGGTTTGCTTGGCATGGAGGTGTTGAGAGCAGAATTAGCCCTCGAATGTATTTCAAACCTGAAATCATGTACACCACCGAGAAAAATGCAAATGAGTGGATTGCAGGAGCCAATTTTATGACTCTGTTTGGCAATCGAGGAACCATTTTCCATTATGGGCTGTGGTACCGCTTTACGCAGGATATTATCCCGGCTTTTGGCTACGAAAAGAAACGATTAAAAATCATGCTTACCTATGATATTAATGTTTCCGATTTGCAGGTTGCATCTTCAAGTCGAGGAGGTCTGGAAATCTCTTTAACCTATAATTACAACTACTCCAACCCTCGTGAGATTAGAAAACTAAAACGTCGACAAAAAGTGAAAAAACTGGGCGACAAAGCAATTTCTTGTCCTAAATTTTCTCACGAAGATTAATTTTTTACTTAGCAGTTATTGGCTAACTGAAAATATTTCACTGTTCACTCTTACATTCTGTCCTTCTTGATATACTCTTTCTTCTTTTTCTCGACGGTTTTACCTTCAATAATCAGTACAATTTCTCCTTTTACGGTTTTTGCACTAAAATGAGCAATCAGTTCTTTCAAAGAACCCCTCGCATTTTCTTCATGAAGCTTTGTAAGTTCTCTCGAAACCGAAGCCTTTCTTTCCTCTCCAAATACTTCGGCAAATTGTTGCAAACTTTTTACCAATCGGTGAGGCGATTCATAAAATATCATGGTTCGGCTTTCATCAGCCAGTTCATTCAATTTTGTTTGTCTGCCTTTTTTCTGAGGCAGAAATCCTTCAAAGCAAAAACGATCCGAAGGCAAGCCTGAATTTACCAGCGCAGGAACAAAAGCCGTTGCTCCTGGCAAACATTCAACCTCAATTCCAAGTTCGATACAATGCTTTACCAGGAAAAATCCAGGGTCCGAAATGCCAGGAGTACCCGCATCAGAAATCAGGGCAATCGATTCGCCTGCCAAAATACGATTGGCAATATTCTCAGAAGTTTTGTGCTCGTTAAACTTATGATGCGAAAGAAGAGGCTTGCTAATTTCAAAATGCTTTAAAAGAAAACCAGAAGTCCTGGTATCTTCTGCCAAAATTAAATCAACGCTTTTTAAGGTATTAATCGATCGTATGGTAATATCCTCCAAATTTCCAATTGGAGTAGGCACAAGGTATAATTTTGACATATATTTTAGAATTTTCTTTTGGTAAGTTCCATAAACTGAATCACGGTAGGATTCTCAAAATCCCAATCCGTTTTGCTCTTAAAATGATCTTCGATAAGCGCCAGGCTATCGGTCTGATTAATGAAATTGATACTGGAATTGTAAGCCTCGGTATTGTTGTCGAACAATTCGCGAATAAATAAAAACCTATCGTTAATTCCTATGGCCGTTTGAATGTCGCTAATTTTATTCTGAACCAATCTTTCACCGATAACATCTGAAGAATTTTGCTGCAGCTGATCATTTAAAATAGAATCAGAATTGACCTCAGCATTTTTCCTTTCTTCAACTTTATTTACGCTTTTGTTTTCTTCCAACTCTTCCTTTACAGGGATATTTGTTTTCTCAGGCTGAACCGCTGCTTCCACTTTTTTTACTTCATCTTTTTCTACCACTTCAGCTTTCTCCTGCAACACTTGTATTACTTCGTCCTGCTGTGTTTTTTCCTGATTCAGGTCATCCTTAATCAATCGAAATTCTTTCGAAAGACCATCAATTCTATCCGATAGCAAATGCAATCCTTTATGCAAATCATCAGGATTATTTTTAAAATGATCCAAAAGACTTTGAATTTCTTCCGTCTTATTTTGAAGCAGTTGAAGTAATATTTTGTGATCCATCATAATTGAATTTAAGGAGTTAACAGGCAAATTCCTTGTTTGTACAATTTCTATACAAAGAAACGAGATTTTTTTGATTTGATTGTTTCTCGAATCATTAGATTCTTTTCCTATTTTTGTGTATCTATGATGAACCATTTATAAATCACATAATAATTGCAATGCATTAGGCTTATTAATTTGAAAATCACTCACAAAACAAGGCTTGTGAATGAGTGCCAATTTGGCTTTAAAATCATCTAATAAGCGTAAAAAACTACCTAAACTATAATAAATGTTTCTTGAAAATGATATAAACAGAGCAGGTCGCCAGGGATGGATTGAAGTGATTGTAGGGTCGATGTTTTCTGGAAAAACAGAAGAGCTGATTCGTCGATTGAATCGTGCCAAAATTGCTCGACAGAAAGTAGAAATTTTTAAACCGCATATCGATGTTCGTTACTCCGAAGATGAGGTGGTTTCGCATAATTCAAACTCAATACGATCAACCCCGGTAGAAACCTCTGCCAATATTTTACTTCTTGCCAGTAATGTAGATGTTGTTGGTATAGACGAAGCCCAGTTTTTCGATGAAGGATTATCCGAAGTATGCAACGAACTGGCAAACCAAGGGGTTCGTGTAATTGTTGCAGGACTCGATATGGATTTTAGAGGAAACCCTTTTGGACCCATTCCAAGCCTGATGGCTCGTGCCGAATATGTAACAAAAGTCCACGCCGTTTGTATGCGTTGCGGAAGTTTGGCAAATTATTCACACCGCCTGTCCGAAGCCGACAAGCTTGTAGTTTTGGGCGAGAAAGAAGAGTACGAACCACTTTGCAGAGCGTGCTACACCAAAATATATAACGAAACCGAAACAAAATAAGAACTCAATGAGATCTGAACAATCGTATACACTGGAATCCATATCACAAATTGTTGATGGGAATCTAATCGGGAACACCGATGTGAAGATTCAATCCATATCGATTGATAGCAGATCTCTCTACCTGCCCGAGGAAACTGTATTTTTTGCCATTACAGGCGAACGCCACGATGGGCACCATTACATTGCCGATCTTTATCAAAAAGGAGTTCGTGCTTTTGTAATCAATTCTTCATTTGATAGAGCTGAAGAATTTCCCGAAGCAAACTTTATTGTGGTGGGCAACACACTAAATGCTTTACAAAAACTGGCGGCAAAGCATAGGTCTCAATTCAATTATCCGGTAATCGGTATTACCGGAAGCAATGGAAAAACCATTGTAAAAGAGTGGCTCAACCAAATTGTACAAACTAGCTTTCAACCTGTTCGTAGCCCGAAAAGCTACAATTCGCAGGTAGGAGTACCATTGTCGGTTTGGAATTTAAACTCAAATGCCAGGCTCGGAATTTTCGAAGCGGGAATTTCCCAGGCAGGCGAAATGGAAAATCTTGCCAAAATCATAAAACCCACCATTGGTGTGTTTACCCACCTTGGCGAGGCCCATCTCGAAAACTTCGAAGACAAGCAACACTTGCTCAACGAAAAAATAAAACTCTTTTCCACCTGCGAAAAAGTAGTCTACTGTTCCGACGATCCAATGGTGGTAACCACCTTTGTTTTGAGCATGGAAGCCAAGCAGGAACAATATACATGGGCGCGAAATAAACATGCATTTTTCAGAATCCTTAAGGAGAGCATCGAAGGCAATCAAACAAGAATTGAGTACAAAACAGGACGATTGGTAAACGAATTTGTGATTCCATTTACCGACAGAGCTTCTGTCGATAATGCCATTACCACCTATGTAACAGCCCTCGTTCTCAATCTCGACTACCGATTCGTGAACGCAGAAATGCCAAAGCTCGAACCCATAGCCATGCGTATGGAAATCAAAGAAGGTTTTGGCAATTGCACGTTAATTAACGACTACTACAATTCCGACCTCGGATCATTGGAAATTGCTGTAGATCTCATGAATCGCCAGCAAACCGATAAGAAAAAATGCATCATCCTGTCCGACATCTATCAATCGGGTTATACCGAAAAAAGGCTGTACAGGGCAGTAGCCAAACTAATCAGTAAAAACAAAATCGATAGAATCATTGGCATTGGCGAAAAACTATCAAAACATGCCAACATGTTCGATCCCCATGCAGTTTTCTATCCAAACACCAATCTGTTTCTTTCACACTTCGATCGTAGCAAATTCAAAGACGAGGTAATACTTATTAAAGGAGCCCGCGATTTTCACTTCGAAAGAATCTCAAATGCCCTTCAATATAAGGCCCACAGAACCGTTTTAGAGGTCGATTTAAATGCAATGATACACAACCTGAATTATTTCAGATCATTGCTTAAACCACAAACAAAGCTTACCGTAATGGTAAAAGCCTTCTCCTATGGAAGCGGATCGGTCGAAATTGCAAATCTCCTGCAATATCATCGTGTCGATTACCTGGCTGTGGCCATCGCCGATGAAGGCGTAGAACTCCGAAATGCCGGAGTTCATGTTCCCATCATCGTAATGAATCCCGAAGCACACAGCTTCGAAACCATGATCGAATACAAACTCGAACCCGAAATTTACAATCTAAAAATCCTCGAAGAATTTCAGCGTGCGCTAAAAAAGAATGTGGTAAAAAACTACCCAATTCACATTAAATTCGATACCGGAATGCACCGTATGGGCTTTCTCCAGGAAGATCAGGAAGAATTGATTTCCCATCTAAAAAACAACGATCATTTCTATATTCGTTCCGTATTTTCACACCTGGCCGGAGCCGACGAAATTCAGCACGACGATTATACCAAACATCAAATCGAACTGTTCAAGCAGTGGAGCAAGCAAGTTTGCAAACATTTCACCTATCCAATCGATAGGCACATTCTCAACTCTGCCGGCATCGAACGCTTTGCCGATGCACAATTCGAAATGGTTCGTCTCGGCATTGGATTATACGGAATTAGCGCCGTTCACCAGGATAAACTAATGAATGTAAGCACACTCAAAACCACCATATCCCAAATTAAAACCATCACAAAAGAAAACACCATTGGTTACGGCCGCAAAGGAGTACTGCAAAAAGATACCCGCATCGGAATCATACCAATCGGTTATGCCGATGGTTTCAGCAGAAAACTCAGCAATGGAGTCGGAAAAGTAATGGTTAATGGCAAACTTTGCCCCGTAGTTGGCAACGTGTGTATGGACATGAGCATGATCGACCTAAGCAATACCAAAGCCAGCGAAGGCGATACAGTTGTTATTTTTGGCGACAATTATCCCGTAAGCCTCATGGCCCAACAGCTCGATACCATTCCATACGAAATTCTTACCACCGTATCGCGCCGCGTAAAACGCATTTATTTACAGGAATAATTTTTTTGATATTAGGGTGTTCCCCTTCGGGTCGGGCTATCCGTTGCAAGTCCTCGCTTCGCTCCGGGCTTTCCACTACTATCCCTAACACAAACCCAAAGGCAAACTTCGCCAAAACAGGAAATGTTCCCATTTTTTCACTTGCCCTTTCAGGGCGCAATCTATGCCAGTACAATTATACCCAGGACTTTGCCCAGGGCTGAATTCAACACGGCTTTCAGCCGTAAAATCATAAAATAAATCAGCACAACTTTGTCATCTTCCAAAAGAGTAAATTGCTTGCAACTGCAAACCAACAATAACTAGATCAATAATCATCCGCCCTGAAAGGGCAAGTTAACTCAGGTCAAACATTGCCATTTCAATACACTGTTTCCAAACAAAAAGGCATTAAAAAAGAGGCACCGTTTCCAATGCCTCCTCAATATTGTCTTTAACTTGTTATCCTAATTTACTAATTCTATCAAGGCGAACCTTGTCTAGTATTTTAATTTTTCTTCCGTCAATGGCAATCACACCCTCACTTGCAAATGTCGATAGCGTACGAATTGCATTCGAAGTAGTCATGTTCGACAGGTTTGCAATATCTTCTCTCGATAGGTAAACCTTAATGGTTGCTTCATCTTCTTCAAATCCGTAGGTATCACGAAGAAACAACAAAGATTCAGCCAATCTACCTCTAATGTGCTTTTGCGTAAGTGTAATGGTTCTGTTATTCGAGAAACCAAGTTCGGTTGATAACGAACGGATAATACACAAAGCCAGTTCGGCATTAGAGCGGATCAATTTTAGAATCAGGTCGTAGCTAACGGTACAAGTAATCGAATCTTCGATCGCAACAGCCGAAGCAATATTGTTCTCTTCCGCAAATAAAGCACGGTAGCCAATAAAGCCAATCGGTTTAGCCATACGAACGATTTGCTCGCGCCCGCCAACACCTTCTTTAAAAATTTTAACTTTCCCTTCCGACAAACAAATTAACCCAATAGGTCTTTCACCTTCTTTGTAAATGTATTCACCTTTCTTGAAAAAAGAACATGTCATATTGGACTTCAGCTCTTCTTTCTCGTCCGGAGTAAGAACATTGAATACAGAGTTAGGGTTATTGATTACTTCTCCACAAATAGTCTCTCTTGACTTTCTTTCATTCTCAATCATTACAATAATCGGATATGGTTATAAAAAATATACTTGCATGTTGTAAAACAGTTCAAAAGTATATAAAAGCATTTAAACGGAAAAACAAATAGAGAAAAATATCCTTATTTAGACAATGTTCGACAACATGCAGTTTTATAGGTGTTTCTACCCATATACTAGTGTTTTGCTACCAATGGAATTTTACGACCAAAGCCGAAAGCCTTTGATGAAACGCGCAATATAGGTGGCGTTTGAAATCTTTTGTACTCATTCATATTTACCAGGCGAATTGCTTTTGCAACCGTTTCCGCCTCAAAACCATCTGCAATAATTTCTTGCGAAGACATATTTTTTTCTATATATCGGTACAAAATTCCATCCAAAACGTCGTAATCAGGTAGTGAATCAGAATCTTTCTGATCCGGACGCAATTCTGCCGATGGTGGCTTAACAATCGTATTTTCAGGAATTACTTCACCATCCTTGTTCATAAACCAGGCCATTTTAAACACATCGGTTTTATAAACATCTCCCAATACCGATAAACCACCATTCATATCGCCATATAAAGTGCCATATCCAACTGCAGCCTCACTTTTGTTTGATGTATTTAACAGAATGTGTCCAAATTTGTTCGACAATCCCATTACCAGCGTTCCCCTGATTCTTGCCTGAATATTTTCCTCGGCAACATTAAATGGCAAATCACCAAAGCTAGGCTTAAGCGCTTTCTGAAATTCTCCAAAAATTTCCTGGATATTCACAATTTCGTACTCAATGCCTAAATTTTCCGCCAAATCAACAGCATCTTTAATCGAATGATCCGATGAAAACTCCGAAGGCATTAGCAATACACGAACATTTTCTTTGCCCAAGGCACGTTCAGCCAATACTACTGTTACAGCCGAATCGATACCGCCCGAAAGTCCTAAGGTTGCCTGCTTAAAGCCCATTTTGCCAAAATAATCTTTTAGTCCAAGCACCAAAGCATCATGAATTTTCTCGATATAATCGACTTCCTCACTTTCAATCGACTTCTCTTCAATCTCATTCAAATCAATTACCTGGTAATCTTCTTCGAAATATTTCAAACGGCAGGCTACATCACCTTTCGAGTTTAGAACCATCGAGTCTCCATCAAAAATCAATTCGGTATGTGCTCCAATTTGATTCACATATACAATTGGCAAATTGTAACGGTTCGAAGTCGATTTCAGAATGTTTGTTCTAACATCTTTTTGGTTATAAGAAAATGGTGAAGCTGCAATGTTTACCACAAAATCAGGATTCAGTTTATTCAACTCTTCCATTGGAGAAATGGTGTATAGCTCCGATTTTGCAAAATTATTATCTGTAGGTTGCTTTTCCCACAAGTCTTCACAAACCGTTATGGCAATTTTCTTGCCCTTATATTCGATTAATGAGAATTCGGTGTTGGGTTCAAAATACCTGTATTCATCGAAAATATCGTAGTTCGGAAGAAGGGTTTTATTGTGAATGCTCTGCACCTTTCCATCCTCAAGAAAGAAAGCAGAATTGTACAAATTCTTTCCTTTGGTATTCGGATTTATTGAAGGACCACCAACAACGGCAGCTACATTGGTACATGCTTCGGCCACCTTTTGCAAAGCAAGTTGTGTTCTTTCAATAAAATCTTTTCTCTCCAATAAGTCTTTTGGTGGATATCCACAGATTGCCAATTCCGAAAATACGACCAAATCAACATTGTCCTTTTTCGATTTTTCGATGGCAGAGATAATTTTCTCCGTATTACTATCGAAGTTACCAATGTGGTAGTTCAATTGTGCTAAAGCTATTTTCATTCTTTTCTGGAAATAAGAGTTCAGGTTCAAGATATTGGATCCGATCTGAAATCCGTTGTTAGTTATTGTAGACTATAAGCAAATCATGAAATCCACCTTTCGATTGATCTTTCATTTATCACCCCTAATCTATTATATGCATGGCAAATTTAATTATAAAATGGGAATGATTCCATTGAAAATTAAGATATCCACAAGCTAAATCTGAAGAAATCTTTTTCTTTAAATTATGCTTTGTTTATTTTTGAGAATCATAATCGGGATTTTACGCCCAAAATCAATAAATCTGAACAACAATATGAAGTATCTTCAAAAAATATCAGCACTTTTAATTTGTGCGATTGTTCTCTTTTCATGTAATTCTAAAAACACTTCAAGTGTATCTCATATCTCTGTCGATCTTACAATTAAAAGATTCGATAAAGACTTGTTTCTGCTTAAGGAAACCCAGGATTTTTCCCAATTCAAAAAAGAATATGCCGATTTTCTTCCCTTGTTCAGTTACAAGGTAATCGGTCTTGGCAATCCCGATGATCCAAATTATATGGAGTACTTGAATCAATTTCTAAACGATTCGACCATGAACCAGGTGGCCAGCGAAGTGGCAAAGGTTTTTCCCAATTTAGAGGAAGATGAAGCAGACCTTGAACAAGCTTTCAAATACCTGAAATATTATTTTCCTGAACGAAATGTACCTAAGGTCTTTGCACAGATTTCAGGATTCAACCAATCGGTAGTGGTTGCCGAAGATTTGATCGGTATCAGCCTCGATAAATATTTGGGTGAGGATTGTGAGTTTTACTCCTTACTGGCAACGCCTTTGTATGCACGAAAAAATATGATCCCTGAACGCGTTTCCCAGGATGTAATTCTGGCTTACGGATTAACCGAATTTCCTTTCACCCCAAAAACAGATGATTTAATAAGCAACATGATTTACCAAGGGAAAATCAGGTATTTTGTAAGCAAATTAATGCCTGGAAAATCGGAAGCCGAAGCCATGAAATATACACAGGAACAACTCGATTGGTGTAAGAATAATGAAGACCTGATTTGGGGATATATCATTGAGCAAAAGCATTTATTCAATACGCAATACCGCACCATTATAAAGTATATCAATGATGGGCCTTTTACACCTGGTATGCCTGAAGATTCACCTTCAAGAACTGGTATCTGGATCGGCCTGCAAATTGTGAAAGAGTTTATGGAGAAGAACAAAGATTATAGCCTAAGCGACCTGATGAAGGAAAACGATTATGCTATGATTTTAAGATCATCATCCTACCAGCCATAAAACCATTTGTGATATGAAATTAGCTCTTGTTCAGTTTGCACCAGTATTTGGAGATCTGCAATCAAGCATGCAAAAGTTGGAACTCTTGCTTCAGAAAGCAAAAGATGCCGATTTGATTGTATTGCCTGAAATGGCCAATACTGGCTACAATTTCGATTCGAAAAAACAAGCATATGCTTTGTCCGAGCCAGCACAGAACAGCTTGTTTGTTGAGTTTTTAATAAATCAGTGTAAACGATACAATTTTGCACTTGTAACTGGCTTTGCAGAAAAAGAAGGAGAGAAACTGTACAATTCAGCACTTTTAATCGATGAGAGTGGGGTAGTATCTACTTATCGAAAGCTACACCTTTTCATGAATGAGAAAAATATTTTTGAAGCTGGCGATATCGACTTGGAAGTAATAGATTACAAAGGAACAAAGTTGGGCATGCTGGTTTGTTTCGACTGGATGTTTCCCGAAGCATGGAGAAAACTAGCCTTGCAAGGAGCAGAACTCATTTTGCATCCCTCCAACCTGGTATTGCCTTATGCGCAATCGGTAATTCCTTCCTATGCTTTGGTAAATAGAATGTATATTGCAACAGCAAATAGGGTTGGAAGTGAGAAAGATTTGACATTTACCGGCCAATCGGTAATTGCAGGGTGCAAAGGCGAAATTTTAGCCAAAGCAGGAGTGGAAACGGAAGAAGTACTTATGGTTGATATAGATCCGAGCCTGGCTCTCAACAAAATGATTACACCTTTAAATGATGCATTTGAAGACAGGAGAACAGACAAATACGAATAACAAAAATATGAACACAACTAATATTGACGACCAGAAACGAATCATCAGAAAAGAGATCAAATTGTTGAAGCAGGATTACTCGATGCAGCAACGCAAAGAAATGTCGATACCAATTCTTGAGAAATTGGAAGAATTGCCAGAGTTTAAATTGGCAAAAACGGTAATGTTATACTGGTCGATGAAGGATGAAGTGTTCTCGCACGAATTTGTTTGCAAATGGGCCAAAGAAAAAAAGGTGATTCTTCCTTGTGTGAAAGGTCAAACCCTGGATCTTAAAGTTTTTAGAGATGTTGATAGTCTGGTAGATGGCGAAAATTATGGGATTCCTGAACCTGATGGTCCTGTTTTTATGGCCGAAGATGAGATTGATTTGATTCTGATTCCTGGTGTTGCCTTCGATAAAGAAAATAACAGAATGGGGAGAGGTAAAGCCTATTACGATCGTTTACTACAATCTTTAAGTGCCTTTAAGGTTGGAATATGTTTCGATTTCCAGGTATTGGATCAGGTTCCCATTGACCAACACGATATCAAAATGGACCATGTTGTTTATTAGAAGCGATAAGATAAAAAAAAGCCAGTGATCTGATCACTGGCTTTTTTTAATATCGGTTATTCTGCGATTATTCAGCGTGAATAGCTTCTACTGGACAAGCGTCAACACAAGTACCACAATCAGTACAAAGATCTGCGTCGATTACATAGCGCTCATCACCCATAGAGATAGCTTCAACAGGACATTCCCCTTCACAAGAACCGCATGAAATACAGTCGTCGTTAATTACGTAAGCCATTTTATTTTAATTTTAGTGTTAATACTTATGCAAATGTAATATCATATTTTTAATGGAGAAACAATTTTCTCAGGAAATACTTTATTTTGAAACAGATTAAATAATGAACAATAACAAAATAAGATCCTTAAATATCAGAAATAAAGACAATTGAGTCTTTTATTTGGATTGTAAAAGGGTAAAAATAAGCTATTTGTTCAAATATGATATTGCCATCCAGGCCATTACACTCATCGAAGTTTTCAAAGCTTTTTCGTTGGCTTCGAAGTTTGGTGTATGCAAAGAGCCCGGTTTTTCCGATTTTACTCCAAATCGATAAAAGCTAACCGGGTACTTCTGCGAATAAAAACCAAAGTCTTCAGTAGTCATTCTAATATCCATGTTCACTACTTTCTCTTCTCCCAGTAATTCAATGGCGTCATTTTTTGCCTGCTCGGTATATTTTTCATGATTAACCAGGAAAGGATAACCATGTCGGATATCTACTTCGCATTCGGCTCCCATTCCTTTGGCTGTAGATTTGGCAATGTCGCTTATCAATTGCTTGGCCTTGCTTCTCCACTCTTCGTTCATGGTTCTGAATGTTCCTGCAATTTTAACCTCGCCAGGAATGATATTGGTTGCACCATTGGCCTCAATTTTCCCAAAAGACAAAACTGTTGGAATTCTGGCATCGCAATGTCGGCTTACAATTTGCTGAAGTGCTACAATGATATGAGATGCGATCAGAACATTATCAGTGCACTTGTGAGGCATGGCTGCATGTCCACCTTTCCCTTTTACCGTCAAATAAATTTCATCACCCGAAGCCATATACATTCCCGACCTGAATCCTACTGTTCCGGTTGGCATATCGGGCAATACATGAGCGCCAAGAATCCATTCCGGTTCAGGTTGCAAAGCGCCTTCTTCCATCATTAATCTTGCTCCACCAGGCAAAAGTTCTTCTCCAGGCTGAAAAATCAAAAGAATTGTTCCTTCCCATTCCGATTTGAACTGGTTTAAAATTTTTGCAGTTCCCAGTAAACTTGCCATATGCATATCGTGTCCACAGGCATGCATTACGCCAATGTTTTTCGAACAGTATTTATTCTCCGGATTTTCATCAATTGGCAAGGCATCCATATCAGAACGCAAAGCAATTACTTTTTTCGAAGGATTTTTGCCTTCAATTTTCCCAACGATACCAGTTTTTACATGTCCATTGGTAAAAGGAATTCCATATTCATCCAGTTTGGATTGAATGAATTTTGATGTCTCAAATTCTTCGAATGATAATTCTGGATATTGATGTAAATGAGAGCGAATTTCAATAATTTCTGATTCTATTGAATTGGCAAACTCTTTAATCTTGTCTTTTAAATTGGTCATGGTTCTGGTTAATAATTTAAATGTAGCCCGAATGTAATCATTATTCCTCACCTACAAATCTAATAATACTTTAGCGATTTGACTTATCAATACTCAAGCTGGTATGCTTATTGATAGGTACAAGTTGATTTTATTATGAAAGCAGATGAAAAATTGCTTAACAAGTATTTAACTATATTTTTCGTGCTTATCGTGTAAAAATGTTTAATTTTGTATGTTTTGTGATTTTTATCCGAAAAAAATAAACTCTTTAGATACTTTATCGTATTAAACAAAAGTTGATATAAAAATATTGGTAAGTTATGAATAGAAAAATAATTTTTTTGTTGGCGTTTGTATTCTGTGGAAGCATTCTTTCTGCGGAAGCACAAAATACAAAACCAGTAATGAAATTCGATTCTAAAATACATGATTTTGGAACGTTTAAAGAAGAATTGGGAAAGCAGGTTTACTCATTCGAATTTGTAAATGAAGGGAAACAACCTATAATCATCAATCAGGTTCGCTCATCCTGTGGATGTACTTCTCCGTCATGGACGAAAAAACCGGTAGCTCCAGGTCAGAAAGGATTCATCAAAGCAACTTTTGATCCTAAAAATCGCCCGGGGCCATTCAATAAATCGATTACCATTACAGCCAATACAAATCCAGCCATTACCATTCTTCGAATCAAAGGAAAGGTAATTGAACGTGAAAAAACCATTGCTGATATCTACCCAAGAATGATGAATGGTTTGCGATTGAAAAACAATCATTTATCGCTTACTAAAGTGAAAAATACTGAGGTGAAAGAAGGTTTTGTTGAGGTATACAACGATAGTAATGAAGAAATTAGCATTGCATTTAAAAGAATGCCGGCTCACCTTCAGCTTAAGATGGTTCCTGAAAATCTGGCTCCAAAACAAAAAGGTAAAATTGTTGCTTTGTACGATGGTGCTAAGAAAAACGATTGGGGTTTTGTGGTAGATTACATGAACATGCTTGTAAATCAGAAACACAAACCAGGTCAGAGATTAACCGTGAGCGCAAATATTGTAGAAGATTTTGACAGGTTAAGCGATGCCGAGAAAAAAGTGGCTCCAAAGGTTGAATTTACCGAGAGAGTTTTTGATTTTGGTGAACTTACTCAAGGTCAGAATGCAGAGCATATCTTTACCATGAAAAACAATGGAGCCTCGGATTTAATTATTCGTAAAACAAAAGCTTCTTGTGGTTGTACTGCCATTGCTCCACAAACTAAAATCATAAAAGCAGGCGAAGAAACTGAAATTAAAGTTGTATTCAATTCGAGAGGGAAAAGAGGTCGTCAGAATAAATTGATTACTGTGATTACAAATGACCCGATACATTCAGCGGTTCAGCTTAGAGTAAGAGGTAATGTAATCATGCCAAAGAGTTAAAACACAATTTTTAAAAATATAAAGAGCTTCCTTTTATAGGCAAGCTCTTTTTTCTAAACTCTCGAATTATATTATGATTAGAAATGTTTTTTTTGTGTTTGCCCTGATTCTAAGCACCTCTTTTTTCTTGAGTGCACAAAATGAAAAACCCGTGATAAAGTTTGAATCCAAACTTCACGATTTTGGAACCTTTAAAGAAGAGCTGGGCAAACAAACACACCTGTTCGAATTTGTAAACGAAGGCAAACAGCCAATTATTATTAAACACGCGTACTCCTCGTGCGGATGTACTTCGCCCGAATGGAGTAAAAAGCCAATTGCACCCGGACAAAAGGGATATATTAAAGCAATTTTTGATCCTAAAAATCGTCCTGGCACATTTGCAAAAACCATTACAGTAACAGCCAATACTAATCCAAGTATCACCAAACTAATCATTAAAGGAAAGGTAATTGAAAGGGTAAAAACCATTGCTGATTTCTATCCCGCAGTGATGAGTGGCTTAAGGTTTCAAAGCAATCACCTGGCCTTTACAAAGGTGAAGAATAATGAGAAAAAAGAGCTTGAAATTGAGGTATACAATGAGAGCGATGAGGCTGTAAGTCTTTCCTTTAAAAGAATGCCTGCTCACCTGCAAATTAAAATGATACCTGAAGAATTAATGCCAAAAGAAAAGGGCAAAATTGTTGCCATGTATGATGGCGCTAAGAAGAATGACTGGGGGAATGTAATCGATCATTTAGATGTGCTTGTTAACCAGGAGGAGAAACCGAACCAACGCTTATCTGTTACTGCCAATATTGTAGAAGATTTTTCAATGCTTACTGAAAACGAGAAAAAGAATGCGCCAAGACTTGAAGTGGGAAATCGCTTTTTTAATTTCGGAGAACTCGAGCAAGGTGAGAGTGTAGAGCATATCTTCAAATTAAAAAATAGTGGAAAATCCGATCTTATCATTCGCAAGACCAAATCGTCCTGCGGTTGCGCAACGGTTAATCCGGGAGTAAATATTTTAAAACCTGGTGAGGAAACAGATTTAAAAATTGTATTCCATTCGCGTGGCAGAAGGGGAAATCAATCTAAAACGGTATATGTAATTACCAATGATCCATTTAATCAGGAATCCAAACTGATTGTTAAAGGTAGGGTTAAACTCAAGCAAACGAGCTAAAAATATAATGGCCTTCCATCTTTTGGAAGGCTTTTTTTATGCCTGATTTTGATTGTTGCTAACAAACATATGCACTTTTCTTGATGTTTACGGGTAGCTTCGTTTCTAAATTTATAACTTCGCATACAGAATTATAAGTAGATTATATCATGTCAGATACAAATAATAAGAATAAGGATCATATTGAGAATGATCCATCATATAAAGGTTTGCAAGTCAATTCAGGCATTTCTCAGCCTCCATCAATCAACCCAAGAATTGCTGAACGTTTGAAAAAGAACAAACGCAAGAAATATACGGTTGATGATTACGTAAAAGGGATTTTGGATGGAGACAGGGGAATTTTAAGCCAGGCCATTACCTTGATTGAAAGTTCGAAGTTCGAACATCAGAAAGTTGCCCAGGAAATTATTGAAAAATGTTTGCCTTACTCAGGGAAATCGGTTCGTATTGGAATTACCGGAGTTCCAGGAGCAGGTAAAAGTACATTTATCGAGGCCTTTGGTAAGCATGTTACCGGGCAAGGAGGCAAACTGGCAGTTTTGGCTATCGACCCAAGTAGTGAAAGAAGCAAGGGAAGTATCCTTGGAGATAAAACCAGGATGGAAGAGCTTTCTGTAGATCTGAATGCGTATATTCGACCTTCACCGTCGGCAGGATCCTTGGGAGGTGTTGCCCGCAAAACCCGCGAAAGTTTAATATTGTGCGAAGCTGCTGGCTTCGATACCATTTTAATTGAAACAGTTGGTGTTGGACAATCGGAAACCGCAGTACATTCTATGGTTGATTTCTTCCTGTTGATAAAAATTGCCGGAGCTGGAGATGAGTTACAGGGAATTAAGAGAGGAATTATGGAAATGGCCGATTTGATTACCATTAACAAGGCCGATGGAAACAACATTCACAAGGCTCAATTGGCAAGAGTGCAGTTCGAAAATGCATTGCACCTGTTCCCACAATCACCTTCAGGATGGTCGCCTAAGGTTCTTACCTGTTCGGCTATCGAAAAAACCGGAATCGATGAAATCTGGAATGCCATATTGGAATATTGTAGCCATACCCAGCAAAATGCTTATTTCGAACAAAGAAGAAGCGAGCAGGCCAAATATTGGATGTACGAAACCATCAATGAGCAATTGAAGGATGGTTTTTATCAGAAACAGTCGATCAAAGATCAGATTCCAGACTTTGAAAATAAGGTGCTGAATGATGAGATGAGTTCGTTTGTTGCTGCGTTTAAATTACTCGAAGCCTATTTTCAGGATATCAAAAACAAAGAGTAAATCGCTATGTATATCGAAAATCGTTTCGATTACAGCTTTTATTTTGGTAGATTTAGGGATTCGTAAATTATTAACACACAAAATACCGTACACATGAAAAAGTTATTTATCGCCATTACAGCGATTGGTCTATTTTTTACATCTTGTAATCAAACAGAGCAATATAAGCTGACAGGTACTATTTCAGGACAGGCAGAAGGTAAAGTTTACCTATCAAAAGTTCAGGACAATGATTTGGTGAAAATTGATTCTACGCAATTGCAGGAAGGTGCATTTGAATTTACAGGAACCGTAGAATCTCCTCAAAGATATTTTATCCAGTTAGATGATAAAAAAGAAGCCATTCAATTTTTTGTAGAAAATTCGAATATTGATATTAAGGCTGACGTTGAAAAATTAACCGAAGCAGTTATCGTTGGATCTGCAGAGCAGGATGTGTACGTAGCTTATCAGGAATCACAAAAATCTTTTGCTGAGAAGAACGAAGCTATGTATAAAGAGTTTATGGCTGCGAGACAAGCTCAGGATCAGGCTAAGATGGATTCTATCCGTGATGAAGCTATGAAGTTGCAAGATGAAAAAACAGCTGCAAGTAAGGAATTTGTTGCCAATAACTCAAACTCTATTGTTGCTGGATTCATTTCTTATAGAATGATGTCTGGAATGGAGCTTGATAAAATGGACGAACTATACAACTCTTTGGCTGAGAATGTAAAAGCTTCAACTTATGGAGTGATGATGAAAGAAAAAATTGACTTATTGAAAAGTGTTGCAATAGGTAAAACTGCTCCTGATTTTACATTAAATACTCCTGAAGAGACTCCATTTAGTCTTTCATCATTGAAAGGGAAGATTGTTGTGATTGACTTTTGGGCTTCATGGTGTGGTCCTTGTAGAAGAGAAAACCCTCATATGGTAGAACTTTACAAAGAAGTGAACGAAAAAGGAGTTGAATTCTTAGGTGTTTCTTTAGATAAGGATAAGGACAAATGGTTGAAAGCTATTGAAGACGATGGTTTGGTTTGGAAACATGTTTCTGATCTAAAATATTGGAATTCTGAAGCTGCTAAAATGTATGGAATTAGTGGAATTCCTGCAACAGTGCTTGTTGACCAAAACGGTGTAATCGTTGCTAAAAACTTAAGAAGCGCAGAACTAAAGGTTGAAATTGAAAAATTACTTCAATAGTCTGAAAAAATACAAAAGAAGCCCGGTAGGTTATAAATCTACCGGGCTTTTTGTTTGTATCTGTTTAATTGTCTAATTTCAGTAATTGGAAACATGCAATAAAACACCTTTACTTTAAGTCATTTTTAAGAAGGATTTCAATTGCTGATTCGAAAAAATACTTACTTTTGTTATTTAAATCAGATCTAAATAAATTAATCCTAATAGACAAATGAAATTTGTTAACATTCTTATGGTTTCCGTATTGCTTTTCGGAATCTATTCTTGTCAGCCAAAAAAGGCGAAAAAAGTTGATAACCAGATTTCTGTAAGTATCCTGCCACAGAAATATTTTGTGGAGAGAATTGCCGGAAACGACTTTCAGATTAATATTTTGATTCCTCCAGGGGGAAGTCCAGCAACTTACGAACCTACACCTATGCAAATGGAACAGGTTGCCAAGTCGGTTGCATATTTTAAAATCGGACATATTCCATTTGAAAATACCTGGATGAATAATATTATTGAAGCAGCAGGAGAGATTAAAGTATATAACCTTTCGAAAGGAATTGAGTTGGTTCGCGGACCAGAAGTACATCACGGCGACCATGTTCACGAAGGTGGAATCGATCCTCATACCTGGTCTTCGCCAAAAGCAGTTATTCAAATTGCTGAGAACCTTTTCCAGGGATTGGCAGAACTAAAGCCTGAAAAAAAGGAAGAGTACAAGAAAAACCTTGATCAATTCCTGGCTGAGCTAAAAATGGTGGATCAAAAATCAACGGAAGTGTTTGCCAATGCGGAACACAAATCGTTCATGATTTTCCACCCTGCATTAACTTACCTGGCCCGTGATTATGGATTGAACCAAATTCCAATCGAATTGCATGGGAAAGAGCCTTCGCCAGCACACATGCAACACCTAATTGGCGAAGCCGAAAAACACGATATTAAGATTGTATTTATTCAAAAGCAATTTAATAAAGAAAATGCTGAGGCAATTGCCAAAGAAATAAAAGCTGAAGTGATTCAAATTGATCCGTTAAATGAGGATTGGATGGCTGAAATGAAGTCTATCATTAATCATTTAAAAGGAGACGCTTAATTTAGATAAGAAATGGACACACTTCTGGAACTGAAATCCATAAATGCTGCTTACGATGACAAATTGGTGTTGAAAGATGTCGATTTGAAAATTAATCGGAATGATTTTGTTGGAATTATTGGCCCAAATGGAGGTGGAAAAACTACCTTACTAAAGGTGATTCTCGGTATTTTGAAGCCCATAAGTGGAGAAATTAATATCAATGGAACAAGCATTGGTTATTTGCCACAAATCAACAAGATCGATAGTAAGTTTCCTATTTCGGTTCGCGATGTAGTTTTATCAGGATTGATGGGGGTAAAGAAGCTTTTTGGAAGATACAGTCCCGAGAACAGAAAAAGTGCCAATAAATTAATGGAGCAGATGGGGATTCTTCATCTGAAAAACAAAAATATTGGAGAACTTTCGGGCGGCCAGTTGCAAAGGGTGTTTTTATGCAGAGCCATTATTTCTGATCCGCAATTATTGATTTTGGATGAGCCTGATACTTATGTAGACAGTAACTTTGAAGGTGAGCTATATGAAATTCTTGATCAGTTGAATGACCATATGGCCATTGTGGTTGTTTCGCACGATGTTGGAACCATTTGTTCGCATGTAAAAACCATTGCATGCGTAAACCAGACTTTGTGTTATCACGATTCCAATATCATTTCACAAGAACAACTGGCAGCATACAATTGTCCGATCGATTTAATTACTCACGGAGAAGTTCCGCATCGCGTACTAAAGCATCATCATTAAAATGAACTCTATATTAGAATTGTTTCAATATCAATTTTTTAATAATGCTGTATTTGCAGCAATTATGGCCAGTATTACCTGTGGTATTATTGGTTCGTATGTTGTTGCACGACGAATTGTATTTATAAGTGGAGGAATTACTCATGCCTCGTTTGGAGGAATTGGCATTGCCTGGTATATGGGTTTGAACCCAATTCTTGGGGCTGCTCTGTTTGGAGTTTTATCGGCTTTGGGAATTGAATGGATATCGAAAAAAACAGATGTTCGACAAGATTCTGTAATTGGAATTTTATGGGCTTTGGGAATGGCATTGGGAATCATTTTTATTTACATGACCCCGGGATATGCACCAAACCTAATGAGTTTCCTATTTGGAAATATACTTACTGTGGGTAGTCTCGATTTGTACCTTTTATTGGGTTTGTCTGTCCTTACCATTGTAATTTTTGCCCTCTTCCTAAAACCGATTTTATACGTTGCTTTCGATGAGGAATTTGCAAAAACACAGCGTATTCCCGTGCAATTTATCTCTTACTTGATGATTGCCCTGGTAGCACTGGCCATTGTGTTAAATATACGAGTTGTAGGGATCATACTGGTAATTTCATTTCTTACCATTCCACAAACCATTGCCAACATGTTTACCAAAGACTTTAAAAAAATGATACTTGGAGCAATTGGATTTGGCCTGTTGGGGTCGTTTATCGGATTATTGGTATCGTATAAGATTAATGCCCCTTCGGGAGCAACCATTATCTTCTCTTTTGTATTGCTTTTTGTGATTGCCAAATTGGTGCAATTGGCATTAATTGCCTTGCGAAGAAGAGAAGGAATAAAAGAAGTAAAATAGGGTAGAAGAAATTTTCTATCAATGAATTAATATATAAAGTATCTGTATTAAATTAGCAGAGCGAAATTTGTACTAACATAAACAACAAAATAAAAATGAGTTACGATTTAATAGTAGTAGGAAGTGGTCCTGGTGGATACGTAGCTGCCATTCGTGCTTCTCAATTGGGAATGAAAGTAGCAGTTGTAGAACGTGCTGAATTAGGTGGTATTTGTTTGAACTGGGGATGTATCCCTACAAAATCTTTGTTGAAATCGGCACAAGTTTTTGAATACATGAAGCATGCAGGCGATTATGGTTTGGCTGTTGATGGTGATGTAAAGGCTGATTTTGAAAAAGTTGTTGCTCGTAGTCGCGGTGTAGCTGAGAAGATGAGCGGTGGTATTCAGTATCTTTTCAAAAAGAATAAAATTGAAGTTCTAAATGGTTTTGGTAAGCTTGTTGGCAACAAACAAGTTGAAGTTTCGGCTGAAGATGGTACCAAAACTACTTATGAAGCAAAGCATATTATTTTGGCAACAGGAGCTCGTTCTCGCGAATTGCCAAATCTTCCACAAGATGGGAAAAGAATTATCGGTTACAGAAAGGCATTAACTCTTGAGAAATTGCCTAAATCGATGATTGTAGTTGGATCTGGTGCTATTGGATCGGAGTTTGCTTATTTCTATTCAACCATGGGAACAAAGGTAACATTGGTAGAGTTTATGCCAACTATCCTTCCTGTTGAAGATGAGGAAGTTTCGAAACAAATGGGACGTTCATTCAAAAAGAACAAAATTAAGGTGATGACTCACTCAACAGTTGAATCGGTTGAAGGAGAAGAAGGAAACCTTAAGGTAAATATCAAGAACAAAAAAGGAGAAATGGAAGTTCACGAATGTGAAGTTGTTCTTTCTGCTGTAGGTATTAGTCCAAATACCGAAGGCATTGGTCTTGAAGAAGTAGGTGTAGCCACTGAAAACGGTCGTGTAATTGTTGATGATTACTACCAAACAAATGTAGAAGGTGTTTACGCAATTGGTGATATCGTAAAAGGTCCTGCATTAGCGCACGTTGCTTCGGCTGAAGGAATTTGCTGTGTTGAGAAAATTGCAGGCATGAAAGTAGAGCCAATCGATTATTCTACAATTCCGGGTTGTACTTATACAGTTCCTGAAGTAGCATCAATGGGTATGACAGAGAAAGCAGCCAAGGAAGCTGGTCACGAAGTGAAGATTGGTAAATTCCCATTCTCGGCATCGGGCAAAGCAAGTGCAGCTGGTGCAAACGAAGGTTTTGTGAAATTAATTTTTGATGCAAAATATGGTGAGTTACTAGGTGCTCATATGATTGGTGCCAATGTAACAGAAATGATTGCTGAATTGATCGTAGCTCGTAAATTGGAAACTACAGGTCACGAATTGATTAAGGCAATTCATCCACATCCTACCATGTCTGAGGCAGTAATGGAAGCTGCAGCAGCTGCATACGATGAGGTGATTCATATTTAAACGAATAGAATTCCCGAAAAAGGGGAAACAGATATAACCCGGGGCATTGCCTCGGGTTTTTTATTGGGAAAAATTGAACTTTAATTGACTAAGCTGCTATAGAACGTTCTTGTTTCCTATTTTAATTTATAAGTTTGTGTGGACAATTTAACAACCTACTAAAACAAACAGTACATATGAGAAAGTTACTATTGGTTCCTGCAATGCTATTGGCTTTAACGGGAATTTCAAATGCACAGAATTCGGGATCGGTTGATGCAAAAACATTAAACGAAATTCGTTCGAGTTTTAAGATGGATGCATCGACTCAAGCCATCCAAAATGCGATTACAAATACCGAAAGTATTAGAGAGTTATCTTTAAACCGATCAAAAATTGGTACTACTGATCACTACTTTAAATACAGAGTAGATGTAAAAGGAATTACCGACCAGGAAAGCTCTGGAAGATGTTGGATGTTTACTTCGATGAACACCATTCGTCCGAATGCGATGAAGAAATTCAATTTGAATGCCTTCGATTTTTCGCACAATTACAACTATTTCTGGGATATGTTCGAAAAATCGAACTTGTTCCTTGAAAATATTATTGCAACTGGTAAGCGCGATATGGATGACCGCGAGGTGGTGACCTATTTTAAATCGCCAGTTGGTGATGGTGGAGTTTGGAATTCATTCTACAACGTAGCTAAGAAATATGGTGTGGTTCCAGCTGATGTAATGCCTGAAACAAAAGTGAGTAACAAAACCCGCGAAATTGGAAGATTGCTAAACGAAAAGCTAAGAGGTGAAGGATATAAACTTCGTTTATTGGTAGCGGAAAAAGCATCAGTAAAAAAGATTGAAGAAGCCAAAGTGGAGGCTTTAAAATCTGTATACAGAATGTTGGCTTTGAGTTTGGGTGAGCCTCCAGTCGAATTTGAGTGGAGATTCAAAGATTCTGAAGGAAAAATCAGCGAAAGCAAAACATATACACCACAAGAGTTTTTAGAAGTAGTTGTTCCTGGTTATGCCGAGATCGAAATGGTAATGATCATGAACGATCCTACCCGCGAATACTACAAAGTATACGAAATTGAGAACTACAGAAACGTTTCGGAAGGTATCAACTGGACATACTTGAACTTACCAAACAAGGAGATTAAGCAGTTTGCATTGGCCTCTATTAAAAATAATGAAGCAATGTACGCATCATGTGATGTAGGTAAGCAGCACAACCGCAAAACAGGTGTTATGGATGTAAATACCTACGATTATGCTTCTTTATTTGGAGTTGAATTTGACATGGATAAGAAAGCAAGAATTTTAACTCGCCAGTCGGGTTCGTCGCACGCAATGGCTTTGGTAGGTGTTGATGTTGATGAGAATGAAACGCCTGTAAAATGGGAATTTGAAAACTCATGGGGAGCAAGCTCAGGTCACAATGGGTATATTACTTTTACCGATGAGTGGTTCGATGCATACATGTTCCGTGTGGTGATCAACAAAAAATACCTGAACGCGAAGGCTAAAAAAGCTTCAGAATCGAAACCAATTGAGTTGCCAGTTTGGGATTATATGTTCTAAACAATTCTGAAAAATATACAAAAGGATGTTTTCTAACTGAAGACATCCTTTTTTTTTGCTCTGAAAAGTATTCATGTATCCATAGGCATTATTTTAATGAATTAAGTTGAGATGTAGCAATTGAGCCAATTTTTGAGCTTCAAGCTTTGCTTCTACCAAATCTTTGCATTTTTTAAAAGGAATTCTCCTTTTCGGATGATTCCTGAATAAGACCACAAAACAATTTTCGGGTTTGAATTGATATGCTTTGGAATCTTTCGCGAAAGACCATCTTTTAATAATAGGAGAAACTCCTCCAATTCCATCGATATTTGACAGGTATTTCCATTTTCCAATATTGATGAACCCGAAATAAGCGTAATACAGTTTATACCTGTTGCGAACAGTATCGATTTTAACGGCAGAATACGAAAATGCCATAAAGGAACCGATGAGGATGAAGGCTGCGGACACACCCGAATTGGTGAACAGGAATCCAAGAACTATAAATAGCCAGCCTAGAACCGATCCTGCCTGTCCGAATAATTTGTCGAGTTTGTTGTGCATCATCATACAGGTTTTAGTGAAACAATGTATTTGTTTATAAACCGACTTGATGATATTTGTACCCTACCAGACAGAGTTTGGTGCAAAGAAAAGCCCCGAACAATGTTCGAGGCCAATTTATCTGTTAATCAGATTTTATTACTTCAGTCTCTTGAATACGTAACGAGTAATAAAGATTCCTTTACCATCACCTTTACCGCTATCACTTTCAACACCACTGGTTACGAAAGCCAATTCATAACCTTGCTCTACCAAATGGTTAATTTTAGATGAAATTAATGCATCGTTAGAAGCAATATTCTGGAAGTTGATACCTGCAATACTGTAGAAGTTTAATAGCTTGGTTTCTGCAAATAAACTTACTTTTGCATCACTTCTTTTAACATCTTTTTGCTTGCTTTTTTTACCGTCAGTTCTTTCTGTGGTAAATTCATTTGCATCAATAGGCGATTTTTCTTCAACAATTCTCGAACGACCAATTCCCATAGGAACGATAGACTCAACTGTTGTGATTACTTTGTACTCTACTGATTGTGCATTTGCATCAATAAAAAGACCGATTGCAATGATGAAAAGTAAAACTAATTTTTTCATGATGTTAATTTAATTTACTGGTTTATAATTATTAGTAGGTTTTTTAGAGCCACTAAACTATAAAAATGTTTCGAGACTCATGTTAATTAAACAAAATTTTTATCGTGCTAAACGATTTGTTTGACGAATTCTCATTATTCAATAATGATGCCATAAATGCATTCTGCACTATTATAAGTAAAACTTATAGCTATATTAAACATTCTTATCTTAGGTTATCGATATTTGTATCAACGAAAAATGATAAATCAAACCATAAAAAATAAGAATCATGAAAAATGTAAAAGAAAATCAAGCAACAGTTGAGCTAACAGCAAATGAAAGAGAAGTTGAACAATTACAAATTCTTTTGGCTAATTACCAGTTGTACTATCAGAACTTAAGAAATTTTCACTGGAATGTAAGAGGAAGAGCTTTTTTTGAATTGCATGCAAAATTCGAAGAGTTGTATAACGATGCAAACGAGAAGGTAGATGAGTTGGCAGAAAGAATTCTAACGCTTGATGGACATCCATTGGGTAATTTTTCTGATTATGTGGCCATTTCCACAATTCAGGAGGCCAATTCGAATACCAGCGGGGAAGAAATGGTACAGCAGGTTGTTGATGCCCACGAAATCTTAATCGAGAAAGTAAGAAATGTAATTGCCGAGGCTAACGAGAATGATGATGAGGGGACACTTGATATTTTGCCAGCCTACATTTCATACCTGGAAAAAATAAACTGGATGTTAAAAGCTTACTTGAAGTAATTGAATGTAAGGGAATGAAAAAAGCCTCCAAATTTTGGAGGCTTTTGTTTTTATTCATTTTCAATGTCTAACACCAGTGGGAAATTCATGTTCTCGTCGATATACTTATCCATTTGAACCGTGAATCTTTCGCAGAATACAATTCTTTGCGATTTGGGAATGTAGGGAGCCAGGCGGTTGATTTCCGATAAAATCTGATCTCTCATAATTAATTCGCCATCGTCGATAATGAACATTTTTAAATTGTTCAAATTGATTCCACTAAATGAATACAGCTCATTTATTTTTTTAGCAGTTGCAATTACCACATCTGAGCCGGCATAGATTTTATCTCTCAAATCATGCAGGTTACCGGCATCTCCTTCACAGAACACTCTAAGATCTGTATGTTGTCCAAGCTCCAGGAAAAGTTCTTTCATTTCGATAGATTTTTCTCTGCTCGAAACAATAATCAAGGCTCTTGGTACGTCTTCAAATTCACTTTTAAGTTGCTGAATTACACTTATTACAATGGTAGATGACCTACCACTTTTCTCGTCAGCACGAATCATTAAATCAACACCACTTTTAATTTTTGAAATACTCTGCTTTTGTACTTTGGTAGGCGTTTCAAAACCATATCCCTCCAAGGCCTCTAATAAATGCTGATCTAATTTTTTTAAGAACATCTCTTTCTGCTTTTTTGTTTGATGTGGCAAATTTACAAATGTTTTGCCAATTTCATTAACCTAATCAATTCGCTTCGATATCCTTCTTCATCATTTCCTTTAGAACCTTGTGCCAAATCGATCAGCATTTTATAATTGCATTTTCCTTTGTATTCCGAATTACGCAGAAGCATTCCAAAACCGGCAACTGCAGCAGAGAAGCGATAGTTTTCGGATAATGATTGTTCAGGATTCAAATTCATAGGAATCTCTTCCACCATCAGGATACTTTTTCGGGCATCGGGTTTTTTATACCTGAATTTAATGGTGGCAATCTCGTCTTTCGAAAGAGCTTTGGAGTTCAATTTGGTATCCTGATATTTCAGCTTCTGATCTCTCTTCTTTTTCTTAGCCAGTTTGATTTCATAAAGTGCAGTTACATTGTGTCCAGAGCCTAATTCTCCCGCATCCTTTTTGTCGTTGTCAAATTCTTCTTTGTTCAGCATTCGGTTTTCATAACCGATTAGTCGATATTCTTCTACAATTGCAGGATTGAATTCGATCTGTATTTTTACATCTTTGGCAATGGTGTGAAGAGTTCCACCAAATTCGTTCACCAAAACTTTTTTAGCTTCCAGAATATTATCGATATAAGAATAATTCCCATTTCCTTTATCGGCAATAATCTCCATTTTATCATCTTTGTAATTGCCCATTCCAAATCCAAGAACCGAAATAAATACGCCATCTTCACGCTCTTTTTCAATGAGTCTTTCCATTTCTGAATTGCTCGAAATTCCTACATTAAAATCGCCATCGGTAGCCAGTATAATTCTATTGTTTCCACCATCAATAAAGTTTTCGCGGGCAACTTTATAGGCCAGCTTCAGTCCGGCTGCTCCAGCAGTTGAACCTCCAGCGTTTAGTTTTTCCAAAGCATCGATTATTTTCTCTTTTTTATTTCCATTGGTCGATGGTAAAACCAATCCGGAACTCCCGGCATACACTACAATGGCAACTTTATCTTCGGCTCTGAGTTGATTCACCAGTAGCTTAAAAGCTTTCTTTAAAAGAGGTAATTTGTTAGCTGAGTTCATCGAACCCGAAACATCCAGAAGAAATACCAGGTTGGAAGCAGGAAGGTTTTCGGTTTCCACTTTTTTTCCTTGCAAACCAATGTGGAGTAATAAATTATCATTGTTCCATGGACAAGCGGCTATTTCATGATGAATGGCAAAAGGATGATTGCCTGTTGGCTGCTCGTAATTGTAGTTAAAATAGTTAATCATCTCTTCAACACGAATGGCATCGATCGGTGGTTTCTCTCCATTGCTTAAAAACCTGCGAAGGTTACTGTACGAAGCTCCATCTACATCTATCGAGAAAGTTGAAACCGGACTTTCTACTGCATTTTTATAGTTGTTTTCATGAATTGTAGAATAAGTTTCGCTGTTTTGATAAGTTACTGGTGGCATTTCGTAATTGCAAAATGCCATTGTATTTCTTCTGCCTTTTATTGAGCTAACACCTCTGACTCTTACAGCTGAGCCAGTTGTGTGTGATTTCTTTTGAGTTCCATAAGCTACAACAACTACTTCGTCCATCCCAATACCTTCGGACTGCATTTGCACATGAATCACACTTTGATCTTTTACTTTAATTTCCTGGGTAGTCATACCAACAAAGGAATAAATAAGAATATCACCTTTGTTTACTTCTATTTTGTAGAAACCATCGATATTGGTTGATGTTCCGTTGGTAGTACCTTTAATTACAACACTAACACCTGGCATTGCCTGATTTGCTTCATCGGTAACAATACCACTTATGCTTTTTGCAGATAAGGAGAAAGAAATTAGCATTCCTAATACTCCTAATAATAATTTGATTGCTTTCATATTTCGAATTTTTAATGATTTTTGACTGTCTTTACTCCTAGGATGCGAGGCAAGAATAAATTCCATAAAAAATTTTCATCTTTTTTTTGAAATGTTTAACTAGCATTAAGTTTTAATTTGATAATTAGGTCGTGTTAGCCTATGCTGAACTGGAATAAAAAATCGGAAGAACTTACTGATCAGGAATTGCTGGAATCTTACATAGATTCAAGTAATTTGGATGTATTGGGAGTGCTGTATTCCAGGTATATGCATTTGGTGTATGGTGTATGTTTAAAATATCTGCACGACAGGGAAAAGGCAAAAGATGCTGTAAATGTAATTTTTGAGCACTTGATTACTGAAATCCCTAAATTTGATATTAAGAACTTTAAGCCATGGCTGTATGTAGTGTGTAAGAATTACTGCCTAATGGAATTGAGAAAACAAAAATCTCAAAGAAATCAGGCAGATAAATTTTTACAAACACAAATTATGGAATTGGATACTTATTTGCATCCTATAGATGAAGTGCGAGATGAAAACCTGGAGAAGAATCTGAAAAGATGTATTGAGAGGCTAAAGGAGGAACAACAGAAATGTATCTTGTTATTTTATTATGAGGAGAGTTGTTATAAAGAAATTTCGGATGAATTGAATCTTCCGATAAATAAAGTGAAGAGCTACATTCAGAATGGAAAAAGGAACTTAAAGATTTGCATGGAAGAATTTGCCAAACAAAATGAAGTCTAAGTTGAGGTTGACATATGAGCGATTTTTGGCCTATTTTGGTGATAAACTCACCGGGAAGGAAAAGCATGCTTTTGAAAAATCTGTAATGCAGGATGATTTTGAAAGTGATGCCTTCGATGGATTGTCCAAATTGAGTGCTGTAGAGATTCAGCATGATTTGGAAGAATTGCAGCAAAATCTTAGTGGAAAAATCAAATCGAAACAAAAGAAAAGAATTGTTTGGTTGCCATACGCAGCAAGTATCGTGCTGCTTCTGGGTTTGAGTCTTGTTTTGTTCTACATCAATCAGGAATCAGAAGTAAATGAATTTGTGAGTCAGGATATTGAAAAAAAGGAAGCAAAACGCGAATTCGAAAGTATTCCTGTAACGAAGCAAGACAGTATGGAAATTCAATCAGATCAACAAGAACATAGCTTGGATGAGGAGAAACTATTGGATGTAGAAGTGGTTGAGGATGCAGAAATGGAAGTCACGATGTTGGAAGATGACCAGGAAATTACAGATTTGGAAGTCATAAAAAAGACTGAGATTGTACATAAGAGGCCTATTGCCAAGGCATTTGTGGAAAAAGAAGGAAAATCACGAGATTTTTTAAGCAAGAAAGCTCAGAAAAGCATGACAGGAAAAGTTGTGGAAGTTCCAACCGATTCGCAAATAAGGGCCAGGGGAGTTGCTACGCTTAGTAAAACTGGTCCAAAAATGTATAAACACATTACAGGCAAGGTGGTTGATAGTAATCAAGATCCTATTCCAGGAGTTAGTGTTGCTGTTAAAGGAACCACACAAGCGGTTACAACCGATATTGATGGTAATTTTAAAATGAGTTTGGCAGATAACAATACAGATTACAAGTTAACGGCTTCTTTCGTTGGATTTGAATCAAAAGAGATTGATGTTGGAGATTCTTTGCTGGTTGTTATGGAGCAAGATGTTGATGCTCTTAGCGAAGTTGTAGTTACAGCTTATAAAGCCAATGATAAAAAGGCTTACGAAACAGGGGCGGTAAGTGAAGTTGAACTGGAAAAACCTTTAAGGTCGTGGAATAATGCGAAACCTGTAGATTCAAAAAATATTGCTGAATATAAAAAGAACTTGATATCAGCTTTGCAAACCAAATGGGGCAATGAATTACAAGACAAGTATAAAATCAAAGTCAAATTCACTGTACTTGATTCCGGTCAGGTGAGCGATATTCATTTAAGTGGTGATTCAAACGAAGCACTGTACGAAAAAATAAAAGAACTGATTCGAAATGGAGAGAAATGGATTCCTGCAGAAAAAGATGACGTCGCCATCACTTCAAAAGTTCGATTAACTTTACGATTGGATTTTAAATAGCTACTTTTTATTGATTAGGTATACGCCTAAGAGAATTCCAGACATACAAGCAATGTGAAGGATTGTAATGTTTTCGCCATCCACAACTCCCCAGAAAATGGCAAATATTGGAATAATATAAGTTACCGATGATGCATAAACAGCCGATATGTGTCTGATTAAGCTGTTCATTAACAACATGGCTAAAGCAGTACCAATAATTCCCAATGCAGCTAAAGCAAGAAAATGAATTGGCCAGTTTGGAACAGCAAAAACCGGTTGAAAATCGGTTGTTAGCAAATAGATTAATGCTGCTGGTCCGGTAAAGAAAAATGAAAGCGAAGTAATTTGAACACCCGATAAATGGGAGAGTTTTGCCTTTATGGTATTGATATTAATACCGTAAAAAGTAGTAGCCAACACAATTAGTAAGGCATAACTGTTTATACTTCCAAAATTCAGTTCCTTGCCAGAGGTAATCAATCCTAAAGCACCAACCAAACCTACAATTAAACCAATGGTTTGCAGCCACTTAAATTTTGTTTTAAAGAATATAATACCCACCAAAAGTGTGAAGAGAGGAGTTAGTGAATTCAACATTCCTGCTAAAGCACTATCGATTTGGGTTTGTGCTTTGGTAAATAAAAAAGCTGGAATAAAACTTCCAATAAAACCTGCAACCAATAAACCGGGTAAATCTTTTCTTTGAAGAAATTTTAAGTTTTTAATGGAATATGGCAGTAAGACAAGCGAAGCCAATAACATTCTGATTCCGGCAGCCTGCTCACTGCTAAAACTTTTCAAGCCAATTTTCATAAGGATAAAAGAACTTCCCCAAACAAAAGCCAATAAAATAAGAATAGTGAGTTGAAACCAAGGTTTTTTCCAGTTCATGTTGTCAGTTTTTAGCAGCTCGAAATTACATGAATATAATGACCATTACAACCGAAAAATGAACATCTTATTTTGAAAATAAAATCAGTTAAACTGATATGTTAAATTAATGCGAGTCAATCATGTTTCAATGTGACTTGCTTGCAGCAGATAACTTGTAAAGCTGGAAAAACTCCGGTGATTTTTTAATCTATAAAAAACAAAACCCCGGAAGTAGTAGAACCGGGGTTTTTTGTGTGTATAACAGACTGTTGTTTTTTTGCAGAAAATCAACTTCGATTGATAAATTTATAGGGTGATTTCCAATTCTGTTTAATCTTCTATCTCTTTATTCCGAAAAAACAGAAAAGGTAACCCTAAAAATCAATTTTTTTTTATCTGATTTACTGTATGTTTTAAGATGTTTAATCCTTCTGTTAACATAGATTTCGGACAACCAATGTTAAGGCGCATATAACCGTTTCCTTCCTTGCCAAAAGTAGTTCCCTTGTTTAGCGCCAATCCTGCTTCATTAATAAGGATTTGGTTTAGTTTCTCGGAGCTAATGCCAAGCTCTCTGCAATCTAACCATAACAAATAAGTAGCTTCCGGTTCTACCAATTTAATTTCAGGAATATTTTTTTCAAGAAAATCTCTTACTAAATCAACATTTCCTTGCAGGTAATCCATCAATTGCTCCAACCATTCGGCACCGTGTTCATATCCAGCCTGCATGGCGATATGACCAAACAGATTCCCCGAATGCAGGTGCATTGCATTGAGCAATTGTTCATACTTTTCTTTTAGTTTTTGGTTTGGAATGATAATTACAGAACTTGCCAAACCTGCTACATTAAAGGTCTTCGATGGAGCAATGCAGGTAATGGTTCTTTGTGCAAACTCTTCTGACAACGAAGCTAATATGGTATGCTTGTATTTCTTGTAAATTAAATCCTGGTGAATTTCATCTGATAGGATTAAAAAATCATATTTACAGGCTAAGTCTCCGAGTTGGTTTAATTCTTGTTTTGTCCAAACTCGGCCTACCGGATTGTGCGGATTGCTTATAATAATGGCCTTTAAACCTTCTTTTGCCAGCATTTCCAGGTGTTCAAAATCCATTTCGTAAGAGTTTTCTGTTCTGATTAATGGATTATGCACCAATGTACGTTCCATGTCATTCACAACATGAAAAAACGGATGATACACCGGAGGTTGAACCGCAATTCTATCTCCTTTTTCAGTAAGGCTCATAAGCAGTAATGAAAGTCCGGTTACAACTCCGGGACTTGAAGAAACCCACTCATCTTCAACGGCCCAATCATGACGATTTTTTAACCAGTTTTTTACACTTTCATTGCACTCATCTCCTCTAAACGAATAGCCATAAATTGCATGTTCGGCTCTTTTAATAATGGCATCCGATATGCAATCAGGAACATTAAAATCGGTATCGGCTACCCAAAATGGAAGTAGATCCTCTTTCCCAAAATACTGATCCAGCTTATCGTATTTCACCGAATTTGTGTTTTTTCGGTTAACTATCTCATCAAAATTGTATTTCATCATCATAAATTTTACGGAGAGTTAAATTATAAAAAAATTAAAGAGTCTCTAAAGCAGCATGTAAAATTTGCGAATAAAGATTCAGATCATTTAATTCGTAGAAAACTATCAGGATATGAAAATCAGAAAGAGTGGTGCTAAATATTCAGCAATTGTTGGAATTGGTGAGAGAATCAGGAAAATGAGTCAGGAAACAGGCGAAGAGTTTTTGCTTTTAAACCGAGGTGTAAATTCAGTTTGTAATATAGACTTAAACGAAATTGCAAAAGATCTGGATTTTAATTCGAACGAAATGCAGGTTTATCCACCATCGAAGGGACGATTGGAATTAAGAAATGCAATTAATCAGCATTATTTTGTCAACAATTCCAAAGTTGAAAACATAGCCATTACAGGCGGTGGCATGTCTGCTCTCGACTTGGTTTTTCAGACCATCGAGGTTGAAAAGGTTTGCCTGCCTGACTATTACTGGGGGTCTTACGTTCAGGTAATGACTGTGAGAAATATGAGATCCGAAACTTACCTTGACCTTGATGTACTAAAAGAGAAAGCCCATGATTATAGCAAAAGTGCTGTAATTATTTGCGATCCCAACAATCCGATTGGAAACAAACAGGATGATGATAAGATTATGGAAACCGCAAAGATTCTGAATGATACAGGAGCAATTGTAATTATCGATTGTCCATACAGAAGAATTTTTTGTGGAGAGGAAGATCTGTTTTTTCAGAACTTAAGCGAACTTGAAAATGTGATTATTGTCGAGAGTTTTAGCAAGTCGGTTGGATTAAGTGGGCAAAGATTGGGATTTGTTCATAGTAAGAACGCCGATTTTATGAATGAGTTAGGAATTCGTTTGATGTATGCTACTAATGGAATTAATGCATTTTCGCAATTGCTTGTAGCACAACTTTTGTCGTCGAAGAAAGGGCAAGCTGTGATGCATGAGTTCAAGCAGAAAACTTCGGAAGGGATTCGAAAGAACATCGCACTTTTACAGGCGAAAGGCTTATTGGCTAAAGAATTCTATACAAAATCAGATCCGATTGGAATATTTGTAATTGTTAATAAATCGGAAGAAGAGCTGTTAAAAGCCAGAATTGGGAGTGTCTCATTAAGTTATTTTACCCGCGATAAAAAAGAGTATGCATCCCAATTTGCAAGAATTTGTGTGTCAGTTCCGCATGAAAAATTTAAAAGCTATTTTGAACAGGTATAAAAAAGAAAAGCATTGCCTTAGGGTGATGCTTTTTTAGGGTAGTTCCTTGCCCGATTCGGAAAGTAATTCGATTGCTCCGGAGCCATATATTCCAAGTTCCCAATAATGTCTGTTGATGCAGCCCGAAGGACAATCGCCCCAGCCATAACTGTAGATTAAGTGGATGAAATCGGGGCTGAAATAGGCCAGTTCGATTTGCGAGCCATCACCTATACAATTTGCCGATTGAGCTTCGTAGATAAATGGAAACTGTTTCAGTTCCAGTGCCAAAACTTCCTGGTTGATCCCTGTAGAAGCATGCACAGCATAACGGTCTTTTCCTAAGGAATCCAATTGCAAATCATAGTCGTCAATCAACAAATCAAGCTTTAATTGATCCGAAAAACCATACTCTTTCCAGGATAGTATATTTTGACTGCTTGTATCAACTGTGATATATGATTTGCGTAACTGTTCATGACAAAGTGCATGCACATCGTATTTTCTGATATCCAAAGATGCGGTGGATACCGAATCGACATAGACGAATTGCAGGGCGGCTAAAATCTGGGCGTAGTGATATTCTTTGAATTCAATTTCTTCGATCTCTTCCATTTCCTCATTGGTATAGTAGTCCATGCAAATTAATTTTGCATCGTCTAACAAGATCTCAAAAATGGAATCGGAAACACGGGAATCTTGTATAATTTCTGTAGGGAAATTCGCAGTCGTCTCACTGTCACAGGCATAAAAAAGGTATACCCCCAATAGCAATATAAAAAGCATGCGGTTTCTCATACGATTAAAAATTAGGAGACTGGTTAGGTCTTAAATGTTGATATTCAGGTTAATGTTGATTAATTGCCCGATATTATTTAATCAACGAAATATCTTCCATTTTGTTGCTTCAAGTTACGACCTTCTGTCGACTATGTAAAGGGTTAATTTTAAAAAGTTTAGGAATTTTTAAAATCAAACTTGACGAACAGTTGATTTTTATTGGTGTAAAGATTTGTTAAAAGAAAACATTTTCACCCAAAATAGAGTAGAATATTTTACATTTGACATTCTTAAAAAAACAACAACCGTGAATATATATAGATCGTTTAAAAATTTTATTGCTTTAATTGTTGTGTTGGGAGGTGTTTACGTAACTGCCCAATTGTTTAACTATTCGAAAGTAACCGACCGAGATAAGGAGCCCGAGAACAGTGAGTACATGAGTCGATATAATGTGTATGCATTAAAAACACCCAATGAACTTAAATTTGGAGATGAATTGGTGCCCCTAGATCGATGGGATGTAAAAGAATCTCTTGATAGAGAACTTTTGGTAAATACCTATTGGCAATCGCAAACCTTGTTGTTTTTAAAACGATCGAATCGATATTTTCCCATTATCGAACCCATTCTTAAAGAGCAAGGAGTACCCGATGATTTTAAATACCTGGCTCTAATCGAAAGTGGATTTGTACCAACCATTAAATCTCCGGCTGGAGCCGTTGGTGTTTGGCAGTTCATGAGCGGAACAGCCAAAGATTATGGACTCGAAGTTTCGGCCGAGGTTGATGAAAGGTACAATATCGAAAAGGCAACAGTGGCTGCCTGTAAATACCTGAAGGATTCGTATAAAAAATATGGAAGCTGGACCCTGGTGGCAGCATCCTATAATGCAGGTCGTCGTTTTGTCGACAAGCAATTAAAACTGCAGGATGCGGGGAATTATTACGATCTTCTGTTAGGAGAGGAAACCGGCAGATATGTTTTTAGAATATTGGCCATTAAAATGATAATGGAAGATCCGGCAGGATATGGATTTAAGTTTCGAAAATCGGATCTATACCCTGAAATCCCAACAAGAAAAATTACCATTAAATCTCCGGTAAAGGATTTTGCTGTCTTTGCCAAAGAAAATGGGGTAAACTACAAGGTTTTGAAGTACTTTAACCCATGGTTGAGAAGAGCATATCTTACAAATAAATACAAAAAAGAGTACGAAATTACACTTCCTGCCAAAGGATATATTAATTTTGCATTTTCTGATTATAAAAACCCTGACGATTCAGTTTCAGAGAAATAGATTGTTGGATTTGCAAAAGGAGATTTAGATTTGAGTTCCAAAGTTAAGAAAGAAATAAAGGGTGTTGAACAGCTCGAAACCGGTAGTGTTGATGTGTTTGGAGCAAGAGTTCACAACCTTAAAAATATAGATGTAAGTATTCCTCGAAACCAACTTTCGGTGATTACCGGATTAAGTGGTAGTGGGAAATCATCTCTGGCATTCGATACCATTTATGCCGAAGGTCAACGTAGGTATATCGAAACTTTTTCGGCCTATGCAAGGCAATTTCTGGGTGGTATGGAACGTCCCGATGTGGATAAGATTACTGGCCTAAGCCCTGTAATTTCTATCGAGCAGAAAACTACGAATAAAAACCCAAGATCAACAGTGGGAACCATTACCGAACTGTACGATTTCCTTCGTTTGTTATATGCCAGGGCAGGTATTGCCTATTCGTATGAAACAGGCGAGAAAATGGTGAAGTATACCGATGAGCAAATCATCAACTTGATTCACGAAAAATTCAGCGAAAAAAGAATTTACATTCTTGCTCCTATTGTGAAGGGTCGTAAGGGACACTACAAGGAGTTGTTTGAGCAAATTCGTCGCAAGGGATTTCTTTATGCCAGGGTAGATGGTGAGATTGTGGAGCTGCTTCACGGTTTTAAGGTGGATCGATATAAGAATCATGATATTGAAATCCTGATTGACAAGCTGGTTGTAGAAGAAGTAGGAGACAAGAGGTTGAAAGAATCGGTACAAACCGCAATGAAACATGGTAAAGGGATTACCATGATTCTTGATAAAGACACAGATGAGGTAAAGTACTATAGCCGTTTGTTAATGTGTCCGAGTACGGGTATTTCCTATAATACGCCAGCTCCGCATAGTTTTTCATTTAACTCACCACATGGTGCATGTCCGAAATGTAAAGGCTTGGGACGTGTAAATGCCATCGATCTTGAAAAAATTATTCCAGATCAAAGTTTAAGCATACGCGAAGGTGGAATTGTTCCTTTGGGGAAATATAAAAATAGCCTGATATTCTGGCAGCTGGAGGCAATTGGTCGAAAGTACGATTTCGATATGAATACTCCAATTGAAGGGATTCCAGAGGAAGCATTGAGCATCATTCTCGACGGCTCAAGCGAAACTTTCAAATTGGAAAATACTCCTTTGGGAGCTTCTTCAAATTACTTCCTGAGTTTTGATGGAGTGATCAAATACATTACCAATCAGGAAAGCAACGGAACATCTAAGAAGGCAAAAAAATGGGCGGAGCAATTTGTCAAAACGGATGCATGCTCGGCTTGTGGAGGCAAGCGTCTGAAGAAAGAGGCTCTACACTTTAAAATTCATAATAAGAATATTGCTGAACTGGCTGAAATGGATCTTGGTTTACTGGGTGAATGGTTTCAGAATATAGAACAGCATTTAAACGATAAACAAAAGAAGATTGCTACAGAAATCCTAAAAGAGATTCGTTCCCGATTGGGCTTTTTGCTTGACGTTGGACTGGAATACCTTTCGCTTAACCGAAGTTCGGTAAGTCTCTCAGGAGGAGAATCGCAACGAATTCGCCTGGCCACACAAATTGGATCACAATTGGTAAACGTGCTTTACATTCTTGATGAGCCAAGTATTGGTCTACACCAGCGCGATAATGAACGCCTGATTCATTCCTTGCAGCAATTACGAGACTCCGGAAATTCGGTAATCGTAGTTGAGCACGATAAGGACATGATAAAATCGGCTGACTATGTTGTAGATATGGGACCATTTGCCGGAAAACATGGTGGCGAAATTGTTGTTGCTGGTAATCCCGATGATATTGAAAAGGGAGATAGCCTTACAGCTCAGTACCTGAATGGTGACCGAAAAATAGAAGTTCCTAAAGAACGAAGAAAAGGCAAAGGGAAGAATATCGATCTGAAGGGATGTACAGGAAATAACCTAAAGAATGTTGATGTGAGTTTTCCGCTGGGCAAATTTATTTGTGTTACCGGAGTTTCGGGAAGTGGAAAATCGAGTTTGATTAATGGAACCTTACAGCCAATTTTATCACAACATTTTTATCGATCGGTGAAAGATCCTCTTCCATACGAAGATCTTGAAGGAATAAAAAATATCGATAAAGTGGTTGAAGTAAACCAGGCACCTTTGGGTAAAACTCCACGCTCGAATCCTGCTACCTATACCAATGTGTTTGGCGATATTCGTAAGTTGTACGAAAAGTTACCCGAATCTCAAATCAGGGGATATAAAGCAGGCAGGTTTTCTTTCAATGTAAAAGGAGGAAGATGTGAAACCTGCCAGGGAGCCGGAGTTCGTTCTATCGAAATGAACTTCCTACCCGATGTGTATGTTCATTGTGACGAATGTAATGGTAAGCGTTACAATCGAGAAACATTGGAGGTGCGTTATAAAGGAAAATCAATTGGTGATGTGTTGGATATGACCATTAACCAGGCAGTTGAGTTTTTTGAAAACATTCCGGCCATATTGACCAAATTAAAGGTGTTGCAAGATGTAGGACTGGGCTATGTTACCCTAGGACAGCCATCCACAACTCTTTCGGGAGGCGAATCCCAGCGAGTTAAACTGGCTACTGAACTTGCCAAGCGAGACACAGGAAAAACCATGTATATTCTGGATGAACCAACAACAGGTTTGCATTTTGAAGACATCAGGGTTTTGTTGGATGTGTTAAACCGTTTGGTTGACAAGGGAAATACGGTGATCGTAATCGAGCATAATATGGATGTAATTAAAGTTGCCGACCATGTAATTGATATTGGAAAAGAGGGTGGACGAAACGGTGGCGAAATTCTGTTTGAAGGTACGCCCGAGGACTTGGCCAAGTGCAAAGACTCTTTTACAGCCAGGTTTTTAAAAGAAGAATTAGAATAAAATATTTCAAATCCCCGAAAGGGGATTTTTTTTGCACAATATTTTTCCCTGATTAAGAAAATTTAAGATTTTCGAAGAAGACTGATATAGCATAATTATTATCTTTATATAGCTGTCTCGAATTCATGAGAGAGTCCTAAAATCTACAGTTCATGGGGAAATTAATAGATATTTATTTTGAAGATCTTGACGAAAAGAGATCTTATGCCGTTGGTACTGATTTACAAACCATTTTGTCGGATGTTGATATAAAATTGAACGGTCCGGTTCTGGGTGCCATGGTAAATAATAAGGTGAAAGAACTTACCTACGAAATATATAAGCCAAAAAGTATTCGATTTGTAGACCTTACACATCCGGCCGGTCGAAGAATGTATATTCGTTCCTTGTGCTTTGTGTTGTATAAGGCGGTGAGAGATTTGTATCCGGGAACTGGTTTTAGATTAGAACATTCTATATCTAATGGATTGTATTGCAGGTTAACCGATAAAAATATCATGCTTACGCCCAGGGATATTGATGTGATTAAGGAGCGAATGCAAGAAATTATAGCTGCTGACATGCCATTTATCCGCGAGGAAATCGAGACGGAGAAAGCCATTGAAATATTCGAAAATCAAGGATTGAAGGAGAAAACCGGCTTGTTTAAAACCAGGGGAAACCTGTATACTTCGGTTTATCATTTGAGCGATTGTGCTGACTATTTCTACGGATTTCTTGTTCCATCAACAGGAGTGTTGAAGGTTTTCGATTTGCAACATTTTTATCGTGGAATGCTCCTGATGAGTCCCAAAAGAGATGAGCCTTCGGTTGTGGAAGAGCGAATCGAGCAGGAGAAAATGTTGAAGGTTTTTAGTGAGTACAAAAGGTGGGGCAAGGTATTGAATATTTCAAATGTTGGTGATCTGAACCGATATGTAGCCGAGGATAATATTTCCGAAATGATTAAAATATCGGAGGCTTTGCATGAGAAAAAGATTTCTCAGATTGCAGATAAGATCAGGAAGCACAGAAAAAGAGTAAAGTTGATTTTGATATCAGGGCCATCTTCGTCTGGTAAAACCACTTTTGGTAAGAGATTGGCAATACAATTGAAAGTTGCAGGCCTAAGTCCGGTAAACCTTTCGATGGATAACTATTTTGTGAACCGTGAACTTACACCACGAGATGAGAATGGTGATTATGACTTTGAAGTTTTGGAAGCTTTGGATGTTCAGTTATTCAATCAGAACCTGGTTGATTTAATGGATGGAAAAGAGGTGGAATTGCCAAAATTCTCTTTTGAAACAGGTCAGAGGTATTACGATGGTGAGAAATTAAAAATCAACGATAAGCAGGTGTTGGTGGTTGAAGGAATTCATGCGCTAAATCCTGGCCTTACTCCATTAATTGCAGATGAAGCGAAATATAGAATATACATTTCTGCTTTGACTTCGATTTCCATTGATGGTCATAACAGAATCCCTTCTACCGATAATCGCTTAATCAGAAGAATTGTGCGCGATTACAAATATCGAAATTATAGTGCATCGGATACCATTAGCCGTTGGCCTAGTGTTCGTCGTGGCGAACTAAGAAATATTTTTCCACACCAGGAACAGGCTGATGTAATGTTTAATTCCGCTTTGCCATACGAGTTGGGTGTTTTGAAAAGATTTGCAGAGCCAATATTGAAAGAAGTTCAGCCAAATCAGCCAGAGTACTCAGAGGCAAACCGACTTCTGAAATTCTTTAGTTATTTCTTGCCAATTTCACCGGAAGAGATTCCACCTACATCTTTGATGAGGGAATTTCTGGGAGGAAGTACCTTCGATTATTAATCGTAGTGAGGTGATTAGATTGTTAATAACTTTTTAAGCTGTTTATATCAATCCTGTTTTTGCTGTTAATATCTCATTCGGCAGAGACAGGATTTTCTAGTTATTAACAGTTGTGTATTAGTAAATATGGGGTACGACAAGATTATTAACAAATTATCAACACTGTTGAAAACTTGTTAATTACTTGTTGGTAAGTAGGCGAGCATTAGAAAGCCCGAATCCTGAGAAACGGGCTGCAAATATAGAAGAAAATATCTTTGGTTTGAAAGTTGTAGGAGAGATTTTTTCGAAAAAAAATCGTGAGAATTGCTAACTATCTCTTCATCATACGATCTATCTCTCTCTTGTGATCTTTTTGTTTTAAACTTTCTCTCTTGTCGTAGTGTTTTTTACCTCTGCAAAGGGCAATTTCCATTTTTGCAAAACCCCTTTCGTTTATAAAAAGACGAACTGGAACAATAGTCAGGCCCGATTCTTTTGTTTTTCTGTCAAGCTTGTTTAGCTCCTTACGATTTAAAAGAAGTTTTCTTTCTCTCTTCTCTTCGTGGTTGTAATAAGAACCAAATTTGTACTCCGAAATGTGCATTCCAACAACGTATAGCTCGTTTCGGGTAAAATAGCAATACGAATCTACCAAACTTGCTTTTCCAGCGCGTATCGATTTTATTTCGGTGCCAAAAAGCTGAATCCCCGCTACAAATTTCTCAATAAATTCGTACTCGAAGCTTGCCCTTTTATTTCTGATGTTAATATTCTGCATCGTATAATCTTAAATTCAATGCAAATTTAGTATTTAAATTGTTAATGGAAACCTGAACAGAATTGAAAACAACCTTTCGAAGATTAGCGGTAGTACAAGTATAAGAAGACTGGCCATAACGGTAAAGCCAGGTCTTTTGTTATTTGCAATCGGAAGAATCGAAGATGTTCCCAGCCATAAAATCCTGATAAAGTATAATTCTAAAAGGAGACAAATCTGATTTAAAAATGAGAATGGACTGAATAATTGCGCAATGCCATGAAAAATACAAAATACCGATGCGCTGTAAATTACCAGCTTAAAAACCACTTCGGCTTTAATCGACAACTGGAAATTGGGCGATAACAGTACAATTAATTTTGCAGCACAAAACAAACCCAGGTTTAAGGCTAAAAAATCAACAAAAAATTTAGCCACCGATACCCATACTTCTTTTGTATGAATGTAAGTACCTCCAGCAGCAATTATGGCACAAATTGCAATCACCGGGAAAGCAAAATTCCTAAATAGCTCTTTGGTAGTAGAGCTTTCGGGAGCAATTCGTTCCCATTCTCTTTTGGGTGTAAGTAGCAGATTACGTGTTCGAAAGAGTGAATTCAAAACACCTTTTGAATTGTATTCCATTTGTGAATCGTCTTGTTTGATGCTTTCAAAATTAAACAAGTTTTTAAAATAGTAAAGAAGTTATGATATTTTAGAATTGATTTAGACTACTTTTTAAAAGCCTAAAAAGTTCGCAGTTCCGATAAATATCGCACCAAAAATGGCATAAACAGAAAGTAAACCGATTAGGATGAAAGTAAAGTAACCAGATCTTCTTCTGTCGGGCACATTAAGAATTGGCGTAATTCCTTTGTAAAGAATGTAAAAACTGTACAAGCTAAAAATGGTTAGATAGTTTATTACGGGGAAAAGAAATGCAATTGAGTTGAATAAAAAACCCGGAGTGTAAGAAAATGCCACCAAGAGTAATGCCCTTGAAAATCGTTCTTTTTTATTTGGCATTACAGCAAAAGGGTGCACCACAAAAGCCGAAACGTAGATGGAAAGAATGGAGAGAACAAATGTTGTAATTGCCGAAAAGAAAAACATATTGGTATGCTCGCTTGCATTCTTTTCGAAGAGAAGAAAACCAATAAAATTACAGACTGACATAAGCAAAGCCAATGGAATTACCAGAATTGCCAAAAGTCGGGTGTTGCTTATTTTAGCTTGATCAAGAATTCTTAGCCATTCTTTTTCGGGAGATATCAGTAGACGAAAAATGTGTTTGTAGGTAGTAAGTATGGTCATATTGATTGTGTGGTTAGTGAAATCAAAAAACTTAAAGTAATTTTGTTGCCGAAATCAAAAGTTTCGACCTATTTAAGATAGGCATTATCCTGATAATGAAAAATCAGATGTTGAAAAACTTCTGGATGTTTCGATTTATAGTTTACAATTATGCAATACAATTTATTGGTAGTTCTGGGTGCTACTGCAACGGGTAAAACAAGTTTGGCAGTAAATTTGGCTAAAGATTTTAATGGTGAAATTATTAGTGCAGATTCGCGTCAGATTTATAGAGGAATGGACCTGGGAACAGGAAAAGATATAGAGGAGTATGTTGTCGATGGTGTTGAGATTCCATATCATTTAATCGATATTGCCGATGCTGGATACAAATACAATGTATTTGAGTTTCAGCAGGATTTTGTGAAGGCTTTTGAAGAGATTAGTGCAAGGAAAAGATTGCCGGTTGTTTGTGGTGGAACGGGTATGTATCTCGAGGCAGTACTGAAGGGATATAAGTTAATTGCAGTTCCAAAAGATCAGGGCTTTAGAGACGAAATGGAGAAAAAATCCATTGATGAATTGGAAGAAATTCTTCGTTCTTATAAAGATTTGCACAATACCAGCGACCTTGAAACCAGGAAAAGAGCCATCAGAGCTATTGAAATTGAGCGCTATTATGCTGCAAATCCGCAAATCGATATGGAATACCCTGAGATGAATCCACTTCTTGTTGGTATAAAATTCGATAGGGAGAGCCGCAGAGACAGAATTAGCCTTCGATTAAAAGAGCGCTTGAAATCGGGCATGGTTGAAGAAGTGGAGAGTTTGTTAAAATCTGGAGTGTCTGCCGAAGATTTGATTTATTACGGATTGGAGTACAAGTTTTTAACCCAATATGTAACCGGGCAAATTACTTACGATGAAATGTACTCTGGTTTGGAAATAGCCATCCATCAATTTGCCAAGCGCCAAATGACCTGGTTCAGGAAAATGGAACGAAGTGGCAGTAATATACATTGGCTAGATGGGTACATGCCACTCGATGAAAAAATTGCCCAGGTCAAAGAGTGGTTCAACGGCTAAGCCAAATACTCAATTACCTTCTCGTAAGTAATGCGTGTAATGCCTAAATCATCCCATTTGTCAAATGGTAATGGGATGTTGGGTAGTTCTTTAATAGCATCTTCAATTACATATACTTTTAGTCCTCTTTCGGCAAGTCCAACTGCTGCACAATCGACACACACATTTGTGGTAACTCCGTACACAAATACAGTTGTTGGGTTAATTTGCTTGAGTAGGCTATAAGTGTTTGGATTGCCTTCAAAAACATCAAAAGCATCTTTGCGGATAATAATGTTGCGTGATTTTGCAGCTTCACTTAATTCGGTTTCATTATAGATTTTATTCCATAGGATTTCAGGACATATTTCTTTCGGCCTGGTTTCGTTAATGTATTCGGCTCCAATAGAATTTGCCATGCAATGCTCAGGGAAAGTGTTTACAAAATCGGGATTTGCAGAAAGTTCGGCAGAATTGCTGTAATGGTAATCTGCAGTGTTAATTACCTGTATGTTATTGAAGTCTGCCAGCTTTGTAATTGCTTCTAAAGTAGGCTGGATTTCTTCAGCACCTGGAGCGTAAAGTTTTCCATCAGGACTCATGAAATCTATCTGAGTATCAACATTCCAAAACAAGATGTCTTTTGTAAACATATTTGTAAGTCTTTCGTTTTTATAAAAATACAAATGAATTGCCCCTCCTCAAAATGATGAAGAACTGCTTGTATAAAGATATCGGAAAATTAAGGCTTTTTGTCATGGATTTTGCACTCGATAACGAATATATTTCATTCTGCTAAGGATCTTTTCTAATTTAAATTTTGAAATCAGACACAAACACAATAAATGAATAACATAAGAAAGATATCCCGTAGCCGGATTATTTATCATATACTTTTTTGGGTGGTTGCAGCCGTCTTTTGGCTATTGACCATGTTTGTTGCAAGCAATTTTAAAAATATCCTAAAGATCGAACCGGTTTTAATGACCCTGGTTTTTAATCTTTGTTTTGCAACCGCAGTATACATTAACCTCTTGATTTTAATCCCTTACCTGTTTAAAAGAGAACGATTTGTTTTGTATGTCTTATCGGTTCTTGGAGTAATATCGCTCGCAGCTTTTGTGATTGATTTTTTGCTGGTGTACCCACTCAATTCCTTTGTCCAGGGAGAGCAGTATTTTGAAGAGTTAACATTTATGGTATGGGTTAATTTTGCATTTTTTACGCTAATCTATATTGTAATTACCACATTTTTGTCGATGACCAGAGAGCTGATTTTGCTGCAAAAAGTAACCTCAAAGTTTCAGGATATTGAGAGAGAAAAACTGGAAGCAGAACTAAAAGCACTGAAGGCTCAGATTAACCCACATTTTCTATTTAATACATTAAATAATTTGTATTCACTTACGCTCGATAAATCGGATAAAGCTCCAAATTTGGTATTAAAATTGTCCGATATGATGAGGTACATTTTATATGAGTGTAATGATAGGTATGTGTTTGTGGATAAGGAGCTTGAGTTTATTCGTAATTATTTGGATTTACAAAAAATCAGGCTGGATGATACCATTCCGGTAAGCATCCATGTAAAAGGAAGTGCATCGCAAAATAAAATTGCACCATTGTTGTTTGAGCCTTTAATCGAAAATGCATTTAAGCATGGTGCATATGGGAAGAATAATAATGGATTTGTTGATATTCTGTTTAATTTTGAAGAAAAGGATAAGATGGAGTTATCAATCGAGAATAGATTTGATGACAAATGGCAGGATGAAGAGCGAAAAGAAAAAGGAATTGGAATCAAAAATGTTACTCGTAGATTAGAGTTGTTGTACCCGGAAAAACACAATTTAAATATCTCAAAGCAGGAAGATCTATTTAAAGTGAACCTGCAAATTGATTTATCGGAACAACATGCAAACTTTAACAAAAAATAATACACATGAAGTTAAAGTGTTTAATTATAGATGATGAGCCCTTGGCACAGAGAGTTTTGGAGAAGTATGTGTCAGAACTTTCAAGCCTCGAACTTGTAGGGAAATGCAGCGATGCCATCGAAGCCATGGAGGTACTGCAAAAAGAAGCTGTGGATTTGATCTTTTTAGATATCAATATGCCCAGGTTGAGTGGAATTAACTTTTTGAAATCGTACAAGAATCCACCTATGGTGATTATTACCACGGCGTACACAGAATATGCCCTGGAGAGTTATGAATTAAACGTTTTGGATTATCTGAAAAAGCCATTTTCGTTTGAGCGATTTTTGCAATCTGTTCAAAAAGCAGAAGAAAAGGTGAAAGCAGTTGCCGAACCGCAGGAGAGTAGCAAAGATGAGCTTGAATACATATTTGTAAAAGCGAACAAAAAAACAATAAATATCAACCTGGATTCTATTCAGTATGTTGAGGCATTGGGCGATTACGTGAAGATATTTACCAATGAAGGACATGTGGTAACTTACCAGTCTTTAAAGGGGATTGAGCGTTTGTTGCCATCTGCAAAGTTTTATCGAATTCACAAATCGTACATTGTAGCCTTGGCAAAAATAAAATCGATAGAAGGAAATATGGTACACATGGATAAGGGTACCATTCCAATAGGAAATAATTACAAGCAGGGATTCTTCCAAAGGATTCATCCCGTGTAATTTTTTATAATCAAGTCTGTTTGAGTAAGTAAAAGAGTCGATTTTCAGCATCGGCTCTTTTTTTATGGCCAAAACATACTCAATTTTTGATATGAACTCAATTTTTAGGTGCCACAACTAAAAAAGAAGTCAAATATAATGACGAATTATGCTAGGAATTAGCCGCTATTTGTTAAATTTAGGCTTTAATAAATTGAATCCGATCAATATTAAATTTAAAAGACTATGAACAGACGTGCTATTTCTCGTTATACCTTTATTCTTTTTGCTTTGGCTTTGAGTGTTGTTGCTTGTAAGCCAGTGGATAAGAAAAAGAGTGGTGAACAAACAGTTAAACCATTACTAAAAAAAGCAATTGAAAGCGAAGTAAAAGATGTAGTGTATCCCTTACCAACTACTTTTGAATTAACTTCGATGTTGAACCGAATTGGAGCAGACTATATTCTTGGTTTGTCAAATTCATCAGATAATGCTGATAAATATTTTACTGAAAAAGCAAGAGCTTTAAATCTTGGGGTTTACAGTGCAGATTTAAGTTATGCAAGTACATATAATCGCAAGCAGGAAACCATGTTGTTCCTTAAAGCTTCAAAAACATTAATTGATAACCTTGAGATTACAAGTGCTTACAATGAAACTCTTGTTGATGATGTTGAGAAAAACCTTGACGACAAAGATCAGTTGGTGAAGGTAATTACCAATTCATTCTATGACACTTACGAATTCTTAAATAAGAATGGCAAAGCAAACTTATCTTTATTGGTGGTAAGTGGTAGTTTTATTGAAGGTTTGTACATTGCAACTCACATTTCAGAAAATACTTATGCGAACCCTGAAATTGTAAAAGTAATTTTCGATCAGAAAGCATCTTTGGAAAAATTATTAGAAGTTTTGGAACCAGAGAAGAAAGATCCTAATGTTGCTGCATTAATTGCTGAATTTACAGGATTAAAAGCAAGCTACGATAAAGTTGTGGAAGGTAAAATGACTGAAGCACAATTGAATGAAATTATTGCTAGTGTTGCAAAACTTAGAAACAGTATTGTAGAGTAATCATATTACGATAAAAGAACTATAGACTGCCTTCCTTATGGGGAGGCAGTTTTTTTGTGTCAATTAAGCCACGATAACAATCTTTTGTAAAGAAATAATTGTAATTTTAGAAACAGTGCAGATCTGCCAATAACCATAATTCGTAATTGTACATGGGGGAATCGATTCTAAATGCTCTTATGCACCTATTCGCTATTGTTGCTAACACAAAAGAAGAAGGTGTTTCTGGTAAAGGAAGAATAATTGTAGAAAGTTTTTTAAGTCGCTATGTAAATTCTGATATACAGGATGAATATTTGCGATTGTTTGAGAACTATTCAGAATTTTATCGTCGCGAGATGGAATACCAGGCGATTACTCATGCTCGCCAAGCCGATATTTTATCTCTCACCGAGGCCTCGAAGGTGTGTAATAAGGTAAAAGCGGAGTTGGTTCAGGAGGAAAGGTTACTTGTGCTTCTTCGTTTGATGGAGTTTGTTTACGAAGACAAGAAAGTAAGCGAAGGAGAATTCGAATTTATTAGTATTGTTGCGGAGAACTTCAAGATTCCACGTTCAGAATTTATCAATTGCCTGGCTTTTGTTTGGGGCGATACAGTTGATGATTTCGATAAAAGTAAGTTTCTAATCATCGACAATAAGGTGACCGAGTGGTCGGATAACCTGTCGTGGTTTATGAAAAAAGAATCGAAGAGAAGCGAGAATGAAACAAAGCACTTGTATTGCGAGAATTTGTATGGGCGAATTATTGTAATGTACACCGAAAGTGTCAATCTTCTTGTCTTTAAATACGAAGGAGAGTTGAATCTGTATCTGGAAGGAAACAAGATTATCTCCGATAAAACCTACCAATTGGGAAATGGTTCTATTATTAAAGGGCCAAATATCAAATCCATTTACTATTCCGATATTGCAGCAAAATTCCTCGAGGAAGAAGCACAAGAAAAAATCATATTTACCGCCAAGGATATCGAGTTTAAATTTCGAAATTCCAATAATGGGATTCAGAAATTTAACCTATCCGAAGAAAGTGGCCAGTTGATTGGAATTATGGGAGGTAGTGGTGTAGGAAAATCTACCTTGTTGAATGTTTTAAATGGGAACCTTACGCTGAATAATGGAGAAATCCGTATTAACGATTTTGATATTCATAAAAACAAACTTGCTGTACAAGGACTAATTGGTTTTGTTCCCCAGGATGATTTGTTGATTGAAGAACTCACTGTTTTCCAGAATTTGTACTACAATGCCAAATTGTGCTTTAAGGATTTTACCGAAATTCAGATTTTGAAAACAGTTCTGAAAATGCTTCAGGATTTGGCTTTGTATGAGGCAAGAGATCTAAAGGTTGGAAATCCGCTGAATAAATTCATTAGTGGAGGACAAAGAAAACGATTAAATATCGGTTTGGAGTTGATGCGCGAGCCCGCAATTCTTTTGGTTGATGAGCCAACTTCTGGGCTTTCTTCAACCGATTCGGAAATGGTAATGAAGTTGCTAAAACAGCAAACCTTAAAAGGGAAACTTGTAATTGCCAACATCCACCAGCCGTCGTCGGATATTTTTAAAATGTTCGATAAACTTTGGATTCTTGATAAAGGGGGATATCCAATTTACAACGGAAATCCAATCGATGCCATCGTATACTTTAAAACGCAAAACTCCCAGGTAAATGCTTCAGAAAGTGAATGTGTTACCTGTGGGAATGTAAATCCTGATCAGATTTTACAAATTGTTGAAACCAAACTGATTGATGATCAGGGGAAACCGACACGTGACAGAAGAGTGAAACCTGAGAAATGGTACGATAAATATAAAGACAATATTGAAGGGAATCATCTTCCTTTAAGGGCGGAAAAAAAATTGCCACAAAGCGACTTTAAGATTCCAGGCAAGGTTAAGCAGTTTTCGATTTTCTGGATCAGAAATGTATTGTCGAAACTGACCAATAAACAGTACCTGATTATTAATTTGTTTGAAGCGCCATTATTAGCGGTTATTCTGGGCTATTTTACCAAATACACCACTAACGGTGTTTATGTGTTTGGCGAGAATAAAAACTTCCCGGTTTTTCTGTTTATGGCTGTGGTTGTATCTATGTTTCTGGGTCTTACGGTAAGTGCTGAAGAAATCATCAGGGACAAAAAGATATTGCAAAGAGAGAAATTTTTGAATTTATGCCGCATCAGTTATCTCACTTCAAAAATCATGTTTTTGTTTGTACTTTCGGCCATTCAATCCATCTCTTTTGTGCTGCTCGGAAATTATATTCTGGGAATAGAAGGCATGACCTTTGCCTATTGGTTTGTTTTGTTTACAACCGCTTGCTTCTCCAATTTGGTAGGGCTAAATATCTCGGCAGGTTTAAATTCGGTTATTACCATTTACATTTTAATTCCTTTGATATTGGTTCCGCAGTTGTTGCTGGGGGGTGCCATGATTAAGTTTGATGACTTGCATTACGGTGTTACCGATAAAGTGTATGTGCCCATAGTGGGAGATATGATGACAACCCGTTGGACCTATGAAGCGCTTGCTGTTACGCAGTTTAAGGATAATGAGTTTGAAAAGCATTTCTTTGATCATGAAAAGGGAATAAGTGATGCATCTTTTAATAGTTCATTTTTAATTCCTAAGCTTGAATCGATTCTTTTAGATTGTGAGCGAAGTGTAGAGTTTGAAAAAGATACGGTTGAAACCGAAGCTCATTTTAAAATGTTGCGCGATGAGATTACGCAATTGGCTGATGGTGCAGGATTGGCTGTTTTTCCAGAAGTAACACAATTGAATCTGAGGGAATTTAATTTGAATGTAGCAGAGCAAACCAAAAGCTTCTTAGATCAGGTTGAATTATACTACCTTGGAATGAGTAGTGAATCGGGATACAAGAAAGATTTTGAATATTCGCGTTTGGTAGATTCTTTGGGGCGCGATGGAGTATACGAGTTCAAACAACAGTATTACAACCAGGCTTTGGCCGATTTGGTTCTGAACAGGAATGAAGTGAATAAGATGATCCAGGTAGATTATCAATTAATTCAGAAGAAGGATCCAATATTCATGTCTCCTGATTCGAAGTTCGGACGTTCGCATTTTTATTCACATGTTAAACGTATCGGCAACTTTTATATCGATACCTACTGGTTTAATCTTGCAGTGGTTTGGTTGGGAACGGTTCTGTTATTTTTCACACTTTGGGCAGATGTATTGCGCCGAATGATGAACTACTTCGAAAGCATTAAGCTGGTTCGTAGAGAGAAAAAACGAAAATAGATTTTAGCCTTAGCCGGGAATTATACAGTTTTTCGATTCAGGTAATTTACCATTAGCAAACTACAGGCAATCACAATCATCCCTATTATGGAAATGGTATCCGGATTTTCATCAGGCAATATCATCCAGCTAAGGAATGCACCAAAAATTGGGATGATAAACTTCCAGGTGTTCAGGTTGGATACTTTGACGTTTGGTCGTTGAAGCAGCCCAAACCAAATGGTAATGGCAAAAGCTGAAACCATGGCTAGCCAGCCAAGGGAAATCCAGTATTCTGCTGGTAAATTGAAATTCCAGGAAGGATTTTCGATAGGAATAGAAACCAGCATTAATGCCAAGCCACCAATAATCATCGAGAAGGAGGCAAGTACGCGGGGTGGCATGTCTTTCGCATCGCGCGATACAATCACATTGCCCGTGCTACCAACAATATTATTCAAAATCAAAATTCCTACGCCAAGCGGAATGGTAGTAGAAAAAACAAAGTCAGACCTTCCCAGGCTGATGATACATACACCAGTCATACCCAGTAAGATGGCAAGGATTTTTTTCCAGCTCATTTTATCGTTACTCAGCATCAGGTGAGCCATAATGGCTGCAAATAGAGGTTGTGCTCCAATTAACATTGCACCCAGTGCGCCTGGAACATAGCTGATTCCCATGTAGAATAATCCGTAAAGAAATGTGGTTTGCAACAGGGCCACCCAAAGCACAAACTTCCATCTTCTTTTCGATTCCAGAACTTTCAATTTTAGGTCCTTGATGAAAGGCAAAATCAATAAACCCGATAAAAAGAACCGGATTCCGGCAAATTGTAATGGAGTGGTGTAATTCAATCCAATTTTAATTGCGGTAAAAGGGGTTGCCCATAAAAGACAGGCAAATATTGCCAATACAGTGGTTGAAAAGAAGAACTTCTTCATAAGAGACTAAAAATTTTCTGCAAACTTAGGGATTTTAATTTAAACTCAGCTTACTATAGTTTGAGCCATAGGGCAGAATAAAAAAATCCCTGCCAACATTAGGCAGGGATTCTATATCATCAATTGGATAGGATTATTCCTTCAGCCACTTGTCTAACCAGCCAGCAAATTCGCGTTGCCAAAGAATTCCGTTCTGAACGCCTAGCACCCAGTGGTTTTCTTCAGGGAAATACAAGTATTGAGTTGGGATTCCACGCAGGCGAGCCGCATTAAATGCTTCCATTCCCTGCGAGGCATCAATACGATAATCTTTCTGTCCGTGAATTACCATGATTGGAGTATCCCATTTGTCTACAAATTTGTGTGGAGAATTTGCGTACGAACGCTGCGCAATCTTGTTGTCTTTTTCCCAGTAAGCGCCACCAAGATCCCAGTTCACAAACCACATTTCTTCTGTTTCCAGATATTGTGACTCAAGGTTGAACATTCCGCAGTGAGCGATAAACGCCTTAAAGCGCTTCTGGTGGTGACCAGCAAGCCAGAAAGCTGAGAATCCACCGTAAGATGCACCCACGCAACCCAAACGATCTTCGTCAACATACTTTTCTGCTTTTACATTATCGATTGCCGAAAGGTAATCTTTCATGTTTTGTCCGCCATAATCACCAGAAATTTGTTCGTTCCACTCCTGGCCAAATCCTGGAAGTCCTCTACGATTTGGAGCAACAATTACATAATCGTTAGCTGCCATCATCTGGAAATTCCAACGGTAGCTCCAGAATTGAGAAACAGTTCCCTGTGGACCACCCTGACAATAAAGAACTGCAGGATATTTCTTGTTTTCATCGAAATGAGGAGGCTTGATTACCCAAACTAACATTTGTTTGTTGTCTGTGGTTTTTACCCATCTCTTTTCTACAGTACCCATGGTCAACTGATCAAGGATGTGCTTGTTTACGAATGAAATTTCTTTTGCTTCACCGCTTTTTGCATCTACATTGTACAATTCAGCAGGCTTGCTCATCGATACACGTTTGGCAATTAATTGATCGCCTACAGGATGAACTGTCTGATAGTTGTGAACACCTTCAGTAATCTTGTGAATCTTACCATCGGCAATATCCATACGGTAAATTTCGTCGGTAGCGTGGTAATCAGAAATGAAATAGATCGATTTGCTATCTTTTGTCCAGCTTAAGTGACCCGCATTTTGATCCCAACCTTCGGTCATGTCTTTGGCTTCGCCACTTGTTAAATCCATTAGGAATAAACGGTGTTTATCTGCCTCATATCCATCACGCTCCATGCTTTCCCAAGCCATGTATTTTCCGTCAGGCGAGAAAGTAAGGTTGTTGTCATAACCCATCATGCCTTTGGTCATGTTCTTGGTTTCTCCCGATTCTAAATTGTAGAAATAGATATCGGTATTGGTTGAAAGTGCATAGTCGATTCCATATTTCTTACGAGAAGAATAGGCGATGTTTTTGCCATCAACGGTCCAGTTTACCTGTTCCATACCTCCCCAAGGACGAACCGGAGCTTCCCATTTTTCACCTTCCATAATATCTTTACCACCTTTTAACATGTTGTTGCGAGTGAAATCGGCAACAAAAAGGTGAGTGTAAGTTACTACCCAATGATCCCAATGACGATAGAATTGTTCGTTGATTAAACGTGCTTCAGCTTTTTTCAAATCAGGATGTTTGTCCTGTACATTGTCTTCAAGCTTTACCTCTTTAGAGTATACAATTTTCGACTCGTCTGGTGAGAATTTGAAATCGTTAATACCGCCTTCAACATTGGTCAACTGTGTGCGACCTGTTCCATCAGCATTCATTTCCCAGGCCTGAACCGATCCACTTTCGGCCGATAGGAAAGCAATTTTACCATCTTTGGTCCAGCGCTCGCCCCACTCTTTACCAGCAGTATTTGTAATTTGAACAGCATCGCCGCCAGCTACAGGAACGGTATACAAATCGCGGTATGATTTGTTTTCTTCCTTATTGAAGTAGGTTACACCGTAAAGAACTGTTTTTTCGTCAGGCGAGATACTTTCTCCACCCAATCGGCCGAAAGACCATAAAACTTCAGGCGTCATTACATCCGAAGCCAGTTTGGTTTCCGGAGTTTTGTAGGATGAATCATTATTCGATTCTGTAGCTTTCTGTTCGCAAGAGCTTAATCCTGCAATTAAAGCCAATCCTAACAAAAAGTACTTGTTTGTCATGATTGTAGATATTTGTTGTTAGATATTTTCAGCACCGTAAATGTAGTGAACAATTATCAATTACGAATTACGAATGATCAATTACGGAATATTTAGACGCAGATTTATATGATTTAATACTTTAAAGTAAATGTCGGGATTTTAGTAAAGTTATTTTTACTTCACTCTCAAACTGTGCAAGTTTCTGAGAATAATGATAAAATATGATCTGGGGGGGAGTTGCGAGCTGATAGGGGTTGGTAATAAATAGTAAAGGAATGGTAAAGGTGATAAGATTTGATTAGGCCAGTCATACATTACAAACCAAATCATATTTTATCTTTTAGTGCTGGTCATGATAAATCTCTTTGGTTAAAATATAAGCTCCAGGCTTTCCCTCTACTGCAATGTGTTCACATGAAATCATAAAAATCTGCGTCTATCAATAAACCAGCACACAAAAAAAAGACCCCCGCAGCACGAGAGTCTTTTCATATATTATAGAATCAGTATCTATTCTACCGGATTGTTGATGGCATCAATAATCTTGTTTTCCAATTCTTCAGCCAATTCAGGATTGTCGTTAATCAGATTTTTAACAGCCTCGCGACCTTGTCCCAATTTTGTATCGCCGTAAGAGAACCACGAACCAGACTTTTTAATGATGTTGTACTCAACACCAAGGTCGATAATTTCACCAGTTTTTGAAATCCCTTCGCCGTACATGATATCAAATTCAGCCTTACGGAATGGAGGTGCAACCTTGTTTTTCACAATCTTCACACGAGTGTGGTTACCGTTAACTTCGTCACCATCTTTAATTTGTCCAATTCTACGGATATCCAAACGAACCGAAGCATAAAACTTCAATGCGTTACCACCAGTGGTTGTTTCAGGATTGCCGAACATAACACCAATCTTTTCGCGCAACTGGTTAATAAAGATACAAGTGGTATTGGTTTTGTTGATATTGGCAGTTAGTTTACGCAATGCCTGCGACATCAAACGAGCTTGAAGACCCATTTTTGAATCACCCATTTCTCCTTCGATTTCTGCTTTTGGAGTTAGAGCAGCTACCGAGTCAATTACAACCAAATCAATTGCCGAAGAACGAATCAATTGGTCAGCAATTTCTAGAGCCTGCTCACCATTATCCGGCTGCGAAATCAATAGGTTTTCAGTATCTACACCTAATTTTTCTGCATAAAAGCGATCGAAAGCGTGCTCGGCATCAATAATAGCACAAATACCACCAGCTTTTTGAGATTCTGCAATTGCGTGAATAGCCAAAGTGGTTTTACCCGATGATTCTGGTCCGTATATTTCAATAATTCTACCTTTAGGATATCCGCCAACTCCCAATGCCATGTTTAATGACAAGGAACCCGATGAAATTGCAGGTATATCTTCAACAGCTTCGTCGCCCATTTTCATGATGGTACCTTTTCCGTAGGTTTTATCAATTTTCTCCATCGTTAGCTGAAGTGCTTTCAGCTTTTCCTTGTTAATTTCTGCAATGTCTTTGCCCATAATATGTGTTTTATAATATTTTCCTTTTTAGTGATCACCCCAACTAAATCCTTTCAGCTATTGCTAAAGTTTAGTTCAATCCCATCTCGCTTAAAATCTGGTTGGTATGATCTTTTGTTTTTACCTTTTTGAAAATCTTTTCAATTAGGCCATCTTCCGATATCACGAAAGTGGTTCTGATTACTCCCATGTATTCTCTTCCGTAAAGTTTCTTCATTCCCCAGGCGCCGTAGGCTTCCAAAATTTCTTTTTCAGTATCGGCAATTAAATTGAAGGCCAAATTGTGCTTGGCAATAAATTTTTGATGCGAGGCAATTTTGTCGGGGCTTACTCCAACAACTTCGAAACCAAGTTTGGTTAAAGCATCGTAATTTTCGTTCAAGTTACACGATTCGGCAGTACAACCTGGAGTGTTATCTTTTGGATAGAAGTAAAGAATCAACTTTTTTCCTTTGAAATCAGCTAGTTTTAATTCTTTTTCATCTTGATTTAATCCCTTGAAATCGGGTGCTTTATCTCCTTCTTTTAAGTGTGTCATTCTTCAGAAATTTGATTTACAAATATACCTTAATCCGATCATCGGAACGAATTAATTCGACTAAAGTTATCAACCCATGAAGTTAAAAAAAATTGTGTCCCATTCTGTTTAAATCATCGATCTTTTTTTCTGATTTCCGATTTATATTTTGTTAATTCAATCTTGACCTCGTAATTTCGTACTTACACATTATATATTATCTTTGTTATAAATATTTACTATATTAAGATTTTATTATCACAAGCCTTGTTTTAGGGGAGTTTGTAAGGAATGCAGATTGACATGTTTGTGAATAAAATGAATCAAATTTCAGATTATCTTTTAGCAAGAATTTAAATCTATGAACAAGACCATGAGATTACGTAGCACATTGCTTTTAATCGCTCTGTTTATTGCCCAAATATCATTTGCCCAAAGCTTTAGCGGAGGAAAAACCGAACAACAAATTGAAGAGGAGGCTTTCACTTTTTTCGATGCCGAAAATTACAAAAGTGCAATGCCTTTATACCAGGAATTGATTAATGTTTACCCTCAGGACCCCGAGTACAATTACTACCTGGGAGTTTGCCAGGTGGAGCTTAATGATAATGTATCCGAGGCAATTAAACACCTAAAAATTGCATCGACCAAAAATGTGAACGCATCGGTTCCTTACTATCTGGGTAGGGCTTTTCATATGAATTACCAGTTTAATTCTGCCATTCGTTACTACAGAAAATTCAGAGAGTACTACAAGAAAAAATCAACAGGTATTGATCAACTGATTGTAATGTGCCAAAATGGATTGCCATTAGTGAACTCGTACTACGTAATTGATGTAAGAGATAAAAAAGTGGTGGACAAGCACGAGTTTTTCAGATACTACAAGTTGGATGGATTTGATGACAGGTTATCGAAAAAAACAAAAGGCATTAAATCGAGATATGATGGTGCCGGAGATAAAGATGTAGCCTGTTTGGCCAACAAAGGGCAATATGTGTATTTTTCAAGTTTTGGAAAGAACAAGAAAAATGGTAGAGATTTATATCGCGCCAAACGCCTGAAAAATGGTGGTTGGGGAGAATGGGAAGCATTAAGCGATTTGAATACCCAGTTCGACGAGGTTTATCCGTACATGGCTGGCGACGGAAGAACACTATATTTCTGTTCGCAAGGACATAGCAGTATGGGAGGATTCGATATTTTCAAATCGGTTTATAACGAAATTACTGATACCTGGACAGAACCGGTAAATCTTGGATTTCCTATCAACTCAACATCGAACGACTTGTTTTTTGCAACAGATGTGAATGATGAGTTTGCATGTTTTACATCGAGCCGTGAGAACGGTAAAAATGATGTGACGATATATAAAATTAAGTTGTCGGAATACCCGGAGCAAAAAGTGGTGATGAACATGGAGGCCTTGCCTGAATTGGCCGTTCTTAAAAAAGGAGCCAATACCATGACAGAAAGTTCGAGTATTAATGTTGCTGCAACAGATATCAAGTATATTACCAGGTTTACAAATTCAAATTTGCCTTACTTTAACTTTGCTGTAAGCGATGAGATTACATATCACTACCTTACCGAGTTCAAGTCGAACGAGGCAAGGAATATCTTCATGGAATCGAAAAATGACAAATTCAATTCTGATAGCCTTCACAATGTTACCGAGGATTTAAGGAACAAGCTAACTGATGCAAGTGGAGCCGCAAAGGTAAACTTAAGTGAAAAGATTGCCTTATTGGAGCAAAAATCTTTCGACCTGGGAGCTCATGCCGATGACAAGTTGATCCAGGCAAGAAAGATTGAGTCAGATTATCTGAACAAACATATTGTTGGTACAATTGAAACAGATGTTGTGGCTCAAACAGAGAAGAAAGAGCAACTGATCATGACATCAGAAGAAATGCCAGGTGCATCTGCCGATGTAGTTGAAGGTTATATTTATCATCTTCAAGTTGGAGTTTTCTCGAGCAGAAGAGATGCCAAATTTTTCGAGGGTTTAAATCCTGTAAAAGAAGAATTAACCGGAAATGGGAAATTGTATAAATATATGGTAGGTAACTATCCTACATTTGCAGCAGCAAAATCGGCTATTCCTGAAATCAGACAATTGTTCCCGAATGCATTTGTGGTTGCTTATAAGGATGGAAAGAAAACGAATTTAGGGCTTGCCATAAAAATTACAGACCAGAACTATCAGCCAACAATTGTGGCGAAATCGACACCGACTGTTACTCCGAAGGTGGAGAATGCTGTTTCTGGAGAAGTGGCTTTTAAAGTGCAAGTTGGTGCCTACTCTGAAGATGTGCCGCAAGATGTTAAAGATAAACTGAGAGCATTTTCGAGATACCCAATTGAATACACAAAAGATTATCGTGGATATACCATTTGTACCGTTGGGAACTTTGATTCTTACAGTAAAGTGAGTAAATTGAAAATGGAACTAAGGGAAGCTGGTTTGAGCGATGCCTTTACGGTAGCTTATTCTGGAAAAGATAAGGTGACCATTCAGCAAGCCCTGGAAATACTTCGTCAATAAAATATTGAAGTTATGAGTAATTACGATGAGAGATATTCGAGTGAGGAGAACGAGGTTTTGGATGATATCATTAATCGTAACACATTGCTTTTGCACAATGATGATTTTCATACATTTGATTTTGTAGTAGAAGCATTGGTGGATATTTGTAAGCATGATCCGGAACAAGCGGAGCAATGTGCCTATATTACGCATTACAGGGGAAAATGTGATGTGAAAAAAGGAAAAATGAGTGTTATCAGGCCGATGAGAGATGGTTTAGCGAAGAAGGGCTTAAAGGTAACTATTGTATAATTTTAGATATCAATTTAAATGACAGCTTTAATTATTGTATTACTGATTCTTTTGGGAGTTCTTCTATTGTTGCTGGAGTTTCTGGTAATTCCAGGAGTTACTTTGGCCGCTATTGGTGGTGTATTGATGATAGGAGGTGGAATATACCTGGCCTATGATCATTATGGAAATACCATTGGACATATCACGGTTTTGGCAACCATAATTTTTTGTGGAATATCGCTTGCCCTGGCCTTAAAATCGAATACCTGGAACAAGATTATGCTGAAAGCCGAAGTTGATTCTAAAGTTGATAAACTGGAAGAGGAAAAAGTGAAGCCTGGTGATCAAGGAATTTGTATTTCGCGTTTGGCTCCAATGGGAAAGATCAAAGTGAATAAAACTGTGGTTGAAGCAAAATCTACAGGTGCTTATATCGATGAGAAGAGCAAAGTGGAAGTCATCGGTATTATGGATAAAGTTGTAATTGTAAAACCTATATAATATTATACAAATGGAAGGAATTGGAACGATCATTCTAATATTTGCTGCTGTAGGAGTTGGGATTTATATCCTATTCTTCTTTATTCCTGTAGCACTTTGGTTTTCTGCTCTGCTTTCTGGAGTTAGAATCTCATTGATTCAATTGATTTTTATGCGTTGGAGAAAAGTGCCACCAAATGTAATTGTACGTGCATTAATTGAGGGTACTAAAGCCGGTCTAACACTGAACCGAAATGAACTGGAAGCTCACTATTTGGCAGGTGGACATGTTTCACAGGTTACACATGCATTGGTATCTGCTTCAAAAGCAAATATCGATCTTCCATTCCAAATGGCAACAGCTATTGATTTGGCTGGTCGTGATGTGTACGAAGCGGTTCAAATGAGTGTAATTCCAAAGGTAATTAACACACCACCTGTAACAGCTGTAGCAAAAGACGGGATTCAGTTGATTGCAAAAGCAAGGGTTACTGTACGTGCCAACATTCGCCAATTGGTTGGTGGAGCCGGAGAAGAAACGGTTCTTGCTCGTGTTGGTGAGGGTATTGTATCATCTATTGGTTCTTCTGAAACGCATAAGTCGGTACTTGAAAATCCTGATAATATCTCCAGAGTTGTTTTGGAGAAAGGATTGGATGCTGGTACTGCTTTCGAAATCTTGTCGATTGATATCGCAGATATTGATATCGGAAAGAACATTGGTGCGGTTCTTCAAACCGACCAGGCTGATGCCGACCTTAAAATTGCACAGGCGAAAGCCGAAGAGCGCAGAGCTATGGCTGTAGCGTCGGAACAGGAAAATAAAGCATTGGCACAAGAAATGCGTGCGAAAGTAATCGAAGCCGAGGCCGAGGTTCCAAGAGCAATGGCCGAAGCATTCAGAAATGGTCAGTTGGGTATTATGGATTATTACCGCATAAAAAATATCGAGGCTGATACAAGCATGAGAGAAAATATTGCAAACCCTAAAGATAAAGGGAAGAAGAAATAAGAAATTGTAGGAATTTCGAGATTAGCCGAAGAGGATTTACTTCCTTTTCGGCTTTTTTTTCAAATTTATTTCAAAAAAAATAAAATCTAATCTCATTGATTTATAATTTACTATAATGAGAGCTTGAAAAATCTTTACGTATTGCGAAAAAAATATTTTGCACATCTGAAATTTTTACATACTTTTGCTACCGCAATCAGGAGAGGTGGGTGAGTGGCTGAAACCACCAGTTTGCTAAACTGGCGTACTGAGCAATCGGTACCGGGGGTTCGAATCCCCCTCTCTCCGCAAATTTTCGGGGTGTAGCGTAGCCCGGTTATCGCGCCTGCTTTGGGAGCAGGAGGTCGCAGGTTCGAATCCTGCCACCCCGACCGAAAATTTCAGAGGAGTTTAAAAGCTTCTCTTTTTTTATCGAATAGAGTACCGAATTATTCGGGGTGTAGCGTAGCCCGGTTATCGCGCCTGCTTTGGGAGCAGGAGGTCGCAGGTTCGAATCCTGCCACCCCGACTGAAAAAKTTGGAGGAGTTTACAAGCTTCTCTTTTTTTATCGAATAGAGTACCGAATTTTCGGGGTGTAGCGTAGCCCGGTTATCGCGCCTGCTTTGGGAGCAGGAGGTCGCAGGTTCGAATCCTGCCACCCCGACTGAAAGAGAAGTTCATTATTGAGCTTCTCTTTTTTTATGCGCTAAAAATGATAGTTCCTTTCCTCGCATTTATTAAATTTGCCAGCACACTAAACAACAACAGAAATGGAATCGATTAGAGAATTGTATAGAATTGGTTGTGGGCCATCCAGCAGCCATACAATGGGACCAAGAAAGGCAGCGGAGGAATTCCTGGAAAGAAATTCAAAACATGAGAATTTTGAGGTAACTCTTTTTGGTAGTCTTGCTGCTACCGGAAAAGGTCACCTTACTGGAGTAGCAATAGAAGAGGTTTTTAAAAATAAAAAACTCGATTTAATATGGAAGCCAAAAGAGTTTTTGGAGAAACATCCAAATGCACTTCAATTAAAGGCTTTCGATACTAGTGGAGAATTGGTGGAAGATTGGACTGCATATAGTATTGGAGGAGGCGCTATTATTGATGATCACACAGAGCACTCATCAGAATCGATTTATGATTTAACCACCATGGATACGATTCTGGAATGGTGTAATAAGAATGACAAGCAGTTGTGGGAATACGTACTTTTAAAAGAAGGAGAAGAAATTTGGAATTTCCTTGATGAAGTATGGACAGCCATGAAGTCGGCTATCAAAAAAGGAATGAACAATGAAGGGGAATTGCCTGGAGGTCTGAAATTGCCTCGTAAATCGCATCTCTACCATTTAAAAGCAAAGACTTACAGCGGACCGATGAGAAAACGATCGATGCTGTACTCTTATGCATTGGCCGTATCGGAAGAAAATGCAGGAGGAGGAACCATTGTTACTGCTCCAACTTGTGGAGCTTGTGGTGTATTGCCTGCAATTCTTTACTACCATAAGAAGTTTTACAAATTTAAAAAGAAAGATATCCTAAAAGCATTGGCAACTGCCGGTTTAATTGGAAACATTGTAAAGTTCAATGCTTCGATTTCAGGCGCCGAAGTAGGCTGCCAGGGTGAAGTTGGTGTAGCTTGTGCAATGGCTTCAGGTGCAGCTACTCAATTGCATGGTGGAACCATTTATCAGATCGAATATTCGGCAGAAATGGGGCTCGAACATCATTTGGGACTGACCTGTGACCCTGTTTTAGGTTTGGTTCAAATTCCTTGTATTGAGCGTAATGTTTTTGCAGCCGCCCGTGCCCTTAATCACAATACTTATGCACTGCTATCGGATGGTAGACATCGAATTAGTTTTGATCAGGTAACCGAAACCATGATGAAAACAGGTTTAGATCTGTCATTATCTTATAAAGAAACTTCGCTTGGAGGTTTAGCAAGTTTAAAAGGATTTACTTACAGATAAATACATCCTGGCTCAATCGAATCGCTTTCTTTTGAGCCAGATTTTACGATACCAAATACTTTTGTAGAAGCTGCTGTACGGTTTTCATACTAATGGGTTTAGAAAGAAAATCGTTGCAACCGGCAACGCGTGCCTTCACCTTATCGTCGTCGGTTGAATAAGCAGTTTGGGCAATGATATTTTGCCCGGGTTTCATTTTTTTGATTTGCATTGTTGCTTCATAACCATTCATTTCGGGCATTTTAATGTCCATAAAAACAATTTCGAAATCCTTGTTTTTACACATTTCAACTGCCTCAATTCCATTCTTGGCATGCTCTAACCTGCACTGAGGAGCGATCTCTTCCATTAAAGATTTAAAATAGAAGTAATTGATCTCTTCATCTTCGGCAACTAAAATTGCACAGTCTTTTTGATTATCATCGTTTTCTTGTTCTTTGTAATTGTTAATCAGGCAATTGTTTAAGGTGATAATGAACTTGCTTCCCTGGTTAATTTCCGAAATCAATTGAATTTCGCCCTTCAGCAATTTTACATTCTCCTTAACGATTGATAGTCCTAATCCCAATCCTCCTTGTTTCTTGCTAATTTCACCTTCGGCCTGTGAAAATCTTTCAAAAATATGAGAATGTCTCGCAGTGTCTATGCCAATTCCTGTGTCTTTAACATACAATTCCAACCTATTCTCTTTTACATGATAACCCATTTCAATAGATCCTACATTGGTGTACTTAAGCGAGTTTTCCAAAAGGTTCATCAACACCTTCTTTAATTTCGTTTCATCGGATCTGATGATGCAGTTCTCATCGTTTAAATCTTTGTGAAGGTATAAGGATAGGTTTTGTTTTTTAGCCTGGGGTTGGAATATTGTAAAAAGTTCGGTAAGCAGATTATTTAAATTAAAGTTACTTTCGATTAACTGTACATGCTTGGTTTCCAGTGCCGAAATTTCTAAAATGTCATCAATAATGCGAAGCAATTGAAAACCACTGTTTTTGATGATATTGATGTACTGAGTTCGTTTGATTGGTGTGATATTTTCCAACTCTAGAAATTCTGTAAATCCCAATATGGCATTCATTGGTGTTCGAATTTCATGAGAGAGATTTTGCAGAAATTCTGACTTTAAACGGTCGCTTCTCTCTGCAATTTCAATCGCTTCTATTAATTCTTCGTTCTGAGATTTATATTCCTCTGCTAAAACTTCGTATTCTTTATTGCTCTTGAGTAGTTCTTCTTCTGATTGCTTCCTGTCGGTGATATCTTGAATATGTACGATACTATTAATAAACTCACCTTTTGCATTAAAAATAGGACTCACCGATGTTAAACCCCATTTTAGTTTACCCGATTTGGTCAGATATCTTTTTTCAATTGTAAATGCTTTCTTACTCTGTAAGCACTGGGTGTATTTCTCTTTACTGCGCGAAATATCTTCAGGATAAGTAATATCCAGGAATGATTTGCTATGCAGCTCACTACTGCTGTATTCTATCATTTTGCAAAAAGCCTTATTGGCCGAAAGAAATGTTTTACCAACTCCAACAATTGCCATTCCTACATCAGAAGCTTCAAAAGAACTTCTAAATTTCTCTTCACTTTCAGCCAGGGCAGCAGCAGCCTTTTTACGTTCGGTGATATCAATGGTAGCCAACATAGCTTTGGCTCTATCCTTAGAATTATAATCGACAGTTAACTTAAGGTAAATTTGTTTTTCAACTCCATTTAAAGTTTTGATTTCTCCTTCGGTTTCAAACTCCTTTCTGCCATTAGCCAAAGCAATTACTTCATGTTTGAACACATCATAAGACTTTGGCGTAAATATTTTATCAAGATTCCCTAAAAGTTCTTCCTTTGAGCCTGCATCGTGTAGTTTTAAAGTTGCCAAATTTACATCGGTCACTTTTACTTTCTGAGAACAGATTGCCAGCGCATCGGGGTTTTCATTAAAATATCTTTCGAAGTTGCTTACTCCCTGGCTTTTTAAATCGTTAAGATACTGGTACAGTTCAGAGAATTCTTCTTCCCACAATGGTACAGGAGAATAGTTGAATAATGTTCGATATCTAAGATTGTTTAGATACTGTTCTTCTTCGGTTTGTTTGGTAGAAGTAATATCCTTTAGAATACCGATTAATTTTATTGGTTCATTCGTATTGTTGTATTGAATCTGGCATGAAGCTTTGAGCCATATTTCATCAGCTATTTTTTCGCTTAATCTGAAAATACATTCACAATTAACTGATTGTGCGCTAATGCATTCAGATAACTTATCGACAAAATGAGGAATGTCTTCCTGGTGAATGCACTGCAGCAGGCTTTCTTTGGTTTTTCCAAAACTTATGCCGCTTGTTACAAATACGTGGTCCGCACCTTCCGACCAATCGATAATGTTTTCATTAAAATCCCATTCAAAGGCCACTATTTTTTCATTAGAAAGGATGTTGTGATACTTGCCAAAAAAGTGCATTTCCTGATTTAAGGAAGCTACTTGTTTGCGCAATACATCCAATTCTTTTAACAAATCAGAAGTGCTTTGATGTTGTGGTTGGGTCATATAAGTGGATTCGGATTAATAGTCTCTTTTATTAAAAATAATAAAATTTAGGGAAGAGAACAAAAAGGCTTTGTTGTGTTATATGAGTCGTCCTAAAATAGGTTGACACATTTATAAATTAATTATATGATCCAGTGAGGCTAGCCTCACTGGATTTTTGATGTATAAAATTAGGTGTTTTATAATTCAAACTCAAATGAGGTCTCTTGTTATTATAGATCCAAAC
>NZ_RZNH01000146.1 GCF_013141825.1 Marinifilum caeruleilacunae
CTCTGCACCTAATTAAAAAGATTGGCCTATGTTTCTATCAATACTTCGCAGCTCTGCTGCTTTGCCAGGAAAGAGTTAAGGTGCGTAGCACCACAGTATTTATAGCAAGATGAAATGAATAGAAAAGAGGTACAGCGTACCGAAGGATAAGACGGTATAAATGCCAGGGGTTAAAATCCAAGGTAAAAGAAAAATTCTGAACAAAGCATTTCCTTTTCGCACAGCTAAAGCTTATAACGGATTATAAGAAAAGAAAAATCCCGAACTCAAAAGCTCGGGATTTTCTTCTAACCACTATTTACTAACCTAAATCTAATTCTATGAAAAAACTTTTTCTGTTTTGTACATTACAAATGTAGCTTAGAAATGTGCTAAATGCTTTGAATAAAAGTTAATGAAGCTTAAAAGTTGGGGTTTTGGTACTATTTTATATCACCCCTTCGCCTGTCGGCACTTCCCCTAAAAGGGGAAGTATAAATGTTTAATTTTGCGGAAAATTACGGGTTGTTTCCCTTGAAGGGAAACTGTCGATAG
>NZ_RZNH01000147.1 GCF_013141825.1 Marinifilum caeruleilacunae
TTTTAATCTTGCCTGACTTCTTTGCTAAWTTGTGCCTCTGCGCAGTGCACGTTCAAAWGAAAAGCATACCCCGCACTCTACTGTTTTTGCATTTTAGCTTTTAAKTTTTAAGTTACTACCACTGTARCGCACAAAKCTAAAAATAAKTTTGCCTRCAGCAGGCTAGCTGCATATTCATAGGCACATCATGAATTTACTGTAATACGAGACGGAGTTAAGCAAAACGGAGTTAACACAGGCGGAGACATGAAACAAGTTCAACTTCCCGAAAGTATAAACTTTCGGCTGATTCTAGTAGCGGGGGCCAGACAGATTTTTTAAGCGCCAAAGGAGCCAAATACGGAAATAATTACCTAGTCCTTACCAAAGAAATAAAGAAAAAGAAAAAGAAAAACTGCAAACGTATAAGATATTTGGTACATTTTAAGAAGGGGATATTCACTTTAATGATCATATCGCTGATTTAGTAACCCAGATCAAGGACAAAGTTACTATTGTCGTCTTTTAAGGTGGAATCTGTGGTTAGGATCTTT
>NZ_RZNH01000148.1 GCF_013141825.1 Marinifilum caeruleilacunae
AAGTTGAATAAATCTCATAGGAGTTGGGATGAAGAAGTTATCCCACTTTCAAATCAGGTGATTCCAGTTTCCCAGTTTGGGAATAGCACAGCTTCTTTGTCGTTCCAATCAAACCAGGATGAATCACTTTGTGAGAATCTTGATTTGGATACATAAAGTGGTGGATAATCACCAGGAAGTTGAATAAATCTCATAGGAGTTGGGATGAAGAAGTTATCCCACTTTCAAATCAGGTGATTCCAGTTTTCCAGTTTGGGAATAGGACAGCTTCTTCGTCATTCCAATCAAACCAGGATGAATCACGTTGTGAGAAGCTTGATTTGGATACATAAAGTGGTGGACAATCACCAGGAAGTTGAATAAATCTCATAGGAGTTGGCTAGAAGAAGTTATCCCACTTTCAAATCAGGTGCTTCCAGTTTCCCAGTTTGGGAATAGCACAGCTTCTTCATCGTTCCAATCAAACCAGGATGAATCACTTTGTAAGAAGCTTTATTTGGATACATAAAGTGGTGGAGAATCACCAG
>NZ_RZNH01000149.1 GCF_013141825.1 Marinifilum caeruleilacunae
GCCCTATTTGCATCAGGATAAATCGTGCCTGAATGGAAGCAAATTCTTAGTAAAACCGGAAGCTGAGAACTTGTTCGAAGATCAGCCAGTCTATTGAACACCTGCAATACCTATTATACCACTAACTAAAAATAGTTCAATAGAGTATACTCTATTGAACCGTGATTGTTTCTAAATAAAAATAAGGACTTTAGTATGATTATTTTGGTTCTGTTGCAAAGTTTTCTGATAAGTCTATTTTAGTGTAAAATGAATAAAAATGACAGCGAGGATATATCAATGAACTATTTTAAAGGTAAACAATTTCAAAAAGATGTGATTATTGTCGCTGTTGGTTATTATCTACGTTACAATCTAAGCTATCGTGAAATTCAATAACTCCTTTATGATCGTGGGATTAACGTTTGTCACACAACTATTTATCGTTGGGTACAAGAATACAGTAAAGTGCTCTATCATCTCTGGAAAAAGAAAAATAGACAGTCCTTCTATTCGTGGAAAATGGATGAAACTTATATCAAAAT
>NZ_RZNH01000150.1 GCF_013141825.1 Marinifilum caeruleilacunae
AGTCTATTGAACACCTGCAATACCTATTATACCACTAACTAAAAATAGTTCAATAGAGTATACTCTATTGAACCGTGATTGTTTCTAAATAAAAATAAGGACTTTAGTATGATTATTTTGGTTCTGTTGCAAAGTTTTCTGATAAGTCTATTTTAGTGTAAAATGAATAAAAATGACAGCGAGGATATATCAATGAACTATTTTAAAGGTAAACAATTTCAAAAAGATGTGATTATTGTCGCTGTTGGTTATTATCTACGTTACAATCTAAGCTATCGTGAAATTCAATAACTCCTTTATGATCGTGGGATTAACGTTTGTCACACAACTATTTATCGTTGGGTACAAGAATACAGTAAAGTCCTCTATCATCTCTGGAAAAAGAAAAATAGACAGTCCTTCTATTCGTGGAAAATGGATGAAACCTATATCAAAATTAAGGGACGTTGGCATTATCTTTATCGTGCAATTGATACGGACGGCTTAACCTTAGATATCTGGTTACGCCGTCCGCATCAATTGCA
>NZ_RZNH01000151.1 GCF_013141825.1 Marinifilum caeruleilacunae
TACCTTTCTTGGCGCCTCCGTGCGTTGTGCTAAAGGTTTTAGCTGGTCTGTTGTAATCATTCTAATCTGTCTATAATTAAGCTGTAAAGGTAAGTAAAACTCGCTAAAGTTTGAGTAGTGTTATAAATACCTATGGTTCAATTTAAGTAACAACTGAATATTAAAATATCGATGTCAATCAAATCTGCTTCTATGTTTTTGGAGAGTAATTATTTGAATTAGTTTGGCATCAATGTCAAAGATACCTCAGATTACCTTTCTTGGCGCCTCCGTGCGTTGTGCTAAAGTTTTTAGCTGGTCTGTTGTAATCATTCTAATCTGTCTATAATTAAGCTGTAAAGGTAAGTAAAAGTCGTTAAAGTCTGAGTTGTGTTTTAAATGCCTATGGTTCAATTTAAGTAACAACTGAATATTAAAATATCGATGTCAATCAAATCTGCTTCTATGTTTTTGGAGAGTAATTATTTGAATTAGTTTGGCATCAATATCAAAGATACCTCAGATTACCTTTCTTGGCGCCTCC
>NZ_RZNH01000027.1 GCF_013141825.1 Marinifilum caeruleilacunae
GCTACAAGGGAAGCTACAAAGAAATGGACGATGCCAATCAGAAACTGGGGAGTGATCTTAAATCAGTTTTTAACTATATTTGAAGAAAGGGTCAGGCTCAACGCCTAACCCTCTAAAATTTCATTTACACACTTTGTGGGACAGTGTCCTTAACTTTTAACAAGTTAAGCTTTTTTCTAGAGGTCTCTGGCGTAGCTATTTCCAGTATTGCCTTTTGTTCAAAGAATGTATAAATCTATAAGACTTCATTCACAATGTTTGATTTTAATTTATAATTATCAAAATGTCTGCAAAGTCTACCTTTAACTATTGCTGGATTTACTTCTTGAGTGTGTGAGAATTTATTTATAATATAATCGTTAAAGTTATAAATAGACTCTTCTTCACTTATAAAATTTTCCCATTTATTTGGAGGAATAAGATTATTTTCCGCAAATAAGTTTGCTTCTATTTCTTCTTCAGATTTCTTGTACTTTTCATCTTCAAGAGAAGGATCGATATCTATATATTCTGCTTGATTGTTATTTAATAAATGTTCATAAATATGACCTAGTTCATGAAATAAGGTGAAAGCAAAATAATCTAATCTTTTATATCTTAGTGACATTCCAATTGCTGGTTTTCCTTCACTCCAAAATGATACACCATCTATTGGGGTTTTAGATCCTTTATTTTGAATAATTAATTTAATACCAAATTCTGCAAGAGTCTTTTCAGTTCTTTTTAAGACTTGGTTATTTTGAAAAAGTATAATTCTAAGATTATTTAATAGTTCATTTCTTAAGTCATTATCAAACTTGTCTACTATTACCTGTTTTGCATTATATTGTACAAGTTTAACCCAAGCTATAACATTCTTATTGTCAATAAATTTACTTTTGTGCTGTCTGAATCTAATGTAATTTGGTTGTACAGATAGTTTTGCCAATCCTTCAAAACACTTGATGTTATATATAGATTTAATAATTGGAATATCTTCTACTGGATCACCTGTGATTATTTTTTCCTTTTTAAGAAAAGAAGTTGCAATGTGTGATTTTATTAGATTCCAATTTTCTATTGCTTCAAGACGATTTTGGTTTTTGGCTTCGATCTTTGCTTTGTCAAGGGAATAGTTTTTTTGTAGCTCAAGCCAATATTCAGCATCAATGCCTAGCGATTTTTCTAATAGAATTGCAAGATCTGCATTAATATTTCTTTTCCCTTTAATAATTTCATTTAATTGACTTTTCTTAAAACCGATAATTTTAGCAAATTCAGCTTGAGAGATTTCGTTTGCTTCAAGTTCATCAAGTAAAACTTCTCCTGGATGAGTTGCATATTTTGGTGTTAGTGAGCTTAATGGGTTCATATCTGTCGTATAGATCTGTTTTATTTAATCTGATTTCTTAGGGCTATGTTACGATATCTGTTCTTGGAACAGTAATGAGAGATTGTTATTATTCATAGTGCTTGCTTAAGTCTTCAATTTCAAGTAAATCAATGGTTAAGCTGTTAGGGTCAGTCGAACATTCTCTAAATAATATTCTGTATTGTTTGTTGACCCAAACGGCACTAATTCCATCTAGATTTCCAACTTTCTTTTCATAGTGCAAGCTTTTTAATTGATAAAGTTGTTCAATTTTTGTGATACCTCTTAACTTATCAATTGTTTTGATGTATTGCTTAACTAGTTGTGGGTTAGATTTGAACTCTTTATGTTTATTTGTTTTGCCTTGATATATATCTTCAAGGTATCTTTTACTGAAATATATATTCATTTTGGGGTTTGCAAAATAATGTGTGATTAGAACTTTAAATCTTCATACTATTAGATTTATACTACAAACATACTAAAAAGTTCACAAAAATGTGAACTTTTTATAAATAAATCAGCATATCGTATTAAATAGTTTCATATTTAAAAAAAGGATGAGCCGCTAATCTGTCTGCATGCTGCTGTTTGGTTACTTTGATATACTTCATAAATGAACTTTCTGTTTTATGAGTACTGATAGCCATTATATCTAGTTTATCCACACCAGCGAGGTATGCATTGGTGCAGAAACTACGCCTTGCGGTGTGAGTAACAATAAGATCATGTTTAGGAATCATTTTACTAACTTTCATTCCTCCTTTAGTTTTAGCTACTCTAATTTTCTCATTTATTTCAGCGAGCTTACCTATTTTCTTTATTTCATCGTTAATGTGCTGTTCTGGCATGCTTTTAGGAGGTTTGCCGTCGTATCTTTGTAAAATAGAGGATACAATAGGGTGGAGAGGGATTATTACTTTTTGTCCTGTTTTTTGGGTTTCTACCTGAAACATAACATCTGATCCAACTCTCTTAATGATATTGTCAGGTGTTAATTGTTTAAAGTCGGAAACTCTAAGCCCTGTAAAAGCGCCAATTAGAAATAAATCTCTAGCTCTTTCTTGTTTCGGATTTTCAGTTAAATCCAATTTAAACATACTGATAAGCTCTTCCATGTTTAAATAAATGTTGTCTACATCTTCCTTTAGAACAATGAAATATTTACCTCGGAAAGCCATATTGTTAGTTAGGCCTAATTCAACGGCTTCACCCATGAATTTTTTTAGATTTTTAATGTGTTTTCCTGTATTATTCAAAGTGTAGTTTTTGGAGTTGCACCAATTCACAAAATCATTGTAAAACTCCTGTGTTATTGTTTCAAAGGATAGAGTGTAATTAACACTTTCGAATTTCTTTAAAGCTTCTTTCGTGCCTTTTAAACTTCGAATTGTACCGCTAGTAATTAGTGTTCCGGTTGTCGGATTTACTCGTGTAGATTCTTTTTCTATTAAGTTATCGATAAAACTGAAAAAGCTTTTTTCTTCCTCGCTAATAGGGTTGAAGTAATCATCTAAAAACTGTTTTATTGAACCTTTTGAAAGAGGTGTAGACTTTACAATGCAATTATCTATAAAGCTTGTAACTTTGTTTTCGAGATCATTGAGTAGGCTGTTAATGCTTTGTTTGTTTTTAGCCGCTGCGACATTTCGAACTCTTTGTCTTGCTTTGTCCCAATGAATAGGAACAACTTTTACTTTTAGAGGGTAAACCAACTTTGCTCCCTTAAGTCGGTAAACTAAATGTATTGGGGTTTCATTTTCTTGCTTTGGAGAGCGTAACGTGAAGCGAACATTTGACATATCAAGGTGCATTTAATTCTACTTACCAAAGGTAGGTTAAAATTTGAATGTTGCCGCTTTTGTTGCCGTATTTTCTTAACCTTATTTAAATTGACCTAATCTAGTCTTAATTCTAAATCGATCTATAGTGTCCGTAAATATTAAAGGTGTGGGGTGATTTACTTAAAATATTGATATTTATATAATGGGTGTATTTAGGTTTGTTTGTGTCCGCCAGAGACCTCAATTCAAAACCTCATTTGCTGATGCAGATGGGGTTTTTTGTTATCTCCTTGTTGCGGCCTTGTAGCTCTTGCCCTGTGCATACATAAATGATCAATTGCAATCTACTAAATGGGGTTATTGAGGCTTATCCATTGTTCTCGCCAGGCTTTCCTCCCTTTGATAAGAATGCATTTTGTACTTTAGCCTGAATCATCTTTCGAACCTCAGTTTGCAATTTGGAATAGTTCTCTTTCGAATAGATTTGGTCGATTTTACCCTTGCTTAAGTAGCCAATTTCATCGCATATTCTTGTTAAAGTCTCAATGATATGAGAAGAGATGATGACTATTTTTCCCTGTTTACGCATCTCTATGATTAAACTGTAAAAGCACTCGACACTTTCAATATCAATTCCATTAAAGGGCTCATCTAAGATTACGATATCCTTGTTCAGCTCAAAAACAGCCCAAAAAGCAAGTTTCTTTTTCATTCCTGTCGAATAATTATCAATTAACTCGTCGAGAGGGAGTTCAAATATTTGGTTGAGTTTGATATCAAAGGTTCCCTTTGTTACCAGCCTGATATATTCAATACCCTTCATGTAAGGGTAGAAGTAGTTTTGAGTTTCCAGGAAAGAAATGTTGGTATGTTTTGTACAATCACCATTCAATTTTATTTGTCCCTTTTCTAAAGCTATCCATCCATAAATGGCCTTAAACAAGGTGGTTTTCCCGGCACCATTCATGCCTAAAATGCCAAATATGCTGCCTTTAGGAATACTAAGGTTCACACCATTCAATATGGGTTTATCTTTTTTATAGGAAACTCTTACATCTGTTAATTCAAGCATGCTGTATTCTGTTTTTTGCTTTTTGATAGGTATATATCAAATAGGGAATTGAAATGGGTAAAATCGGGCAAAGGATCATAAATATTGCGGTTGGAACATGATTTGGAGAATCTTTGTACTGTGACCAGATACTATATTTATACACAATACAGTAGATCTGATAGAGAATGAAATACAAGAAAACTCCTAAAATCACATGCCAATAGGAAGGATTGAAGAACAAAAACACTGCAATATGAGGCGTTAGAATTATGGCCAGGAAAGAAGTATTATCCCTTATTTTTGAAAGCAATTGTTTTGCATTATTAGGACGTAATTCTTTGCCTTCTGAGGATTTGAATGTTGCTGATAGAATTGTGACAAACAAAAACACAAAAAAGAAATAAGCATACTCATGTACAGCAGAAAATGCTCCTAATGCCCACAATATAAATAATTTGTAATTGTAAAGCCGTATCGACTTTTTCCATTCAAAAAGGCTGTCGGGTATAAAGGGAATATGCCAATTTTTAGGTTTGAATGAACTTGTTACACGATACTTTACAAATACAAAGCATAAAAGGACGATCATCATATGTCCCGTTAAAGCAATTTGCCAGTAGGCATTCAGAAGAAATAAAAGAGATAAAGGAAAAGCCAATAAGCTGTACTCCAATAGGTATACCTTCAAGCTTGATACTTCTAATTTTTGTAAGAATAGCTTGTCCTTTCTTTGAGCATGACATAGTAGGATCACAAATGCATAAAGCAAAGCAAGGTAAGGACTATGCGCATTTTTGATTTTATCAACTACTACAAGAATGAATGCGAATGCCAGCGGGCTTAGAATCAATAGTTTTATCCAGCCTATGGTCTTTAGAATGCGATAGAATTGTTTTATTCTGAATGCAATAATTTCCGTTTCTGTATTCATTCTATCGTTTAATTTTGTTAGGAGGAATGTTAAGACTATGAGGAAATTAGGGAATTCAATTGCCTGTTAAAAGCGATATCGACAAACAATAGCTGAGCATCGACAAACGCATGTGCTCAATCGACTTATCAGTTATTTATCTGCTTAATTTGGTGGGTGTTGTGTACTTTTTACTGCAAATGCTAACAAAAAGCCACTTGCAAAATATAGCAGGTGGCTTGGGATTCGAGTATTTTCGTTGAAAATAGATAGGCGCGGGACACTCGCACCAGCGGAGTGTATAAGTTCGCGCTATCTGGGGAAATTTGTAAACTTCCTGATATAAATTTTTGATTCTAAAAATGAATTTTCTACAGGGGGTATTAAAATTGGGTTTAATGAGGGAGTAGTTTTAAACCTAGAGAGGCATTCTAGAAATATTTGTTAAGTACCTATGTATTTCCTTAGCAATATGCCCACAGTCTTTATAATCGTTATTTAAAGAGTATTATGAAGACGATGCAGTTGTTAAAGGTTTGAATTGTTCAATGTATTGAGTAAACACTTAAAAAACGTAAATGATAAAAAAAACCTCTCAATATGAGAGGTTTTATTAGTGCTAATCTAAATAAAGATTTTTCAAGTATTTGATTCCGTAAAATGGAATAAAAATTTTAAAATAATCCGCAATACTCATTTTTAGATGAATCATTCTAATTGTCAAAACAATAAGTAGATAAGGTACGATAAAATATAACATATTTGACACAGGAATAATATCAGCAAATACGTTGATAAAAATAAATGGTAAAACGGTTAAAATTATAAAAACTACTTTATTCATAATGATTTATTTTTTAGTTATAAGGAAGCTTTTATGGCGCAGCCAATTGAGGTTCCAACAGCACAAGATGGGCCGAATGCAACACACACCATGGCTTCAATACTTCCGTAAACAGTTCCACTAGACATGCGATCCATAGCAACACCAACGCAATCGCCCCATCCGCTCCAAAATCCTTTAGTTTGGCTTTGATTGCTTAATTCTTCATAAGTTGTAAAAGATATAACATCTTCTCCTTTTACATGCAATTTAAATAAAAGTTTTGAATTGCTGTAAATTGATGTGATTACTTCTGTATCGGTAATGAAATCTTGAGTAATCAATAAACTTTCTTCAGAAACTTCATCTTCTTTTACATAGTGAACTAAAGTGTATTTAAGATCGGAGTTTCCAGATCCCTCAGTTAATAATGCCTTTGCATCGGTATTTGAATATTCGCAAACCAAGGTATTCTCAAAGTCAAAATATACTATATCTTCAATAGATTTTGTGCTGACTTCATCTTCCAAATATAGAAGTTGTATTTCTGATGCAGCTTTTTGTTTTAAACTTCCTAAGATGCTCTCATTGCTTAGTTTAAATGTGTTAGTTGGTTGAAATTTAGTTGTTGTGTCAACTTTCTCTTCAATGATATTGTCGTTGCTGTCACAAGACAATAAACTACAACCTAAGAATGTTCCACCTAAAAGGAATAGAAAAATTTTCTTCATAATAAATTTGTTTAGTTAATTAATATCACCCCTTAATTCTACCTTTAAGAGAAAGGTAACCCTGCCTTTTAAATATTATTATGTGTTGTAGAATATGGTTTAAATTGCTGTTTTGTCTAAACATATTATAATAATATGCTTATCAATAAGTTGACAGTGTGCGTTTTTTTTAATGGAAGTTTCTTTTTGACTGTTTAAATTCGTATTGTTCCGAATAACTTCTATAATTTTGTTGGTACAAATCGAGCTATTTATGCTAACTCTATTTGTTCCATAACAAGCCAATTTCACACTCCCTACCCAAAAACCACCCCATAACGAACGCAAAAATGCCGCCTAAGCAGGCAGCGTTTAAATTATGCTTATCGCAAAAAGTTGGGGATTTGTTATTTCTTGTTGTTGATAAAGGGAATTTTTGGTAAAAAAAACATTATAGCTGTGATTATTACAGAAATGATAATTGATTTGTATAATTCTTCTGAACTGGCCCACTGAAATAAGCTTGTTAATAAAACAATCGATATTAGTGGAAGAATATAATAAAATACAATTTTTCTCATAACTATCTACCACAAACCCAATATCATACGTGCTGCAGAGGCCTGTAAACCTCTCCCAACTACAACCAAACCTATACCAGCCCAACCTGCAGGACCTGCAGCAGCCATAGCAGCTCCTGTTCCTGATACAGCTAATCCTAAACCTGCTAAAGCAGCACCACCAACATCAGCTTGACCAGCAGCTTTCCAGTCTAAGCTTTTAAGGCTTTGATCATTTAATTTTAACCATTCCTTATAGTTAGCACTCCAATAATCTAAAGTGCTTTTTGCTACAGATGAAGTTGATAATATCAAGAACTGCTCCTCAGTATTTAATGTTTGAATAGCTTTCTCCTCAATGGCTGAAATCCTTGACTTTAATGAGGATAGGTTCATATCCGAATCATTCATAATATCGAAGAGATTATGAAGTTGATTTTTAGCATCAACTGATATTTTTGACAACAAACTATCTGGTATAAAGTTATTTTGGGTAGATTTTAATTTGAGATCAAAAGAATTATAATCATTTATTCCATCTTGAATTTGCGAAATTGCAATAGCTTTGAGTTCGTCAGAACCAATTTGTTCATTAACAAATTTGATTGAAATATTTTTTTGTAATTCAATAAGACTTTCCTTTTTAGATAATTTTGAACCTTTTAGATTAAAGTCCATACTTTTTAACTCTTCTAAAGACAATTCCAAGCCTTGATTGTGCAATTTTCCAATATATTCAAAATCTGAAACTTTTAATTTTTCATTCTTAAACTCAAGTTCATCTGACTTATTACAAGAAATAATTGTGATGCCAATGATTGCTATACTTATTAAACTATAAATAAATTTTTTCATAATTTTGAAATTTTAGTAAAGCATATAGAAGTTATGCTTTTGTTGGTTAAGTAAAATTTGTTTACTCTCTCGATTTTCAACACATTATTTCGGCTATTCTCTTATTTAATGTCGCTTTTCACTTTCACAAACTCGACGTTGGATGGTTAGTCCAATAATAACCCATATGTATAGTTTTCAAAGAAATGCAGAGATGTCGCAGCTCACCCTTTTCGTTCAACATAGTTCGAAGTCTCAAGCACAGGTAGGTAGTTGAAAATGCTTAGATTATGAGGAAATTAGGAAAATGAAATGCTTGTTAAAAGCGATATCGACAAACAATAGCTGAGCATCGACAAACGCATACGCTCAATCGACTTATCAGTTATTTATCTGCTTAATTTGGTGGGTGTTGTGTGTGCTTTTTACTGCAAATGCTAACAAAAAGCCACATAAATCTTACTGCATGTGGCTGGGATAACATTGTTTTCTATAAAAATTATTACGTGCGGGAAGCTCCCACTATCTGGGGGAGTACTCGCACGGATGCACCGACATACGAAAGAACCCCTTTTCTAACAGACTGAAATACTCCCACTTATTCCTATATCTCTCCATACTATTTTTCATAAATCGATTTCCAGTACACGTTTGTCGATGCTCAATACCTGTTTGTCGATATCGCTTGGTCAAGGGGAATGGTTGATTTATTATTAGTTAATAGAATGATGCTCAGGTAAATCAATTCACTTTAATAACTTCATAAAATCCATTTGTATGAAAAATAAAATTAAGAACAGAACTACGCTGATACTTCTTCTGCTTTGCCTTAGCAGTTGGGTTTATTCACAAAGCGAAGAATATGACTTTCATAAAATCATTATTGAACCCGATTTTACATTTAAATTGCATCAATATGCCTTGGACAATTCTGGTAAAGAGTTTAAGGTAATTAATAAGGCCGATCATTTTTTTGCTATGCGCATTACCAATGCATTTTTTATTAATGAAAATTTTTCTGTCGGGTTTGGAATCGGACTGGAAATGGCTCCAGTTACTGAATTTCCAGTTGTTATCGATCTAAGAAACTACTTTGGGAAAGGAGAAAACCGAAACTATCTCTCTTTAAATTTTGGAAAAGCCTTTCATGGCTATTCCAATTTTAAAACCTGGCTGGGCGAAATAGGAGGTGGACGAAGTTTTACATTGAGCAAAAAATCTTCACTCAATATAAGTGTTAATTATCAGTTCACTTACCTCAACAGTGATTTTATCAGACATGATGGTCGTAAGAAATGGGTGAAAGAACTTTATACCGGCTCTCTTGCTTTGAAAGTTGGAATTATGTTCTAAAAAATAGGCTTACTTTAATTATAAAAATGAAAAAATATCTACCACATATACTTTTTATAGCTTCTTTAATATTTCTATTTTTTTCAAAATATATTTCAGATCAAGTTTTTACAATTAATAAAGTATTTACAATTGTTTTGTTGTTTTGGGTAATTATGAAAGTATTCAAATTAAGGAGATTAGATCAGTAATGAAATTTCCTAATAGCCAAAGTAACTCCACAGGATACGAATACAAATGAGTTAAAAGCAGCCACAATTTGGAGTGGCTGCTTTGTTTGTGCTTGGTTTTTTGAGTGCTTAAAAGACCTGGTTAAACTACTACACGTATGGTTAAACGTTGATTGCTACTAAGCTGCAAATCATGTTATTTGGAATTAATCTATATTTCAGTAATTATATTATGATCCTATTATAATTAATAATCAATATTTTAATTTTAGTAAAACATTAGTGTTTAATGAAAATATTACTACTTAAATAAGTTTAAAATTTATGGCTTTAATAAAAATAAAAGAATCAAGAAGCGCAGCCGACTTCAAGGTGTGTGAGGTAACTTCAAGGTCGATCGCAGATTTATTAGTATGTAAAGTTGACTCTAGAAGTCCTGCACGTGGAAATGATCACCTTTGGTGTTTTATTGATTCATCATCAATTGCAGATTCAAAAGTTTGCTTTGTGGATTCTCGTTCAGTTGCAGATTTATTGATTTGCTTTGTAACATCAAGAAGTGTAGCTGGGTGGAAAAAAGATCATCCTTTAAAAGGGAGGATTGGATAAAATGACACTACCAATAAGACCACGTGCTCATGTTTTAGAAAGAGAATCAATAAACAATCTGCATGAAAATATTCCTAATGAATGGGTTATACAGCAAATTCCAAATGATTATGGTGTTGACAATTTCGTGGAAATTGTACAAAATCAAGAAGTAAATGGTAATGTTTTCTCAATACAGCTAAAAGCTACTGATAATGTGTTTGAGAACCAAGATTATGTTTCAGTTAGAATGAGAACGCCAACAATAAGGTATCTAATGAATCGTGTTGAATTGGTGATGATTATTTTATTTGTTTCTAATGAGAATCAATCCTACTGGATTTGGTTAAGAGATATTGCAGAACATGTAAATTATGACAACGCAACATTAACTGTAAGAATCCCTAAACAAAACAGGTTGAACACAATAAATTGGAACAGAATTATGGAATTTACTGAACTTATTAGGAATGCAAAGGTTGAGGCGGCTAGAGATATGAACTTTAATTATTAATAATGGCCAGCGTATACTTCATTTTGACCTGACAATAATAAGTTTGTGTATTTAGATAATATCCTTGCTAAGGTAATCAAAATAATATCCTGTAAGTATGAGAGATAAAGGAATTGCATTTGTTATAATGCAAATTGGGAATCCAGAACTGGACAAATTATACGATGAAATTTATGTTCCTGCTATTGAAAAAGCTAATTTGATACCAAAACGAATAGATCAAGACAACTCTGGTTATCTTTTAAAAAAGGAGATTATTTCATTTATAGAAGATGCGGAAATCATAATAGCTGATTTGACTAATGAAAGACCAAATTGTTATCTAGAAATTGGATATGCAATGGGGTTGGATAAGTTTCAGAATTTAATTTTCACGGTTAGAGAAGATCATTTTCCAGAGAGTAAAAACTTTCAGAAAGGAGGGCCTAAAATACATTTTGATGTGAGTGGTTATGAAATTTTATCTTGGGATAAAAATGAACTCAATAAATTTAAAAATTCATTAACCAATAAAATTAGTAGAAGATTAACTACGGTGAAACCTCAGCAAAAGGGTGTTGTCAAAAAAAAATGGGATCAGAATTGGTTAAAAGATAAGAGGGAGTATGCTCAAAAAAAAATGGATGCATTAGAAATAGGAAGGCAAATGGAAGTTCTTGTTTCAACTGAAGATCATATTTCGCTTTCTCAAACTCAACTATTAGAAATTGCAAATGAGTGTCAAATGGATATTTTAGGTTGGCCAATTGCTCCTGTAATCCCTCATTTACCGATTTATAGTCCAAAGCCTAAGGTAGATGGTCTCTACTCAGAAATAATTAGAAATGAAGGAGTGTTAAGTTTTGACTATACTTATTATCTAAAAAGTGGAAAAATTTTTATTGCGAAAAGTATTTTTGAAGAACATCATTTTAAAAATTGCATTATTGTACCTATTCGAATAAAACGGTCAACAGAATTGTTGATGTACATATTAAAGTACTATTATAAATGTGGTTTATCCCCATCTAATAAAATAGAGATTGAAGTCAGATTTTGTGGAATTAAGGACAATGAAATAAGTTATGGATCAGAGGGATTCGTTATGAGAAGTTACAAATCAAAAGAGAATGAAAGTTATTGTAAATTAACGACAACTCTTGGGGATATTGAAAATAATTTAACAGACTTAGTATATCAGCTTTCTAATGAATTATTCGTTTTGTTTGACTTTTTTAGCATAAATGAAGAGCAAGTTGAATCAATAGTAAATTCATTTGTTAATGAAAAGCGAAATGCTTTCTGATATTAAGATTGAACAAATAGGAATGATAATTTGGTTATAGAATTCAAGACTATTCTATAAGTATACGTCGGATGAAAAATGGATAAGAAGTATTTATTTTAGTTACCTTTGTTGAAGATCTAAACCTATGCATAAATTTAAGAAAATTGATATACCAGTTAAAGCTTCTTTTATTGATAAGTTTGCACAAAAGTATTTAGAGCAACGTTCTCAATGTCAAGATGACTTATCTGCCATTGGGGAGCAAACATTGTTTAATAATCTAGGGTTTAGTACGGATACATTAAAGAAAATCATTGAGAAAAGTGCTGTTGCCATTGATAAAAAAAGAGAAGATGGATTGGAGCCCAAGATTCTAAATGATATATATCGTAGCGATTTAGGTGAGTTGTTAATGACTTATTATTTTGAGGAAAAGTTACCGGAAGGTGAACGATTTATAATTCCACTCAAAAATATTACATTTAGAGAAAGAGAAGATTTACCTGGAAGAGGATTGGATGCAATTGGCTACAAGCAAAACTCTATAGAGAGGGTAGAAATACTTTTAGGAGAGGCAAAAGTGTCAGAAGATAAAAAATCTCCTCCTCCGGTAGTAGATTCAAATAAAGATTCCATTTTTAATACTCAATTGAAACATAAAAATGATACTCCGATTGTTATTCGAAGGTTGTCTGATTATGCGCGGAGGTTAAATGTGAAAGATGCAGCGATTTTAGGATTTGCGATAGTTTGTTTGGATCAAGGATTATCTGATAAGATTGAAATTACATATGGATGTACATTAATTAGAGATTACACATGTGTAAATGAGAGTTTGGATTATGGCAAAATGAAAACCAATGAAGAGAAATTTGATCCAGATAAAATAAATTTCTCCATATTATCTTTTAGTGATAAAAGTATAAAAGAAACTGTTGAATTATTTTATAAGAAAGTACAAGAGTTGATTTCCTAATAGCATGAGCAACTTTATCAATTCCATATTAGAAAAGGATGCAATTATTTCACTTCTCAATGAAAGTGAAAGAGGGTATGTTTTTAATCAGTTAAAACTACCTTATAGTGCTGATGTTGACAATGGTGAATTATTAAGATTTACTTTTTTTCTAATTAACTCTATTTACAATGAAGAGAGTGAATCTAATAAGAATACAAGCAAAATTGTATATAAGCTATTAAAATTAATTGATATAGATACTAAGGAAGAGTTGTATCAGTTTGGGGAGGTATTCGGAATACAAGGAATTGATTCAAAAACTCTATACTATCTTTATTTAGCAAATCTTGCATTAAAAGCGGAAAAACAAATAAGTATCCGAATAGATCTAAAAGAATTTAGAATTTCGGTTGAAGAAATTTCAAATTGGAAGTATCGATTATTGAACAAAGCGATAGAAGCATATATTCTTTTAGTTCGTAAACAAAACGGTTATAAAGATATTGAAGATGCATTATCGATTATTGAAGGTTTAAAAAAGGATCAAAAGGATTTTGAAGAGAAGTATCTTAAAAAATTCAATATAGCTAATGAAGTAAATGAGGCATATGATTTACTATCATTATATCACTTATCTAAAGCGGTAATTGAAACAGCTAGTTACTTAATAAAAGGCTACGATTATAAAGGTCGATTAGATGCAGTCATTAGACAACATATCGATATTGCAAAGAAGTTAGTTAAAACTGAACCTAGGTTAACTAGTGTCTTTAATCTAATTGAGTTTGGATTAAACGAGATGTATAAAAATGCAATATGGACAAATACTAGATTTAATGACAAAATTAAACAGCTCTGTAGGAAAAAAGCTAATCTTGGTATGATTGAGCTATTACCTTCTCAGAGAGAGGCATTGTCTGAAAAACTACTAGATGTAGCTGCCAATGTTACTGTTTTACAAATGCCTACAAGTGCAGGAAAAACTCTTCTTGCTGAATTCAATATTATTGTAACCAAGGCATTAATGTCCGAGGCAAAAATAGTGTATATTGTTCCTTCTAGAGCTTTAGTAAATCAGGTTTATTATGATTTAAAATCAGATTTATCAGAATTAGATTTTTCCATTGAGAAAACATCTTCAGCGATAGAAATTGATCCTACAGAAGATACTTTTTTAAGTAGTGATGAAAAAATTGACATTCTCATTTCAACACCTGAAAAACTAGATTTATTGATAAGAAGGAGACATCCATCCGTTGAAGATGTTTCAATGTTTATTTTGGATGAAGCTCATACAATTCAGAATGGAGAGAGAGGGGCTAAGTTGGAGTTATTAATGGCAATTTTGCGAAGAGAAAGACCCAATGCTAAATATATGTTATTATCTCCTTTCATTAAAAATGCTAATGAAAAAATAACTGATTGGCTTGGTGGGGGTAATTCGATTTCTGTAGATTGGAAACCTTCGGAAAAATTGATATTAGGCGTTAATACAAAGAAAACAAAACGAAAGGATGAAATTCATATTGAGGTTCTTCCTTCCCCTTATGATTCAATAAAACCTATTGAGAAGACGGTAATTGAAAACCCTCATTCATTAGTTAGTACAGGGATCAAAAATAGGATACTAGAATTTTCAATTAAACAATTTGCTGAGCCTGAAAAAACAATGTTAGTATTATGCTACGGTAAAGGTACAGCTAATAGTAGAGCGAATTTTATATATGACAAAGTTGAAAATTATACTCCTAATGATGATGTAAGACTTGTCAAAAAATTTATAGAAGATGAAGTTGGAAGACAAACTACTCTTTCTAAGGTAATAGAGAAAGGAATAGTCACTCATCATTCAGGAATGTCTGATGAGACAAAATTACTAGTTGAACATTTGGTAAGACAAAAGCAAATACAATTTGTATGTGCTACAACTACAATTGCCGAGGGTGTAAATTTTCCAGTATCTACTGTTTTTTTTGATGATTATAGGAGAGGAAGGTATAATAAGCTTGATTCTAATGATTTCTGGAACATAGCGGGGAGGGCTGGTCGTACACTTGTAGATAATTATGGTAAAATTATTCTTCCATTTAATAGCGATACAAATATTGATAGTGGAAGAGGATTGATCAAGGATAGTGCAAATGTTTTATCAAGTGTGCTCGCTGACCTTTTTGAAAATGCAGACTATATTGAGCAGAAATTAGAAGAATCAAATGGGTTATCAGAATTATTTCGTAATTATTCAGATTCGTTATCACCTCTTATTCAATATTTTGTTCATTTACTGACTGTTGGAGAAAAAGAGTATTATGTATCTGAAATTGAAGATCTTTTTAAAGATTCTTTGGAGTATTACCTTTTGGACACTGCTGTTAAAAAAGAGCGATTCATTTCAATATGCAAATCAATATATTTAAATCTTCAATCTAGATTTCAAGATAAAGGAGTGTTAACTTTTGCTGATAAAACAGGTTTTTCGGTTCCATCTGTTTTAACTGTTATGAATGAAGCATCTAAAAATTGGGAAATTAGAAATATAGATGGTTGGTCAAAAGAGCAAATGTTTAATAGTCATAATCTGGACAATTTGACAGAAAAGATTAGAGTTATTGCGGCTCTAAGAGAAACTCAGTTAGGAATTGATTCAAGTAGTACTCCTTTTAACCCAGAACTTTATGCAAAGATTATAATTGGTTGGGTACAAGGTAAGAAATTGTCTAACATTGCAGATCAACACCCTAGTTTCAATACCCAAGATGTTGATGAAGTTTTGAAAGAAAAACGAATTACGGATTTTGTCAAGAAAATGAATGATATAAGGTTCAAGGCATCTTGGGGATTAAGTGCTCTTGAAGGAATAGTAAGAGGAAATGAAGAGATAAAAGATTCACATATTCCATCTTTGGTATACTTTGGTGTAGATAATGAAAAATCTTTAGCTTTTAGAATGATCGGAGTTCCTAGGACACTATCTTTTACATTGCAGAATATAATTGAGGGAAATTTAAATCAGTATTCATATCGTTCATTAAGAAAAAGAATTAATAATTTATCAAATTCTGATTGGGATGGTTTAAAACCAGTAAACTCATCTTTAAGTGGGATGGAATGGAAAAGAATTTCTGAAATACTCATTAAATAGCAGCACATGCAAAACTTTTTGATGGTACAGAAAATAAATATGAGGTAGTTCACTTTCTAGAAATGTTACTCACTATTTAATTCAAATACAGTAAGAATCCAATTGAACAATCAGAAGGGTAAACTAGCATTAGCTAATTTTTAAACTTTCAAGCACAGCCTCTAAGTAACTTTTATATATAAGAAAGATTGATACGTCATAGTTATTCTTATTGATACACCCACGATGGCGCGAGCTTTCAGCTCGTGCCCTGTGCATACAGAAAAACTTAATTACAAACAGCACTTCTATTGCCCCAAAATAAAAAGCCACTCACATCTTAGAGCAAGTGGCTTGGGATTCTTAATTTTTTAAAATAGAAAGGAAGGAGATGCTCGCACCAGCAGTTTATATAAACTCGCGCCAACCAGGCTTTTGGGTTTTATGCCTGACGGATTTTCAATGTGTTTATTCTAAAATAAAAACTCCTCTTATTTTAATTTATTTCATTTTTTTAAAATTACTGACCTTTTTAGTTTAAATTTATACTAAAATCTAAAATTAAAACTTTTCAATTTTAATATCATGAAAGATTTTAAAGCAGGACATATCATCAATCAAGGAACTTATAAAAGTTTTGAGCCCGAACTAATCAATAGAGAATGGCATGTGGATGATATGGAGATTGTAAGCTTGCTTGACAAGGCTAATAGGCATCTAGGTAGGTTGGATATGTTTTCTGAATACATTCCAAATATAGATTTGTTTATTAGTATGCACGTCTTAAAAGAAGCTACTCAATCAAGTAAAATTGAAGGAACACAGACCAATATTGAGGAAGCTTTATTAGACAAAGAAGATGTTAATATTGAGAAACGAGATGATTGGGAAGAAGTTCAAAACTATATTTCAGCTTTAAATGAAGCGGTTAGTTCACTTCATACATTGCCATTTTCATCAAGATTGATCAAGGAAACTCACAAAACACTATTAAAAGGTGTTAGAGGCAAACACAAACTTCCCGGATCTTTTAGAACCAGCCAAAACTGGATTGGAGGAGCTTCTATAAATGATGCAATATTTGTTCCTCCGGTTCATACATCTATCAATGATTTAATGGGAGATCTGGAAAATTTTGCACACAATACTGATTTCTATTTTCCGGATTTGCTTAAAATTGCATTAATACATTACCAATTTGAAACAATCCATCCATTTCTTGATGGCAATGGAAGAGTTGGACGCTTGTTAATAACACTATATCTTGTTGAAAAAGGCATTCTTAAAAGACCAATTTTATATTTGTCTGATTTCTTTGAAAGAAATAGAACCTTATACTACGACAACCTTTCAAGAGTAAGAGAAAAAGATGATATCACTCAATGGTTTAAATTCTTCCTGGTGGGGATGATTGAAACAACACAGAATGGGATTGAAACTTTTGATAGGATTCTGAAATTGAAAAATGAAGTAGATAGTAAAATACAATCGTTAGGAAATCGCTCAAAAAATGCATTTAAATTAATGGATACATTATATAGAAAGCCATTGGTTGCAGCTTCTAAGGTAGCTGAAATTACAGAGACATCGGATGCTACAGGATACAGTTTGGTAAAATCTATGGTTCAGCTTGGGATCCTAAAAGAAATAACCGGAGGCAAAAGAAAAAAGATCTATGCATTCAGTGAATATTTAGATTTATTCTGATATAGCAATACTACAAAAAATCCCCGCTGAGGGAAGTTTGTTTCTTTTGTCCTGTGCAAACAGCTTCAACTTTCGTCATATGGGAGATGAGCTTTTTTACTGTTCAAAATAACTCAGCACCACCTCAATTTCTTTCTGTTTCCTGGGTCTTTCAATAATCGCATGGTACTGCACACTTGTGGCCACTGTGGTAAAGGATCGCAAAACAATTACGGTATAAACAATGCTGTTATTGTTTTCTTCAACTTTCTGGGAGTATAGTGTATTGCCATAGCTATAACTTTTTTCTCCTATTATGAGCATATACTTCGAATAATCAATTTGGGGAATGCAATTTATTGTGATGTATTCATCTAGTTCTTCATTTGAGTTCACTACGCGATAAGTATCCGATAATTCAGATTTGGCATCCCATATTGGGTCTTCACATTCAAAATCGGTGAATTTCAGGAAATTGATTTCTTCCAGTTCTTCATCACTACTGCTACTGCAAGCAGAAAGAAATAGAGCAAGGCAGCTAAAGCACAGAAAATATTGAAATGCTGTTTTCATGATTCTTGTTCTCATTGGGATTTATCCGTTTTTTTATACAAAACTAGTAGTCTTAAACACTGGTGAGTAAGTGAAATGAATAGATTATGAGGAAATTAGAAAAATGAAATGTTTGTTAAAAGCGATATCGACAAACAATAGCTGAGCATCGACAAACGCATGTGCTCAATCGACTTAGCAGTTTGCATAAACATGTACTTTCAGCAGTTTTTATTTGATATCGAAAACAACTTCAAGCTTTTTTTGTTGAGGGGGAGTCTTTACAACAAAATGATAATTGATATTAGAAACTTCAAAAATTAAACTTTCATACTTCCGATAAGTTAATGTATACACAATCCTGCTGTTACTCTCTTCTACTTTTTCATCGATAAATTCCATGCCGTGCGGATAGAATTGATTGCCAATAATAAGGGAGTACCTGGAATAATCAATTTGAGGAATGCAGTTGATTCTAATGTATCGATCCAGTTCTTCAATTGAGTTTACAATGCGAAAAGTATCCGATAATTCGGGATTGGCATACCATTCCGCGTTTTCACATCCAAAATCAGAGAATTTTAAGAAATCAATTTCTTCCAATTCGCTCTCTATGGGTACCGATTTTGCCAGTTCTTCTTCGTTGTTGATGTCGCAAGCAGAAAGCAAAAGGCCAAGGCAGCTTAGGCAAAGAAAATATTGAATGGCTGTTTTCATGATTTTATTTCTTGTTTGGATTTATATGTTAATTTACAAAGATTCAGGCAATTGGGAAATAAAAAAGGCAAATCATTTCCTTCTGCTTTGCTTAAAAAATGCTGATTATCAGTCTTAAAGAATGTTTTATTCGGATATTTCAGGTCTCTTTGTACGGATACCGGGGCATGCAGGCATTTACATTCTGCCTTCAACTTTTGTTTAATTCCTGCAAAAAGTGTTATCTTACAAGCAGTTAACCCATACCACCACTCTATGAAAAAATTTTACATCTCTCTATCCATATTTTTTGCCCTTTCTGTTTCGATTTGTTTTACGGCTTTTTCGCAGTGCACCTATCAGCACAAACTCGATAGTGTGGTAGAATTGCTGGATCTGCCAGGAGCAAAATTTTCCATCATTTTCCAGGATGGCCGACAGGAGAACTATGCAAGCGGTTATGCCGACTCTATCCGTAAGGAAAGAATGAACCTGCAACACGTGATGTTTTCGGGAAGCATTGGCAAAACCTATGCTGCGGCGGTTCTGTTTCAGTTGGTAGAGGAGGGAAAAGTGGATTTAAAAGAGAAGTTTTTCAATTACTGTAAAGATGAGTGTTGGCTCTCGAAGCTACCCAACATTGGCGATATTACCGTTGAAATGCTCTTGCAGCATACCAGCGGATTGCCTCGATACATCGAGAATGAGCAGGTGTGGATCAGCATGAGTAAAAATCCCGATAAGGTATGGAGCTACAAGGACCGCTTGTCGCATGCATTCGAAATGGATGCCGTGCACAAAGCCGGCGAAGGCTGGGCCTACTCCGATACCAACTACCTGCTAATTGGAATGTTGATTGAGAAGGTGACCAAGATGGATTTTTACGAAGTAGCCAATGCCAGGATTCTGGCTCCATTGGATTTTGAGGAAACCTATGCTTCCTTGCGTCGCGATATCCCAAGACTACCTAACGGATATTCGGGTTTGGATGATTTCTTCCACATGCCCAAACAGATGGTGGCAGATGGCAAGTATGCCTTTAATCCGCAAATGGAATGGACAGGTGGAGGTTTTGCTTCAACCACCTCCGATTTGGCCAAATGGGCGAAGTTATACTACGAAGCTTTGCCATTTTCCGATGAAACCCTTGAAATGATCATCACCCCAAATCCGAACGGGGTATTGAGCGAATACGACTCCTATGGCATGGGCAGTTTTATCTTTAAAACCAGCCACGGAAAAGCCTATGGTCATTCAGGATTTGTTCCGGGATTCCGCTCTATTTTTGTCTATTTCCCCGATCATAAAATTGCGGCAGCCTTTCAAACCAATTGCGATACCCACAAGGGCAAAATGACCTTGCTGCACTGTGTCGACGAAATTTTAAAGGCTGAATTTTAGTTTCCTTTCTCTTTTTTTGAATAGATCTGTATAAGCACTTTCGGGGCGAACTTTTGCTGCTGAAAGTAGCTTGGCATCCTAATTTTTTTAAATTTGATACTTGTACGGAAGGTCGGTATTTACTGCCTTTTAAGAGTTGTAAACCCCTATTTTATTAAACTATTGAATATGAATGTTTTTACGAACAAGGATAATGGCCCTAAAACAAGTTTTACCGCTTTGGAATTGATGGAGGAGATGGAGAAGCGAGACGACATCCTGCTGATCGATATCCGCGAGCCACACGAACTGGCTAAGGATGGAATTGCGAATTCAATGCATATTCCAATGGGAGATATCCAAAACAGAATTCCCACCCTGCCCAAAGACAAGGACATTATTATTTTCTGTCACTTGGGCTTCAGAAGCAAGCAGGTAAGAAACTACCTTCGTAAAATTGGTTTCCACAAGGCGGCCCACCTTAAAGGCGGTTTGTTTAGCTGGAATCGCCAGTTGAGAAGAATGAAAAGCATGTCTTTCTAAAAATACAAAGGCTCAATAATCTTACTTATTGAGCCTTTTTTGATCTGTATCTATATCTTACACAAACTTCTCTCTTCGTTGTAGGTTAATTAAACTCCAGAGTACCGAAATTACCGAACCGATAATTAGCATCAAACGGTTTTGGTACAAAACATTCTGCCAAATGCTGTGGCTCATATCACTGGGTACGTTAAAAGGATTCAGGAAAATGTTCCACTTGCTGTACTCCAATGGTTCGGCCAGAATTAAGAAGACCAAACCCAAAACCACCATAAGCACTGCAGCCCCGTTGGCATTTTTAATTAAGGTGGTGAACAGGAATCCCAAACTTGCCAAAAACAAAAGGCAGTACATGAGCTCGTAAACCATGTTGAGCACCGGAATGTTAATCACCAAAATTACGCTCAACCATGCCATTACAAAGAGGGTACATACCAGCAAAAGTATGCTCAGGGCAAAGCGCACCAGATATACCTTATAGCGGTAGTTGGGAATTCCAAACAGAATTTCAAGCATTCGGGTATCCTTATCGCTCTGTATCAAAAAAATTACGGGGTAAAACAAAATTAATATGCCCGGAAAAATAATACTTGCGTAGATATCCGACTCATCGGGACTGGCATCGCTAAAAAGCATGATGCCCATTACCATTAAAAAGAATGCAAAAGCTGCAATCAGGAAATAGATGAACTTGTTCGCAAATATGATTTTCACATTGTAGCGAATAAAGTTTGTAATGAGTTGTATTTGTTCTATTGCTTTCATGTTTTTATGATTTAACCACGAAGGATTCTCAAAGTATTTTCACAAAGGCACACAAAGTTTCTGATCATTGCTCAGCAATTTTTAAGCTTTGTGTAGTCTCAACAAATTATATTTCCTTAGATAGGGAATTACATTTTTTCTTTGTGAGACTTCGTGATGTCCTTTGTTCTACTTTGTGTTTCAAATTAAACATTCTATTGCTTTCATGTTTTTATGATTTAACCACGAAGGATTCTCAAAGTATTTTCACAAAGGCACACAAAGTTTCTGATCAGTGCTCAGCAATTTTTAAGCTTTGTGTAGTCTCAACAAATTATATTTCCTTAGATAGGGAATTACATTTTTTCTTTGTGAGACTTCGTGATGTCCTTTCTTTTACTTTGTGCTCAACTTAAACGTTCTGTTGCTTTCGTTTTTAATTTTTAACCACTAAGGATTCTCTTTGTGGTTCAACTTAAACATTCATCATGGTAATTTTATTTTCACTCGTATCATTCAATAAGCACAAATAGGCATCTTCGAGATTGGCCTTGGTGTTTACTGCCCCGTAACCCGGATTTTCATCGGCAAGGCAACGAACACGAATGTGATCATTGTCGCGCATATGGTGAATAATCACATGCTCCTTTTTAAACTGTTCGAATTCTTCTGGCGATATTTTCAGCATCCAGACTTTTTCGTCGGCAATGCCGGCCATATGCACAGGTTCGCCCAGGTATTTCAGTTCACCTTTTTTCATTACGGCTACGCGGTTACACGAACTTGCCACATCCTCGATAATATGGGTTGAAAAGATCACGATTCTCTTCTTACTCAATTCCACCAATAGGTTTCTGAAACGGATTCTTTCGCGAGGATCGAGACCGGCTGTAGGCTCATCAACCACCAGTATTCTTGGCAAATGAAGGAGGATTTGAGCAATCCCGATTCGCTGTTTCATCCCGCCCGAAAAAGAGCCAATTTTCTCATCTTTCTGATCGAGCATGTGCACTGCATCCAGTACATATTTCACACGTTCGCTGCGCTCATCGGCTTTATGAATCTTCTTTAAAATGGCCATATAATTCAGGAAATCCCAGGCCGACATATTCTCGTACATGCCAAATTCCTGTGGGAGGTATCCAATTAATCCCTGCAGTTCTTCACGCTTTTCGCGAACATCAATTCCATTAATGGTAATTTGTCCGTAGCTCTGTTCCAGAATTCCACAAACAATACGCATTAAGGTCGATTTTCCTGCACCATTCGGTCCAAGCAATCCGAACATGCCATTTCCAATGTCGAAAGAAACGCTTTTCACGGCTTTAAAAGGCACTTTCTGTTTCCCGATAATCGGGATAATCAGAACAAAGCGGTAGAAGAATTTTCGAATTCCCTTAAATCTGCCGCCAATGCGATTGATGTTGATCTTTTCGCGATAAATCTTGTCTGATGTTTTCTTAATCAGCAAGGCAAAATACCAAAGCACCGCCACCGGAATGGCCAATCCGATTAAATCGTATTTGTTGTTGAAATAGGCCAATACAAGCAATGGGAATATCCAGTAAATGAATTTATGGAATGCGATAATTACGAATCTGCCCAGCTTGCTTTTGCCATTTTCGATCAGGTGTTTTCGATATTCCATGATTGGCGCCATAAAATACAGCAGCATGATCTGGAACATAATCGACAGCAATAGCAACCAATACTTATTTTGTAGGTGATAGTACACGAAAAATACCATAAAGGCTATGAGTGGCAGCTGCCATATCAGCGTAAGAAAATCGCGCAAGCGAGTGTAAGAATGTTTTAATCCCAGGCGCTCTCGAATGCGCAAGCCTGATTTCCATTCGCGCATAAATCGGCCATCCCAATCGTAAATTTTTACCAGGTTCCTGATTTGGATATGCAGATCGGCATCGGCAGCAATGAGCTCTTCGTTGGCTTTTCGCAGGCTGGCCTGTATAAAGTAGATACAAGCCGGTACAGCAAGCAGAAGTACCAGGAAGTCGATGATTTGCCATATGGTACTGTCTACCTCGGTATAAATAAACCATGAGCCGCTGATCCAGATGCCAAACTGTATGATTTTTACCCACAGCTGCTGCTCGCGCATCCACTGTAAACTGGTTTGCAAACCCGTGTAAAGGGTTGGAATAAATACCAGGGTTAATATGGTGCTTAAACTCAAACCTCCAATTACGGTAATGGCAAAAGGAACTCCAATTTGAGTGACATATTCAGCTCTTCCCAAAGCCAGGGGCATTAGTGCGATAATTGTAGTAATGGCCGTAATCAGAATTGGACGAATACGTGCCAGTCCGGCCATCATTAATGCTCTCGACTGACGGTAGCCTCTCTTTTGGAGCACATTGGAATAATCGATCATGATAATTCCGTTGTTCACCACAATTCCCAGCAGGATAATTAAGCCTGTGAATACATTGGCATTCATAAGCGATGTTCCCGTAAGGATGAGGGCAATGAGCGAACCAATCGCTGCCATAGGAATGGAAAACATCATTACAATTGGCATGTTAAACGATTCGAATACCGAGGCCAATATCATGAAAATGAGAATAAATGCCATTAAGAATAGGAAGCTGAACTCGCCCAGGCTATTTTCTTCGTGAACAATTTCAACGGCAATTCCCGAAGGCAAACTCATGCGGGCCACCAATTCATCAATTTCAACACGCGAAGCGGTAAGCAAATCTTTTTCGTCGTTTACTTCATCGATAAACTGGTAGGACACCACCAACTGCTTTTCCTGGTTGGTTCTTTTGATGCTCGACAATCCATCGGTGAAATTGAATTTGCTGATATTTTCCAATTCAAATTCGGCTCCCTGCGTACCGCGAACGGTTAGCTTGCGCAGATCTTTTGCATCTCTCGTCACTTCCGGGTTTTCGCCAATGGTTTTAATCACGATATCGTACTCTTCGGTACCATCTTTAAAAACCACATTACTCGAAAATTCCTTTTGGAAGGAGTTGAGCTCCGACAGTACAGAATTCACAGGAATATCGTAAAGTGCCATTACCTGCTTGTCGAATTCAAGCAGTAATTCCGGTCGCTTGGAAGGAATCTGTATGTCAACACTTTTAATGGAAGTCAGCTGATTCAGGTAGTAATCCAGGTCTTCCGAAAGGTCCAGCATTTTATCGAAATCCTGACCTTTAATAATCAGTTTTTCGCGTTGTGTACCAATGCCCAGCATTTCCATGAAGGGATCGTCGCCTCCGCCGAAGCCACCACCGCCTCCGCCGCCAAATCGTCTTCCTTGTGCCGGTGGTTCCCAGCTAAAGGAAGAGCGTGGCAAACCATCAAGGCGTTCCATAATGTTCTTCTTAATGCCCGGAATGCTTAAGTTTTGCTTTTCGCGATAATCATCAACCAGCGTAATGGTAAGCATTGCTTCCTCTTCGTAAATCTGGCTGGTAATGTCTTTTTTCTCTTCCAGGGCTGCCAGCTTTTCTTCTACCTGCTGAACAAACAAATCGGTATTTTCCAGTGTGGTTCCTCCCGGAAGATTTACGTACAGGTTTAGGTCCTTGGTTTCGGTCTCTTCGGCCGAGATAAAGCTTAAGCCTAAACTGATGAGCAAGGTGACAAAAAACAAGCCCAAAGCGCCTAAAACGGTTCGGCCCGGATGACGCATACATGATTTTAAAAGCACCAGGTAGACTTGCACCAATCGGTTGTGATAGGAGATATTTTCGAAGTTTACCTCCTGGAACTTGCCTCTTCGTCGCAGAAAAGTGTGGGTAATCATTGGTATAAGCAGCAAGGCCACCACCAATGAAACCAAAAGGGTTGAAATAATGGATACCCCGATGTGTTTTCCCATTAATCCCACAAGGAAATTAGATGAGAATACAAAAGGCAGAAATACGGTAATGGTAGTTAGGGTGGCGGCAAAAATGGAGCGCCATACTTCCTTGGTTCCCTGTATCACGGCAGTGTTTGCATCCTTTTTTTGTGCTGCAAGCCGGTAGATGTTCTCGAGGACGACAATGCTGTTGTCGAGCAACATACCAATGGCCAGTGCCATTCCCAGCAGGGTTAAGGTATTGATACTAATTCCGTAGGCATAAAAGAAGTTAAAAGCGGTATAAACCGATATGGGTATGGCTAAGGCAATGGCAGTAACCAAACGCAAATTTTTCAGGAAAATCCACAGGATAAAAATGGCCAGTATCCCTCCAACCAAAGCCAGTTCGATAATTAAATCGATATTGGTTTCCATGGTTTCAGCCATGTTAAGCTGTACCACCATTTCAACATCTTTGCTTTCCAGCTCTTTGTTCAGCTCATCGATTTTGGCAAGGGTAACATCCGATAGTTCGATGATGTTGGACTGCGCATCGCGGGTTAACTGCAAGGTAACTGCCTCCTTGCCATTTACACGGCTGTAGGAGGTTTGCGTTTTCACGCCATAATGAATGTAGGAAATATCTTTCAGGCGAATGTTTCCATCCTCTTTTACCACCAGTTCGTGTAGTTGATTGATATCGGAAAACTGGGAAACCACATTTACAAAGTTGAGCTGATCTTTATCGACCACCTTTCCTGCAAAGCTGCGAATGTTTCCATTTCGGTTCAAAACCGATCGAACATCTGATGGACTGATGCCGTAGCTCTTGCAAACATCATCGCGCAAGAGGATTTCTACAGACTTTTCCCGCCCGCCAAAAATGGCAGCATTGGCAATGCCGTCGATGTTCTGAATCTTGTTCAGAATTTCGTTTTCGGCAATTTGTCTCACACGGTCAACTCCACCACTTCCACGAACCTGTATATTCATGAACATGTTGTTGAGTTGTTCCATGTCGAATTTTAAAACCTGAACCTGGAATTCGGGAGGAAGGTCTTTTTTCACCTCCTCCACCTTTTCGGCCAGTTTCAGGTAAGCATATTTAATGTTTGTGCCCTGTTCAAAGGAAATCTGTATGCTTCCACGCTGCTGACCGGCGGTAGATTCGATTTTTTCCACACCTTCAAGTCCACCGGCAACTCCTTCCAAAGGAATAATTGCCTGGCTTTCCATATATCTTGGATCTACCTCGATACCGGTTCCAACCTGAACAAAAAGCATAGGAAGGTTCGCATTGGGAATCAGCTCCACAGGAAGCTGCTTGTAGGAGAAATATCCCAGCATGCTTAATCCTGCGAAGAGCATCGCAATTAAAACCTTTCTTTTGATAATGAAGTTCATATATTAATCAGCTTTTAGCTTGTATTTACTCTTTCACATATTTCATTCTCTCTTCCCGCGAACTTGTGATAAAGCTCTGTATTCTATCAAATGCATAGTACACACAAGGAATCACCACCAAACTCAGTAAGGTAGAAGTTACAAGTCCGGAAATTACGGCAATTGCCATAGGAGCGCGAAGAGCGGCACTTTCACCAAAACCAATGGTCAATGGCAGCAGCGCCAAAATTGTGGTTACACTGGTCATGATAATTGGCCTGATTCTGTTTTCTCCAGCCATAATCACCGATTCGCGCAAGGAGTGACCTTGCTGCTTGAACTGGTTGATGGCATCGACCAATATGATGGAGTCGTTTACTGCAATCCCACCCAGCATGATGATTCCGATGTAAGCCATAATGTTCATTGGAATGCCCAGCATAAAGAATGCCCAGACAGCACCAACTCCCGCCAATGGAATGGTCAGAAGAATGGTAAATGGATGAATGAGTGATTCGAACTGAGAAGCCATCACCATATAAACCAAAATTACCGATAGCATGAGTGCAAAGCTCAGGTTCGACATGGCTTCCTGTCTTTTCTGTTCTTCTCCAATCAGGCCAATATTATAACCTGTTGGCAGTTCCACATTGGCCAGTTTGGCATTGATTTTACCTACTACCTGGTCAAAGGCCAGATCGCCTCGAATATCAGCACTAATTTTTCCAATACGGTTCTGATTTCTTCGAAGCATTTGCTTTGGCGATGAGGATTTCTCAATGTTTGCCACCTCGTACAAAGGAATTTCTGAATTGCCCGACTGAAGCATGAGGGAATTCAATTCCGAAATACCAATCTCAGGCAACTGAACGGTGATATCGCTCATTTCGCCACCATGTTCGTATTTACCGGCTTGTTTTCCCATGAGGATATCCTGCAACTGACCGGCAATGCCTTCGGTAGTCATATTAAAAATTCCGGCTTTGTAGCGATCTACCACCACATTTACCTCAGGAGCACCTTCTTCGATATTGGTCTGTACATTGGCCAATTCAGGAATTTCCAACAGGTTTTGCTTTATTTCATTCGACAAACGTTCCAGGATTTCCATATCCTTTCCCTTCACTTCCACTTCGATTGGAGCATCTTCGGTTCCAATGGTCGATTGCAAAGCAGTTTCGTCTCTTACAATAGAAATTTCGGCATTGGGAATATCGCCAACCAATTCACCCACATTGTTCAGAATGTCTTCCGATTGGGCAATGAATTCTTTCTTCAGTTTAATTTTGATATTGGCCGTATTCTCATTCTGGAAAACTGCCTTATCGGATGCACTCCCGGTATCGGGACCAATTTTGCTGTACACGGTTTCAATCTGATCGCCCATGGCTTGCCATAGCATCGATTCAATGGCTTCAACTGTTTTTGAAGTGCGATCGAGCTGTGTTCCTTCCTGCAGTTCAATGTCAAGGCTGAATTCTCCAACACCACTTTTGGGCAGGTATTCGTTTCCTACCATTGGCAGGATTAATCCGGTTGCAACCAGTAAAACGCAGGCTCCAACAATTACAAAAGCTCTCTTTTTTAGAAGTTTGCCAAGCAAATCGCCGTACCAGCCAATCTTTACCGATTTAAATTTGATCTCTTTTTTACTGCCTTTGTATGCATAGTTAAAAAGCATTGGAATAAAGAGGATGGCCACAAAAAGTGAAGCAATCAGCGAAAATGCAACGGTCCATGCCTGGTCTTTGAACAAAGCACCCGAAGCGCCATGCAAATACACAATTGGTAGGAACACCACAATGGTGGTTAGGGTAGAGGCAACAATGGCTCCACCAACTTCCGAAGTTCCTTCAATGGCAGCATCTTTCACCGATAGGCCCAGTTCCATTTTTCTGAAAATGTTCTCGATTACCACAATGGCATTATCCACCAACATACCTGCACCCAATGCCAGTCCGCCCAAAGTCATAATGTTCAGGCTGAGTCCGTTGAAATACATCAGGTTAAATGTTGCGATAATGGATACCGGAATGGCAAAACTTACTATGGCCGTTACCTTAAACCTTCGCAAGAAAATGAAGAGAACAAAAATAGCGATCAGCACACCAATGAGGGCTGTTTCCTCTACTTCGTCTATGGCTTTTTGAATAAACTGCCCCTGGTTTTGCACGATAATGAATTGATAGCCCGGCAATGCTTTCCTGATGGATTGCATGGCTTCATCGAAATCTTCAACGGCCTTCACCGTATTCGATCCGGTCTCTTTGTATATGGACAGGCCAACGCAACGTTCACCATTGATTCGAACAATATTTTGAGCCTCTTTGGGTACAAATTTCACCTGCGCTACATCTCTGAGTAAGATAGGCACTTTGTTTTTTACAGGAACCTGGCTGCTTTGAGATGCATTCGCCTGGGTTGGAACATTTGACTGAAGGTTTTTTGTACCAACAATTACATTTTCGATTTCCTGTATATCACGAATTAAACCAGCACCTTTAATAATGTATTTGGTACCCATTTCAACAATGCTACCGCCCGATACATTCTGGTTCAGGCTCTGAATCTTCTGTACAATCTGATCAACCGTTAAGCCGTGAGCATCCAGCAGATACTGATTGGTTTCGATGCGAATTTCTTTTTCGAGTGCACCCGTAAGTTCAACTTCTGCAATTCCTTCCAACCGGATGAGCTCATTTCGAATGTAATTTTCACCAATTTTTCTCAGCTCATCCATATCCTTAATTTGCGGATGTAGCATTCCCATAATCAGAATAGGCGATGCATTCGGGTCGTGCTGGGTAATGGTAAATTCATCGATATCGGCATTCTGAGAGTAGGTGGTAAGTGCTTTCTGCAGATCGAGAAAAGCTTCGTCCATATCGCTTCCCCAGCTGTATTCAACTGTAACACGTGCTGCACCAACCATGCAAATCGACGATACCTGGCTCACACCTTTTTGCCTGATGGCCTGTGATTCTATACTTTCAATGAATTGCTTCTCGATCTCTTCAGGCGGCCTTTCACCTGCCTTTATTTCCACAAAAATGCGCGGAGCATTCATTTCAGGAAACAGATCTACACTCAGTTTACCCAGCGAAACATAGCCAAGCAGTAAAATGGCCAATACAATCATGGACACAGTTACCGGGTAATTGACTGAAAATTGAGTTATTTTCTTCATGTGGAATTACTTTACAATCTTAATTTTTGATCTGTTTCGAAGGGTTTCAAAACCTTTTACAACCAATCGATCTTTCTTCTCTAAACCTGAAATGATTTGTACCTCGTCAGGATTTTCAAGACCAAATTCAATGACTCTTTCCTCTGCCAATCCTTTGTGAACAACAAAAACAACATTTCCTTTCTGCTTGTTTAGAATTACATTTTTTGGGATCACCAATGCCGAATCGCTATGAGCCACTACAATCTCGCCTTTGGCAAACATACCCGGACGAAGCAATAGTTTCGAATTATCGACATTTACCACCGCTTTAAACGAACGGGTTTCGGCATCAATGGCAGGAGAAAGCTGTGCAAGAACGCCATTTAGCGTATCACCAGGAATGGTATAGTTTACAATGTTTACAGACTGTCCTGTTTTAATCATGGCAATGTTTTTCTCTGCCAGGTTAATTTCCATGTGCAGCTTGCTGTAATCCATCATGCTAAGCACTGGCGAAGCCGCTTCAATTCTGGTATTCTCGGTATAATAATTCAGGTTGGTAATGATGCCCGAGAATGGCGCTTTTACCTTTAGTTTCTCCAATCGGAACAATGCATCTTCGTAAGAATATTTGGCATTGATCAGTTCAATTTCAGCATTCTTAAGCTCCGACAGGGTTACACCACCTTTTTTGTAAAGCGATTGCTGTTTTTCGAAAGTTTGCTGCGAAATTTCCAATCTCAATTCCAAAGATTTAATCTTGATATTGTTCTCATATTCTTTGTCTTCCAATAGAATTACCTGGGTTCCTTCCTGAACGTAATCGCCCAACTGAAATTTTCTGCCGGTGCGCGGATTATTAAGCAAGCGGTATTTTCCGGCTACTTCCGATTTTAAATCAACTGTTTTAATCGGTTCAACCGTTCCGGTGGTACTAATGTATTTTTCGATGCTTTTGGGTACAATTTCCTGTACCGATACCTGTACTGCGATATCTTTATTCAAATCAGCTTTGTTATCGTCGCACGAAGCGAAAAGGGCAGCACCCAGAAGTAAAAATGCAAATCGTTTCATTGTAAAGGCCATTCTATTTTATTTTATCATTGATTTATTAACTATTCCATTCTTAAATTTTCCTGAAGCTCAAGAGGAACGAATGATTGGTTCTTCTCGAAATCCCATAAGGATTGAATTTTCAGGTTCAAAAGCTCCAGCTTGTAGTTGATCAGCGAATTAGCAAGATTCATTTTTTTCTCTGATAACTGGTTCTGGAATCGCTCCAGGTCGATACTTGTAAGGTCACCATTTCGGTATCTTTCAAGGTTGATATCGTAGGTCAACTGGGCATTCTTCTCATTCTGTTTGGCAATATCAATTTGCTGAATCAGGTTTTGAAGGTTGCGATAGATCTTTCGAATGTTGATGGTAATATCATCCTTCAAACTGTTTTTATCGATTTCCCTGCTTTCTACCTCTAATTCTGCAGCCCTGATTCGTGCTCTTCTTTCACCCCAATCAAAAATTGGAATGGAGAAGGTTACCCCAACTCTCGGACTTTTGGTTGGTTTGTCGTACACATCGGCAAGATTTTTATTGTTGCCCATAATCCCCATCGAGAGGCTGATATTTCCCTTAAACTCATTAATGGCTGAGGTTTCGATCAGGTCGAACTTTGCATTGTTCAAATCAATTTCTCTTTGGGTCAATTCCAATCGTTGGGTCAATCCGTTCTCAATTGCTTTTTCAAGATCAACCACCACAGGAATGTACTGTATGTTTGTCGAAACCGAAATGTCTTCATACAATGAAATTCCCAATAAAAGTTTGAATTCATCTTTGGCATTTTCAAGCTCTACACGATTGTTATCAAGTGTCGATTTACTGGTTGCCAGGTTCAGTTCGGCCTGGTACAATTCTTCCTTAGCCGAAAGTCCGCCTTCTACCTTGCTGGCAATAATCTCCTTGCTGGTTTTCTGGTTTTCGTACTCTTCTTCCGAAATTTGCAGTGCCATTTGCTTTTGGTAAATGGTGTAGAAAGCCTGGTTTACCTGTCGCTCGATATTGAGCATCTGAATGGAGTAGGAAAGCGTTGCATTTTCAAGGTTCAACTCGTTTCGGGTAAGATCCATTTTGGTTTTGTTGAAGGTGAAAATAGGCTGATCGTACTGCATGTACAAGGAGTTATTGTATCCCGAATAGGAAGAATTACTGGATTCCGAAGAGTTATCCTGGTAACCGAATTCATTTCTTAGAGATAACCTACCATCGGTTAGTTTAATGGGCTGAGAAACGGTAAAAGTACCACTGGCACCTTTGTTTTCAGATGTGTTCCAGGTTGAAAAATACTCGTTGTACGATTCGGTTTTTTCGTAGGAAAGCGGCGTAACATCAAACGAGAAACGCGAACGCAATGATGCCAGCTGGGCATTCAATCGTTCCTTGTTCTGTTCCATGTTAATCTTCGACTTTTTAATGTCGGGACTGTTGTCGAAGGCGATTAATAATGCTTCCTCCAGGGTAAGCTGCTTTTGAGCCGAAGCACAAAAGGAAGCCAGGAGTAAAATCCCCGTTAAGGCAAATGTTTTTAATGTAAGCTTGTTAAGAATCATGCTATAATGTTGTTAGACTATTTGTTTTCTACCCATTTAATTGCGTCGGCGAACAGATATGCGCCAACCGATTTGTTGTTCAGTTCAACTTTTGCAGTTTCAGGAGTGATGTAGTAACTACCCAGGTAATTCCAACCGTTTTCAAGTTCCTGATCCGATTTATTTACTTCTTCAAATCCATCTTCATGATAGATTTTAAAATTGTAATCTGTTTTGGTTTTTTTTCTGCGGCCCCAGCGTTGCTCAATTTTTTCGACATGGCAATAAACGTCGTAGTAGCCATCATTTTTCAATTCGGCATTCCAGCTTGCCGTGCGATCGCCCACACCCGATTTTGTAAAAAATGCCGAGCGAACATACTTTCCGAAAAATCCCGATCGAAGTACATTCTTCCATTCGTTTGGTGGGTTCCAGGTTCTCAATCTCGAATATTCTTCGGTCACTTCTCTTTTGCTGTCGACCCATTGTTTTAGCTGACTTTTATTCGAAACCTGAACGTATTCGAAGCCTTTGTCCTCATTATCTACCACAAATTCGTTGGCATCTAAAACCCCTTCGAACAGTTCGCACTCTTTGGTTTCATTAAAGAATTTGCTTCGCTTGGTTTCTGCAAATGAGCTAAAATCGTATATCAAACTGTTTGGCAGGTTTTCAGATACATGAGTAAAGATATTCATCCTGCCAGGTTCAGCTGGAAATACAAAGCCCACCTCTTTTGCCGAATGCGCCGGAACAAAAACTGCTTTGGTAAAATCGGGCTTATTATTGCCTCCAAATCGCCTGTTGCGACGGCGGTTTTGTCCTCCCGTTTCGATATTGATACTCACAATGCCATCTACCGATTCGGGATTGGAAATCTTAAATCGAATCTGATACTTGATGTGATCGCCATCTTTTACCTTGTAGGTTTGAAGATCTTTCAACAAGAATCCTGGCAGTTTGGTAGTGGTAAACCAGGTTTCTATTTCCGATTGTACCGATGTGTCGAAATTTGCAATTATCAAGCTATCAAACTGACTGAAATCGAACTTTTGATATCGATTTTCTGCAATAAATTTTTGAAGAACCTTATTAAATTCCTCTTCGCCATATCGCGCTTTAAACAAAGAGAACAAGTGATTTCCCTTTACTCTCATGATATCATTCAGAATGATTTGATCATCCCAATCTTTTTCCTTCGGCAGTTTTGTTTCTGCAATATTTTGTAGGGAAGTATTTTTCAATAAGAGGTTGATTCTTTCCGCTTTGCTGATGCCTTCCCACCTCCAGCGGGAAAAGGTTTGTGACACTTCCTGGTTTTCTTTCATGTAAACACCCAGTGCCATATTCAGCACGGGGAACTCCTTCGAATACAAAGCCGAAGCGTGAGTGAAATAATTTGGGAAAAGCGAAAATGTATTGCGATCGACATGATCGAATTGGTACCACTCTGTAGCCGGCGGATTAAAATTCCCATGAACGAATCGCTTAAAAATACGTGCCTGAAGTTCTTCTTCCGAAACTTCTTCATTGTCTCGTTTCATTCTTTTCTCGAAGCGTTTTTTTCGCTTCTTGAAATCTGTCTCTTCCATTACCACTCCCTTTTCGGGATAAAAGACAATTTCCGGTTGAATGGCATCGCTGGCAATCGACCAATTGTGCTTGTCTAAGGCAAACTGTATTGGCACTTCTGCCAATGATAATCTTTTGAAAGGATAGCTGTATCCATGTGCACTTTCGTATTCATTTTTGAGTTCACGAATTAAGGCAGGTAAACTATCCTGAATTACATCAAAATGTTTCAGGAAAAACTGATTGCCCTGAATGGAATAGATGGAATAATCAACCGAATCAACTTTAATGCTGTGCTTTTGATAATCTCCAATTAGCAGGCTAATTTTTGGAAGAGCATATTCGGGAGCAAAGGAAAATACCCCATTCTCCTCTTTTGTAAGTTTACCCTGCGATACAGCCACTAAATCTTCTTTGGTTTTTACGTGTAGCTGATAGTTTGCAAAATTGGGAGAATAAAGTCCCGGGTACAAAGAAGAGTAGCCAACACCAGAAATTGGATACCACAAAGCGTCGTGGGTAAGGCATACGAAATTGTCGTTCAAATAGGAAAATCTTTTCCTGATTCGGAACATTTCTGCCGTAAAGTTATCGGCCACCAGTTCGGGATCTGAATCAAGAAAATGCACTCTTTCATCAATTGTTCCTTCATAGGCAATTTCAATTTGCAATTCTTCTCCAGGAGAAAGCTTTTCTTTGGGAAGAATTTTGACTACCTGTTCGTTGCGCTGAAATGCTACCTCTTTTTTATCAATGTAAATGGAATTGATTTTTAATTGCGGGTTTAGGCTGAATAGTAAGGTGTCTATGGTTTTTTCGTTTGAATTTACAGCTTTTAGCTGTGCTGTGGCAGCTATGTTTTCACCTCTATGTTCCAAATCAATTTTACAGCTGGTAACTTCCAATTTGGCATGATCTACATATTTGTCGTTAATGGATATCAGCTTTTCGCGATAGTTTTCGCCACCAATTTTTAAATCGAGGTACTGATATACAAGTCCGCCAGCAACTGCAAAACTGATAAATGCAAGATATATGGGCAGCGAAACCAGTTTTTTCGACTGTGGCAAGCGTGGCAGTTTCCAAATGGTAAAGAGGATTAAGCCAATACCAAGGAAAAAATAAATGCCTCTATGGATCACCACTTCCTGAATGTTTCCAAATCCACCAATGGTAGAATTCATCATAGGAATTTGGTAGGCGATATAATCGAACAAATGGTAGAATTTCGTATTCAGATAAAAAATACTGAGTGCAATGTACCCCAGTAAAACAATGAATGTAATGGCCTGATTTTTCAGTAAAATCATCATGAAAAAGGCCAATCCCAGAATAAAAACCAGGGTAGGAATGGATATCAGTAAAGGATAATAAAGTAATACCCAAATGCTTTGCGATGATTCGTTACTCAGGAAAGAAAAGCCAATGCCCATGGCCAGCATAATGATGTTTAAAATGACGAACACCATGATAATTCCGATGGATTTACCCAGAATGTATTCGCTATTGGTCATCGAACGGGCATAAATTACCTCTACAGTATCGTTTTTACTGTCCTGTTTTAAGAATTCGGAGGCCAGGAAAACGGCAACAATGGCCTGACCCAAATTTAAAATAATCAGGTTGGCATAAGGAATGGCTGCTGGCAATGCCCTGTAAATCCATGGTGCACCACTTCCTTCAACAAAGGCAGCAATATTAAAGCCACCAATGGAAAAGATGGCCAGCAATGCAAATATCCTGAAAAACCAGGACCGCAGTAGGGTCTTGGTTTCGAATTTGGCAACGGAGCGTATGGTGTGTATCGAAATCATGAATGTTCTAGATTAAACTTGTTGATTTTTCCATGAAATAAACATAGGCATGTTCCAGATTGGGTTCCAGTTCGATGGCATTCTGAAATTTGCTTCCATCGCCAATCAATTGAACTTCCCAACCATCTTTGGTTGGAATGGTAGAAACTACCGCATGCTGTTCTTTAATAAGGTCGTATTCGTAACCCGAAGTATTTACTTGCCAAACATGTCCCCTGGCTTGCTCGATAAGTTCTTGTGGCGAACCACTAAAAGCCAGTTGTCCGGTGTTTAGCAAGGCCAAACTGTTACAAACACTCGAAATGTCGCCAACAATATGAGTCGATAGAATAATGGTAACTTCCTGCTGACTTATTTCGGAAAGAATGTTCCTGAAACGGATTCTCTCTTCGGGATCTAATCCTGTTGTAGGCTCATCCACAATAATTACCTTCGGATCTCCAATTAGGGTTTGTGCAATTCCAAGTCTTCTTTTCATACCGCCCGAAAGTTTGTTGGCATCTCGCTCCCTTACATCAAAGAGCCCAACTTTTTCGAGCCATTCATCCACTTTTTTGTGCCTGATTTTTTTACTTCTAATGCCGGCGAGTGATGCGGCATAATCCAGGAATTCCCAGGTTTTTAGTTTGGTGAAAAATCGAAAATCCTGAGGCAAATAGCCAAGAATGTTTCTGATTTCCTTTCGATCTGTCTTTAAATCAAAAGAATCGAATTTTACATTTCCCTGGCTGGGTTCCATCAGGGTAACCAATATCCGCATTAAGCTTGACTTGCCCGCACCATTTGGGCCTAGCAATCCAAACATGCCGTTGCCAATTTCCAGGCTAACATTGTCAAGTGCTTTCTTACCATTGGGATATACCTTACTCAAAGAGTCTATTTTGATCTGCATTCGTAGCGTTCAATTAGTTATAATTGTTGGTTGGTGTATTCTGTATGCATAATGAATTGAGATCGCTTACCAAATTTACAATTTATGCTAAATTTTTAAATACACAGTGTTTATTATTCGATAAACGAAGCTCTTCACTCGATCTATGTAAATTATCAGACAAGAAATGGGTAAGAAAGGTTACAAATAATGGAATATTTTTCTTGTTCTGTTTATCTTTACTCTAAATCAATAAAGGTAAAGCTGTGGGTTTTAGTATAAAAAATGATGCTTCTGGTAAAAGCGATTTAACTCCACTTGAAATTATTCAGGAAATGGAGAAGAGAAAAGATATGATGATGTTGGATGTTCGTGAACCGGTAGAAGTTCAGATTTGCCACATCGAAAATGCCAAACATATCCCTATGGGTGAGATTCCATCTAAGATAGAAGAATTGCCGCGAGATAAAGACCTGGTAGTGTTCTGCCATATGGGCGTTCGAAGCAAACAGGTAATGAATTATCTTCGAAGAAATGGATTCTCGCGTGTCTACAATCTAAAAGGTGGAATCGATCGTTGGTCGGTTGAGGTTGATCCGAAAGTGCAGCGATACAGGTAAATTTTACAAAAGTTTCCTGTTTCAACTTTATCGGAACACTTGCAGAAAAAATTTACCTCTCCCATACGATTCGGCCAATCGCATAAATTGAACCGACATGTAATCATTGAACTGACAGAATGTATGTAAATGGAGAGGTAAAAGAAAAAGGTTTGAACTGATCAAACCTTTGGTTTTAGGGTTAAAATATTTAGATTTCTTTAACGGTTAATTCTATCTCGTTCGAATCAACAATTTCGACAAATGCTCCTTTGGGTATAATTTCTCCCGAAATTGCAATTGCTTTCTTTCCGGTGCCACCAATAATTACTTTTCCGCGTCTTTTTTGCGGATTGATTTCTTCCATTACATAAGCTTCCCGTCCGATAAAATTGGTTCCGATACTTACTTTTACTCCGGTTTTACTCACTAACTTTTGCTGTAAATATGGTTTGAGTAAAAATATTCCCAGTAATGCTATTGTAATGAATACAACGAGCTGGACAGAGATTGAATAATTGGCATAAGAAAGAATACCTGCACTTAAAGCTCCCACTCCAAAGCACAAGGAAGAGAATGTTGATGTAATGATCTCAACAATAAATAATCCGATCGATAGTAACATCCATAAATGCCAAATTTCCAGCTCCATAATTACAATTTGTTTTGCATCGAAAAGTAAAATTATGGCAAGTTTGTTCTTGATCCTAGTGTCAAAAATGTCAAGTTCATGAAATCTATCTAAATAGACACATTATCAGCAAGTAAGAAGTTTTTAAACTCCATCCTTATTAAGAATCGTTCAAAATAAATTTAGAGTTCAACTTAAGATTGCTTAGATTTGCGTTTCGATTATTGTGTTATCTTAGTAAACACTAGAAAATTTATTTTGACTGGTTTGGCAAAAAATAAGTTGCTGTCAAAAATTAAATATCCATATCAGAATGACCGATAGAAAAAAAGATCATATCGACCTGGCTTTTCGTTCTCAAATAGAGCAAACTTTATTAGATGATAGGTTTTATTATGAGCCATTTATTGACTCTCATCCTCAAGATGAATTGAAGCCATTCACTTTTTTAGGGAAAGAATTGAGAACACCAATTTGGGTTTCCAGCATGACAGGAGGAACACAACTTGCTGGCAAGATCAATAAAAATCTGGCTAAGGCTTGTGCCGAATTTGGTATGGGTATGGGATTAGGTTCGTGCCGATCTTTATTGGATAGCGATGAGCACCTGAAGGATTTCGATGTGAGGCACATAATTGGAGCTGACCTTCCTTTATATGCCAACCTGGGAATTTGCCAGTTAGAGGAATTGATTGCAAGCAAGGAATTGCAAAAGCTTATCGATATGGTAGGTAAACTTGAGGCCGATGGTTTAATTATTCACGTAAATCCAATGCAGGAATGGCTTCAGCCCGAAGGAGACCGCATATTGCGCTCGCCAATAGAATCGATTAAAGAACTTCTTAGAAGCGTCGATTTTCCGATTATTGTGAAAGAGGTTGGGCAAGGTTTCGGACCCGAAAGTTTAAAACAATTGTTGAGATTGCCCCTACAGGCGATAGAATTTGCCGCTTTTGGAGGTACCAACTTCGCAAAAATTGAGATGCTTAGAAATCCTGATGCCCAGGTCCAGCTCTTTGAGCCTTTGGCTAAAATTGGTCATTCGGCAGAGCAGATGTTGAATTGGACCAACGAAATTGTTGAGAGCAATAAACATATCAAATGCAAGGAAATTATTATTTCTGGCGGAATCCACAGTTTTATTGATGGCTACTATTTGACCGAAAAGAGTAAACTTCCGGCGATTTATGGGCAAGCTTCACAACTGTTAAAATATGCCAGGGAATCCTACGAAGATCTGCAAAAATATCTTCACACTCAGGTAGAAGGACTGAAAATATCGAAAACTTATTTAAAAGTGAAGTAGACCGGAATTGTTAAAAATCCTTTCCTGATTTGGGTTCGCTGAATAAAAAATGTAATTTAGGACCTGTAAGTATTTTATTATTTACGGATTTTTCTCTAACACGGGAATTAAATTTTGATTTATGAAGCGAAAATCGATAATATCAGGTTTTTCCAAATTATCTCGAGAAGAAAAGCTTGCCGCACTTACTGGCAGTGCCGATAAAATAAAGTCGCAGCTGGATAGTTTCCGACTGCAGGATAAAGAGCAACAAGACTTGCTCGATGAGATCAGTGAGAATACCCTTTCAAATTTTTACTTGCCATTTGGTGTTGCACCAAATTTTGTGATCAACAAGCAATTGTACCATATTCCAATGGTAATTGAAGAAAGCTCTGTGATTGCTGCTGCATCGCGTTCGGCAAAGTTTTGGGCAAATCATGGCGGATTTCAGGCAAGAGTGGTTTCTGTGGTAAAATCAGGACAAGTTCATTTTTTATGGAAAGGGGAGAAAGATCGACTGATCGATTTATTGCCTGAGCTTAAATATGAACTGTATAGAGCAACCAAAGAGCTGACCAGGAACATGCGACAACGCGGAGGCGGTATCCAGAATATTCGTTTGGTCGACCTCTCGAATGAAATGGATCACTACTATCAGCTTCATGTCGATTTTGATACAGTAGATTCTATGGGTGCCAACTTTATCAATTCCTGTCTTGAGCAGATGGCGCAAACCATGAAGAAGTTCTTTAGGTATTACAAAGAATTGAAAGAGATTGAACGCGATTGCGAGATCATCATGTCAATTCTATCGAATTACACACCAGATTGTTTGGTAGAATGTTGGGTGGAGTGCGATATTGCAGAATTGGATAATATTGAGCCAGGCATGAGTGGAAAAGAATTTGCTGAGAAATTTTCCAAGGCTTCAAAAATTGCAGAGATTGATGTATTTAGAGCGGCAACTCACAATAAGGGAATCTTTAATGGAATAGATGCCGTGGCACTTGCCACCGGAAACGACTTTAGAGCAATCGAAGCAAATGGTCATGTTTGGGCGTCGAAAAGTGGTAAATATAAGAGTCTTACACAAGCCTCGATTTCTCGTAATCGCTTTAAATATAAACTTACAATTCCTCTTTCATTAGGAACTGTTGGTGGATTAACAAGCCTTCACCCTTTGGCAAAATTTGGCCTTGAACTCTTAGGGAAACCATCGGCTAAAGAATTAATGATGATTACTGCTACAGCGGGTTTGGCCAATAATTTTGGAGCTTTAAGATCATTGGTGACTACCGGAATTCAATATGGTCATATGAAAATGCACCTATCTAATTTGTTGAATGCCTTAAAAGCCGATTACGAAGAAAAGAAACAGGCCTTAGAGTACTTTGCTCACAAAACTGTATCTTATAGCGAGGTAGAATCATTTATTAAATCCATTAGAACCAAGTTACGCTAAATTGTTACCTGTTAAGAAATATTACTCGAATGCCAAATTCCTAATCACTGGAGAGTATTTGGTTTTGCATGGCTCATTATCATTAGCTATTCCGCTAAGATTTGGTCAATTCATGGAAATTTATGAATCTGATTCGAAAGATTTGGAGTGGATTGCTTTGGATCGAGCCCAGGAATGGTTGCATTTTTCAATATCGGAGGATGAGGTTTTACAAGCAGATCAGAAAGGAAAAACTGAGAAAGATTTTGTTTGTTTTCTTCTGAAGCAGGCAAAACAATTGAATCCTGAATTTTTGAAGAATTTTTCGTGGAGGGTAAAATCGGAAATTAACTTCGATAGAAAATGGGGATTGGGATCTAGTTCGAGTCTGATTAATAATGTTGCTCAATGGGCAGATGTAAACCCTTACGAGTTGCATGCAATGGTTTCTAAGGGATCTGGTTATGATATTGCCTGTGCAAACTACTGTTTGCCTATTTTATTTCGAAGAAATGGATCACATCCCATGATCTATCCAATTAAATTTCAACCTAAATTTTCTGAGCAACTTTACTTTGTTTACCTGGGAAATAAGCAAAATAGCGAAGAGAGTGTTGCAAAGTTTTTGAATGGCAATCCTGTTACCAAAACACAGGTTGAAAGCATATCACTTTTGAGTAAAAAACTCTTGCAATCGGAAAATGCATTTGAATTTGATGCACTCATTTCGGAACATGAAAGATTTATTTCAGAGGTTTTGAATTGTGATCCAATTAAGTCTGAAAGGTTCTCCGATTTTAAGGGTTCTATAAAATCATTAGGTGCCTGGGGTGGCGATTTTATCCTGGTACGATCTGATGATGGTAAGCGAGAAGTTCATCGCTATTTTTACGAAAAAGGATTAAGCACAATATTCTCCTGGGACGAAATCATTTTAAGTTAAAAAACAAGTTAATGAATAAAGGAACTGTGGCTTGGGAAAGCCCTTCAAATATTGCTTTGATTAAATACTGGGGAAAAAAAGGAAGACAAATTCCTCGCAATCCTTCGGTGAGTATGACCTTAAAAAATGCTGTTAGCAAAACCTGGCTGTCATACTCGGAAAGAAATAAAGAATGGCTCACTTTCGAATTTGAAGGCAAAAATGTTCCGGCATTTGCCAAAAGAATTGAAAAATTTCTGGAAGGAATAAGTGAAGATCTTCCTTTTATCAATGACTATACATTTCATATAAAGTCGGAAAATACATTTCCACATTCTACAGGAATTGCAAGTTCGGCTTCGGCAATGAGTGCGCTGGCCATGTGCTTGTGCAGTATGGAGGAACAAGTTACCGGCAAAAAGCTGGAAGCAAATGAATTCATGCGAAAAGCCAGTTATATTGCCCGTTTGGGTTCGGGTAGTGCTTCTCGATCAATTTACAATTCTTATGCAACCTGGGGCGAAAGTGTGGCTTTTTCAAAAGCATCTAACGATTATGCAACACCCTTTTCAAAATACATCCATCCCATATTTAAAGATTACCAGGATTTTATCCTTATTGTAAGTGGCGAAAAGAAAAAGGTGTCAAGTACTGCAGGGCACGCATTAATGAACGACCATCCGTTTGCACAGGCAAGATATGAGCAGGCCAATGCAAACTTTGAAAGAATGTTAGGGATTTTGCGTAGTGGTGATCTGGAGAGTTTTATTGAAGTTCTGGAAAACGAAGCTTTAAGCTTACACGGCTTAATGATGAATTCAAATCCATCATTTACGCTTTTACGTCCAAATACTTTGCAAGCAATCGAATTGATCAGAGATTTCAGGGAATCAACAAAAATACCACTGGGATTCACACTTGATGCTGGCCCAAACATTCATTTAATGTTCCCAAAAAATGAAAAAGAACAAGTAACAAACTTTGTTGAGGCGGAACTGAAATCCTTGTTAGAGGGAGGCAGATACCTGAAAGACGAAACAGGTTCGGGACCCAAATTATTAACGATTGCTAATGGTAAATAAGGCAGACAATTGGGTATATGGAAAACTTCTCCTTTTTGGGGAATATTCTGTGCTTATGGACTCAATGGCACTTAGCATTCCTTGTCATCAGTTTAAGGCACGACTTCGTTTTGAGCCCTATAAAGAGAGTGAGATTAGCAGAAACTCAAACGATCAATTGCAGATTTATTTGAAGTATTTGCTGTCACATTCGGATTCTTTTCAATCCATTCTCGATTTATCAAATCTGGAAAGAGACATACGTTCTGGAATGTACTTCGATTCGAGCATTCCGATTAGTTATGGAGTGGGAAGTTCTGGAGCATTGTGTGCAGCCCTTTATCAACGATATGGAAATTCCCAACAGGTAGATAATCATGATTTATCATCCTTAAAAGAAATATTGGCTATGATGGAGGGAGGATTTCATGGCAAAAGTTCTGGTTTGGACCCTTTAATATCTTACTTAAACCAAGCTGTCATTCTTTCTTCCAAAAATCAAATCAATATTGTTGATATTCAGGTGGATGAAATGGCTGGCGAAAATGCCCTGATTTTAATAGATACCCAACAAAAAGGGGATACAGCTCCTTTGGTAACAAGTTTTCTTAATCGTTGTAATAATGAAAAATACAACAAGTTGATAAGAAATGAACTGATCCCGATTACCAATAAATGCATCAGCAGTTTTTGTAATCATGATTCAGACTTGTTCTTTCAGTCGATTCAAGCCTTATCAGGATTTCAGTACAATCATTTTGCCGACAAAATTCCAATTGGTTTTAAAGAGTTATGGAAAACCGGTATCGATTCCCAACAATTTCATTTAAAACTTTGTGGATCTGGAGGTGGAGGCTTTTTATTGTGTTTCACCAGAAACGCCTCAGAAACGGAATTGTTTCTCAGTAAAATGGGATATTCACACCAAAGACTTGCTCTTAATTTTTAGAATTCAAGATGGGGATGGTATAAGTAACCATGGTTCCACTCTTATTCTGGTCGATGGTTTTCATATCCACAATTTCAAAGTACATTTTTTTTGATGATTTAAAATTGTAGATTTTTACTCGGTCAAGTGCAATTTTAGTGGCCAATGATTTATGCTGCTTTTTACTTGCTTGTTTTTTGGCTTCATCAATTCCAATGCCATTATCCCGAATACTAAAACGAAGCAGGTCACCATTTTCCGATTTTGAAATCTTTAGCTCGATATGTGCCTCTGGATTATTTCTCAACTTCCCATGAATCAAAGCATTTTCGATAAAAGGTTGGGCCAGCATCGGGGGAACCAGTACTTCGGTTTGATCCAAACTTGCATCTACTTCAAACTGGTAGGAAATGTCATTATCGAATCGGAGTTTTTGAAGTCCGATATAATCTTCTAAAGTTCTTAATTCGGTTTCGAGTGACACAAACTCTTCCCTCGAATTCTCTAAAATCCCTCTTACCAAACTCGCCAGTCTCGATAAGTAATTATTGGCTTCACTGTTTTTTTCATCAAGTATAAAACTTTGAATGGCAGTTAATGAGTTGAAAAGGAAATGAGGATTCATTTGGGTGAGCAAAACTTTCTGGCGCAGGTCCATAATTTTATGATCGGCCCTTAATCGGTTAATTCTAAGCGAAACCAATACAGCCACCACGCCCAAAATAATAACTACCAGGAGAACAATAATCCATGCATTTTTTTGACCGATTTCAAGATTTTGAATTTGGGTTCTTTGCTGTAAAAGTTCAAACTCCTGTTTCTTTTTTTCATTTTCGTAAGTCGCAGCCATTTCTGCAAACTTATTTTCTATGCTGATCGTGTTCAGCGAATCTTTAACCTGTATTCCACCAGATTGATATTTGTATGCCTTTTCAAATTGCTTCTGATCATCATACAAGGAGGCCAGGCCAAATAAAATATCAGGCAGAACAAGATCATGCTCCAATTGTTTAGCAAGTTCTAATGCCTCTAGTAAGTATTTTTCACTTTGTCCGTAATTTTTTAACTCTAAATAGGTTGTCCCAAGACGTAATTTTACATTGATCAGTCCGTGATGGTTCTCTAATTCAATTCTAAGCTTTTCGGCCTTGTTAAGGTAAACAATAGCCGAATCAAACTGTTTGTTCGACTGGTATAAATATCCAATATTAAAAAACAACTTGGAATCAAGAAGTTTGCTGCCAATTTTAGAATTTTCCTCTAAGGCAAGTTCGTAATACTCCATACCTTTCGAAAATTCCTTTTGCTTTTCGCAAACGGCTCCCAAATTGCAATAGGCTTTCGCCGTTTCCAACGAATTTTCGTGCTTCTGGAAATTTTGCAAAGCAAGCATGTAATATTTTTTAGCGTATTCAAGGTTGTTTATAATCTGATGCAGATTCCCCAGGTTGTTATAAACACTGCCCAAACCTTTAACGTAGTTGGCTTCTTCGTAGATCTCTAAATTTTCGAGGTAAAATTCCAAGGCTTTGTCATACTGTGCCTGACTTTTATATAACAGTCCGATATTACCTATTACCTTACCAACGTCGATTTTTGAACCCAGTGCTTCAAACTGAGGAATGGCTTTGTTATAATACAGGAAGGAAGAATCAACATTGCCCGAATAGAAATAATTGATTCCTTGTCTTTTGTAGGCTTTTGACAAATATACCGGATCTTCGGTTTCTTCAGCCAAATAAATTGCCTTTTGGCAGATCTCAATACTTTTAATAAGCGAATTATTCCTTAATAAAACCGATGAAGAATCGAGGTAAGCTGTAACTTGTTTCTGCAGCTCGGAACTGCTTACTTTTTTATTCGATTGAGCAATGGCATTGCAAAAAACCAACAAAAAAGAAATGGTATATAATGTTCTAATCATGTATTACGCCCCCTTAAGTAATAATTGGTATAGAATAACTTACTTTTGTACCTTTTAGTTTCTGATCCAGCTTAAATAAATCGATAATTTCAAAATTCATCTTTTTGGATGATTTAAAATTATAAATCTTCACTCTATCCAAAGCAATGGATGTAGCCAATGATTTATGCTGTTTTTGGTTAGGCTGACTTTTGGCTTTATCAATCCCAATTCCATTATCAATAATACTAAATTTTATCGACTTTTCATCCTCAGTTTTAGTCACTTTGATATTGATACAAGCATTGGGGTTACTCCTAAGTTTACCATGAATCAGCGCATTTTCTACGAAAGGTTGAGCCAACATAGGTGGCACCATGATTTCATCCTGATCCAGACTTGCATCCACTTCAAATTGGTATGCAATATCATTCTCAAATCTTAATTTCTGCAGCCCGATATAGTCTTCAAGAGTTCGCAATTCGGTACGCAAAGAAACAAACTCTTCCCTCGAATTTTCCAGAATTCCTCGCACAAGACTTGCTAACCTGGACAGATAATTATTGGCATCATCGTTTTTTTCGTCCAGAATAAAACTTTGAATGGCAGTTAGTGAATTGAACAGGAAATGAGGGTTCATTTGGGTGAGCAAAACTTTCTGTCGCAAGTCCATAATTTTATGATCTGCCCTTAGGCGATTAATTCTGAGAGAAACCATCACAGCTACAATACCAAGAATCATTACAACCACTAATACGATGATCCAGGCATTCTTTTGTCCCAGTTCAAGATTTTGAATTTGAGTGCGTTGTTGCAGCAATTCAAATTCTTTCTTTTTCTGCTCCGTTTCAAATTTCGCAGTTACCTCGGCAAGTAAATTTTCATTGATAATTGCATTTAATGAATCTTTCAGAATGTAGAACTTTTTGAAATAGGCAATAGATTCCTTTGGCTTGTCAATCGATTCGAGCAGTTTGGAATAATGATGATATGTGGTAGCCAAATCCTCGGAAAGACCTTGTTCCTGGCAGAAAATTTCAGCTTTTTGAAAGTAAGCTTCCGCATTTTTATACTGCTCGAGCTTCTGCAATACAATGGCTTTTTTAATGTACAGCTTCCCTAGTCCCCAGATGTCATTTAGCTGTAGCCTGATATCTTCACATTTGTTAAAGTATTCAAGAGCTTTTAATGGTTTTTCCAATGCCTGGTAACACTCCCCGATATTCAATTGAATAATCGCTTTGTGTTGCAACATTCCATCCATTTTATTTAATCTTAAAGCTTCAAGCTGATACTCCAACGATTCGTTGTACAATTCTTTTTCAAACTTAATCACACCAATATTGGTCAGCACTCTTGAATACCTTTGGGTTTCTCCAATTTTTGCATAAATGTTTTTTGCCTTAATGTAGAATTTCAAGGCTTTGTCAATATCGTTTAAGGTTTGATACAGGCCGCCAATATTGGTGTAGGCTCCTGCTATTCCTTTCTGATTTTCTAATTCTTCGTAAATATCAAGCGCCTTAAGGTATTGTTGAAGTGCTTTATCGTATTGATTGGTTCTTCGGTAAACAATACCAATATTCGAATCCAAAATGGCAACATTTAAGCTATCATTTATCGATTCAAATTCTTCTCTTGCTTTGATGTAATGTTGGTAAGACGAATCAAATAATCCCTGGTAGAAAAAAGTGATTCCTTGCGACTTGTGTGCAAATGCGATTACATCTGCTTTTTCTGTTTTACCGGCCAGCTCAATGGCTCTTCTTCCAACTTCTGCACTTGCATCGTAAGAAGAATCTCTTAAAAGTTTGGCTTTTTTTAAAAGCTCATCAATTTGTGCTTCCGCCTGATTTTTAGGGGTGTCGTTTAGTAAGATTCCTGCATTTGTACCGATTGAAATGGATACGATTAGAACGAGTAAAGCGAAGTATTTCATATTGGGCAAGTGTTATTAGAAAATCATTGCAAAATATGAATATTCGATGAAAATAAAGCCCTATTGACCAAAAAATAAATTTATGCTAATAAAAAAAAGCCCGGTACAAGACCAGGCTTTTTTAGGTATTTTCAGTTGAAATTAGAAGTTGTAAGTAATTCCAACACCTGGTAACCAGGCTCTGTATTTGTATTCTCCCGCAAATCCTGCAGGACCATAAATTGCTTGTGAAGTTGGATTCGATTCAGTTGCAGTAACTTTTTCTCCTTCATTGTAAAGAACAGTTGCATCCAGGCTAAGCTTATCAGTAAGTTTATATGAGAAACCTAAGGAAATACCTACCTTATCTGCTCCAGGAGTTTCCGGAGAATAGTACATTTTATTTGTTGGTGTTTTGTCAAAATATAAACCAGCATACAAATCTAATTTTTCGTTAGCTGTATATCTTGTACCAAATCTCCAGGTCATTGTATTGTCCCAGTCTCTGGTGCTATTAGAATCATCTAAAGCAGGAGTGTTTGTTTCAAAATCAAAATTTAATGATTCGTATTCACTCCATTGGATAAAGTTAACATCGGCAGAAACCAACCACTTTTCATTAATCTGGTATGCAACACCTAAATTAAAACTTGCTGGAAGAGGTAAAGCAGCAGCTACATTGCCATCAGGTAAAAATGAATCGAAAGCAGCAGGTACAGTAAAATCTACATCTGCATCGCTATAATCTAATTCTACATCTACTTGAGATCTGTAGGAAAGACCAATATTTAATTTTTCAGTTGGTTGTAAAAATACACCAAGGTTGTAACCGTATTGAATTTTACTTCCGCTAATATTTACTTTTCCGTCAGGAAGAAGTGATCCATCAGCTGGGTTTCTCAAAGGAACAGCTCTGTTTAAATCAACATCACCATAAACAATGTTTAAACCAGCACCAACGCTTAACCAATCATTAAATTTATAAGATACTGTTGGTTGGAAGTAAATCGCTTTAACACTGATATCTTGAATTAGATATCTTCCTGACCAATCATCTCCCCATTTCATGGTATTTCCGAATGGTGTGTAAGCTCCTAAACCAATTGCTAACTTGTCGTTAACTTTCATTGCTCCATAAAAATAAAATGGAGGTCTTACATCATTATCTGTTTCGAATTCACCTCCAATACCTGTGTATTCAGCTTTTGTTAAAGTTGCAAATCCTCCTAAAGAGAAACTATATTTGCTGTCTAAGGTCGCAAGTGCACCTGGATTCCATTGCATACTACTTGCGTCAAAATTCAATGCAGTACCTACGTGTCCCATACCGGTTTGTTTGACACCTTGAAGATTAACTGCATAACCTTCAGCTTTTACATTGTATGCCATTGCAATAATGGCTATGGCTAAACAAATTCTTTTAATCATAAGTTGATGTTTTAAAATTCGGTCTGAATATAAAGCAAAATCTTTGTCAAGCAAGTTATAAACCATTAGGTTAAGAAGAACGCTTCTGTTAAGTCTCAGAAAATCAAAATAATGCAAGTATTTAGATTTGTCGATAAGAAAAAGCAAGTCATTTTATAAGCAGTGTTTTATTAAATTTTAATACTTTTATCTTGAATAAGATATCTTTATTCAACTAAAAGATTACAAACTTGAATAATAAAATCTCAGGAAATTACACCTATCAAAGTTTTAAAGAGGGATACAAAAGTGTTACGCCATCTTTAATTAACCGCTCCTTTGAGTGGAAGGATAAACAAATAAATATCCTGCTGGAACAGGCCATGCTTGAACTTGGAGAGTTGAACGCATTTTCGAAATTCTTTCCAAACATAAGCAGGTACATTCCTCTTTTTGTTGCCCAGGAAGCTGTAGCCTCTAATATGATAGAGGGAAGTAAATGTAGCTTACCCCAGGCATTTGTTCCCGAAAACTCAAGAAGTTTTAAGAGAATCTACGAACAAAAGGAAATTACCAACCATATTGATGCAATTAAATGGGGAGTAAAAGAACTGAAACGTTTTCCTTTATCCATACGTTTGGTGAAAGAAGCCCATAAAATTATTTGTTCGGACTTGCCTCAAATGGAAGACTTTGGAGGTAAAATTCGCCCTTTCTTCAATTCAAAAGACAACAAATTCGATTCGAGTTTTGAATATACTCCACCCAATAAGCATGAGCTTAAGATCTTAATTAACGACGCCAAGAAATTCTGGAGAAATGATAACCTGGAGTTGCCTTTATTGATCAAAATGGCCATTTCACTATATCAGTTCGAAAATATTCTTCCTTTTTTGGATGGTAATGGAAGAACGGCCCGAACCCTTATTTTATTTGAAATGATGGAGCTGAATTTTGTGCACAAACCTGTTTTTTGTCTGTCTGTATTTTTTGAGCGTAACAGGTTGGAATATTATCATCGCTTGAATTTAATTCGATCGAAGAACGACATTGAACAGTGGATTCGTTTTTTCCTTACCGGGATCAAGGAATCGGCAAGGTATAGCAAAGAAATCTTAGGGCAGATTAAGTTATTATCGGATCGTAACGAAAAGTTGATCGAGGATAAAATGGGGAAAAAGAGACACCAATCAGCCAAACAATTGGTTACTGAGTTTTACTCCAAGCCATTTTTATCTGTGAACGAAGTGAAAGAGAAATTGGGCTTAAGTTTCCAATCGGCCAATCAATTGATTAAGGAATTCGAAAATGTTGGCTTGGTTAAAGAGTTGGTTGGAGCCAGACGAAACAGGATATTTTACCTTTGGGAATATTTGCAATTATTTGAACTATAAATAAAAAAAGCCGATTCATTTAGAATCGGCTTTTTCATTATTTATTAGGTTTCTAACCCAAAACTTCTTTCATTTTCTTTCCAATATCAGCTGGCGATTTTACAACGTGAATTCCAGCTGCCGCAAGAGCTTTCATTTTTTCCTCGGCAGTTCCTTTTCCACCTGCAATAATCGCACCGGCATGTCCCATACGTTTTCCAGGAGGAGCGGTCTGACCAGCAATAAATGCAACTACAGGTTTGTCAACATTATTGGCAATGTATTCTGCAGCTGTTTCTTCATCAGAACCTCCAATTTCACCAATTAATACAATGGCTTCTGTTTTAGGATCTTCGCTTAGTAATTTCACTGCATCGATATGTTTGGTTCCAATAATTGGATCACCACCAATTCCAATTGCTGTTGATTGTCCAAAACCTGCTTCGCCCAATTGGTGAACCGCCTCGTAAGTTAAAGTACCCGATCGAGAAACAATACCAATGGTTCCTGGCTTATGAATAAAGCCTGGCATGATACCAATTTTGGCTTCTCCCGGCGTAATTACACCCGGACAGTTAGGACCAACTAAGGTGGTTTTCGGATATTTCTTCAAGAATTCATGAACCTTAAGCATATCAAAAGTTGGAATTCCCTCAGTAATACAAATTACCAGTTCAACACCTGCTTCGGCAGCTTCCATAATGGCATCGCCTGCAAATGGAGGTGGAACAAAAATTACGGAAGCATTAGCCCCGGTTTTTTCTACAGCACCTTTCATGGTATTGTAAATTGGAATTTTATCCATGAATAGTTGACCACCTTTACCTGGGGTAACACCGGCAACTACATTTGTTCCATATTCAATCATTTGCTGGGTATGGAAAGCCCCTTCGGAACCAGTGATTCCCTGAACCACTAGTTTTGTATTTTTATCTACTAATACACTCATTACGCTTCAATTGTTTTAAGAGTTCCTACTACTTTTTCAGCTGCATCTTTCAATTCAGTAGCTGCAATAATATTCATTCCTGATGCTTCCAGAAGTTTCTTCCCTTCTTCGGCATTGGTTCCTTGTAATCGAACCACAATTGGTACTTTAGTATCGATATTTTTAATTGCCTCGATCACCCCTTTGGCTACACGATCGCAACGTACAATACCTCCAAAAATATTAATCAAAACTGCTTTTACATTTTCATCCGAAAGAATGATTCTAAAGCCTTTTTCAACGGTTTCGGCAGATGCTCCACCACCAACATCAAGGAAGTTGGCAGGCTCGCCACCTGTAAGTTTAATGATATCCATGGTTCCCATTGCCAAACCGGCTCCGTTTACCATACAGCCAATATTACCTTCTAGTTTAATGTAGTTCAAACCTGAGCGTCCGGCTTCGATTTCCAGTGGCTCTTCTTCATCCAAATCACGAAGCGCAACAATATCCTTATGACGATACAATGCATTCTCATCGAAATTTGCTTTGGCATCAAGAGCAATTACATCACCCTCTTTGGTAACTACCAATGGATTGATTTCGAAAATAGAAGCATCGGTTCCCATATAAGCTTTATATAGTGCCATAAGAAACTTCACGCCATTTTTAAAAGCATCGCCAGTTAGATTTAGGGCAAAAGCCATCTGTCTGGCCTGAAATGGCTGAAGGCCAACAGCTGTGTCTACTACAACTTTAACAATTTTCTCAGGAGTTTCTTCAGCTACTTTCTCAATTTCCATACCTCCTTCTGTCGATACCATAAAGGTCACAGCAGAAGTTGCACGGTCCATCACAATACCTGCGTACAATTCGCGATCGATATTCGAAGCGGCTTCAATTAAAACTTTCTTTACTAATTTTCCTTCTGGGCCAGTTTGATGAGTAACCAGTGTCATTCCCAAAATGTCGTTCGCATATTGGGTAACATCTTGAGCAGTAGGTGCAAATTTAACACCACCACCTTTTCCTCGTCCACCAGCGTGAATTTGGGCTTTTACTACTACGGGTAGGCCAAGTTCGGCTGCAGCTTCTTCAGCTTCCTTTACCGAAAAGGCAATTTTGCTTTCTGGCACAGGAACGCCAAACGAGCGTAAAATTTCCTTTGCTTGATATTCGTGAATCTTCATTCTATAAAAATTTTTGTTAGGCTTGGAATGACCTGCAAAAGTTCTGCTGGTATTGTTTTTACTTGATTTTGAACAGATTTAGGCAAGTCGATTAATAATGATACAAATGTTAATTTTTAGATGAACTTAAATATATAAATATCTGCATGGAATAAAAAGATGATTCCAATGAAATTTAAGGATTTTCGCATCTTTAATTGACTGATAGATGTAAGTGATTGATTTGCACCGTGTAGGTGTGCTGTTATTCTTTTTCGATGCCTTGATAGATTTCGACAATCAGTTCACTCACTACGGATATGAGAATATTTCATCAGAAAGACTTAACTTCATAGCAAAATATGATTTTATGTATCCGATAGAATTACGCTTAAATATCTTTTCCTTATTAATTTTGTTAGGAATCTGCCAGGGATTCTTCCTCACTTTCTTCTTTTTTAGTAAAGAGAACCGGAAAATATTGGCGAATAAGCTATACGGATTTTTTATTGCCGCACTCTCATTAATGATATTGGAGCATTGGTTAAACTATACCGGTTATCTGCCAAAAGTAATAGAGATTGATAACTTTTCTGAGCCGCTTAATTTTTTTATTGCTCCTATGGCCTTCATCTATGTGAAGGTATGCATTCGTTCAGAATTTAATAGGCGAGATTTATGGCACCTGGCATTTTTTGCTTTTTATTTGATTTACTCTTTCGGATATTTTTTACAGACCAACGAATTCAAATTCAACTCTTTCCTTTGGGTCAATCATCCAGAACTACCTAGAATTGAGGCTGAAGAAATTTTTAAATCGGATATTCTTGGATTGCGAAGCATTGTGAACGATTTGACTCTGCTAAGTTTTCTGGTGTATACCGGCCTGTCTTTAAGATTGGTGATTAAAGAGATAAAAAAGAGGAATTTACAATTTTGGAAGCTGAAAGATGCACAATTGAGTTGGTTGAGAAATTTGGTTTTGCATTTTTCTGCAATCATTGTCATTTTTATATTTGCCAAATCTTTCTTTGGCCGCGATTTGGGCGATCACCTCATAGGTGCCTATACTGCGATTATCATGTACCATATTAGTATACAAGTATTTCGCGAATCTCAATTCTTTAGAAAATCGGCAAGTTCTGAAATTGCCGGAAAATATTCCAAATCATCCCTTAGCGAAGAGCAAAAAGATGAAATTCTTCAAAAACTAAAACAGGTAATGAATGAAGAAGAATATTTTGCCAGTAATATGGCTTCTTTACCTGAGTTGTCTAAAAAAGTCTCATCGGTTCCGCACCATGTATCGCAGGTAATTAACGAACGCTTACACAAAAGTTTTTTTGAGTGGCTTGCCGAACAAAGAATCGAAAAATCGAAAAGTATCTTATCTAATCCGGAAACGGCAAAAATTACCATCGAAGAATTGGCCGAGGTGGTTGGATACAATTCAAAATCGTCATTTAATAAGGCATTTAAAAAACAAACTGGCCTTACACCAAGTCAATTCCGCAATAACACTTAACTGCCAGTAAATCAGAATGTAGAAAAAGTGTGTGGTGTGCCCGCCTATAAACAAACACGGTGCGCCAATAGGGAGAGTTTACAATTTTCCTGAATCTGAACGTACTTTGATTCAAATAAAAGTCGCAAACTAAATAAATAGAATCATGGAACGAACAGATAGAAGATACGAGGTAGATTGGTTACGAATCTTACTAATATTAAGTGTATTTATTTTTCACATCGGAATGTTCTTTAATACATTTGGCTGGCATGTAAAAAACAATGTGCAGACAACAGATTTAAATGCATTAATGTCTTTCCTGCATATTTGGAGAATGCCACTCCTATTTTTTATCTCAGGTGCAGGAACCTGTTTTGCTTTGGGCAATAAATCGCTTGGGAGATATGCTTCGGAACGCAACAGAAGACTTATGATTCCATTCTTGTTTGGAATTTTTACCTTGGTTCCCATACAAGTGTATCTCGAAAAGGTGGATCAATACTCTTCATTACTTGATTTTTACACCCACATGTTTGAAGGAACCTATCCTGAAGGGAATATGAGCTGGCACCATTTATGGTTTATTTTATACCTGTTTTTTATTTCTATGGTGGCCATTCCTGTAATCAGTTGGCTAAGAAGTACCAATGCTGCATCTTTTTTCACTTTTGTTGATAAACTGGTTAGTAAAAAAGGTGGCTTATTACTTTTGGTCATTCCTATCCTAATTTCACAACTGATACTAAGACCACATTTCCCCAATAGTACACATGGTTTTGTTGACGATTGGGCATATATGGCGCTTTATTTCATCTTCTTTATTTATGGATTTATTTTTGCAAAAAGTAAGATGTTTGCGCAGAATCTGATCAAACAACGATATATCAATCTAATTGCAGCCATTGTGGCAACTGTTCTTCTTTTTAGCAGAAATTATATCAGTGAAAATGATATGTGGCAAAACTACTCATACCTGCTAACATCCATTTTGGTGGCCTGGTTTGTTGGACTGGCAGCTCTGGGTTTTAGTTTCAAATACCTAAACTTCAACTCTAAATTCAGAAAATATGCCAACGAAGCAATTTATCCATTCTACCTTTTGCATCAGCCCATTATTCTTTTAATAGGTTTTTATATGAAAGATTTAGAAATGAGCATTGCACTTAAGGCCTTTTACCTTACCTCTTTATCTTTGGTTGCAAGCATAGGTATTTATGTATTCCTGATAAGGCCATTTAATTGTATGCGAATTGTTTTTGGCTTAAAAGCCCGTAAAAAAGAACAGCTGCAAGTAAAAGTCATACCGACTAAATCCTAATAAATACAGTTTAGAAAAGTTCACTCATCGGGTGAACTTTTCTTTTTTTACCAGCATTATAGATCAAAAACAAGGAAAACATGTAAAAACTCCCATTTATCGATTTTTTTGAAGATTCTCCCGATTAAATGTCTGTTGAACGCTTTGTATTTTGTAATTTCAAACTCAAACGAAGAAAACGAGAACCAAACATTATCATTTAGTGGCCATAGATGATAATTTTTAATCCAGAAGCCTTAAATACCATTCTGGATTATTTCTCAGAGCCAATAAATTGTTCTAATTTTAATTAATTCAATTTTAAAACTGATAAAAAAATGAGCGCATATTTTAGCAAGGTAAAAGATTACCTATTGAACTTAGAATACAACATTGTACAGGAAGATTTAGCAGAAGAACTATTTGTAGTTGAAAATCCTGATGGAGGAATTGCAAACCTGGTTGTTGATTGTGAAGATCCGATTCTGATTATTGAAGGATTGTTATTCGAAATTAGTGGTGATAAGGATGATATATTTAAATCGCTATTAATGAAAAACAGGGAAATAGTACATGGTGCTTTTACTCTTGACGAAACGGGAACAAAAGTATTGTTCCGCGATACTCTTCAACTTGAGAACCTTGATCAGAATGAATTGGAAGCTACTTTAAATTCGTTAGAATTGCTACTTAGCGAGTACTCCGAGGAAATTATTTCATTTTCAAAATTGTAAACGACTAAAAGATTAAAAAAGATATGGGAATTTTTAGCAGATTATTTAATGTGGGTAAAGCAGAAGCTCACGCAGCTATAGATAAATTGGAAGATCCTATTAAGATGACCGAACAAGGCATCAGAGATCTTAAAAAAGACCTGGATAAAAGCTTACAAGCTTTGGCTGAAGTAAAAGCTTTAGCCATTAGAAGTAAAAGAGAATTGAACGAGCAAAAGTCGATGGGACAGAATTATGAGCAAAAAGCCATTCTCCTATTGCAAAAGGCCGAAAAAGGTGATTTAGATGTTGCTGAAGCAGAACGTTTGGCAACAGAAGCACTGGCCAGAAAAGAAGAAGCGATTGCCAATGCAGCTCGTGCACAGGAAGAAGTAAATCGATTCGATCAGAATATCAGTCAGCTTGATGCCAACGTGAAGAAGTTGAAATCAACAATTTCGCGTTATGAAAACGAATTGCGTACCTTAAAAGCTCGTGCTCGCGTAAGCTCGGCAACACAAAAAATTAACAAGCAACTTTCTGGTATCGATAGTTCGGGAACCGTTTCGATGTTAGAAAAAATGAAAGATAAGGTAGCACAGCAAGAAGCAATGGCCGAAGCTTACGGGGAAATTTCTGTTGAGAACAAAAGTTTAGATGATGAGATTGATGCAACACTAAACGAAACAAATGTGAAAGCTTCGAATGCCTTGGAAGAATTAAAGGCAAAGATGAAGAATAAGGAATAGCTGTTTTACAAATTGAACGAAATTAAAAATGGGATTAGCCGATTTTTTTAGAAAGAAAAAACAGCCCACGTATGACAGCACCAATATCCGGGTAACCGACCTGGATGTTGGTTTTGTTTTTGAATACGACCTTGAATCCTGGGAAGTTCAGGCTTGTTTTGAGTACGACTGGGGAGATAATTTTTTCACACAGGAGTTTAAAATTTTTAACGGAACAAAAACCAGGTTTCTGTCTGTAGAAGATGATGATGAGCTGTATTTATCTGTTTCGGAAAAAATAAAAACCCGTCAATTGGGTCAGGAAGTTCATGAATCTTTGCTTGATAAACAAAAAGCTCCTGCATCTTTCGAATACGATGGTAGAAAATACTTTATGGACAAAGAATCGCCAGGCTTTTATAACGATGTAGCCAAGGGAGATGAATGGGTTGAGTTCATTTCATGGGATTACGAAGATGAATCGGGCGAGTATATTGTGTGTATCGAGCAATGGGACGAACAGGAGTTTGAAGCCTCTGCAGGAAAACGAATCAAAGAATTCGAAATCTCTAATATCTTACCAAAATAGAAAAAGGAATTGTGGGTTATGAATTAAAAATGATCAAATCGGTCGTTTAATTCATAACTCATAATTGATAATTCAAAATTAGATTTTATGAATAGCACAGCAAAAGTTGTACTTGGGATTTTAGTGATGTTTTTTATTGTGAAAACTTGTGGAAGCTGCGATTCTTCTACCTCACGTCAACAAACATCGAGCTCTCAGGTTGCAAAAACATGGAAAAAATCTCCGGTTGATGAATTGATCAAAGAACTAAATGGAGAGCAGAATTTCTCGATTATTTTATTCGATATGGATGCCAATGAATCGGGAAGTGACTACAGGCATCAATACCAGGTATTGATTCAAAAACCTGATACCGTTCTTGAGAAAAAGACAGATTGGAAAGAGGTTGATGAGGCATTTTTCTCTCAGCATATCAATGATATGGGAATGGAAATTGCCACGAAAAAAGATGGTAAACTCACCAAGCAAGCAGTTCCTGCAGGTTACAATCATTATGTAGGGAACGAAAAATATGGACGCTGGGAAAACCGCGGAGGTTCTTCATTTTGGGCATTTTACGGGCAATATGCTTTTATGTCGTCGATGTTTAATATGATGACTTATCGTCGTTCTTATTGGGACGATTATAATCGTGGTGGATATTATGGCGGATCGAGAGGGTATTATGGCCCAAATAGCAGCAACCCGGTTTATGGAACCAAAAGTTATACCTCCTCAACTTCTGGGAAAAGCAGTACTTGGGGAAGTAAGCCAAATACTTTTAAAGATCGTGTAAGAACCAAGGTGAGCCGCTCTTCCAACCAGTCGAGCAGATTTAGCTCTACTCGTTCAAAATCTTCCAGTACAGTAAATAAGAGAACCAGCAGAAGTTCTTCAAGGTACAAATCGAGTCGCTCTACACGCTCACGTAGTGGTGGATTCGGAAAATAAAAACGGTGTATAACTCATAGACTTAAAATTATGATTTCATTATCAGAAATTTCCTATATCATTTATGATGCTGTGGTATATATCGCCGTGGCTTTTATTATTTTCCTGATTGGAAAATTTGTGTATCAGCTTCTTCATCCATCCTTTAAGGTAAAAGAAGAGTTGGTGAAGAAAGATAATTTCGCTTTTGCAGTTGCACATGTTGGCTATTATATTGGTTTGCTACTTGCAATTGGGAGTGCAATTGTTGGTCCTTCGAACGGATTGCTAAACGATGTAATTGATATTTTCGTTTACGGTATGTTGGCCATTGTCCTTTTAAATTGCTCTATTTTCCTGTCTGATTATTTAATGCTTCGAAATTTCTCTATCCGTAAAGAAATTATCGAAGATCAGAATGCCGGTACGGGAATTATTGAAGCTGCGGTTTCCATTGCTTCAGGTTTGATTATTTTTGGAGCCGTATCGGGCGAAAGTGGCGATATGCTATTCGGAATTTTAACAGCAGTAGTATTCTGGGCATTTGGTCAGTTGGCCTTAATCCTTACCACGCGTTTCTACAATTGGATTACGCCATACAATATTCACGACCATATCGAAAAAGACAATGTAGCGGTAGGAATCGGATTTGCCGGGGCAATTATTGCCATTGGTAACCTAATTCGATTTGGCTTGGTTGGCGATTTTGAAGGATGGCTTCCTTCTTTTGCTGAAACAGGTTTTGAATTGGTGGTGGGTTTAATTCTATTGCCTGTAATGCGTTTAATTACCGATAAGATATTGCTTCCGGGCGAAAAATTAACCGATGAAATTATCAACCAGGAGCATCCAAATGTTGGGGCAGCATTGGTGGAAGCCTTCGCATATATTGGAGGATCGGTATTAATTACCTGGTGCTTGTAAGTAATTACGAATTCCAAATTAATAATTACGATATCGTGAAAAACTGGAATGATAAATTAAAGGTTTAATGGTTGAAATTGCTATTCAACTCGTAATTCCTAATTCGTCATTCGTAATTTAATCTTTGTGTTTAAGAATAAATCGACATTATTAAAGGCAGCAATTTTTGCCACAGGTTTTTCTGGTGTAGTAGCAGAGTATATTCTATCTACACTGGCTACCTATTTTCTTGGCGACTCCAATCTCCAATGGGTAATGACCATTTCATTGATGTTATTCTCCATGGGACTCGGTGCCCGTTTCAGCAAGATTTTCGAGAAGAATTTGCTGAAGGTTTTTTTGTTGCTGGAGTTTACATTATCGGTTCTGGTTTCGTTCGCACCATTACTCGTTTATACAGCATCGGCATATACCCAGGCAATTGGAATACTGATATATACATTAGCCATTTTTGTTGGTTTGTTAATTGGGATGGAAATACCATTGGTCATTCGCATTAATGACGATTACGAAAAGCTAAGGTTCAATATTTCCAATATTTTGGAGAATGATTACTATGGCAGTTTGCTGGGAGGTATCTTTTTTGCGTTAATTGGCCTGCCGATATTTGGATTGATTTACACGCCATTTATTTTAGGCTTTGTAAATTTCTCTGTTTCAATCGTTGTCCTGATTTTTCTTTGGGACTTGTTGCAATCGCAGGAACGTAAAAGCATTACAACAATAGGAGCATTAATTTTGGTATTACTCACTGTTGGGATATTTATAACCGACCCGGTAATTCGATACGGAGAGCAACAAAAGTACGCCGATAAAGTGGTTTATTCAGAGCAGACCAAATATCAACGCATTGTAATTACTCAATGGAAAAACGATTACTGGTTGTACCTCAATGGAAACCAGCAACTGTGTACCCGCGATGAGGTAATGTATCATGAACCATTGGTACACCCGGCGATGAGTTTGCATCCAAATCCGGTGAATGTTTTGGTGCTTGGAGGCGGCGATGGCTGTGCAGTTCGCGAAATCCTGAAGTATCCAAAAGTTGATAAAATCACTTTGGTAGATTTGGATCCAGCCATGACAAAATTGGGTAAATCACATCCAATATTAACCGAACTGAACGAAAACTCGCTGCACCACGAAAAAGTAGTGATTCACAATGCCGATGGATTTACTTTTCTGCAGGAAAATGATGACTATTACGATATCGTTATCATTGATCTTCCCGATCCACGTTCGGTTGAGTTGGGCAGGTTGTACTCATTTGAGTTCTACAAACAGTGTTATCGACACATGCGACCTGGTGGGGTTATTGTAACGCAGGCAGGAAGTCCATATTTTGCAACAAGAGCATTTTCCTGTATTGTAGAAACCATGAAAAGTTCAGGTTTTGAAACCGTTCCTATGCACAACCAGGTAATTACACTTGGCGAATGGGGTTGGAGCCTGGGCGTAAAACAAGCCAATGGCGATGTAAAAAAGAAGTTAAGACAATTAGAGTTTGATGTACCAACCCGTTGGATCAACAATGAAGCCATGGCTTTAATTACCTCTTTCGGAAAAGATTATTATCCGTGGGAAAAAGATACTGTACTTGTAAACCGTATTCACGAACCAGTATTGTATAAATATTATTTAAAAGGAAATTGGGATCTGTATTGATAATGATTCATGAGATACGGACAGTGCATTAAAAATTGAATGCAATGGAAAAAACTAAAATATTAGCAGCAAAAATACACAACCTAAGGTTTTGGGTCACAGAGTGCGATCCGATGCTTTTAAAGGTGAGATTTCAGAACTACCTTGAGGAGGTAGGTTTTGTTATTCTAAACTGTGCCGATCATCATTTTCCTGTGCAAGGATACACTGCACTTTGGATGCTGGCGGAATCGCACCTGGCCATTCATACTTTTCCCGATAAAGGTTACGCCTATATTGAGTTAAGTTCTTGTAACCAAAGTAAATCCGAGCACTTTAAAAGCTTGATCGAAAAAAGCGATTTGCAGGTAAATTGGAATGGCGAAGGAATAGAGATATGTAAGCCTTCTGAAAATTAATAACAGACCAACAAGATGCGTAAGAAACTGATATACCTGGCTGCATTTGCAGTATATGTTATGGCCATTCTTTCGATTCAATGGTTCGAAAGCCAATCGGCCGATTCGAATATCAAAACCATTGGCGATGCATTTTGGTATGCAATTGTTACGCTAACCACAGTAGGTTACGGCGATTTTTACCCGGTTACACTACCTGGAAAGATCATTGGCTTACTGGTAATTATTGGTAGTTTAGGAATATTAGGTTTTTTAATTGGTGAAATAACGGTAAGATTTAATCAGTATATGGAAAAGAAAAAAAGTGGTTTTTGGGGAACCGATTTCGAGAATCATTATGTGATCATTGGTTGGAACGAATTTGCACAAAAAGTAGCAAATCAAATCATTCATGCCGGACAAAAAGTGGCAATTGTTACCAATTCTAAAACCGATTTAGACTTAATATCAGATCTCTATTCATCGAAAGATGTCTTTTCTCTTTTTGCCGATTATTCCAATATTGAAGCCTATCAAAAAGTGAATATTGATCGTACCAAGCGTGTTTTTGTAAATTTCGACAGCGATTCGGAAACCCTTGTGTTCGTCATCAATCTAAAGAAGCAATACCCCATGGCAAATGTTGTGGTGCGCTGCTCAAATCCTAGTTTGAAAGAAACTTTTTTAAATGCCGGAATCGATCATGTGATTGCACAAAACGAGGTCGCTTCCAAATTGGTGGCTTCCTATTTGTTCGAACCACATGTGGCAACTTATACCGAAGATCTTATTGCAACCAGTGTATCCGAAGATGATAACGATATTCAACAATATTTAATTACCCAGGAATGCCAGTTTGCAGGATCCGATTATATGGATGCATTCTTAAAATTAAAAGTGGATTTTAATGCCATTCTAATTGGTTTGGTGCAGGATGGAAAAATCATCAAAAATCCTGTTAAAGGAACAAATGTACAAACCAATAATTACCTGATATTAATATCAAGCGGCGATACAAAAAAGGCACTGGAAAACTTTTTTGGCGTAAAAGAGGGAGAATAGAACCACAACAACATCTTAATTGTTTTACATTTGGGCGTTTCCCTGGCGGGTCGGGCTTTCCGTTCAAACTCCTCGCTCGTTCCTCGCTGTGGGGTTTCCACTACAATCCCTAACGCAGGGCCGAATCCCTAATCGCAGGAAAATATAAAGTTTTCGCAAAAAAAAAAGATCTTCTAATCAGGCGAGTAACCCACATCATCAGGTAGGTTTGGAGCTTGAGAGGCCATAACAGCCAACTCGTCGGCACGTTCGTTGCCAGGAATATTGGCATGTCCCTTTACCCAAACAAATTTTACATTGTGTTTCTTATATATTTCAAGAAATCGCATCCATAAATCAGCATTTTTTTTACCCTTAAAACGCTTTTTTACCCATCCAAATACCCATTTTTTTTCTACCGAGTCAATCACGTATTTCGAATCGGAGTAAATGGTGACGTCGCATCCCGGGTTTTTAAGCGATTCCAAACCAACTATAACAGCCAGTAATTCCATACGGTTGTTGGTGGTAAGCTTGTAGCCCTGGTTTAAATCCTTACGATGTTTGCCCGAAATTAATACAACTCCATATCCTCCCGGACCCGGATTTCCACTTGCTGCACCATCGGTAAACATTGTAATTTTTGCTGACATATTGTATTGCTTTGGTTTTCTAATTCAAAAGTAGGCTTTTTCTGCTAAACTTGAAGTTTGAGAAGGAACACTTTCCCTTTTTCAAGGAAATAAAAAAAAGGATGTCCGAAAAATCAGACACCCTTAATAATATGTTGTGAGTGGTTAATTACTTCACGATAGTCAATTCGTCGATGATGTTTTGTGCACCGGCAAACTTGTCGATGATGAAAAGCGTGTAACGAATATCAAGGTTAATACATCTTTGAAGATTTTCTTCGAAGTCGATATCACCCGACATAGCTTCTGAGTTTCCATCGAAAGCAGTACCAATTAATTCACCATTTCCGTTAATTACCGGAGAACCAGAGTTACCACCTGTAATGTCGTTGTTGGTTAAGAAACAGGTTGGTAATTCGCCATTTTTATCGGCATACTGACCGTAATCTTTAGCCTTGTACAGTTCCTTCAATTTAGCTGGAACCTGGAATTCGTGGCTAGTTGGATCTTCTTTTTCCATTACACCTTTCAAAGTTGTGTAGTGATAGTAGTATGCACCATCTCTTGGCTCGTAACCACCTACATTACCGTAAGTTAAACGAAGTGTAGAGTTTGCATCAGGAGCCATTAATTTTTTCTTGTTGATTTGTAATAAACCATCAACAAACAAACGTCTTCCTTTATTTAATTCTTCAGTTCCTTTGCTTGCAGCCTGGTAAGCACTCATGTGAGCTTTCGAAATAGAACTACCTGTTCTGTACAAGAAGTCATTTTCCAATACTTCAGCATCTGGAGCTTCAAGGAATTCGTTGAATTTCGCTTCTGTTGCAAATACAGAGTTTGCATATACAGTTTCAGCAAATTTGTTAAAATCGTTATCGTATTCTTTTTCGATAATTTCAAAAATCGACGGACGATTCTCCATAGCAATGTGATCTGCATAGAAAGCAAACAAACCAGCCATTAATTTCTGATCGGTCGGAGCATTGTAATCCTTATAAAATTTCTTACCCGATTCCTTCATCGCTTTAAGCACTTTTTCAATGGCTTCAGCATCTTGAGTTTCAGCTTTAAGAAGTTTTAATAATCTTCCAGCTCTTGCTGCAAAACCTGGAGCTTCAGCACCTCTTGCCAATGCTTCTCCAATGTATGAAGCCTGGTAAGCAGCATCTTTTCTGTCGGCATAAACTTTCTTAATCATGTTAAGAGCTTCGCCATACATAGCAGCACGTTTTGGTTTTTCATTGGCCCAATCCAGAAATTCTTTTTCAATCTCTTTTTTGTGACCCATTGTGTTTAGCTTCTTCAAAGCTTTATTCTGCTCGTTTGAGTATTTCCAATAGTTTGCACTACCTGCATGCTTCGAAGCGTACTGTATTCTTACTTTTGGATCTTTCAACATATCATTCATCATGATATCCAATTTTACTGTACGGATATCGTAACGATTTTTGTTGGTAATCTTCATTGTTTCTTCCAATCCAAAAGAAGTCAGGTAACGATTCGTAGTTCCTGGGAATCCTAAAATCATTGCGAAATCTCCTTCTTCCACACCTTTAACCGAAATAGGAAGGTGATGCTTAGGCTTCAATGGTACATTTTCTTCTGAGTATGCAGCAGGTTTTCCATCAGCACCTGCGTAAATACGGAATAAAGCAAAATCTGCAGTATGACGTGGCCACATCCAGTTATCTGTATCACCACCAAATTTACCCATCGATTGTGGAGGAGCACCTACCAAACGAACATCTTTGAAAATTTCATAAACGAATACGAAATACTGGTTGCCGTTGAACATGCTACGTACATTCGCTTTGTAATGAGTACCCTCTTCAGCTTTTTCTTCGATAGCTGTAGCTGCTTTTTCAATTGCTTTGTAACGATCTTCTTCCGACATGTCGTCTTTTACATCCTTCAAAACAGCCTTGGTTACATCTTCCATTTTTACCATAATAGAAGCTGTAATTCCTGGGTTTGTTAATTCTTCTTTTTTATTGTAAGCCCAGAATCCGTCTGATAAATAATCGTGCTCTGGAGTCGAGTGAGATTGGATTACACCGAAACCACAGTGGTGGTTGGTAAGGAATAAACCCTGATCAGAAATAATCTCACCTGTACAGAAGTGACGGAATGGTCTTCCTTCGCTTCCTAAGCCAACAATAGCGTCTTTTAAACAAGATTCATTTACTTTATAGATATCTTCAGCTGTAAGCTTGAATCCTTTTTCCTGCATTTCTGCAGTGTTTTTCTTTAAAAGAGATAAAAGCCACATTCCTTCGTCTGCTCTAACAGTAGAGAAGCAAAGCAAAAGACTCAATCCCAATACGAATGATTTTAAGTTTCTCATTTTAGTTGAATAATTTTAAATATAATCCAGGTTGTTGATTGTGAGTCAAAACCTGGAGTGTTCGTTGTGTCCTTTTATTTTGTTGACAAGCAAAGTTAGTATTATTCTATCTATTTTGCAGATTCAATAGAGTATTCCAATTAAGCTTTGTTGTCTATTTATCAGAAAATCAGTTAGATATTGTGTTTTAGCCTTTGGAAAATTAGATGAACGTATTGATTTTCTCGTTAAAATAAGTCATAATCAGCTGTTAATGAATTGCTTGTTAGAATTGAAGTTCCATTTGGTCGGGAAGTAATCCAAAACTTTTACGGTGATATGGACTAATGCCATGTTCTCTAATGGCCAACCTATGTTTTTTGGTTGGGTAGCCTTTGTTGCTGTTCCAAGCGTAATTCGGATATTGCTCGTGTATTTTCATCATGAAATCATCACGATAAGTTTTTGCAAGAATAGAAGCCGCAGCAATGGCTGCATATTTTCCATCACCCTTAATCACACAGCTGTGTTTAATGTCTTTATAAGGATTAAATCGATTGCCATCGATTAAAAGATGTTCGGGCTTGGTTTTTAGCTGATCGACAGCACGATGCATAGCCAGAAATGAAGCATTTAAAATGTTAATCTGATCTATTTCTTCATGATTAACAATGCCTACAGCCCAGGCAATTGCTGCATTTTCGATGCATTCTCTTAACTGGTAACGTTTCTTTTCTGATAACTTTTTCGAATCGTTAAGCATTTCGTTTCTGAAATCGACAGGTAGAATTACTGCAGCCGCAAACACAGGTCCTGCAAGACAACCACGGCCAGCTTCATCACAGCCAGCTTCAATTTCATTTTTATTAAAAAAGGGAGCTAATACACTCATAAGAAATTAAATTTCCGACAAATATATGGCAAAATAAAGTCAGGAAGAATGATGTGTGCAAATTACTTCTTGTATTTAATGGTGCGGGCATTATTAATGAATTCCGTTTTAACTCTTTTCGGATTATCAATGATTTCATAAAACCTGTCGAAGTAGTTTAAAACCCTCTCCTTTTCCTTATCATTTAAATAGGGATTAGAGACATAAACATCATAAAGAGCCTCCTTTTTCATTCTAAATTCTCTGAAAATGTATTCCAGATCTTTTGGTGATCTTTTGTAGCCCCGGTACAATCTATCATGTATCGACTTGATGTTAAGTTTTGGATTTGGTACAGCATAAGGTGCATTTACCAGGCTGGCCCAATCGAAATCGTACGGGACCGGAATGGGGCGTGAAGTTGGTGTTTTCGCAATCAGTTTGATGTTGTGAAGGGTTGGAACTCCCCAGTCGGTATTGCCAACCAGGTATTGAAATACAGCCAATTTGGTTACTTTTCCAATTAAGGTATGATCCTGGTGGATTTTTTTCTCATAGCGTGGAATTTTACCATTTCTTTCGGCCATTGCTTCAAAATCTTCAATAAAAAAGGCGTACTTTTTTAATGGACCCATCTGGTTTTTACTGTCTTTATATGTGATTTCGGCAAGGCGAACTCGAAAGCTTTCTGGAGTAAATAGGTTATATGCTTTGTAAATCAGGTATTCCTGAATTAGCATTTGCTCATACCTTTGGCTTTTGTTATGGCAGTGTGTTACCATTTTTAGTTTTCCTTGTCCGTGAAACAGGGTGTAACTCGACTCAGCTTTGTTAAACTTGATTCTCATTGGTGGAAAAGGACATATGCTTCGATCTTTTCTAAAGTTTCCTCTTGTTTTCATCTGCACGCTCATGGAAACAATGGAATCGCCCAAATAATAAGATAAACGGGCACGATGGTATTTGTTTTTTTCTCCTATATCTCTTACCAATGATCTTAAATCGGTTGTAATGGATAACTGAATTAAGCTATCCGATTCGAATAAGTTGGGAGCCCGATATATGGTATCGCTGTCTTGGTTTTCCTGCGATAATCCAAGTGTACTGATACCAGTCAGGAGTATCAGTAAAAGTGAAAAAAAGATATGTCGGATATTCGAATTCATTGAGTAGTGGGATTTGTTGGTTTAAGCTGTTCTTACTCCATGCCTTTATCGCTTAATTCGGCATCGGTTAGAATATTGTTGCCAACCACATCTTTATAAAAAATGGTAAGTCTGATGCTGTTTTTTGCCAAATCGATCTGGCCAATCTTAAAACGATTGATTACGAGTCCTGTACGTTCTTTAATATCCTGTCGTAATAAATCATGCTTGTCAGGATGAATTAAATCCATTCGGTCGTAAATAATGGTTCTTCGAGCCATGTGTCTTCGCATCCAAATCCTTTCCATCACCCATGTGGTTAGCATGAAAGCGATATTGGTAAGAAGAATTTCGCTGTAACTTACATCTCTTCTTGCCAATGCATTAATAATAGAAATGGTGATGACCAAAAACAAGTAGGTCATTTCACGTATCGGAATGGTATCGGTACGATAACGGATAATGCCGAATATGGCAAAAAGTCCAAGTGCAAAACCAAGTTGTAGATCAATATTTCCTAATAGAAAACAGAGGAAAAATACGGTTGTACTTATCATGATGTAAGTAAAAACATATGTTCTTTTCCCTGTTGCCCTAAAATACACATAGTTAACAACAAATACCGTTACTGCAAGATTTAGAACAAATCTTATGAGTAACTCTACCAAATTGTTCGAAATGATAACAGTATTAGGTACTTCTATTGTACTTATGAGACTGGTGAGTAGTTCCATTGTGTTTCAGCTTTATCGTAATCGTTCTTTCTCTTTGTGTGCAAATATCCGATAATATTTTTGATTCTCAATCAATAAGGCTTGGTCAATATACCGGGGGTCTCCAATAGGAACATCCATAGCAATGAGCTTAAAAGAGTAAAACGGGTAAACCCTTGCCACCGGCGTATGACCAAAAATTATTACAATTGATTCATAAAAATCAAGAGTTTTTATCACTTCAGCCAGGGAAATTCTATCGTAATTTGGTGTTCTCGACATGTACCCCCTGTACCATAAAGGACCATATGAATATAAGAATAAATCGACTAATGTTGTATCTTCAAGATGCGCATAATTGTTTAAATGATACCTCATTTTTACATTAACGTCATCAATTTTCATTTTTTTCTCCAAAAATTGAGGTGAAATCCCCCCATGAACAAAAAGTTGATCACCGATACGCAGCAAGGTATTTTTTGAGCGCAACCAGATTCCCAAAACTGAGCTCTTGTCGAAAAAATGAGAATAGTGAAATTTGATGTGCCTGGCTGCATGTTTGTATTTACTATCAACATACCTGTCATCAAACAGTAAGGCCATCATTTCGTGATTGCCAATAATATAATGTACCCTTCCACCAGCCTTTTCTGCCTGTATTTCCAACTGAAAAATCAACCATAAGCATTCTGTTACCTGGCTCCCCCTATCAAATACATCACCTGTAAATACAATATGCCCATCACCAAAAATCCATTGATTCTTGTCATTAATAACCTTGTTGTATCGAAGTATTTTGCTTAAGGCACTTAGTTCTCCGTGGATATCTCCCAATACGATTATTTTATCGGCTTTTTCGTATATCCCTGTACGAGGACTTATTTTTTTAGGGATCGTATAGCTTGAAGTGTCCGTACCAGCAAATCCTTTAAAAACGAGGGTGTCATTTTTAAAACGGAAGTATTTTGAAATTTTTTTGGTTTTATTCTTAGTGCTATCGTGCTGAATATAAAATGCTTCGACCCTGTTGTTGGATGTGTATCGTATGTGAGGCCCTTCCACATAGGAAGCCACCAACAAACTATCTGCTTCGGTATCTTTTTGCGAAAATCCTTGAAAGCTGCCAGAAATCAGAAATGTAAGGGTAAGAAGAAAAGTATATATATTGAATAATCTCATTAAAATCAATCTTATTTAGAGTAGTTAAAGATAAGATTATTTTTCATATGGACTGGGAAATTGTGATGATTGCTATTTTTAATGTTTTGTTGATTATGGATAGAAAAGAAGCATTAATTTTGTGTTCAAAATAAATTTGCAGATGTATACAAAAGAGGAAAAAAGAGAGTTTAGAATTCAATTTTGGGATGGTTTTAAAAGATACTCGAAGAAACAAGGGCGTAAAATGACTTCCTGGGTTTTGAAAGGTACACAAATTAAAGAAGCTCAATTAAAGTTCGATTTAAATGAAGATGGAGCTTTTGTAATGTTGCAAATAGATAGTAAATCGGATTCAAAAAGATATTCGGTTTACGACAAGTTTTTGAAGTACAAGCCAGTTGTACAGGATACATGTGGAGAGGATCTTGTGTGGGACAAAAATTACTTTATTAAGGGATTCAAGGAGGTAAGTGCAATCTACTTTCAATTCCATAAGGCTTCGGTATATAATAAGGAGTGCTGGGATGAATATTACCAGTTTTTGTTCGAAAAAATGACTCTCTTGGAAGAAGCCTATCTGGATATTAAGGAAGTTGTGCAAAATGATTAAATTTTTTTTAATCGCTTATCTGCTTGATTGATAGTGTGAAAAAGTCTTGTGTTCTTTGTTTTTACTGGACTTGTTAAAAATTTATTACTAAAATTTTGTTTTCGATTAAAAGGCTCTTATCTTTGCAACCGCAAAACGAAAGAGATAAGTCTTAAGATATATTGCGGGGTGGAGCAGTTGGTAGCTCGTTGGGCTCATAACCCAAAGGTCGTCAGTTCGAGTCTGGCCCCCGCTACTAAGAGTTGAGCTTTGATTGAATCAAAGCTTATTTTTTCGCCGAAAGGCAAATAATTAAGACAGAAAATATCTAAAAATATATTGCGGGGTGGAGCAGTTGGTAGCTCGTTGGGCTCATAACCCAAAGGTCGTCAGTTCGAGTCTGGCCCCCGCTACTAGAACAAGCCGAAAGTTTATACTTTCGGCTTTTTTTTTTGTAGTTTAATGTGCTATGTTTGATGTGTACGTTCTTTATTCTCCCCAATACGATAAAATTTATATTGGATATACAAGTGACTTGCAGGCGAGATTTTTATCTCATAATGAGTTGGCCACTAAAGGTTATACCATGAGGTATAGRCCTTGGGAAATTCTGTACACAGAATCATTCCATACAAAACAGGAATCAATGAAAAGAGAGAGGCAGCTGAAATCTCATCAGGGAAGAAATTTTATTCGTGAATTGATTAAAAGGAATTATGGAAAGTTAATATAATAATGGCAAATTG
>NZ_RZNH01000153.1 GCF_013141825.1 Marinifilum caeruleilacunae
ATCGTGAGAAAACGCTTGGGGGCGACTGACGCGCCGGCGGCTTGTCTGCCCCGGCATTCTCCCCGATTAAAATCGGGTACCCTGCCGGGGCGCTGATAAAAGGAAAGGAATATGACAATGTACGAAACCCGCCTCAATGCCGTCGATCGCTGGCTGCAGGGGCTGCTGACCTGGACGCCTGGACAGACGGATATCATCAAAACGGTGGCGCTGGTGCTGATGATTGTCGATCACACCGGTTTGCTGCTGGCCGGGAATAATGAACTCATGCGTCTTCTGGGGAGAGGCTGCTTTCCCCTGTTTGGTCTGGTCTGGGGAATGAACCTGGCGCGCCACGGGGCCATCCGCCAGACACAGCTGAACAGCCTGTGGTGCTGGGCGCTGATCGCCCAGGGCTCCTTTATTCTCATCGGGTACCCGTGGTACATGGGGAATATCCTGTTTAGCTTTGCGGTCACCGGCCAGGCGCTGCGCTGGTTCAGTCTGCAGACCCGCAATGATATTCTGC
>NZ_RZNH01000028.1 GCF_013141825.1 Marinifilum caeruleilacunae
GGTAGGTCATTTCCCCTTCTTCAACTTGACGTACAACTGACAATTTAAAGGATAAATTATAATTTCGTTGGGTACGCCTTGCTACAGTCTTTCTCAATATTTTCATAAATAAGTCGATTTACTGTCAACTTATTTCAGGACGGGACATGCAAACAAAAAAGAGGAAAAGATTAATATCTTTCCCTCTTTCGTGGTACCACCTGGAATCGAACCAGGGACACATGGATTTTCAGTCCATTGCTCTACCAACTGAGCTATGGTACCCTTTTGTTTTGGTGATACAAAAGTAAGCAAAAATACTTTCCTGCAAAATAAATTATGCCAATCTAAATCTATTTCTACAAGGCATTATATCGAAAAGCATTCACTATCAATTTTTTTCTGTCTTTTTAGAATTAATTTAAATAACGAAAGTATGATAAAAGCAATACAATGAACTTTGTTTCGTTAAAATTAAACAAGGTATGGTTTTTGTTACTTAGCATACCACAGATTAATCACTAAATCAAAAGATCAATGACTGAAAATATATTCGTTAAATCAAGCAAGTTCTTTCTTAGTCTTTTAATTGCTTCATCTTTACTCATTTCTTGTAGCGACGACAATGATGATGGTGCAATAAGAGAATCCAGCACCATTTACGATACCATTGATGAAACCATGAGCGAATGGTATTTATGGAACGATGATCTTCCAAATATCAATTCAACATCGTATGCTTCGGTAAATGATTACTTCGAAGCTTTACTGGTATCGCAGGACAGGTGGAGTTATATTGCCAACCTTGATGAACTTTTAGCTTATCTCGAAAATGGAACCTATGTTGGTTATGGACTTGCTTTTAAATATGATGCAAATAATGATTTGAGAGTGAAACTCATTTTTGATGAATCGCCACTTGCTGCCGAAGGAATTACACGCGGTTGGAAATTGATCGAAATTAACAATCAGGAAATTGCTAATTTAAGCGATAACCAGGTGCTGAATGAACTGGATAAAAGTTCATCAACATTTGTATTCGAAAACAACCTGGGCGAGCAGAAAGAAATTAGTGCAAACCAGCAAGAGATCGATCAGAACTCTGTTTTATCTCAAAAAGTGATTGATTATGAAGGAACAAAAGTTGCTTACCTTGCATTTGACAGCTTTTTAGGAAGCTCGGAGAATGCTCTGAATGAAGCTTTCAATTTCTTCCGCACAGAGAATGCAGAAGAACTTGTTCTTGATTTGCGATATAATGGTGGTGGAAGCACCTACATTTCGAACCAATTGGCTGGCTTAATTACTGGCAATATTTACCAGGGAGATATTTATTCCAAAACGCTTCACAACCCTTCAAAAACAGGAGAAAATTTCTCTGAAGCATTTTTTAACCAACCATCAGCCTATGGCTTTAACAGGGTGTTTGTGATCACCACTTCAGGAACAGCCTCGGCAAGCGAAATGGTAATTAACGGATTAAGACCCTACCTGGGAGAAGAAAATGTGGTATTAATTGGTAGCAAAACCCACGGAAAACCCGTTGGAATGTATGTATTCGAAGAACCTGATTTCAACCTGGCGATTGTACCCATTAGTTTTTCGATTACCAATGCCAACGACGAGGGTAGTTATTTTGATGGTATTCCGGTAGATTTTGAAATATCAGACGATTTAAGTCGTGATTTTGGGGATATCGACGAAAGCAATTTCCAGGCTGCACTGCAATACATTAGCCAGGGTAGTTTCCCGGTTGTTACAGCTGCTAAATCTTTATCGACTACCGAGAGAGAATTTAAAAAGAAAGGGTTCGAATTGCTGATTGATGCAAATTAGAATCTAAAATGAAAGCAATAAAAAAGGGAAAAACTTGATGTTTTTCCCTTTTCTTGTGGTACCACCTGGAATCGAACCAGGGACACATGGATTTTCAGTCCATTGCTCTACCAACTGAGCTATGGTACCAGACCATTATGCATCTCAAAAAAAGAAAGTGGTACCACCTGGAATCGAACCAGGGACACATGGATTTTCAGTCCATTGCTCTACCAACTGAGCTATGGTACCCTCTTTACTTGAGCGATGCAAAAGTACGTAAAAAATTTACATCACCAAATAAAATTGCGAAAATTAGAAAGGATTTTTTAAGCTATTGTAAACTTCTTCTTACCTTTGCAGCCTAATAAAAAAGTATATGGTATTCGAAACTTACACATTATCAAATGGTATCCGGTTAATTCATCGACCGGTAAAGGCAAATGTTGCCCATTGCGGAATTATTTTGAATACCGGTTCCCGTGATGAGAAAGAGGACGAATGGGGGATTGCTCACTTCATAGAGCATGTAGTATTTAAAGGGACAACGAAACGTAAAGCATATCACATACTTAGCCGTATGGAAGATGTAGGTGGCGAATTAAATGCCTACACCACCAAAGAAGAAACATGCATTTACACTACTTTTTTGGACAAAGATTACAAAAGAGCTCTTGAACTGATTAGCGATATTACCTTCAATTCCGTTTTCCCTGAAAAGGAGCTGGAAAAAGAAAAAGAGGTAATTCTTGATGAAATTAATTCCTATAAAGATTCGCCTTCGGAACTGATTTTTGATGATTTTGAGGAATTACTTTTCAAGAAAGATGCAATTGGCAGAAATATTCTTGGAACTCCTAAACACATCAAAGCTTTTAAGCGTAATGACATTCTGAACTTCATTCAAAACAATTATCACACCGATCAGATGGTGATTAGTTCGGTAGGTAATATTCCATTTAAGAAGCTGGTTAAAATGGTGGAGAAGTATTTTGGGAGCATTCCGGAAAATTCTCGTATCGACAAAAGAAAAAAGCCAAATTCTTACAAGCCAAGAACTCAAACTTTGGTAAAGAACACTTATCAGAGGCATTGTGTTTTGGGAAATATCGCATACGATGCCAATGATGATCGTAGAATTCCTTTGTCTTTGTTGACAAATATATTGGGCGGACCAGGTATGAATTCTCGCTTGAATCTTTCCCTTCGTGAAAAACATGGATTGGCTTATAACATTGAAGCCAACTATACTCCTTATGCCGATACCGGCGTATTTAGCATTTACTTTGGCACCGATAAAGGTTACCTGGACAAATGCCTGAATCTGATCCACAAAGAGATGGATTTGCTTTGCACGAAAAAGCTAGGTCCGGGACAATTGGCAAAGGCCAAAAATCAAATGATTGGTCAGATTGCCATCTCGTCGGAAAACAATGAGAATTTAATGTTGAATGTTGGTAAAAGCTTCCTGCTTTACAATCGTGTCGATTCTTTGGAAGAGATTTACCAAAAGGTTGAGTCGATCACATCGGAGCAATTGATCGAAGTTGCCAACGAAATTTTAAATAAAGAGAAATTAACCACTTTGATGTATAAATAGTCATGTTGGAGATTAATAAAGAGCTGGAGGAATACATCCTAACACATACCGAAACAGAAGATCAGATCTTAAAAGATCTTACTCGGGAAACACATGTTAAAATGCTACGTCCGAGAATGCTTTCGGGGCATATGCAAGGTAAATTTCTGAAAATGATATGCCAGATGATGAATCCAAAACGGATTCTTGAAATTGGCACATATACCGGTTATTCGGCAATTAGCATGGCTATGGGAACTTCTGATGATTGCGTAATCCATACCATTGATTGCAATGATGAATTGGAATATTTCACGCGTAAATTCATCAAACAATCGGGTCATGAGAACAAAATAGTGTTCCACATTGGCGAAGCTTTACACATTATTCCAAATATTGATGAAGAGTTTGATTTGGTCTTTATTGATGCCGACAAAAGACAATACATCGAATATTTTGAAACCATATTTCCAAAACTAAAACAAGGTGGTTTTGTTTTGGCCGATGATGTATTGTGGGATGGTAAAGTTTTGGAAGAAGTTGAATCAAAAGATAAGCAAACACAAGGTATTCTTGCGTTCAATGAGTTCATTCAAAGAGACGAAAGAGTGGAAAATTTAATGCTTCCAATTCGTCATGGTTTAATGATGATTCGAAAGAAGTAAAGCTTCAAAGAAACTTACAATAAACCATACAGGAAAACACACTCATTCACTCATTCACTATTTTTACCAAAACCGTTGCTCCCAGGTTGGTTTGTCCGTTTTTCTGAATGACTTGCCAGCCTTGTTTTTTCAACTGCTTTTCGAGTCCATGGTTCAACATGCCATGGGCCACAAGAACAGCTGTTTCCTCTATATGTGCGACTTTAATTAGATTCTCGGCAGCTTGTTGTACTCTTACTTTAGCTTCCTTTCTGCTTTCGATTCCCCGATGATTGAATCCCAATAGCCAACTTCCACGACTAAAAAATTGCCAAATCGGCAATGGTAGTTTAATAATACTGTTAGCCTTGACCATTTTTATTTCGTACTCGCGAAAAATGGAATCGGAAACCACATGAAATTCCTTTCCAAAAATCGCCAAAGCAGTCTCCTGCGAACGTGGTAAATTTGAACAGTAAATGATATGATCAGGTTTTAAATTCACTTTTACCAACTCAGGATCGAAAGGAATAATAGGAACCGAGTTATAATTGTGAACATACTGTTGCGCCTCTTTTGCGGAATAAAACGTTTCCTTTTTCAAATCTGGCTTGGCATGTCGGATCAGGTAGATCTGTAATTTCTTCTTGCCCTGTTTTTTGAGATCCTCCTGCTCTTTTTCATCCACCTCATTCACACAAGTAAAAGCATCACAGCCGTTTACCGATTGTAAATATTTTTTCTGCGTAAGACAAGAGGTCATACACAAAAGTAAAAACACAAGGATCAGATGATATGTAAAAACTATTTTCTTCAAGATGTATGAATTAGTCAGAAATTCAAAATAAAGGAATTAGCTCTTCTCTTGCAAAATATTATTGTAAAAATTAGACCCCAATGTTCATGACAACCAATCCTAAAAAGTAATATCTTTGCCGGATCAATTCATAGCCTGTTCTAATTTTTAGTACTTACAGGTAATCTGCCGAATATATTTTAAGTACATCGGTATCAAAGAATAAACGTAATGGAAACAAAGAAACTAACACAGTTTAGTCCGGGAGCCGGATGTGGATGTAAAATCTCACCCAAAGATTTAGAATGCATTTTAAAGAGCAGTACACCAAGAATTCCTAATCCAAACTTACTTGTTGGTAACGATACGAAAGATGATGCCGCAGTTTACGATTTAGGAAATGGACAGGCATTAATCAGCACTACTGATTTCTTTACCCCAATTGTTGATGATCCTTACGACTTTGGAAGAATTGCTGCAACAAACGCCATTAGCGATATTTATGCTATGGGTGGAAAACCTATTATGGCTTTGGCGATTTTGGCCTGGCCCTTGGAAAAACTATCTACCGATATTGCTCAAAAAGTAGTGGAAGGCGCAAGAGATGTTTGTGCAAATGCTGGAATTCAATTGGCTGGTGGTCATTCTATTGATATCGGCGACCCTGTTTTTGGTTTGTCGGTGAACGGAATTGTAGCTACCGAAAGAGTGAAGAAAAACAATACGGCCAATCCAAATTGTACGCTTTTCCTTACCAAACCTCTTGGTATTGGTGTATTAACCACTGCCGAGAAAAAGAATCTAATTGCTCATGAAGACAACCAGCTTGCGGTTGATTTAATGTGCAGTTTGAACAAGGTTGGGGTTGTTTTTGGAGAACAGGAATACATTAAATCCATGACCGATGTAACAGGTTTTGGATTGCTTGGTCATCTAAGCGAAATTTGTGAAGGAAGTAATGTAAATGCGGTAATACAGTATAAAGATGTTCCAAAAATTGAAGGAGTTGAGGCATTAATCCAACAGGGAAGTACTCCAGGAGGAACCCGCAGAAACTGGGCATCTTACGGACATTTAATTGGTGAGATTACCGAAGATCAGAAAGCATTACTATGTGATCCGCAAACCAGTGGAGGATTACTTGTTGCTGTTGATAACAATCATATCGATGAATTTATCGGCCTGGCGAAAAGAGAAGGATTCGACCTGCAGCCAATTGGACATTTAGAAGAGAGAAAAAACAGTACAGAACCCTATATCAACGTAAGATAATTATGCACAAAAATACATTGATTCAAGTCAACCAGTATGGAATGGGAGCAGGCAGTGAAGAACTGGGTGTAAAACTTGCCACCAATTACTTCACATTGCTCGATGCAGAAGGAAGATTGCCAAAAATTATCGTGTTTTACAATGCTGGTGTAAAGTTGATTTGCGAAGGCTCTCCAGCATTGGAGGCTCTAAAAAATCTGCAAGAAAAAGGAGTTCGAATGCTGGCCTGTAAAACTTGCCTGGATTACTTCAATTTACTCGATAAAATAAAAGTTGGTTCGGTAGGCAGTATGCCTGATATTATTACCCTGCAAGCCGACGCTGATAAGGTAATTAACTTGTAAAAGCACAAAAAATATAATGAAGCTCACATTTAAATGTGAGCTTTTTTTTATTTGATTTGATTGAATTAAAACAAGCTTTGTATCTTTAGTATAACATTCACGATTACACCTACTTGAAGAAAATACTTACATATTTTTTTATTCTCTTGTTTACATCCCAGGTTTGTGAACAGGCTCTCATTTTGTCGCATTTTATAATCAAACAAGACTTTTACGCTGCAATTTGCGAGAACAAAGACAAACCAGAAATGGAGTGTAACGGAAAGTGTCATCTTAAAAAACAACTAAAGCAGCAAGAGGAGAAAGAGTCGAAAAAAGAAAAAATCAGTATAGAAAAAGAGAGTATTAGCTTTATAGCAGCTTATTTCGATCTCATTCCTAAACCAAAAATATCAATCGCTAAAGCTGATATTATTCCTTCTCAATTTCTACTCTTAGAGGAACATTTCCAAGATATTTTTCATCCCCCACAGTTCGTCTAATTATCATTAGCTGATAGAGTCAATATTGTAATCTCACAATATTGCAATGTTTTGTGCACCAGGAATTCGGATGCTCAATAGTTTCGAACACATAAAAATGAAGAATGAAAAAATCACTGACCGCCTGTATGCTATTGATTTGCATGCAGGTATATTCTCAAAACACAATCCAATTACTTGATAAGGATACGCAAGACCCCATTTCTTTTGCACATTTTCTTTTTGAAGATCAGAAAGGAAGTACAAATGAAATGGGCGAATTTACCATTGCACTTATCCAAGGCGAAACACTTTACATTTCGCACGTTAATTATGGGAAAATTACCATTCAACCTGACGCTTTAACAGAAGCGTTAAAAACAGGCAAAATTTTCTTGTCCAAGTCATTTGTCAGTTTATTGCCAACAACTGTAATCGCAAGAAGAAGTGCAGGAGAAGCTGAAAAAATGACAATTACATCAAGTGATAAGCTCTCGCATGATGCAGGTGAATTCCTAAATCAGTCGGCAATGGTAGGCGGAATTCGAAAGAGTGGAAGCTATGGTTTCGACCCGGTAATCAGGGGGTTTAAGTACGATCAGTTAAATATTGTAATGGATCATGGAATGGCTGCCACAGCAGCTTGTCCAAACCGAATGGATACACCAATTAGCCAGGTGCCTTTAAACATGGTCGATCAGGTAGAAATTGTAAAAGGTCCACACTCCTTGCGATATGGTAACGCCTTTGGTGGAAGCATTCATTTTAAATCTTCCCCTATTGATTATACCGATCGAACCACTGCTTTTGGACGTGCTACAGGCAGTTATGAAAGCAATGGTGAGATTTTCAGAACTGAAGCTTTGGCTGGTGCAAAAGGCAAGTTCTACAAGTTTGGAATTTTTGGTGCTTACAGCGAAGGTTCTGATTACGAAGATGGCAATGGAGAAAAGGTAGCTGCAGGCTTTAACAGGAGAAATATTGGATTCGCAGCCAATTTCAAACTCTCCGATTCTCAGAATTTACAGTTCTCAGCCAACAGCAATTTTGCCGAGGATATTGATTTCCCTGCCTTGAACATGGATCTTCGCGAAGATGACACCAAATTAATCAGCCTTGGTCATAAAATTACTTTTAAAAATTCTCCCCTGGCTTCTATTTCAACTGCTGCTAACGCTTCATTTGTCGACCATGTAATGGATAATCTGACTAAAAATTTAAATCCCAGAAAAGTAAATGCCATTACCGAAGCCGAAACCAAAAATTATGCATTTCGAACGGAGGCTGCGTTCCAGTTTAAAGAAAGTTCATTGTTTGCAGGAATTGATTACAAATCGGAGCAAGCCGAAGGAGAGCGTTCCAGGGAAATGTTGATGGGACCAATGGCGGGCAACACCATGTACGACAACATTTGGCAAGACAGTAAAATTGAAAAGCTTGGCCTTTTTGGAGAATATCATTTTTCGATCAATGAAACCTATTTTATAGCATCTACCAGAATCGAGAATAATTCGGCAAAAAGCAGAGACAAAGCAGCTAATTTTTCAAATGCCAATCCAAATGATCCATCAGATGAAATCAATTTCTCCTTTAGTATTGGAGCCAACAAAGATTTATCGGAAACATTGCGAGCAGGCATTTGGTTTGGAAGAGCTGAAAGAAGCGGAAGTCTTACTGAAAGATTTATCAATCACATTCCTGTTGATGTTGATCCGTATGAAAGAATCGGAAACACAGAATTGAAACCCGAATTGAATTATCAGATTGATGTTAATGTAAACTGGAAAACGGAGCATTTTTCTGTTGATTTCAACCTCTTCCATTCATGGCTTAGAGATTACATCAGTTCGGAAATCAGATCAGATATTTCTCCTTTAATGGCAACAGCCCCAGGAGTAAAACAGTTTGTGAATATTGATAAAGCCGTCATGCGAGGTTTCGAAATTCAATTCAACCAGGTCATATCCAGCCACATGTATCATGGCTTAAATTTGGCTTACACTTATGGTAAAAATTTGGAAATTAAGCAGGCATTGCCTGAAATTCCGCCATTGGATATCAGGTACAAATTGGGTGCTCATTTATGCAAACAAAAATTTACTCCTGAACTAAGCCTTCGCTATTCAGCCAAACAAAATAGAATTGCAGAAAACTATGGAGAAACAGAAACACCTGATTTTACTGTTTTTGATTTCAAAGCAAAATACCAGCTAACCGATTACTTTCAAATCATCGGAGGCATTCGAAACCTTTTCGATGAAGCTTACTATGAACACCTAAGTCGATCGGTTAAAGGAAGTAATAATGCAATCTATGCACCGGGCAGAAATTTTCATCTAACCCTAAGCCTTAGCCTTTAATTCATTTAGCATTCAATAAATACTACTCTCTTACAATTTTAAATCGTCCTTGTATCTTCGGATGCAAGGACTTTTTTTCTTCTCCATACAAACGTAAAACCTCAAAATCTTCAATGGCAAGCGCATCTTCTTCGTCAACCAACAATTGAAAATCGACATCCAACTTGTTCAAAAAATAATTGTTTATCGATACACTTAGCAAATCATCATCCTGTAGTTCTTTACCCTTCCAGTTAATGTAAATTGAATCTTTACTTTCGTGATATTCATAGCTTAAACCCGACACATGTAACAATTGTCCTTTGGTATTCGGAGCATTCTTTTTTAGTAGTGCTTTAAGCTCATTCCCCTTGATCAGGATTTGGCAAATTTTATTTCCAAATGGCAAAAGCGAACGAGCCGATTTCAAGGTAAAATTCCCTGCCGGAACATCTGCTCTTATTCCACCACCGTTAATCAGGCCAATATCCGATTCATGATACCATCTAAAAGCATCACTAATTACATTCCCTGCCAGACTTTCACCTGCAATTCCACTTTTAAAATCGAGAGGAACTTCCAAATCACAAATCTTCTCCGATAATTTCAAGTCCATATCCTTCTTGTAGTAGATTTCCATATCGCGAAGGTATTTCTCAGACTGAATTGTACTGTCGAGTGGCACAATCTCTATCCCAATTCTTCCGCTCTTTTCCAAACTGATTCTGCCTACAGAGCTCATATTTCCAGCAGTAGCTACAATGGGTCTTTTCCCTTTATAAAAAACATTACTTTCATACTCATATTGTTCCTCGGTAAGTATCAGATCAATATCAGGAAACTGTTCCAAAATTTTTCGGTTGGTATGTAAATCGGTTTGGGTAAGAGCAACCAAAAAATCATATTCTTTTACATCTTCCATTACCTCAGCAATGGCAATCAATAAATCTTCCTGTATTACCCGATTTGTTTTCATGGTGGAATTCATGGCATCGGTTAAGGCAATAAAAGCAATTCGTACGCCACCCATTGTCTTTATCAGATATCTTGGCACTAAAGCAAAGGATCCACCATCGCGGTTTTTCAGGTTGGTGCTCATCCATTGAAATTTCGATTTACTTAGCAATTCAAGGGTATGATCTACTCCAAAATCGAATTCGTGCTGACCAAAATTGCTGATATCAACAGGAATTTCGTTGAAAGCCTCAATCATCGGGAAACCTTTGTACATTCCTCCAAATAACACTCCACCACACAAATCGCCACCATGAATCACTAATGTGTTTGGGTTTTCCGATTTTGTATGGTCCACCAGGCTTTTCAATCGGGCTACACCACCTCTTCCTCCCTCCACATCTTCAACAGGGAAAATTCTGTGAGCATCAGTAAAATAGAGGATTTCTGCCTTTTGGGCTGATAAATTGACATTTAGCAGAAGCAGTATGAATAAAATTTGAAGCCTGTACATTGGAAAATATTTTTTTCTAAAATTACAACAATGTAAAATATGGCAGGCAATCACACGCAAACTAATCTTTAATTTTCTGTAAATCTGTCAAAATTATTCTTTGATAATCATTCCCTCATCTCCAAGCAAAAGAAACAATTGCAGCGAACCCGACTCGTGCAAAAGTTGCTTACAAGTCTTGTAACATTTCTGAGCCACCAAATGGTAGAAAGCTTCATTTTGCGAAAAAGGAATGATATCCAGAATGGCATTGGCCAGTTTCAGCTTCCTGATCTTCCTTTGAACCTCCTCGGAATATCCTGTTTCCTTTGCCAGATTGGCAACAAAATCACCATTAAAAACCACATTTTTACTGTGGGTATCCAAATGTCCTTCGGCCAGTTTCACCGATTTGCCAAACATGATGGCCACATTTACTTTTTCGATGCCTTCTGCTACAGCCAGCTTGATGGTATCACCCACTAAATTGCCAAAATGAATAAATGCTACCTGTGGCAAATTAGGAAAATCCTTTTTTAAACGATTCTCACTTCGTTTGCCGGATGTTAATACAATTTCGGAGCAATTATTTCCTTTGGCGACTTTCACCTGCTGGGCAATACTGGCCAAAAAAGCCTCATTCGACAAGGGTTTAACAATGCCGGTTGTCCCGATAATGGAAATTCCTCCTTCCACACCAATCCTGGGGTTAAAGGTTTGCTTTGCCAGCTCTTCTCCTTCCGGGATAAAGGCTTTCACATCAAAAGCCAGGTCTGTTTCATATTCTTCCGATAAGCGCTCCAAAACAGTCGAAACCATTTTCCGGGGAACCGGATTAATGGCTGGTTCACCAACAGATACCTGCAAGCCGGGCAAGCTAACTACCCCTAATCCCTTTCCTCTTAGGAAGTGAACACCTTCTCTGTCAGAGAAACTCAGTTCACAGCCAATTTCCTTTGCATGCGTAACATCAGGATCATCACCTGAATCCTTAATGACAACACAAGAAGCCGAGGCTGCAGTTAAATTTTCAGGAAAAATAACATATTGGGCTTTTTCTCCAGCTGGCAATTCAACTTCCACCCATTTTGGAAATTGTTGTTCGATTAAGGCAATAAAGCAAGCTTTTGTTGCTGCAGTCAGACATGTTCCTGTTGTAAATCCGCTTCTTAATTTCCCTTCTACCTGTAAATGTGTTTTCTTTATTTTGTAAAATTGTTGCAGGAAATCCTTTGGGTCATCCACCACATAATCGTAGGAAGGCAAATCAGGGCGTTTCACCACCCATAAAGGGATATTCTGTAGCTCAGCAACTTTCACTTTCGCCTCAAACAATCCTGATTCTCCACTCTCTTTTGAAAGCAAAATATCAGCCTTTAACCTCTTGCTCAAAATGGCCAATTCTTTTGCACCTGCCTTGGGATCCATTGGTATAACAAACCTCTTGTCTATTCCGGTTTCTTTTGCCTTTTCCCGGCTAAGATCAGTATCTAAAATTCTGAAGAAACAATTTCTATGCTCACCTAACACTTTCAGCTTTGTTATGGTCTGCACACCTGTAAGAGCCAATATAGTTTTAAATTCCTGATTGAGAAGTTCGGAAATCATATCCTGGTAAGAATCGAAATATCGAAGTTTTTGAGAGGATGTTCTGGCTGGGAATTTACGTTCGTATCTGATGCTTACAATTCCCAGCTTTTGAGCTGTGCGAGCGATATTCTCATGAAGTTGAACGGCAAAAGGATGCGCTGCATCAACAATCAGGCGAATACGATTCTGCTGGCAAAATTCCTGCATTTTATCAAGCTTCATATCTCCAAAAATCCGTTCGCCCTTAATTTGTTTGTGCGAATCGCTTCTTGTTGAATAAATATATTGCTGACCTATAATATCAAATAGCTCAGCAATCTTCTTCCCTTCTGTCGTTCCTCCAAAAATCAGGATCATAAATCTATAAAATTCGTTCTTGCTGATATTTCTGATTTACATGATTTGACTTCTCGCTGATCTTATAAACCTTTTAAACGCAGATCAATAAAATTTCTGCGTTAATCTGCGAGAAAGCATTTTTTCACCTTTTATTTTCCCTCACGAAAAGCATGGGTAAATTCCCTGTCATATAATTTTGAAAATCCTGAACGATTGTCAATCGCCTTCCCAACCACAATCATTGTGGTCATCTTCAAATTATTCTCTTCCACAGTTTTTGCCAGGCTTTCAAGTGTACATCGGTAAATTTTCTCATCCTTCCAGGTGAGCTTGTAACAAACCGCTACAGGCGTTTCCGGCGGATAATGCTCTGAAAGCTGAGCCTGAACCTTTTCTGCAATAGAAGCGCTCAGATAAATGCACATGGTGCTTTGCGATCTGGCCAGTTGATTCAGCTGCTCACGATCTGGCATTGGTGTTCTTCCTTCGCCGCGTGTAAGGATAATGGTCTGTACCTCTTCAGGAATGGTAAATTGGGATTCCAGTGCAGCTGCCGCCGCCTGAAAGGATGAAATCCCAGGTGTAATATGATAGTTCCACTTCAATTGATCCATAATGGCCATTTGTTCCTGAATGGCACCATAAATACAAGGATCACCCGTATGCAAACGCACCACAAACAATCCTCGATCGTAGAATGGTTTCATGCTTTCAATTTGTGTAATCAGATCCATACCTGCCGAACTTTTTACCACACAACCTGCCTTGGCATAATTCGTCAATTCCTTAGGAACCAAGCTACCTGCGTACAAAATCATGTCGGCAGTTTGCAACATTCTTTTGCCTCGTACCGAAACCAGTTCAGGATCGCCAGGACCAGCACCAACAAACTCTACAAAACCTTTTCTTTCACTCTTTTTATCCATGGCCAGGGCAAATGTAAAGTACTTACCACCAGCTTTTGCTTTGCTTTTCTCTACCAATAAAGAGTTGCCTGAAAGGTGCATGGCTGCCGCTTCCGATACGCTATAGCTCCCTGTAACCTCACTTACTTTTTCCGATGGGTTTGGAATATCATAATCCGCTAAAATATCATCAGCTAATGCTTTCAAAGGAATGTTCCATTTCTTAGCCAGTTCAATCAGCGCAGTTTCATCTGACTTTAAATTAACCGTACCAATTGCAGCTACAGCCAAAGGCGAAATTTGCTTCGATCTTAATTGTGAAACCAACTCTTTCTCAAAACTTTCAAACGGAAGGTTTCTCTGACAGCCTACACCCAATTGCAAGACTTTTGGACGATAGTAAATCGCCTTTTTTCCAAAATCATGAACAAAAGGAGTTACGGCCAAAATAAGCTGGTAATGTTCTGCATGAATCTCGTCGGCATTGAAAAACACATCTACATGATCGGGCTTTTCTGTTTCCAAAAAAAGGCTTCCTTTGTCTCTTACCTCTAAAAGTAAAGCTGTTTTCTTCTTGTTTACAAAAGCGGCCATTAATTGGGTTAATTGGCCTTCACACTCTAGTGTCCAATTGTGCTGCTGCGGCAATAAATCCAAAGCCCATAAGCCTGATGTATCGCTCACCGTTGTAACAACAGGAGTGGCACCTAATAAACGGGCAAGATCTTCCGACAATTGATTTGCACCACCCAAATGTCCCGAAACTACGGGCTGAACAAATTGTCCATTTGCATCGATATTAATGACTGCCGGATCGCTTTTCTTGCTCTCTAAAAATGCTGCAATTTCGCGAACACAAATGCCAAGAGCTCCAATAAAAATCAAAGCTTCGTATTTGTTCCATAGCTCCTCGTAGTTCTTGGGAGAGCGTACAATGCTCGCATTAAATCCGTTATTGATAATGCTATTGGCTAAATTTTCGCCTTTATCGGAATGAGTTATTATTATTTTTGACATGATATATGATTCAGTTTTGTCTAATGATCTACTTTCTTTCTCCTTTTTGGGCAACAAGTATGGTAATGGGGTTAAATTCGTCAACGCTTACAAGCATTTCCTGTGTTTTTTTATAATGATTTCTGATACACCAATTGGTAAAACCATTTTTACTTTTTTCACTTACCGAATTAAAAGCGATAATGCCTCCATTCAATAATTGCTGGTGAATATCATCTAACACCTCATCCATTTTTCCTCCGTATCCTCCCAGAAAAACAGCATCTGGTTTTTCGATCTCCGTTTTATCAGCTTGCAAATAATCACCAATAAAAATATCAATACCCGGCGCTTGGAATTTTTTTGAATTGCGTTCTATAATCCCTTTTGATTCATCACGAATTTCGAATGATTTTACCTTAAGGTGTGGGTGATTCAGTCGTGCTTCGATAGAAACACTGCCAGTACAGGCGCCAACATCCCAAAATACTTTTTTCGATTGCAATTCCATCAGCGAGAGCGTAGCCAAGCGAATGGGCATTTTGGTTATCATTTTTGGTCTGCCATTCAGAGGTTCAAAATCGCACTCGGGAATGCCTTTTTTTGGAATTGCATCATCGATTTTTTCCAAATAAAAACAGTTTGGATGATTAAAATCGAAAAGTACAGCATCCTCCAGACTCAACTCGCAGGTTTTTTCCCTTTCGCCTCCAAGACACTCGCCATAGTACATTTTATAGTTCGAATAGCCATATTGTAACATTCGCTCGGCTATGCTTTTGGGCGTATTTTTTCGATCGGTAAGAATGCCCATTCTTTCCGTTCCACTGATCAATGCCTGGTCGAATCGATCAAAAGACCTACCCGTAAGCGTAACAGTCTGAAATTCTCCGTAAGGCAATTTGAAACGATGCGCCAAAAGCTGTAGAGAATTAAAATCGGGAAGAATCTCAATTTCAGCACCAGGGAATTCCCTTTGTAAAGTGATTCCTATGCCATAGAACAATGGATCACCGGAGGCAAACACAATCCAATCGCTTTTGGACTGCTGAATTGCATCGTAAAGACCTGATAATGGCACTACAATATCATGCCAATGAGATTCTTTCGGTAAAAATTCACTTACCAACTCCCGATGACGATTTCCTCCTGCAAAATACTTTCCTGCCTGAATCAGGGCAAGTTCTTTGCTCTTAAAATCAGGTTTTAAATCTGATATTCCTATAATCCTTATTTTCATAAGATTTTAATTCCTGTAAAACTTTTTCTCTCTGCTTATATCTGCGATGACAATCTGCGTAAATCAGCGTGAACAATTTTATAGATACTCTCCAAACATCACTGTTATACCTTTCTCCTGCATAGCGAATTATTAACATTAATTTCTCGCAGATAATCGCGGATATCTTTCGCTGATTCTCGCGAATATTTCTATAATTTTTGCACAAATCTGCGATGACAATCTGCGTAAATCAGCGTGAACAATTTTTAAAGGTTATTATCCTTAATTTTATTAATCCGCTTGATTTAAAGCTTATTTACGATTCGTTTTATATTGGCACTCAGGTTTGAAGCATTAAAGTTTATCAATATCCCTAATCTCTTATCTGTTAATTTGAGATAGGTCAATAATTGCTTATAATGAACATCAGCCAAATTTTCCACCGATTTAATTTCAATAATAACCTTATCATTAACGATAATGTCCAATCGAAATCCAATATCAAATTTTATATGCCTATAATTCATTGGAATAGCTTGCTGACATTGTACGCAATATCCCATTTCTTTCAGTTCATAAGCCAATGCTTTTTCATACACACTTTCAAGTAAACCAGGTCCTAGTTCATTGTAAATTTTAAATGCTGCCCCACGAATATCATACGAAATATCATTCTCCTTCATAGCTAATTATCAATTAATTTTAACCTTCTAATTTAACATTAAATAATTAATATTAATTTCTAGCTGATATTTCTAATTAATTTTGCGCAAATCTGCGATGACAATCTGCGTAAATCAGCGTGAAAGATTTTATGGAAACTCCTCGAATATTAGAAGATATATTACACTCCTTAATAGCTAATTCTTAATATCAATTTCTCGCAGATATTCGCTGATATCTTTCGCTGATTCTCGCGGACATTTCTATTTATTTTTGCGCAAATCTGCGATGACAATCTGCGTAAATCAGCGAGAACCATTTGGTAATTTACAACCCTTCACCCGGATGCATTTCTTCTGCTTCCTTCCAGCTTAAAATTGCATTGATAATGGTAGCTGCAACATTGCTTCCACCCTTTCTTCCGTTTACGAAAACTGCCGGCACATCGGGACAACCATATTTCAACTGCCACTTGCTTTCCTTCACATTCACAAAACCAACAGGTGCAGCAATTACTCCGGCCGGATTGGCTTTTCCATTGCGAACAAGTTTGATCAACTCAATTAATGCAGTTGGAGCGTTTCCAAATGCAAAAATCGCATCAGGATGTTCTTCCACTGCCAATCGAATTCCTGCCTGTGTTCGTGTAATGTTCTTTTCTGAAGCCATAGCGGCAACGCGCTCATCATCGAGATAACACTTAATCTGAAGCCCCAATTTATTGGCGGTGGCTCTTCGAATTCCCCTGGTTACCATCGATACATCAGTAACAATTACAGGTGGTTTTCCTGAATAAAATTTCTCGTGAAGTTGCTCTACCACACCATTAGTCAGCTCTACCGATTCGTTCAGTTTAAAATCTGCCGTAGTATGGATGCAGTGCAAAGCCACCCAAATATGGGCCAATGATTTATCCGAAATATCAATATTCTCCAAAATGGTTTGGAAACTTTCATTCATGATTTTTCGGCCCAACTTGTCATTACTCTCATTTTTATTGGCATAATAACCTCTTGGCGTAATCATTTTCCCTTGGTTTCTGAAAGTTTGGCTGTTACCGATTACAATTACAGTAAACATATCGGCCTTGCTAGTATCCAGTTCGGCTAGTGTAATCACCTCTATGCTCTCATCTTCTCTTCCAACATTTCTGGCAATACCTACAGGAGTTTCCGGCGAACGCACTTCAAGAAATAATTCTCTCAATCTCATCAACTGCCAAAATCTTCCCTTGCTTAAAGGATTGTATACTGTAGTCACAAAATCGGCCTCAGCCGCAGCAACAATTCTTTTTTCGATTTTTTCCCATGGTGTCAACAAATCAGACATGGAAATGGAGCAAAAATCGTGACCCAGGGGAGCACCCAATTTCGATGCAGCTGCAAACATGGCTGAAATTCCAGGAATCACTTCTAAGTCAACTTCAGAAACCTTCTCTGCTTTCATTTCCCAAAGTAGCGGAGCCATTCCATAAACACCTGAATCGCCACTGCTTATTACCGCAACAGTATTTCCTGCCTCGGCCAATTCAAAAGCCTTTGCTGCTCTTTCTCTTTCCTTTTTCATACCGGTATCAATCAGCTCTTTTCCTCCCGACAATTGCTTAATGTGTTCGAAATAAAAGCTGTAACCAACAATAACTTCTGATTCCTGGATAGCTTGTAAAGCTTGTGGAGTTAGAAATTTTTCATTCCCTGGTCCTATTCCTATGCTGTATATTTTCTTAGCCATAAATGATAATTAATGAAAAGTAAGGTATTGTGCGCATTTGTAAATCCTTCACATCAGATGTGGAATACTGTTGAGCTGTTCCTACGCGTTCGATGTAAAAAAATGATCTGTTCTGCTGTTGTAAAAAATCGCTCCATCCGTCTAAAACACTCATCTTCATTACTACAAGTGTTTGCTTTTGATTCAAGGCTTCTTCTATTTCTTTAAAATCTTTAGGTCGGGCAATTACTTTTAGAGCCTGATTGCCTTCGGTAACCGGGCGTTCGCCTTCGGCCCCGCTGGCAATAAATGCCGGAATTCCTGGGATAACATCACAATCTAAATCTGCTTCCTGGGCCAATTTCAACAAATAACCAAAAGTGCTATAGAAAAGAGCATCCCCTTCCGAAACTACAGCAACATCTTTTCCTTTCTGCAGTTCTGAGTGTATCTTTTCGAATGCCTTCTGATAATGTTCATCCCTGTTTTTTCCTGTCATTGGAATACACAAAGGCAAACAGTTGGTATCCACATTTAATTGCTCCAAAATCTGCAATGAAAATGAAGTTGTTTTTGATTTTTGTACCTCCGATGCCGGATAAAAGATCAGGTCTACATCCTGTAGCGCTTTTAATCCTTTTAGGGTTATTAGTTCAGGATCACCCGGCCCCAATCCTACACCTATTAATTTTCCCGTACTCATAAGTTTAGTTCTTTTAAAAATGCACACATTTTATTCTGCTCTCCCAGGTATAGATGCATATAGGAAGCCCAGCAATTCTTTTTTCTATACACTGGCATTTCGATATCTTTCCCTCTGGCGGTTTTTGCCTGGTATGCTGTACTGGCTTCTTCTTCACCAATTAAATTGGAATAATGGAACTCATGTCCCTTAATATTGGTTTCATCGCCTACCAGTTCGCGATATCCCAAATGGAGTTTCATATTTTCAAATGAAGTATCGAAATCAAAAACACCAGTCATTTTATAAATTTCACCTGCTTTGGTAATGATATTTTTCCCCAGGTACATCATTCCTCCACACTCTGCAACTACGGCCTTACCTGCTTCGATATAATCAGCAATAGCTTGTTTCATCCTTACATTTTCAGCCAATTTTTCTGCAAATAGTTCGGGATATCCACCAGGCAACCAAAGCAAATCGGCAGCAGGTAAATCTGTATCGCTCAATGGGCTAAATTCTGTTACTTCTCCCAATTCAGCCAGTACGTCCCTGTTGGCCTGGTATGAGAAATTAAAAGCCTCATCGTTTGCCAGGGCAATTTTCAAATGCTTTTGCTCGGTCTTAGATTGAACTTCTGATTCTGAAATTTCCTTGTTTGTGATCTGCAAAAGCAGATCTATATCTACATGTTTCTCGAGCAAACCAGCAGCAATATTTACAATTTCGCGATTCTGATTTTCGCCAGGAAGGTGTAAACCCAGGTGTCTCGATTCTATTGCCAGTCTTTGATCTCTTGGCATGTATCCTAAAGTGGGAACTCCCGCGTCAATGGCAGCTTCTTTCAGAAACTGAAAATGCGATTCACCGGCCACCTTGTTAAAAATGACTCCGGCCAAATTAATTCGTGAATCGAAATGCTTAAACCCATACAACAATGGAGCAACAGAATAAGCTGTGCTGGAAGCATCAACCACGAGGATAACAGGTAGATTAAGCATTCTGGCCAATGCAGCAGAACTGCCCTGGTCTTTTTGGGCGCCATCAAACAAGCCCATTACTCCTTCTGCCACCGAAACATTGGCTTTGGAAGCTTCTCGTTCAAATATTCCTTGCACATGGGCTTCATTTGCCATCCACAAATCCAGGTTATAGGATGGCTGACCTGCAATTTTTGTATGGTGCATCGGATCGATATAATCCGGACCACATTTAAATGGCTGAACCTTAAACCCTCTATCAACGAAAGTTTGCATTAAGCCAAGGGTAATCATGGTTTTGCCCGAATTACTTTTAGGCGCTGCAATTAAGAAGGCATTTGTTGTTTTTTTATCCATAATATTTCATTAACCATTCGGTTCTTTTGGCTTGATTAAAATCTGCCATTTTCGATTTTTTAATCTTTTGAATCTGATGAAAATCCAATTCTGCAATTGAACAAACATCAGCAGAGAGCGATTCACACAGCAATTCTCCTTTTGGATCGAGAACAAAGCTCAATCCTGGAAACAGAGTGCCGTTTTCATTTATAGTTTCCTGGTTGCAAAGCATTATAAAACAGCTGTTGTCATAAGCTCGGGCAGGTATATACCTTTTTAATCTATTGATTTTTGCAGCTGAACTTTCCCTTGGCGATGCAAATGCCATTGCCAATACATCGGCTCCTTTTCTTTGCTGGATATAACTCAATTCGGGGAAGTGCGTTTCGTAGCAAAGCTGAATGCCTAGTATCATTCCTTTCACCTGAAAAACACTAATTTTGTCTCCCTCCGAAAACACCTCTTTTTCATTGGATGACAGGTGAGTTTTCCGATGTTTCCCAAGCAATGTTCCCCCTTCAAATACAAAGTGGGTAATAAAAATTTTATCTTCTTCCCACTCAGGAAATCCAATGGCAAAAGCAGAATTTACAACAGACGATAGGTCAAGTAATTTCTTAAAAAGCCAGGCTCTTTCTTTGCAAGCAGTCTCTAAAACGTCAACATTTCTGGTAAATCCAGTCAAATTCAGCTCTGGAAACAAAATAAAATCCACTCCTTGGGCATTCAACTTTTTTATCCAACTCATTGTAATGGATAAATTTTGATTGAAATCGCCTATTATGCTTTTTGAACCGACCGCTGCAACCTTCATTCCTTTATAATTTTAGCGTTAATGCCAGCACATCTTCTATGCTTTCCTCCTGACCAATGCATTCTCCATTTTGGAAATATTTGAAACTTAACTTTCCGTTCCTGCACACTTCCAACCATTGCGAGTCCTCATCCTTTTTTCGAATGGTTTTAATTCCATTTCTGGCAAATGCCCTTCGAAGCAATACATATTCAAAGCCATGACCCTTTACAGGGATTTCCATATTGTAATCGTAACCCACTCTGAAAAGCCCGGTTTTATTATCAAATTCAATTCCCCTGTTTTGGAAAATACTCTGAAATTCATTTTTCAGCAACAAATCTTCAGGAGTTCCGGTGAGTAAAGCTTTTTGGGCCGATAACAACCAGAGTTTATCTGCCATTTGCAAAGCCAGGTCTAAATCGTGGGTCGACATTAATACCGATTTGCCCGATTGACTGGCAATTTGTCGGAGCAACTGCATAATTTCTACACGTGCAGGCATGTCAAGAAAAGCTGTTGGTTCATCGAGAATAATGATTTTGGTATCCTGAGCCAGCGCTTTAGCGATAAATGCTTTCTGCTTTTCTCCATCGCTCAGGTTTGCCAATCGCTCTTTCTTCTTGTGCAAAATCCCACATTTTTCAATGGATGTATGCACAATCTGCTTGTCTTCATCGTTCAAAATTCCAAATGTTCCTGTGTATGGACTACGGCCTAATCCGACCAGTTCTTCAACCGTTGCATTTGGAACAATTACACGATCGGTGAGGACTACAGCGGCCATTTTGGCCAAATCTTTTTCCGATTGTTGCAAAAGATTCTTTCCCAACATGCTGGCCTCTCCATCCAATGCAGGTTGAAATCCGCAAATGGTTCTGATGAGTGTACTTTTGCCCGTTCCATTTTCGCCCAACAGGCAAACCAGTTCGCCTGCATACATTTTGGCATCGAGCTTTTCATGAACAATTTTAGCTCGCTTTCCCTTGCCGTAACCAATACTTAATTTGTTGATTTGTAAGATTTCCATGCCTGCTAATTTTATTCGAGTCTATTTTCTTTTCTTCGTTTCCAGATTACCCAAATTACCACCGGTGCACCAATAAAGGCGGTTACCGAGTTTATTGGCATTTCCTGTTCCATTCCAGGCATCCGGGCAATCAGGTTACACAGCAAAGCGGTAGCTGCACCCAGCAAGGCAGCATTCAATATCAGGTAAAAATGATTGGATGTTTTCGATAACAGTTTAGCCAGGTGAGGTACTGCAACCCCAATAAAAATGATTGGGCCGCAAAATGAGGTGACAATGGCTGTTAAAAATCCCGCAAAAGCGATGATGAAAAAACGTGCTCGCTTGATATTCAATCCAAGGTTGGCAGCATATCGATCTCCTAATGCCAATAGGTTTAATGGCTTGCTTAAAAAGGTAGCCAATAGCGATGGAATCACCGTTATGAGGCAAAACATCAAAGCCCGATCTGAAGTGAGGCGACTGAAACTTCCCAATCCCCAGATTACATAGTTGTGCACATCTTCTTCAGGGCTGTAGAATTTCAATAAACTAACCAATGAACTACTCAAATAGCCAATCATTACCCCAATTATCAGTACACTTAAGGTTCCTCCTATTTTGTGAGAGATAAATAGAATTAATGCCAATACCAGACCGGCACCAATTAAGGATGAAAAGACAACAGCAAAATCGCCCCAGCCTCCTAAACTGGTGAAAGTAAATCCTAATATATTCCCGGTAAAAAGCATTACAAAGGCAACTCCCAGGCTTGAACCTGAAGAAATACCTAAGACCGATGGTCCGGCCAGAGGGTTTCGAAATAGGGTCTGCATTAACAAACCTGATACGCCCAGAGCCATTCCCGCACCTAAGGCAACTATGGTTTGTGGCAGCCTGGTTTTTAAGATGATATTTTCGAAAATTCGATTTGCTTCATCGCCCGTAAACAAGATGGCTTTGATTTCGGATATTGGAATATGTATGGATCCCAAAACCAGGTTCAATAAAACAAGAAATGCCAGCAACAAAGTTGCCAGCGTCATTACAATCGATATCCTACCTAGTTTATGAATCATTTCAGCTTGTTATAAAAATAGGGTTCGTGTTCGGGTAATAATTCCGGATGAAAGAAGTGTAAGTAGTCAGCAAGCAATACATCTGGTTTCATTCCTGCTTGTTCGTAATAGGGTTTTTCCCTGATATTACAAAGAATTACATTTTGATTTTGGAATGCCTTAAAATCTGTGTATCGAGGATCTTGTTCTGCCAAATCTTTCAGACTGACACCCAATTTTTCCGGGTGAATAATTCTCCAGAAATCGCAATGAGATGCTTTGCTGTAGATGCTTTCAAAATCGACCGGATAGGCTCCGGTTTTGTTATCTTTAATGATATAATCAGCTCCGGCATCACGAAAATAGTGGGCATAAAAGCTATTCCCGCCAGGAACATACCAACTTCCCGATCGCATTTTACCAGAAAAAACTGTTGGACGATGTTTTACATTGGCTGCAAGTGATTTTAAATTCTGATATCTCGATTCGATGGCATTAAAAATAGAGTCGGCTTTTGTTTCCTGTCCTACAAAAAGAGCCAGCATTTTAATCCATTCTGCTCTTCCCAGCGGCGTTTCTTCATTGTAGGCAGCCATAGGCACCAATGGAATTCCAAGGTTTCTAATGGCATCGAATCCTCCCACTTTAAATGGGGAAACAAAGATTACATCGGGATCGAGGGCCACAAGCATTTCCAAATTAAAATTACCTTCCTTGCCAATTCGTTTTACTTTACCCGACTCAAGTAATTTTTTCATGCCTTCATGTCTTAAATAGCGACTGCTGTTAATAGCAACAATGTCATCAATATCGTTCAACTCGAAGAAGTAACATAGCTGCGTACTCGACAAGCACACAATTCTCTTGCAAGGAATTGGAATAGTGCTGGCAGATTTCTCCGAATCATTTTGAACCAGTTTGAAAGAATCAAAAGCTCCTTCCTCTCCTTTTCGATAAATTTTTAAGATGGAGCTGCCATCTAATTTTTCGACGCTGAACTCTTTGGCATGTTTTAATGCTAACATTGTACCTGCAAGCTGCTCTTTATCCTTCGAAACTTTAGATGATTTGTCGTTACAAGCAGAACAAATCAACAATACATTTACAATCAGAAAAAACAGATTTCTTTTCATTGTTTTGTGCTTATGAATTCATATACTTTGGAACCAACACATTGTCCTTTGGCATTGTATTGATAGAACCTCTTTTTATTGCTTCGTTTAGAAGAAACATAGCTATTCGAATAGCTAACTTTCCTGCCTTTTTTATCGAATAAATATGTGGTGGTTGATAACAAATTATCAGCTCCCGAGAATTTTTTCTTCTCAATTATTCTATGATTTTGATACTTATATTCAAAGTGATTTTCACTTGTTAATTCTCCATCTTTATTGAAATTTTTACGAGAATCAAGCTCACCTTTATCAGAATATAATAGTTCGGTGTATTGTAGCAATCTACCTCCACTATAATAATTGGTTCTGGAAATTTCACCTCTGCTGTTATGCAGGTAAACTTTACTGCTTTCCTTCCCCTTTATGTAATCACATTTGATACTTTTTACCTTCTGATTTTCCAAATTGTAAAAGTAGACGTATCGCTTTTGAATAATCGAATCGCTTTGGTATTTCAGACTTTCAATTTTGTTCCCATTTTCATCGTACTTATAGTGAACAAAACTCAACAAGCTGCCTTTTGCGTTAAAAGTACGTTTCTCGATTCTCTCTCCTTTGGAGTTATATGCATACTGGCGTGAACCCACAAATTGAAATCCCTCAATTTCCTGGGCACAAGCAGCCACTGAACTCCAAATCAGGAAGAATGCGAATATCGCCTTTAGGCAAAAGTTACTTTTGAATCTCATGATAAACCTCATTTAGATGCTCCACCCAAATTTTAACTGCATCATCATATTCAGCCAATCCTGTCATTACAATTTCTGTTGTAAAACCTTCTTTTTCAAGTTGCGATTTCCAGCTATCCTCTTCATTTCCTGCCATATCATTTCTGGCATGATCGCCAGCAACCGACATAAATGGTGTTAACACCACTTTTCGGATTCCCTTCTTTTTTAACTGAGGAATAATTGCATCCAAAAGAGGAAATCCTTCAACCGTTCCCATAAAATACTGATCTGAATGTTGTTTTAAATAGTATTCAAATCCTGGATAGTAAATGTTCGATTGGTGATGACTACCGTGTCCCATAAAGAGAACTGCAGTTTTCGAACCAATATGATTTTGAAATTGTTGATGAAGAATTTTTGCCAATTGAGTGTGATCACGATCTAAAAACAAAAGTGGTGTACCCAATTTTGCTACCTTAATTCCTTTAGGCATTCCATCGAATGCATCTACTGTAATTTTAAGGTTATCGTATTCTTCACCCGGAATAATGTGCAAAGACTGAACGGCTACATGTGTGAAACCATCTTCTCCCATTTTTGCCAAGGCTTCGGCCGGAGAATCAACTTGCCCACCACGCTTGCGAATAATTTTTCGAATCATCTTCGAAGTGTAGGCCCATCGGATCTCTACCTCTGGAAATTCAGCTTTTACGATTTTATCAATATTCTCAAAGGCTAGCCTGGTTTCAGGATAACTGCTCCCAAAAGTAACCAGTAATATCCCTTTTTTATCTTCTTGTTTCTTGTGTGCAAATACCATATCAATTTGGATAAACATGAATGACAAGAGCATTAGCAAACTCATGATGTACTTTTTCATATCGTTTTGTATTTTTTTGGTACTGATTTTTTAAAATTTCGCTTGAACCACTTTACAGAAATAACCAGGCCGGTAATACTCACTGCCAGGCCTGCAAATGACAGCAGGAGTAAAATGGTTTTTCTGATCCAATCATATTTTTTCAGAATTGGAATATCGAAAGTGTGCAGAAAGCGGTACAACCATCGTCGAACCCGAGAGTTTTTCGTTAGTTTTTTAATGCGCTCACCGCTAGCAGGATCGATGTACAACCAGGTTTGAGCAGCATCTGACAATTCTATTTTATAGGCCGTAGATGGCAAATAATGCATGGCCGAACCAGAGTAATAGTTATCGTAATTTGCTTGATGACTTAGCGTAAATGGCAGATCTTTACAAATTACCTTCGCCTGATTTTCGATATCAGACAGGCTAAATTTCTTTTGCGGAACGACATTCCCACCCTTCAAACAATACACTTCGGATTGCTGATAGTCATGGTAATAGACTCTAAATTGAGGCTGTCCGAATACTGTTTTCCACTCAATTTTACGAATGCCTGTTTTGTTTTTAAGGCCTTTAAATATTTCCTTTGGTGTTGTATTTTCAAAAGCAGCCAGATCCAGCTTCTGATTCCATGAAATCTTCTTCTTCTCTTTGGAATTAACACCAACCATCCAATCGGGGATGTTAGCAACGGAAATCAGCCCGCTCAAAATAAAGGTGAAGACGAATAGTCCAAAGAAAAATCCCGTAAGGTGATGCCATTTGTACCAGAACTTCTTGTACGGACTAATGCTTTCTTTTTTGCGTTTTCGAATGCGCACTATTCCGGCATAAATCCCCGTAAGGGTCATTAAAATTCCAATAGAAGACAGGATAATCACCACCAATCGCCAGGTATCTTTGGCCATTCGGAGCTTTTTAAAATAGATCCAATGAGGAATTGCTCCGAAACGTGCACTCCACCTGGCCCTTCGATTGGTTTCCTGTACAATTTCTCCTGTTTTTTCTGAAATGTATAAAACGCTGTGAGCCGGATCGCTCATGCTACATTTGTAAAATGGCAACAAAGGCTTGTAGTAGGACCAAGGGGTCCAATCATCCAGTTCATCAATCTTTTCAATTTTCTTTACAGGATATCCATTGAAAGAAGAGCTCAGTTGTTTGGCATGATCTTCACCAAAAGAAGCAATTGGTTGCAAGCTTACAGCATCGTAGGTTTTCTGAGCTTTTTTACCGGTTTTTACTCGGTAAACGGCTCGGCCTTCGCTTAACTCAAGACTTACTTTTCCTTTAAAACTGGCTGGAGGAGCTTGTATTACTTCAAAATCCGCCTCCTTGAATTCCTCCAGATGTAAGAACCTCCCTTCACGGGATGCATGCGGAAATCCGTCGAATATGAGTACGATTCCCGAAACGAACCAAGCCACAAACATCAGGCTCATAATTGAACCTGATAGATTGTGGATTTGAATTAGAAATTTATTGACTCGCTTCACGATTATTTTGCAAAATTGATTGTGAAACCAGCAAAGAATGTACGACCAGGGCTAAGTGTTCCGTAATGCGAACCATACGGACTGTCATCTACCTGATCGAAAATATTATCGATACCCAACTGTGCTTCGATGATAAAAGATCCCAGGTTCATAAACCTGTGGTTGGTGGTTAGTTTCCAGATATCATATGCTTTTGCATTGTCGGTGTTATTGTCATATGATTTTTCATCCTGAATACGGCCAACAATATTGGCATTGAATGAATAGTTTTTCCATGAACGATCGTAAGCCAAACGCACATTTCCATAGTGTTGTGCCACACCATCCAGGCGCTCATCCGTTGTTAAATCTTTGGCATCAACATAGCTGTAACCGCCACCAAGGGTAAAGCCCGCGCCTAATCTTGCATTCAATAAGAAATCAATTCCTTGCGATCGCGACTCCTCAACATTGTAATGCTTCTTTCTGCGTTTAATTCCATCTTCTGCATCACCAGCTTCAAGGTCTACACTTTCATATGCTATCAAATCATCTACATTATTAATATAACCAGTAATGCTTGCAGTTAAGAAATCGTTATGGAATTCAATTCCCAAAGAAGAGAATTGTGACTTCTGAGGATCAAGATCGGTGTTACCCAAGTATAGAGTTCCTCTTTTTTCGTAAGCGTAGTACAACTCCTTCACCGTAGGAGCTTTAAAACCATAACCGTAAGTTCCGCGGAAATTGAACTGATCGAGCTTATAAAGCAAAGATACTTTTGGTGTAAAAGCGCTACCAAACTCTTTGTGTTTTACAAAACGAGAACCTGCAACAAGTTCCAGTCTTTCCAACAATTTAATTTCTTCCTGCGCATACAAGGCAAAGGTGTTGGCATCCGCTTTTCCATCAACCAATCGATCTTCCGACACCATTTCCTCTTGCAAATAATCGGCACCAATGGTTAATGTATTTTTATCAGAAAGGCTATTCACATATTTAAAGCGAAAGTTGTTCATTCGCTGATCGTTATTGATCGACTTATCACCCTTCTGATAATCTTTATACTCCTGGTTGTATCTGTAATAGTAACGGAATCGGTCGTAATTGTAATCTACAGAAATGTAATCCTTCTTATTTAGCAGATATTTTGCACCTGCTTCGAAAGTTTTATCTGTAAAGTGATAGCCATATTTTCCAACCGATTGTGGTCGGTACATGTCTTTTTCGTAATAGGAGTTTCCTGCGTAAACTTCCAGTTTATCTGTTGCTCTGAAAGTTAAAGAGTGGCTGAAGGTTTTATCTTCATATTTGTTCTGAGCCATGGCTTCAGTTTCCACCAATTCATCATCGTCAATTTCGTACGGACTCAACTGCCAACCATCGCTACTTTTACGATTAAAATTACCGTTCCACGAAAATTTACCCAAATTCAAATCTATTGTATTGCTCTGCTGAATGGTAGCATATTTACGAATACGGGTTGTGTTAGATAGGTTGATTTTCTGCTTCGATTTCTTGGTAATCACATTTACAACACCAGCAATAGCATCCGAACCATAAAGCAAGGAAGCTGCACCTTTTAACACCTCAATTCTTTCAATATCGTCAGGGTTAATTCTGTTCAGGTCGGTATTGCCACCAACATCACCATAAACGCGCTTTCCATCAATTAACACCAAAATGAAATCGTTCCCCAAACCGTTAATGGTCATGCGGGCTCCCATTGTGCTAGGGTTAAAGTCGAATGATGGACTCACACTCATCATCAATTCATTAAAGTCAGAAGCTCCAGTGCTTGCAATTGCTTTTTTAGAGATCAACTCGGTTTGTACTGGTGCAGTCTTTAAATGATGAGCTGTACCTGTACCGGTAACAACAATTTCGCCCAACTGACTTTTGGATTCTTCCATTGTAAAATTCAGGACATTGTTCCCTTCAGTAAGAGCAACGCGTTGTTTCTGGCGACTATATCCCGAAAAGGAAACTACCAGGTCGTATTCTCCTGGCTTTACATTTTTAATCTGGAATTCACCTTTGTTATTGGTTGCTGTACCTGTGGTTGTACCTGAGAAATACACACTGGCACCTGGCATAGGTTGTTGGTTGCTTTTTTGGGTAACCACTCCTTTTAGCACAGCGTTCTGTGCATTAGCGAAAGCCACTGAAATCAGAAGCAATACTGCTACAAAATAAATCTTTTGCATCGTAAGATATTAATAATTAATAACTTCACTTTGCAATCCTAATAAACGACAAGAATAATTCAGAACATTATAAACCGATAAGTCCTAAACACAAACTTCTGTCCCGGAAGCAAAATGTTTCATTAGCGCGATGGCAGGTCTTCTGACTTATCCTGATTTTTATGCCTTCCCATTCAATCTCGAATCGAACAGTGGCTGTAGTATAAAAATCGCGATTCCAGGCTAACTGGAACCAGACTTACAGCAGCGGGAACTGTTGCAGATTTTCACTGCATTCCCTTTTAATCTATTGCATAAGAATATGCAAACAGAACCATTACGTGCGCAAAAGTATATATTATTTTTCTACGGAAGCAAATTCTGCAAATATTTTATGGTATGTTAAAGAATAGTCTTGGGTGCTATTTACAAGATAGCTTAAAAGGAAGGCTTGTGAGCTCAATTATAGGCATAAAAAAAAGCCGTTTCATTTCTGAAACGGCTTTTATCCTGGTACCCGGGGCGGGACTTGAACCCGCACGGCCAAAAGGCCACTGGATTTTAAGTCCAGCGTGTCTACCAATTCCACCACCTGGGCATCCTTATTGGATTTGAGCGAGAAACGAGACTCGAACTCGCGACCCTAACCTTGGCAAGGTTATGCTCTACCAACTGAGCTATTCTCGCATTTTGCAACCTTTAGGAGTGAACCGTTGTTCTCTCAATTGCGATGCAAATATATGCGTATTTTTTTATTCCGCAAAAGAAAAAAAACATTTCTGTCATTTTTTTTTAATCAGTTGAAAAGCTTTTTCTTTTTAACATTTCCTGATTGTTTGAAAGTCAGACAGTAGACACCTGAGCCTTTAAAAATGCAGGATGCGTATTTTTTTTAAAAGATTTTCCTTTTTTTTAAATTCCAGAGATCTTTTTGATCTCATTTAATTTGTTCAAGGCTTCAATTGGGGTAAGATTATTAATGTCTAAATCTGTAATTTCTTCCCTGATTTGTTGTAAAACCGGATCATCGAGTTGGAAAAAGCTCATTTGATAGCCTTCTCGCTGTTGAGCAATTTCACCAACAGGCTTGGCCAGCGATTCTCCATTTTTGTTTCCTTCGAGTTGTACCAAAATTTCATCGGCACGTTTTACAACCGATTTTGGCATTCCGGCCATTCTTGCCACATGAATTCCAAAGCTATGATTTGAACCACCTGGCACCAATTTTCTTAAGAATATTACCTTGTTATTTACTTCTTTTACCGAAACGTTGTAATTCTTTACCCTATTGAATGATTTCTCCATTTCGTTGAGCTCATGGTAGTGAGTTGCAAAAAGGGTTTTGGCCTTCGATTTTACATTTTCATGGATATACTCTACAATAGACCAGGCTATGGATATCCCGTCGTAGGTACTGGTTCCACGTCCCAGTTCATCTAAAAGAATCAAACTTCTCGACGATAAATTATTCAAAATGCTGGCTGCTTCGTTCATTTCAACCATGAAAGTAGATTCTCCCAAGGAAATGTTATCCGATGCACCCACCCTGGTAAATATTTTATCTACATATCCAATCTTAGCCGATTCGGCAGGAACAAAGCTTCCGATTTGTGCCATCAATACAATAAGAGCGGTTTGTCGAAGCAAGGCCGATTTACCTGCCATATTTGGCCCGGTAATGATAATCACTTGTTGGTTTTCATTATCAAGGAATACATCGTTGGCAATATACTGCTCGCCTATCGGCAATTGTTTTTCGATTACAGGATGTCTTCCCTGTTTGATATCGATAAGCTGGCTTTCATTAATTTCAGGACAGGAGTAATTGTTTTCCCTTGCCAATCGTGCAAAAGAAAGCAAACAATCCAAACGTCCAATCATGGCAGCATTTAACTGGATAGAAGAAATGTAATCGGCGATACTCAAAACCAAATCATTGTACAATCGGGTTTCCAATGCAAGAATTTTTTCTTCTGCGCCAAGTATTTTCTCTTCGTACTCCTTTAATTCCTGGGTAATATATCGCTCTGCGCTAACCAGGGTTTGCTTCCTGATCCACTCTTCAGGAACTTTGTCCTTATGCGTATTTCTTACCTCTATATAATATCCGAAAACATTGTTAAAACCAATTTTTAGCGAAGGAATACCTGTTCTCTCACTCTCGCGAACCTGCATCTGAACCAGGTAATCTTTTCCTGAGAATGCAATCTTTCTCAGCTCATCCAACTCCTGTGAAACGCCTTCTGCAATTACTCCTCCTTTGCTTACCATATTTGGAGGGTCGGCCTTTATCTCTTTCTCAATTTTTTCGCGAACACTCAGACAAGGATTCAACTGCTCCCCGATTTTTATCAGTCCTTCGTTTCCTGAACCTAAACAGAAATTCTTAATGGGTTCGATGGCAAGCAGTGCATTTTTTAACTGTACTACTTCTCGCGGACTTACCCTCGCAACCGCAACCTTAGAAATTATCCTTTCCAAGTCGCCAATTTGCCTGATTTCATCTTCAAGCTCTAAAGCCTCATTTTCTTTTTGGTAAAAGAATTTCACCACATCCAATCGGCTGTTAATGCGAGCTGTATCTTTTAATGGTAAAGCAATCCAGCGTTTCAACAAACGCGATCCCATCGGACTCAAGGTTTTATCCATGATTTGCGAAAGCGTATGAGCACCATCGTTTAAAACTCCAAACAATTCAAGGTTTCGAACTGTGAATTTATCCAACCACACATATCGGTCTTCTTCGATTCTGGAAAGTTGGGTAACATGTCCTGCCTGACTGTGTTTCGTGATATCAAGGTAATGAAGCACTGCTCCCGATGCGATAATTCCATTGCGCAAATTCTGTACTCCGAAACCTTTCAGCGAGCTTGTTTCGAAGTGTCGCAGCAATCGGTCCTTGGCTGCACTTTCGGTAAACACCCAATCGTCCATGGTAAAAGTATAGAACTTGCCACCAAACAATTCATGGAATATTTTCTCTTTTCCTTTCTGATATAAAACTTCTTTTGGCTGAAAGTTCCCCAGCAATTTATCGATGTATTCGAAATTTCCTTCAGCAGTTAAAAACTCTCCTGTCGAAGCATCCAAAAATGCAATTCCTGCCGATTTTTTTTCCAAATGCACACAAGCCAAAAAGTTATTCTCGCGGTGTTCCAATACATTATCGTTATAGGAAACACCAGGAGTTACCAGCTCAATAATTCCTCTTTTTACCAGCTTTTTGGTTTTTTTAGGATCTTCCAATTGCTCGCAAATGGCAACTCTCATTCCTGCTCGCACCAATTTTGGCAAATAAGTATCTATGGCATGGTGCGGAAATCCGGCTAGTTCAACATAGGAAGCAGAACCATTGGCTCTCTTGGTTAAAGTGATCCCTAAAATCTCCGATGCACGAATGGCATCATTTTCAAATGTCTCATAAAAATCACCCACTCTAAATAACAATATTGCATCAGGATGTTTTTCCTTCATCTGGTAATATTGTTTCATCAAGGGCGTTTCGACTGCTTTCTTCTGTTTTGCCAAGGGAATACTATTTTGTGTGTTTGGAACTCTATTCTTTATCTCGAACAAATATACTCATTCCACAATAAAGAAATTGCGAGAATTTATGATTCAACAAAAGAAAAAAAGCTAAAATCTCATGGGAATTCAATATACAATGTTGTAAATTTAAACTGATCACATCTAAAATTTGACATTAGAAATCATGACTAATATTCTAATCATTGGAGCAGGTCTTTCGTCTACAGATCTCATTCAATATCTGCTAAAACACTCAGATAAATACAATTGGAGAATAGCCGTTGGCGATATGTCTCTGGAACTTGCTCAACAAAAAGTAGGCAATCATCCTAATGGATCAGCTTTTCGTTTCAACTTAAAAGATTTGGAACAACGTGCTTCCGAAATTTCTGCTGCTGATATTGTAATCAGTATGGTTCCTGCCTCTATGCATATTATTGTGGCTCGCGAGTGTCTCCAGTATAAAAAACACATGCTTACACCATCATATGTAAGCCAGGAAATGATGGATTTGCACGAAGAGGCAAAAGAATTGGGCTTATGTTTTTTGAATGAATTGGGTGTTGATCCGGGAATCGATCACATGTCGGCCATGCAGGTAATCGACCGCATTAAAAGCGAAGGTGGAAAATTACTATCCTTTAAATCGTTTTGTGGCGGATTGGTAGCTCCTGCCTGTGACGATAATCCATGGCATTACAAATTTTCCTGGAACCCAAGAAATGTTGTTGTTGCCGGTCAGGGAACAGCTCAATTCAAAGAAAATGGTCATTACAAATATGTTCCATACAACAATCTATTTCACAAGCTTACAAAAACTTCGGTAAACGGATATGGAGAATTCGAGGTTTATCCGAATCGCGACTCGCTGCAATATTGTGAATTATACGATATCACTGGTATTCCAACCATTATGCGTGGAACCATGAGACGCCCTGGATATGCCGAGGCCTGGAACATTCTGGTTCGTTTGGGTTGCACCGATGATTCCTATGTCATGAAAGATTCGCATAAATTATCGAACAAAGATTTTATCAAAAGTTTTCTGCCTGAAAATGGCAGTTGTGCAAAAGAAAGCCTGGCAAAATTCGTGGGTATCGAATCAGAATCTCAAATTATGGAGAAACTAAACTGGCTTGAGTTATTCTCCGATGATGTACTGGAATTAAAAGAGGCTACTCCGGCCATGTTTTTGCAGAAAATATTGGAGAAGAAATGGGCCTTGGGAGATGATGACCGCGATTTATTAGTGATGCAACACCAGTTTGAGTACGAAAATACAGGCATGAAGAAAAGAATTATTTCTTCGATGACTTACGAAGGTAAAGATCGTGATCATACTGCCATGTCGTATACTGTTGGAACACCTCTTGCCATTGCCGCAAAACTTCTTGCCACCGGCAAAATTAATATGCCTGGGGTTCATATTCCAACCATGCCCGAACTTTATGAGCCAATTTTAAAAGAATTGGAAGATTTAGGCGTTCGTTTTGTAGAAGAAGAAAGTATAATTTAATTTTTAAATCTTGATAAATTCAGAACAGTTACCTTAAAAAAGTAACTGTTTTTTTTATTTGTAAGATATGGTAAAAATCGCAATACTATAACTAGATTTGTTAGCATTCAAGATTTATGATCCAGATATGATTCAGAAATACATTTCTCTTATTATTTGCGCAGTGTTATTGCAAGCCTGTGCGGGTTCTGCCAAATTCACATCTTATTGGAACTCGGAGCAAAATGCACAACACAGTACATTTTCCGAGCAGGAAGCTTTATTCTACCACTCGACTGATAAAATCTCGATTAAGCTGTTCAATAACGATGAATTTGTAGATATCATCCTGGAGACAAACTCTCCGCGTACGCTGAGAAAAATTTACAATTTGGGTTTAAGCTTGTGGATCGATCCCAATGGAACATCGAAAAATATATACGCTGTAAACTTTCCTATGCCTGCCGAAAATCCTTTTACCGACCAAGAATTTAGATCTTACCTGCAAAGATTTAGCAAAGTGGAATACCAGGAGGAACTGATTGATCGTTTTCAGGCCTATGAAATAATCGATACCAGGATAGATGAAAGTGTTTTAACCAGCACCACAGCATTGGCAGAGAAGGTTAAAGTCGAATTAAAAACAAGCAATCAAATTCTGTTTAGTTATCATACCCGAATTCCTATGGATATCCTGTATCCTGAAAAAACAGAGCAGAAAATCATAAGCATTGGTGTAAGTAGTGTAAACGAAGCAACGGAAGAGTATTATTCGGCCATGAGTAGCAAACAGGTAATTCAGAAAAACCTTGACGAATTAAAAGCTGGTGCTTACCAAAGTAAATTTGAGCTGGAAGAGTGGTGGGTGAATTTTAAACTGGCTGAACGCTAACTAAAATTTCAAATAAAATTCTTTGGTTAAGTTGATATATTGAGGTGAATAAACATGACGCTGGCCATTTTCAACAATGAGTTCTTCGTTTATGGTCTCACATTCCTGTACAGAAAACTCCAGTAAATATCTTTTGGCCGCTTTTCCCGGATTTGGTAGAACTTTACACTTTCTTCTCAGGCTAAAGCCTGATAATTTTGCCATGCGTATAAAGTAACCACCCTCCTCGATTGGCAGAACAACCGATAAGCTTCCTTTCGGATTTAAAAGTTTCATAGCACCCTCCAGCAACTCCTCAAATGGCAAATGATCGGCATTTCGTGCCTTGGTTCTCGATTCTTCTTTGGCATCCAAACCATTCATAAAGTAAGGTGGATTACTAACGATGGCATCGTATTGTTCAGGAGTATTTGAACAAAATTCCTGAAAGGATTGATGGATTGCCTGAAGCTGGTCAGTCCACGGACAGGCATTGATATTTTCAAAAGCTTGCTGATATGCCGAATCATCAATTTCGATGGCATCAATTTTTGCTTTGCCCTGACTTCGCTGGGCCATCATAATAGCGATTAGGCCTGTTCCCGTTCCAATATCCAGTATTCGTTGCGACTGTTCCACATTGGCCCATGCACCCAACAGCACACCATCGGTTCCAACTTTCATGGCCGAACCATCTTGAAAAATTGTAAATTGCTTGAATTTGAAATAGTTGTTTGCCATGATAGTCAATATATATTCATTAATTCATGACTTTGGAAAAACGTGCACTCTTTCCAAAGTCACAAATTTGCAAAATAACAAAATTACGAATTAAAATTTTTCGAAGATTCCCAGGCCAAAAAGAGCATAGTCATACTTAATTGGATCATTGGCATCCATAGTGCGAAGACTTTGTGTAATTTCTTCAACCGCCGGCCAATCGCTCTGCTTGCGTGTTAACAGTCCCAATTTTCTTCCCACGTTTCCGGTATGTACATCGAGTGGCAAGTATAAATCTTTCGATTCAATTCCCTTCCAAAGGCCAAAATCAACCGCTCGTTCATCTTTTCGAACCATCCAGCGCAGGTACATATTCAAACGTTTTGCTGATGATTTTTTGAGCACATTAGAAATGTGTTTTTGTGTTCGTGGCAGATGATCAATCTCGAAAAATACAGTTCGAAAATGAGCCAAAGCAGATTTAATATCGCCCGCTTGCTGAAAACCTTCGGTAAAAACGCGCTCCAAACCACCATGTTTGGTGTAGATATTTTTCAAGGATTTGATAAAGAAAATACAGTCGTCGCCATTAAAGGTTCGATGTTTAAATTCTTTGAACACATACAGATCTGTTTCCGATGCGCTGATTAGAAATTCGTAGGGTTGATGATTCATCCATTCCATCAATCGTTTTGCATTGCGAATAATGGTTGGTCTTTGTCCCCAGGCGATACTGGCACTTAAAAAACCAGCAATTTCAATATCCTCTTTTCTCGAGAATTGTTTTGGAATTTGTATGGGATCTGTTTCGATAAAAGATTCGCGATTGTACAAGTCGTACTTTTCTTCCAGGAAATCCTTTAGGTCGGTAGAATTCATACTTTTAGTTTTCTATCAATCCGTCTGATATCACAATTTTTCGATCGGACATTTCGGCCAATTCCAAATCGTGTGTTACAATTACAAAGGTCTGATTGAATTGATCTCTCAGTTCGAAAAACAATTCGTGCAGCTCTTGTCGTGTTTTGGAATCGAGATTTCCAGAAGGTTCATCGGCAAGAATTACCAGTGGATCGTTAATGAGCGCCCTGGCAACCGCTACTCTCTGCTTTTCTCCTCCCGACAATTCGGAAGGTTTGTGATCGATACGATGCCCAAGCTTCAACATTTCCAAAAGCTCTTTGGCTCTTGCTGTAGCTTCGGTTTTCGACTTTTTAGCGATATAGGCAGGAATACAAACATTTTCTAATGCTGTAAACTCTGGCAGCAGATGATGAAACTGAAATACAAAACCAATATTTGAGTTACGAAATGCAGATAATTCTTTCTCGTTGAGGGAAGCCACATTGGTTCCATCGTACACAATATCGCCGCTATCTGGCTTATCGAGTGTTCCAAGAATTTGCAGCAAGGTTGTTTTTCCTGCTCCACTGGCACCAACCACCGAAACAATTTCACCTTTTTGAATGCTTAGGTCTACACCTTTCAGCACATTTACTTCTCCGAAACTTTTTTTGATTTGTTCTGCACTAATCATAGCTCATCAATTATTTCATGAAAACCAAATATACATAAAATAAGTAGGAGGAAAGTAACAAAATGCCTTTCCATCGGTGTAGTTTTCCTTTTTTTAATGGTAATATGAGCAAGAACAAAAGCACAGATACTGCAAGCATAAATAATGCATCGAAGGAAATAATTTCCTGGCTTACGCTGATATTCTTAATGATAGAGGTTACGCCCAATACGCCAAAGAGGTTGAATATATTGGATCCGATAATGTTACCAATGGAGATATCCATTTCTTTTTTGTAGGCTGCCACAGCCGATGTTGCCAACTCGGGCACTGAAGTACCGAAAGCCACGATGGTTAATCCAACTACGCGTTCGCTTACTCCAAAATCGATGGCGATGCTTTTGGCGCTACCTACCAGTAAATTTGCACCGAAGTATAGGCCTACCGAAGATGCTGCAATTAGCAATACTGATATTGGAATTGAGTATTTGGCAGGTTTTGGCTCTTCGGATAAGTTTCTGTTTTCTCTACGTGAATTCCAGATGGTCCAAACCATAAAGGAGATTAACAGGATAACGAATACAATGCCTTCTATGGTTTGAAGTTTCCCGTTTAGGGCAAATACATAGAAGAGTATGGAAGCACCCATCATTACGGGCCAATCGTATTTTATGGAGTTGCTTCGAACCGGCAAAGGCAATAAGATAGCTGTAAAACCTAGCACGAGTGCGATGTTCGAAATGTTCGATCCAACAACGTTTCCTATAGAAATATCGGGACTACCTGAAAGAGCTGCATCCAAACTTACAAAAAGTTCGGGTGCCGATGTTCCGAAAGACACAACGGTAACTCCAACAACCAAAGTTGAAATTTTAAAATGCGATGCAAGGGCAACCCCACCTTTTACAAGTAAATCGCCACTGTACAACAGGATTATAAATCCCAGTAATAAATAGATATAGTCCATTGATATGAGAATTTATCCGGGAAGGATAAGAAAGGCAAATGCCTAAAGCTTTTTATTGATATCATCTTTAAAATCCTTGATGTTATCAAGAATTTCGGTTTCATCTTTTATTTCCTTTTTGATATCGTCGGCCGCTCGCTTGAATTCTTTCATTCCTTTTCCTAATCCCTGTGCTAATTCAGGAATTTTTTTCGATCCGAAAAGAAGAAGAATTACTACAAGTACGATAACGATCTCGGCTCCACTAATAAATAAAAGTATGCTTTCCATTTGATGATTATTTTGTACAAATATACCTAAGAAATTTCAAATTAATGCGATAGTTGGGCATACTTGTATGGGAAAGTCTTATTTAGAAATGAGAAGTGCAATTGGAATGACAGCAGCTTTGCGTTAGGGATTGGAGTGGATACCCCACAGCGACGAAGGAGCGAGGAGTAGGAACGAAAAGCCCGACCGACGAAGGAGGGAACGCCCTTCTTAAAGAATGAGGGGTAAAAAAAATCCCCCGAATCGACGATCCGGGGGATGAAAACTATAAGAGTTCAATTATTTTTTTCTCTTGTCTACTGCTTTTTGTACACGTAAGCTTGTGTCGTAAGCAATAGGTGATGCAATAAATAGTGATGAGTATGTACCTACCATAACACCAACTAATAATGCGAATGTAAATCCTTGGATAGATGTTCCACCGAAGATAAAGATTGCCAACAATACAACCATTGTAGAAAGCGATGTACTAAATGTACGACGCAATGTACTGTTCAATGCTCTGTTTACTGTTTCTTCGCGGTCGCGCTTAGGATATAGTCCTAAGTACTCACGGATACGGTCGAATACTACCACGGTATCGTTAATTGAGTAACCTACTACCGTTAGGATTGCAGCGATAAATGCCTGGTCGATCTCTAATGAGAATGGAAGAATTCCATAGAAAATAGAGAAGATACCCAATACAATAATAGAGTCGTGAGCCAATGCAGCAACTGCACCTAAACCATACTGCCAGTTCGAGAAACGAACCATGATGTATAGGAAGATCACAACAAGCGCACCTAAGATAGACCACAATGCTGATGTACGAATATCATCGGCAATGGTTGGACCTACTTTCTGAGACATCTTACGGTTGTTATCAAGGAAGTCAACTTTTGTTGTTCCATCAGCAAGGTATGGTTTCAATCCTTCGTATAGTAATCCTTCAACTTCGTCGTCAACCTCGGTTCCTGACTCGGCGATTTTGTATTTGGTAGAAATTTTTACCTGATTGTTACCACCGAAAGTTTTTACTTCTGGAGCGTGACCATATACGGTTTCCAATGCTTTTGCAACATCTTCAACTTCTACTGCCTGATCGAATGCAACTACATATGTTCTACCACCGGTAAAGTCGATACCCTGGTTCAAACCTTTTGTTGAAAGCGATACAACACTTAAAGTGATAGCTACTGCAGAAACTACATAGAATACTTTTCTTTTTTGAAGGAAAGTAACTGCAGCATTTCTTAACCAGTTATCGGTAAATGAAGTTGCAAAGGTCACTTTACGGTTACGAGCAGTTTGTGCTTCGAAAATTAATCTTGTAATGAAGATTGCAGCAAACAATGACGAGAAGATACCGATTACCAATGTAGTAGCGAAACCTTTAATTGGACCTTCACCGAATAGGTAAAGAATGATACCAGTTAATAAGGTTGTGATATTACCATCGATAATTGCTGAGTATGCATTTTTGTAACCATCGCTAATTGCAAGGCCTAATCCTTTTCCTGCTTTCAACTCTTCCTGTATACGCTCATAGATAAGTACGTTCGCATCAACCGACATACCGATTGTTAAGACGATACCTGCGATACCTGGTAAGGTAAGAACGGCTCCTAATGAAGCTAAGACACCGAAAATAAAGAATAAGTTGGTAATCAATGCGATGTTAGCAGCTAAACCAGCTCCTCTACTGTAGAAGAAGAACATATAAGCCAATACCAACACGAAAGCAATGATAAATGAGTACATCCCTTTCTGGATTGACTCTTTACCTAGAGATGGACCAACAACTTCGTCGGCAATAATTCTTGCTGGAGCAGGAAGTTTACCTGATTTAAGGATGTTTGCCAAGTCTTTTGCTTCAGCAACAGAGAAGTCACCGCTAATGCTTGACTGACCACCTTTAATTTCGCTGATTACGTTTGGTGCAGAATATACATATCCGTCCAATACAATTGCAATTGCACGGTTTACGTTGTCTTTGGTTAAACGAGCCCATGTTTTAGCGCCTTCACCACTCATACTCATCGAAACTTCGTATTTCGCAGTATTTTGGTCAACTTGTTCGCGAGCAGCAGTTACTGCATCCCCATCAAGTGGAGCTTTACCATCGCGGCTTGTTACTTTAATTGCAAATAATTCGAAAACATTACCTGCTTCATCGATAGGCTTAACACCCCAGAAGAATTTTAGGTTACGAGGCAGTACCGATTTGATTGCCGGCATAGCCAATACGTTGTTCACCTCGGCAGTATCTTTGATGTGAGCCATACCCACAACTGCTTTTGAAGAACCACCTTGTTGTGTTGGGTTCAGGATTGAGAACAATGGGTACATTTTCGCCAATGCTTTTGCATCTTGCGAAGTAGCCAATGAATCCTGCGCACCTTCTTCTTCGATTTTATCTAAAAGAGCAACTTGCTCATCTTTAATTTCTTCTTCTTTTGCTTCTTCGGTAGTAGCTTCTTCTGCAACTTCTTCGCCTGCATTGTTAATTTCTGCAAGTTTTGTGTTTGCTGCATTCAGGTAAGGCATTACTTCAGGAGCGCTGTAAGTTTCCCAGAACTCAAGACTTGCAGTTCCTTGTAGAAGCTTACGAACACGAGCAGCATCTTTAATACCTGGAAGTTCGATAATGATACGACCCGATACATCAGCTTTTTGGATATTTGGCTGTGCAACACCGAAACGGTCGATACGAGAACGAAGGATGTTGTAGGTATTATCGATCGCGCCATCGGTTTCTTCCTTGATTACCTTTAACACCTCTGCGTTAGAAGCTCCGAAAGGAATCTTGTCTTTCATCTCAAGAGTTCCGAAGATATCTGGAGATGATAACTGAGCGTTAGGATCGATTTGTTCGAAAGCTTCGCCGAACAATTCAACGAATCCTTTACCGCTGTTTGCCTGCATTTCTTTTGCTTTGGCAATGGCAGCATTAAAAGTTTCATCTTTTGTGTTGTTGGCCATCGCTTTGATGATATCAACAACAGAAACTTCCATTGTAACGTTCATACCTCCCTTAAGGTCAAGCCCTAAGTTCATTTCCAACTCCTTACACTCTTTGTAGGTGTATTTTTTCAACCAAAAGAAATTGTAAACCTCTTCTCCTCTAATTGAGTCAAGATAAGTTTGTTCTTTCTTAATGTCGCCAGCTCCAAACTCTCGAGCTTCCTTTTCAACTTTTTTCGTTACGTAAGTAAAAGTCAATTGATACAAACTCACTAACGCAAAGACAATAGCGAGTAGACGAATCGCTCCTTTATTTCGCATGTGTTTAGGTTTAAATAAATTCTTATTCTATGTGGTATTTTATATTTTCAACCGCAAATTAACGCACAAATATATTAATTTTTTTCAAATTCCTTTGTTCAATAATAACTAGCATTTTATGGATTTTCAGTCTATTGTAAATCCTCTTGCTTTAGTCTTTGCTCAATTGTAAAATTCTTCGACGGTAATCAATAATTCCATTGTGTTGTAACAGGAAGTCGCTACCGAGTAATCCACAAATCTCGCGATTGCAATACTGGCGGTACATTTCGTTAATTCCCGACAAGTCGATTAATGCACAAGAGAAGTCATTTATGAAGAGATCTCCGATTTGAAAACTATCGATTTTGGCCATTTCGGTATCGATGCTCCCTTCTCCCAATCCTCTTGATTTGATTTCTGACTCTTCCTGTTCTGCTTTTTGATAATCATCAACAAAGTTTTTATCAAGTACTGTTTTGGAGGCACCAGTATCGATCACCATTTCGCCTTTCTGACCTGAGTTAATATCGCACTCAATCAGAAGGTGAAAACTGTTATCTTCCAATTCAACAATCTCTATGGGTATCTCTATCATGATTTCACAATTTCTGCAAAGGATAGCAAATATACCAAAACGAAACTTATTTTGTGCTATGATTAGTAAACAAAAGCGAAAGAGATTAACCAATTGTATGGGCAAATCATTCTTTTCGACTTTTAGACTTTTCGACTTTTAGACTTTTCGACTCTTAGACTTTCAAAAAAAAAGAGGTCATCTCAAATGAGACGACCTCTTCCCTTTAATAAAATGAACTGATTAGGCCATAATGTTCATTTCATCCAATACTTTCATTACCGACTTCACAGCTTCTGCTGAATCTTTCAACAATGCCATTTCGTCTTCGTTTAATTTTACTTCGATAATTTCTTCGATACCGTTTTTACCTAATTTAACTGGTACTCCAAGATAGATATCTTTCATTCCGTACTCACCGTTTAATAGAGCACAAACTGGGAAAATTCTTTTCTGATCGCGAACGATAGCTTCTACCATTTGAGCTGCTGCTGCACCTGGAGCATACCAAGCAGAAGTACCCATAAGGTTCACAAGCTCACCACCACCGAATTTTGTTCTTTCGATAATTGCGTTCAATTTCTCTTCTTCGATTAATTCGGTAACAGGAATACCTGCAACAGTTGTGTAACGTGGAAGTGGTACCATAGTATCACCGTGTCCACCCATTAACAATGCCTGGATATCTTTTGGATTTACATCCAACTCTTCAGCTAAGAATGCACGGTAACGAGCTGTATCCAATACACCTGCCATACCAAATACTTTGTTAGATGCTTTTTTCGCAGTTAAGAAAGCTGCATAAGTCATCACGTCAAGTGGATTCGAAACGATAATGATGATTGCATCAGGAGAGTGAGCAATTACATTTTCGGTAACTGATTTTACAATTCCAGCGTTAGTAGCGATTAAGTCATCACGACTCATACCCGGTTTACGAGGAAGACCTGAAGTAATTACAACCACTTCCGATCCGGCAGTTTCAGTATAATCGTTAGTTACACCTTTTACTCTTGTGTCGTAATAGTTGATAGGTGCAGTTTGCCACATATCTAATGCTTTACCTTCTGCCAATCCTTCTTTAATATCAACAACGATAACTTCGTTAGCAAGCTCTTTTTGAGCGATACAATTTGCACAGGTTGCCCCCACATTACCTGCACCAACTACGGTAATTTTCATATCAGTAAGTTTTTAGTAAGGCGCTTTACAATTCACTTCAAAAGATTCAATTTTTGAAGCGTAAATTGATTCAGCAATATTCATTGATTATTATTTTTTTCTCGATTTAATGGAGAATTTTTTCTTTATTGTGACAACAAATATAGACACAAAGCCATATTTCGAACCACAAAACTACCTGCTTTTCAACAGCTATTTCTAAATATATAAAAAATCCTCAACAAATATCGAACTCCTGACATATTTAGAGGTTTTAAAATTGGGTAAAAACACCCACACAGTGCGTTTGGTGAATAAACGATAATCGGGTCTTCTAGTATTATCAGCAATTCCGGCTCTAAATGCAGCTTGATTTTTTGAATTATTTGCTGATCGAAAAAATTGAAAATTTGAGTTGTGAAGGCAGAATCTACAATACGCAAACGATTACGGATATTTTTCCGTTATCCACAAAAAAAGTGCATTGAAATGAATCAATGCACTTAACTTAAAAAGAAGTTATCTTTTCTTATTTAATAATCTCTTTAATTTCAGAAATGATTTTTTCAGCCAATTGATTTGCTGTTTCTTCATTTTCACTTTCTGAATAGATTCTGATGATCGGTTCGGTATTTGATTTTCTCAAATGAACCCATTCTTTTGCAAAATCAATTTTAACACCATCAATATCATTCACTTTTTCGTGCTGATATTTCTCTTTCATTGCCACAAGAACTGCATCAACATCAATTTCTGGCGTTAATTCGATCTTGTTTTTAGAAATAAAGTAGTTTGGATAAGAAGCTCTTAATTCAGATGCTTTCATTCCTGTTTTTGCCAAATGGCTCAAGAATAAACCTACACCAACCAATGCATCGCGTCCGTAATGACTTGCCGGATAAATAATACCACCATTACCTTCACCTCCGATTACCGCATTGTTGGCTTTCATTTTGGTCACCACGTTAACCTCACCCACCGCCGAAGCTTCGTAATTACCATTGTGCTTTTCGGTAACATCTCTCAATGCTCTTGTTGAGGAAAGGTTCGAAACTGTATTCCCTGGTGTATTGGCCAATACATAATCAGCGCAAGCTACAAGTGTATATTCTTCGCCAAACATGCTTCCATCTTCGTTTACAATGGCAAGTCGGTCAACATCCGGATCGACTACAAAACCAAGATCGGCTTTGCCTTCTTTCATTACATCGGCAATGGCAGTAAGGTTTTCAGGCAGTGGCTCCGGATTGTGTGGGAAATGACCATTTGGCTCACAGTACAATTCCACAACATTTTCAACCCCCAATGCTTTTAGCATTCCTGGAATTGCAATTCCTCCAACCGAATTTACGGCATCCACTGCAACCGAGAAGTTTGCCTTTTTAATGGCCTCAACATCTACCAAATCCAGCTGACAAACATGATCGATATGCTTTTGGGTATAGTCATCAACGTAAGTAATTTGCCCCAGGTCATCCACATCTGCAAACAAGAAATCTTCCTGATCGGCAATGCTTAGCACAATTTTTCCATCCTCATCGTTCAGGAACTCACCTTTTTCATTTAACAACTTAAGTGCATTCCATTGCTTAGGATTATGACTTGCAGTTAAAATAATACCTCCGTCGGCTTTTTCTTCTGTTACTGCAAACTCGGTGGTTGGAGTAGATGCTAATCCAATTTCGATAACATCAATCCCTAAACCGATTAAGGTTCCTACGACCAACTTATCTACCATTTCGCCTGAGATACGTGCGTCGCGCCCCACAACAACTTTAATCTTTTTACCTTCGTGTCGGCGCAATGCCCAAGTTCCATAAGCTGCAGAAAACTTGACTACATCAAGAGGACTTAATCCTTCTCCAACTTTTCCGCCGATTGTACCGCGAATCCCGGAAATTGATTTAATTAATGCCATGTTATAATTTTTGTTTAATGTTTACAGTCAATACAATTTTTGGCTTTTCGAATAATCTGTCATACAAATTTTTCACTTCGCACAAATGTAAAAAATCTATAACGGATACGAAACAACTAAAATCAACTTTTTAACATGTTACTCAAATATATTCTTTGATAATTAATACCTTTGCAAGTTCAAAACATTGATCATACAGTCAAAAATGGAAGAAAAGACTTACGGTAGACCAAGAAGAGGAAAGACGAACTACCGATCAAAAAAATATAGCGGAAATAAATCTGAAGAGTCGAAATCGGATTTTAAAGGTGATTCGGAAGGAAGAGAGAAAAGAAATAAAGATTTCTCTGAAAAAGCAGGTGGAAAGAAAAGATTTTCAAGACAATCGGATCAAAAGAAGCCATTTAAAGCCAGATCGAAAAAAAGATTTGATGAAAATGGTCCTGATAAAGAGTCATTGCAAAAAAGACATTACAGCAAAAAGAAACAGCTGGAACATGCCAAAATGATGGGGCCAAAAGATGGAATTCTAAGGCTGAACAAATACATTTCGAATACCGGGGAGTGTTCGCGACGAGAGGCTGACTCAAGAATTGCTGAAGGGCGCGTTACTGTAAACGGCAAAGTGGTAACCGAAGTTGGTACTAAAGTGAACCTTAAAGATAAGGTGTGCATGGATGGAGTACTGCTGCATCCGGAAGCAAAAGTGTACCTGGTTTTGAACAAACCAAAAGATTTTGTGACCACTTTGGATGATCCAATGGGAAGAAGAACCGTAATCGACCTGATTAAAAATGCTTGCAAGGAAAGAGTTTACCCTGTTGGAAGGTTGGATAGAATGACAACTGGAGTTTTGTTATTTACCAACGATGGAGACCTGACCAAACGTTTGACTCATCCGAGCTACAACAAGAAAAAAATCTACCACGTATTCCTGGACAGAGAGATTTCTCAGGAAGAATTGGATATGGTAGACAAAGGTTTGGAGCTGGAAGATGGATTCATCAAGTCGGATGCCATTAGCTTTGCCGATCCGAAAGACAAAAAACAGGTTGGAATTGAAATTCACTCGGGCAGAAACAGGATTGTTCGTAGAATTTTCGAACACCTGGGATATACGGTTGAAAAATTGGATCGTGTATTCTTTGCTGGCATTACGAAGAAAAATATCCCGAGAGGAAAATGGAGATTCCTTAGCGAAGAAGAAGTTAGAATGCTAAAACTTTTTTAGATGGCATTCAGCGCCAGGTAATCACAATCATTGATACATAAATAAAAAACTGCAATCAACTATTGAGAATGAGACTCAAAGTCGATTGCAGTTTTTTTATATCGCTTACAGCGAATTGTTGAAAGCTATAATCTGGATTATAACTGCTTCAACAAGTTTGCCATTTCAATTCCTGAAACTGCTGCTTCGTAACCTTTGTTTCCAGCTTTTGTACCTGCACGCTCAATCGCTTGTTCGATAGTATCAACTGTTAATACACCGAAAATAACAGGAACTTCAGAATCTAAAGAAACGCTTGCAACACCTTTAGTTACCTCGTTTGATACATAGTCGAAATGAGGAGTAGAACCTTTAATTACAGCGCCCAAACAGATTACAGCATCATACTTTCCGCTCTTCACCATTTTCTTTGCAATCAATGGAATCTCGAATGCGCCAGGAACCCAGGCAACATCCACATCATTTTCTGATGCGCCATGACGCTTGATTGCATCCAATGCACCACCTAATAATTTGCTTCCAATAAACTCATTAAAACGACCTGCAACGATCCCGAACTTAAGACCTTCGGCAACTAATTTTCCTTCAATTGTATTCATATGTTTAACTTTTTTATATTCTATTTTTTATGCGCTATTTTATTTCTTTATCGTCGTTCTGAAGGTTCCACTTCACATCCTGGTGTAACATATGACCCATTTTCTTCATCTTGGTCATCATGTAAAATTCATTCTTTTCGTGATGTGTCATCTCAATTTCTTCGCGATCTACAATCTTGATACCATAACCTTTTAAGCCTGCCACTTTTAGCGGGTTATTGGTCATTAGCTTTAAGTTCTTAACTCCCAGATCGGCAAGAATTGCTGCTCCAATACCATAATCGCGTAAATCGGCTTTAAAGCCTAAAGCAAGGTTTGCCTCAACAGTATCCATACCCATATCTTGCAACTGGTAAGCACGCAGCTTGTTAATTAAGCCAATACCACGACCTTCCTGTCGCATGTACAACAATACACCACGACCTGCTTTGTCGATTCGTTTCAATGCTTCCTGCAACTGCTCTCCACAATCGCAACGAAGAGATCCAAAGGCATCACCAGTTAAACACTCCGAATGAACGCGTGTAAGCACAGGTTCATCGGTATCTACATTGCCTTTTACAAGTGCAACATGATGTTCGCCAGTAATTTTATTCACATAACCATGAGCTCTGAATTCACCATGCTGGGTTGGCATTGCCGTCTCCGTCACCTTTTCAATCATGGTTTCTGTCTGTCGACGATATTCAATCAAATCGGCAATGGTAATCATTTTCAAATCGAACTTCTTGCAATACTCCTTCAATTCAGGAACGCGAGCCATGGTACCATCTTCGTTCATGATTTCACAAATTACACCAGCAGGGTAACAACCTGCCATTCGAGCCAAATCTACAGCTGCTTCGGTATGACCTGCACGCACTAAAACCCCGTTTTTACGGGCCACCAATGGGAAAATATGCCCCGGACGAGTAAAATCATCAGGTTTTGCATCTTTTTCCAAAACTCTTTTAATGGTGTGCGCACGTTCGTGAGCAGAAATCCCGGTTGTACAATCAGCCGCATCGATACTAACAGTAAAGGCTGTTTGCTTGGCATCGGTATTGTTGTAAACCATCATATCGATATCCAATTCATCCAAACGCTCCTTTACAATTGGCATACAGATTAATCCTCCGGCCTGACGAGCCATAAAATTAATTGCCTCAGGAGTTACCATCTCGGCAGCCATTAATAAATCACCTTCATTCTCGCGATCCTCATCATCCACCACCACAATCATCTTACCTTGTTTGATGTCTTCAATCGCCTCTTCAATAGTATGAAATTCCATTACTTATTTTGTTTGTTGTCCTTTTTATACAAATCCGTTTTCTCTTAAAAAATCCATCGAGATATCCGATTTCTCTGATTTTTCCTCTTCCTCTTTGTGAAACATGAATTTTTCGATGTATTTCGCAGTCATGTCACACTCAAGATTGACTTTTTCCCCAGCCTTTTTCGATATTAAAGTAGTATCATCCTGTGTTAAAGGAATGATCGACACCTTAAAAATTTTCTCATCTACGTAGGCTACTGTCAAGCTGATTCCATCAATGGCAATTGAGCCTTTCTCAATCACATATTTCAGGATATTTTTTGGTGCTGCTATGCTTACCCAAATGGCATTATCGTCCTTTTCCTGCCCTACTATTTCTCCTAATCCATCAACATGACCACTTACCATGTGACCGCCTAGCCTGTCTCCAACTCTAACGGCTCTTTCCAAATTCACTCTCCCTCCAACTCCAAGCGATCCAAAATTGGTTCTGCTCATGGTTTCAGGCATTACATCGGCTGTGAATCCAGAAGAATCGAAGCTAACCACCGTCAGACAAATTCCATTGGTCGCAATACTATCGCCCAATTTCACATCATCCATAATTTTATTGGCAGCAATACTCAAACGAATCGATTTTGCCCCTCGTTGAATGGCTTTTATCTGTCCTATTTCTTCTATTAGTCCTGTAAACATTATCTGTTATCAGTTTTCAGCAACAGTCATCACAAACTGTTATTTTTTTATTTTTCCCTGGAGCATCAGGTCTTGTCCCAATTGCTCATATTTTACGTCATCTAACTCAATGGCATTTTTCATCAATTCAATGCCCTCTCCTCCTACCGGCGATTTTGCTTCTGCCCCGCCTATAATTTTCGGTGCAACAAAGGAAACTACCTCATCCACAATTCCCGATTGCAAAGCTGAAAAGTTAAGAGTTGCTCCACCTTCCAACAGCACACCATCAATATTTTGTTCTCCAAGCTTAAGCATTAAGTTGTTCAGGTCAATTTTTTGATCTTTTGCTTTAACTTTGATCACCTGGTTCCCTTTTTCTTCAACCTTCTGAATTTTTTCCGGATCAGCACTTTCTGTCACCGCTAAAATTGTCTTTGCCTGGTCGGAAGTATTTAAAATTTTCGAATCCAAAGGAATTCGGGCTTTGCTATCTACAACAATTCGAACCGGATTTTGCCCATTGGCATCTTCCAACCTGGTGGTTAAAAGAGGATCGTCGGTAATTACCGTATCAACACCAACCATAATGCCTGCCAGTTCATTTCTTAACTCATGAACTTTTGCTCTCGACTTCTCATTCGACACCCAACGTGAATCTCCTGTTTTGCTAGCAATTTTTCCATCCAGTGTCATGGCAGTTTTCATCACCACATAAGGCGTTTTAGATTGAATAAATTTCAGAAAAGTGCGATTCATATCACTCAACTCTTCGCACAGGTAACCAAAATTCACTTCGATACCATTTTCCTCAAGAATTTTAACACCACGACCTGCTACCAGTGGGTTTGGATCGAGCATGCCAATTACAACTTTCGAAATTTTATTTTTTACAATGGCTTCGGCGCATGGAGGGGTTTTACCGTAATGAGAGCAAGGTTCAAGTGTAACGTACATTGTAGCACCTTCAACCGATTCTTTAGCAGAAAGAAATGCATTGACTTCGGCATGTGGACCACCAAAAAATTCATGATATCCTTCTCCAATAATTTTGTCATCTTTTACAATTACTGCACCAACCAATGGATTAGGATTAACCCTGCCAATTCCTTTTTTGGCAAGCTCAAAAGCCCTGTGCATATACTCGTAATTTTTGCTCATCTAAATCGTGAATGTGTTAATGAGTGAATGTGTTAATGAGGATTACTAACCCTTAGAATCATCCACGCATTTTTAATTCATATAATTTTAATTACAAAAAAAGCCCTGAACAGCATTCACTATTCAGGGCATTTATTATACGGTCTGCCAATTGGAATCAATTTTCCAATGACATGAATCAATCAAATCGATCAATTGTTTTTCTTCTCCCATCCAGACTTTACTGTCGGTACTGGAATCTCACCAGTTCAATCTTTTTACAGATTCGCGGACTATCACCGCCGGTCGGGAATTTCACCCTGCCCTGAAGAAACAATAAAATATTTAATCACAGAGATTTCACCTCTGTTTCTGCTACAAATATAGATGTTTAAGTTTTAAAAACAAATGATCCCCAACATGCTTTCCCCAATATTAACAGTTCATTAAATTTTTTATTCTGAATAAAAATCCAAGTATCAAGCTTAATGATTGTTAGACATTTTCGTAAATGGCATTAATTGTTCTATATTTGCAAAAATTTTTAAATCACTAAATTGGAGTAAGTATGCCTCATAAGTCAGGTTTTGTAAATATCATTGGAAATCCGAACGTTGGAAAGTCAACCTTAATGAATAATTTGGTTGGTGAACGCATTTCGATTATTACCTCGAAATCGCAAACTACCCGCCATAGAATTAAGGGAATTGTAAATGGTGATGATTTTCAGATTGTATATTCAGATACTCCGGGAGTTTTAAAACCGAACTATAAACTTCAGGAATCGATGATGAAGTTTTCGACATCTGCATTGGTTGATGCTGACATTATTTTATATGTTACCGATGTTGTTGAAACCATTGACAAGAATGAAGAATTTCTTAAAAAAGTTCAGAATACAGACATCCCGGTCATCCTGATTTTGAATAAAATTGATTTGACCACACAGGATAAATTGGTTGAGTTAATGGATTTGTGGAAAGAAAAATTACCGAATGCCGAAATTTTCCCAATGGCGGCAAAAGAGAATTTTAATGTATCCAATTTATTTGATCGAATTTTAGAGCTATTGCCTAAAGGACCTCCTTACTTTGCAAAGGATGAATTAACCGACTTGCCTTCCCGTTTCTTTGTGAATGAAATCATCAGAGAAAAAGTTTTGATGAATTACGACAAGGAAATTCCATATGCTGTAGAGGTGGAAGTTGAGGAGTTTAAAGATGAACCTAAAATCATCAACATCATGTCGGTGATTAATGTGGAAAGAATGTCACAAAAAGGAATCATCATTGGTCACCAGGGAAAAGCACTTAAAAAAGTTGGAACCGAAGCCAGAAAAGATCTTGAAGCATTCTTTGGTAAAAAAGTATTCTTGAAGATATACGTTAAAGTTGCCAAAGATTGGAGAAACAAGGAGAACAAACTAAAAGGATTTGGTTACAACCAGTAAAACAGTTCACAAGAAAGAGTTATGAGTAATATTGTTGCAATAGTAGGTCGTCCAAATGTTGGAAAATCTACACTTTTTAATCGATTAATAGGAAGCCGAAAAGCCATCGTAAACGAAACTGCAGGTGTAACCCGCGATCGCAATTACGGAAAAGCCGACTGGAATGGACAAGAATTTTCGGTAATAGATACAGGTGGATATTCTATCAACTCGGAAGATGTGTTTGATGAAGAAATCCGCAAGCAAGTAATGCTGGCCATCGATGAAGCTGATGCCATCCTTTTTGTATTGGATGTACAGCATGGCATCACCGATTTGGATGAAGCAGTAGCCCGAATTCTAAGAAAAACAAGCAAAAAAGTATACCTGGTAGCCAACAAAGCAGACAATAGCGATTTGATTTTTGCTGCCAACGAATTCTATTCGGTAGGCGTTGGTGATTTTGTTTACCCAATTTCGTCGGTGAATGGTTCGGGAACAGGAGACTTGCTTGATGCTGTAGTAGCCGATTTTGAAGAAAAACCAGAGGAGGAAGACAGCGACTTGCCAAGACTTGCATTTGTGGGTCGTCCAAATGTTGGAAAATCATCTACAGTAAATGCACTTATTGGTATCGAAAGAAATATTGTTACCGATGTTGCAGGAACTACAAGAGATTCGATACACACCAGGTTCCAAAAATTTGGACACGACTTTGTAATGGTGGATACTGCCGGTGTTCGTAAAAAACCAAAAGTAAACGAAGATCTTGAGTTTTATTCGGTAATGCGTTCGATCAGAACCATCGAAACTGCCGATGTTTGCGTATTAATTCTTGATGCAACACGTGGTGTTGAAGCCCAGGATTTGAGCATTTTTGATTTAATTATCAAAAACAGAAAAGGGGTGGTAATCATGGTAAACAAATGGGATTTGATTGAAAAAGAAACCAATACCATGAAGGAGTTTGAGCAGGAAATCAGAAACCGAATTGCTCCTTTTAATGATGTACCAATCATTTTTACCTCGGCCATTTCGAAACAACGTTTGTTGAATGTATTGGAAGCAGCACTTGAAGTTCACGAAAACAGAGTTCGCAAGATTCAAACTTCAGAACTGAACAAAGTAATGCAGGAATCCATAGCTGCTTTCACACCTCCATCGGTAAAGGGAAAATTTATTAAGATAAAGTATGTGACCCAACTGCCTACTTTGGCTCCAACTTTTGCATTTTACTGCAATTTGCCTCAGTACATTAAAGACCCATACAAGCGATATCTTGAAAATCAGATTCGTAAAAACTGGAAATTTACAGGTGTTCCGATCCAGATTTTTATGAGAAAAAAATAATTGCCCAAAGGCAGTAATACAAACCGATCCAGAACTTCTGGGTCGGTTTTTTTTGTTTCATTATTGAAAATAATTTTTATAAACTAATCATTTAGTTATTTTTATATGATAATTATAAAATTAAAACCCAATGAAGCGATTTCTTTCCACCCTAATTTTATTGAGTGTTATTCTTAGCTCAAGTGCATTTTCCCAAAGAACCAACAAAGTTGATCAGCTACTTTTTACCGGGCAGTATGAAAGTGCAATTCCTTTGTTGAAACAACTCATTGCAAAAGACAGCACAGATAGTAAATTATATTTCCGATTGGGTAAAGCCTATCAAAACCTTAATCAATACATCCCTGCCATCGAAAATTATAAAAAGGCACAGCAATTCAATCCAAATTCAACAGCCAATCTTTTTAATTACAGCAACTGCTTGTATTTATCGGGAAACTATCCGGCCTGCCAAAAAGAGCTAATCAAACTACAAAGTATCGACTCTATGCATTACCAGGGCAACTTATTACTTGCTAAAACCTATGCTAACCTAAGCAATTATAAAAAGGGGCTCTCCATATATGAAAAGTTAATCGAACGCGATTCGCTTAATCCATACCTTCACAAACAGGCAGGAAATTTAAAAGATCGAATGCAAAATTACATCGGCTCATTGGCTTCCTATATTAAGGCTTACCAGCTTAATTCTAAAGATCTATCAGTAATTCTTAATGTGATTCAGAAATTTTATGAAATGCAAGGTTACGAGCAAGCATTGGAATTCTGCAACAACGGACTTGAAGCATACCCAAATAATCATTTGATACAAAAAAAGAAAGCACAATGTTTGGTTGGCTTGGAATGGTACGAAAATGCCTTAAGCATTTATTTGGATCTTGAAAAAAGGGAAAAATTAAACCTTACAGGATACAAACAACTTGGAATTTGTTTAATGCAAACCAGACAGTATCAGAAAGCCATTGACGCTTTTCAAGTATGCATGGCAGATGAAAAATTAGGAATGAATTTCGGGAAAGATCCAATGCTGAATTTCTATTTGGGAGTTTGCTTTTCACGATTAGATGACTACAAAAATGGAATAATGTATTTAGAAAACTCATTGGATTATATAATTCCTCCAATAAAGTCATCTATGCATTTGTATTTGGCAAAGGCATATAGCGCAACCCGCGAATTCGAAAAAGCTGTAACTGAATACAAAAATCATTTCGATATGGATGAAACAAATCCAGAAATCTTATACGAAATAGCAACTACATACGAGGAGTTTGGTGATAATAAAAAGAAGGCGCTCAAATACTACTCGCAATACATTAACCAAACCGAAGATGTTGGAGGTGAGCGTTATGAGTATGCCAAATCAAGAATTCTGCACATTAAAGAAAAAATCCATTTCGAAAAATAGACACAAATAAGAGTGGAATTATACCTAAATGTTGGTATTGCAAACACAGGCAATGCTCATTAAGTTTGTATTGACTTAAAAAACGAGCTCCCGAAACTGAGATCAAATGAATTCGAGAAATCTTTTGCCATAATATTTCTTTTTTAGTGTTTTTACTCATTTGATTTCGGTTTTCGATTGCTTTTTCGCCTTGTACTCGTTAAGATCTCTAAATTTTTACTAATTTAGATCAAATTTAAATACAGACATGCACATAAAGGAGAGTATGAAAATGGCAGATGTAATTCAAATGAATTACATGCTAATACCTGTTATTCATCGATTTGGAATTGAATTAGGATTTGGAGATAAAACAGTTACTGAAGTTTGCATAGAGAATGAGGTTGATTTGAACTTCTTCCTTCAGCTGGTAAATGCTTATCACGATCAGGATTATTTTCCAAAAGAAGAATTACAAACTATACCTGTACATGAAATTGTTGCCTACCTGAAAATGACTCATGCAAGTTACCTAAACAATACGGTAACCGAAATAGAGCAAAAAATCAAAAGCCTTGAGCTGGAAGGTAGCGAAGACAAGAAATACATCGCATTAATCAGAAACTTTTTTGAAGGATACAAATCAGAGCTTACCGAACACATCATGAGAGAAGAGGATGTTGTATTTCCCTATGTTTTAGCTGTTGATGAAATCATTAAAACAGAAAAAATTTCAGAGGAAAACAAAGAAATCTTCGAACAATTTTCGATCGAGGAATACGAGGAAGATCATGACGACGTAGAAGAAAAACTTTTGGATTTACGCACCATCATGATCAAATATGTAACTCCTCCATCAAACTCCACACTTTACCATAGCATTATTCAAGATTTGTTCAGGCTTGAAGAGGATTTGAATTATCACTCCAGAATTGAGGACAAGGTTTTAATTCCAAAGATTATTCTTATGGAAAAATCGATTCAGAACCTCTTTTAATTCTCGCACATGCCAAGAACGTCGATACTTATTGCAGAAAATATTTGTTTGATCCGTAAAGGGCTCCGCTCCGTGATTCAAAAACTTGGAAATGCTGAAATCCTTCAGTCAATTTCTAATAAAGAAGAGTTGTATGATATCGCGAACAGGTTAAAACCAGATGTTTTAATTGCAAATCCTAACATGCTAAATTCTACCTCTGAAGATTTGAAAAGGCATTTTTTGAATGCAAAGAAAATGAGCCTGGTATTGATTTCTGATGATGAATCGATAGATACAAAATACAAGGCCGACGCTTTTCTTCATTATAATGACAATCAAAACAAGATTTTAACGACCCTGGAAGAGATTATTGACAGAAAGGCGAAAAAAGAATCGAACAACAAATCCAATGAAACTTTGAGTGCGAGAGAGCAAAATATCTTAAAACACATTGCCCTGGGACTCACCAATAAAGAAATTGCAGATCAGCTTTTTATAAGCATTCACACTGTAGTTACACACCGTAAAAACATTACCCAAAAATTGGGCATTAAATCTGTTTCAGGTTTAACGGTATATGCAATTCTGAATAACCTAATCTCCATGGATGAAGTAAAGTAGTTAAAGCTCTATGACTGCACCGGCTGCCAATTCCATTACATTAAAATACCTGGCAAATTCCTCTCGCACCTTAAAGCTCGTGCAGTGCGTAGGTCCAAGTATTTTGACCTTTTCTGCTTGCATATAAGCAATGGTTTTAAGGGTAATTTCATCAATTTCTTTCAGGTGGAAACCGCCAATCACCGCAAAAATCTCATCACAGTTCGAAATCTCTTTGGCGTAATTAATCGTATTGCAAATGCCTGCATGAGCACAGCCACTAATTACAACCAAGCCTTTATTTGTTGTAATTGCTATGGCCGAATCATCAGGAACAAAATCAGGTGAATTATCTGGCAATAAAAAAGGGCTTACTTTTGATTCAAAATCATTCCTTCTCGGGATTTCTCCAAGAAAAACAATTTGCTTTGAAATCCATAAAGGCTTACTGGATTCCTGTAAATCGAATAATTCAGATAATTCCTCTTTGGATTTCGACAAACCCACATTGGTCCTGTTTCGTTTTCGATACCTTCTTGCAAAACAATTGGGATGCAAGATCAGCTTCTTCCCTCGAATATGCTCTAATCCATCTCCATGATCCCAATGTCCGTGACTCAGAACAAGGGTTTTTATATCCGAAAAATCCTCACCAAGCCGATTGGCATTCTCCAGAAACAAACTATTGGGACCAAAATCGAACAGAATTTTCTCATCCGCCTCTACAATTAGCGAAAAACCATGAACCGACTCGAAGCCATCCGTGGCAGTGTTATCCACCAGAACCTTGATTTTCATTAATCTTCCTGCTTTTTAGGAATTCTCAAATTAAAGCATGAACCAACTCCTTGCTCTGAATCTACCCAAATATCACCTTTGGCATTTTTTACAATGTTTTTCACAATGGCCAAACCTAATCCCATACCTCCCGATTTTGTCGTAAAATTCGGATAAAAGAGTCGCTCTTTTACCTCTTCACTGATTCCATTCCCATTATCAATCACACAAGCTTTATAGTATTCTTTCTCTTCTTCCAATTCTACAATAACTTGCCCGTCCCGATGATCAGGAATAGATTGAATGGCATTATTGATCAAGTTTACAAACACACGAATAAATTGTTCCCGATCCACAAAAACCTTAGCTGATTCAATCCCATTCAATTGAAGTTTTAAATCCAACTCATCGTTTCTAAACAATGAAATTACATGATGCAAAACATCAACTAAATTAAGCGATTCGTTATTTGCACTTGGCATTTTCGCAAAGTTGGAAAAGGCAGTTGCAATGGAAGATAAAGCATTAATCTGATCAATTAAAGTTTTGCTCACCTGCTGCAAGTGTTCTTCTCTATTTTCCGATTTATCCTCAAATCTTTTCTGCAGAAATTGAATGCTCAATTTCATTGGAGTCAACGGATTTTTAATTTCATGAGCAATTTGGCGTGCCATCTCCCTCCATGCTGATTCTCGCTCCGAACGAGCCAATTTCTCTGCACTTTCACCAAGCTCAACAAGCATTTGGTTATACTCATTAACCAGGCTGCCAATCTCATCATCTTTAGCGTATTCGATTTTTTCCCCATAAGATCCAAAACGAGTTGCCTTCAACCTGTTTTGTATCATTCTTAAAAGGTAAGTAATTTTATTTGAAATAAATACCGAAAGAAATATGGCAAGCAATATCATGAATACATGCAAATTAACACCTGCCAGCACCAAATTAAACATCTCTTTTTCGAGCTCCTGACTCTTCAAGAAATATGGAAGATTTACAAAAGCTACAAGCTTATTGTTATCATCAACAATGGTTTCGTAGGCCGACAGATAAGACATTGTTCCAATTTCTTCTTTATGGATAAAACTCGTCTTCTCTTTAAAAAACAGTTGATAATAGGCAGCAAAATTCATTTTATTGTACTGCAGTTTTTTATCAAAAATCTCTCGTCTCGAAGAGGTAATCAATTCACCCGATAAATCATACAAGTGGATATCGGCATAAATTAAGCTCGATAACCTTCGTAATCGATCGGTTAGAAAATCGACATCCAGATCCTCTCCCAAACTGGAAATAACCTCCTGCTTTACCAGTTGCAACTTCTCTTCCAGTTTTCGATTGTTTGTTTCCTCGGTCCTTTCTATGGTATAATAAACCGTACCTCCTCCCAAGAGCAAAAAGAATAGCATTAACAAGCCTACAATTGAATATTGAATTCTGTACTTAAAGCTCATCCTGAACCTGAATTTCCAAGGCAATCGGCTCAAGACCCACACAAACAATCCAAAAAGATACAAAAACACAAAAAGGTATGGCACTGTAATTACCCGATTGTACCAGGTAACCAAAGGGTAACTTACTACAACCGTATTGTTTTCAAATCGATAAACCAAATGGTCATAATCATCCAACTCAACATGAAAGGACTTTTCTTTGTTTTCTCCAAACACTTTCTCATTCATGTAATAGTTGAAATTGCCCGATGAAGCAATTAATTTTCCATCTTGATATTTTCCAAAAGAATAATCGTTTCCCCGCTGTTTTAAGGCCACCTTTTCATCGAGCAACAAATCAGGATAACCAACCCCTTCGCTTCCCACTTTTGAGTCTAGACGGATAAAAATCCTGATGGTTCCTGCTCTTTCTGTTTCAAACTCAAGCTTCCCAAGGTAGGAAACCATGCCATCGAAGTCGTTCAAATAGTAGAAATCTGTATTTGGAATAGATTCTCCCGATTTCAAAATCATTTCTTCAAAAAACTCAAAGCAATTGCGAGTTTCATCGTCAGGCTCAATGTTCAATTTATCGATATTATCACAAATTGTAATTTGCAGATAATATTGCTCCCAAAATCCGGAAAAGTAATTCGAACTAATGTGCTGCATGATCCTCGATTCGTTCCTAAAAGGAAATTGACACAAAAGATTCAACCTAAAGTCTGAATCGATCTTTTTTTGCATATGCACCAATAAATTTTCGGAGGTCGGCTCATATTCAGTCGACAAATTCATGGCGGCTACCATCCTATCCTGTGCTTCTTTCTTATCGGATAAAACATTAATTCTGCCCGTAATAGCTATGGCAACAAACAAGAGCAAAACAATCATTAAAGAATAGTACGATCCTTTATCAGCCTTATAGCTTGCAATACCAACCATTAAGAGGATAATCAGTGGCAATATCAAAAAGAGGTAATCATTCGTTTCGAACGAAAAGAAAAAGATATACAGGATGGCTGGGAGCGATACTGCCAAAACAAAAGTCAAATACCTGAAAATGTTCCATCTTGAGCGAGACAATTCAGCAATTAAATAAGCAAAGTGCCCCAAGGAATAGATCAGTAAAAGCAGAATTAGAAATCCAACGAATACATAAAACCCATAATCCTGGAAAACATACATTTGCAAGCTAAAGCTTGAGTCCAGAATTAAGCTGTTCACCAAGCCACTAATGGAATAAAACAAGGCCCAATACATTAGCAGGTACATCACCAGGAGAATACCAGCACCCACTTTCGAAACTCCTTTCAGAATATAATATTTACAGCCATAGCTTGCATAGGTATACACAAACAGGTACAGAAACAATACATTCAATAAAAAATCACCAAGTGAAGGAAAGAAAAAGGATCTCGCAAATAGAATTGGCGAAAAAATTTCCAGGTTGGAAAAAACCGATGGAAAGGAAAATTGAATCATCAGGTATCGAAGCAGTAATAAGGATATTCCCCATACAAACAGCACACTCAAACCAATTTTCACATTCCTGATTTCAAGAATCTGAACACTAATCAGGATCAATAACAATAGAATAAACACCCCATAGAAAATCCCAATCCGATTCTGCGCTTTTGGTGCACTATACCCATAATCGCTATGCTGAAGTGAAAACAGGTAATTCTCTTCCTGGTCGAAAATAGGAACACCTTTCTCCTGATCGATGGAAATTTCGAATTCTGAAGGTATATCGAACTCTCGATCGAAATGATTTTTTAAGAATTTATTCTGATAAGGATAGATTTTCTTAATTAGAAGCAAGCCATACAAATCGATTGTATCCTGTTTTTGCTTTCGAATGTAATACCAACCATTCTCAAATCTTTTTACTTTTCCATGCGAATCATCAAAGCTCCTCAATCGAGGAACAATAAAGGAATTATCGCTCCAGAAAACCAGGCTATCGTCTTTAAAGGCCAGCAAAACAAAGCCATCTCGCTTTAAGTCATGCTCAAATTCCGTAAAATTATCGTAATCGCTCAACCCGCCATTTTTATTGGCAATTGCATTACTTAATTCGTTTAGATCCTTCGTTAGGGAAGGAGCTTTTTCACGAAAAACATGTTGAATTCTTTTTGCCGACTGCAACAAACTATCTTCTCGATTAAACAAGTAATCGGAAGTGATAGCCAAACCGAAAAATACCAGAACCGATATTCCCAGAATGTATTTGAGAAGTTTATTTTTCAAGATTGATTGTTTTGAAATTTTCGTTTGGATTAACAAATTTCATGCTAAACCTCTCACAAATTAGCATAATTCAATTAAATCATCAAACATGATGATAAGGTTCTCCTTTTATGATGGTCATGGCGCGATACAATTGCTCCGTAAAAATCATCCGAATCATCTGATGCGAAAAAGTCATCTTCGATAAGGACACCTTTCCTTGAGCCTTTTTATATACATCATCGGAGAAACCATATGGTCCGCCAATTACAAAAACCAGGTTTCTGGTACCACTAATCATTTTCTGTTCCATGAACTTCGAAAATCCTACCGATGAAAACTCCTTTCCATTTTCATCCAACAAAATTAAGGTATCGGTTGGCTTTAGCTTATCCAGAATTAAATCCCCCTCCTTTTGTTTCTGCTGATTTTCGGATAAGTTCTTCGTATTTTTAATATCAGGAATAATTTTAAACTCGAAAGGCAAATAATGCACCAGGCGTTTTTGATACTCGTCAATCCCCTTTTTTACAAAATCCTTATCTGTTTTCCCTATCACTAAAAGAGTTGCTTTCATAAATTTACTCTATTTTTTTTCGAGTGCTGTTAAATATATCACACTTACTATCTAAATAACTATTATTCTTTACATTAACACACCTTAGGATCATTTTCTAAAATCAATATTTACAACAAAATCGGGATGTAGATTAGATTTTTTTTATCTTGCGATATGTTTTTCGCACAGAATTTGTGTAAAGGTAAATGATATTGAATTAAAACTATTCAGATGAGAATTATTAAATACATATTTATCGGAATTCTATTTGTTCTGTTTTCTGCAGCAAATGCTTCATCACAAAACCAGAACGATTTACCGAAAAGCCTTATTCTTGCTTTCAAGCAAGGCAATAACGTTAGTTTGTCGAACTACTTTGGCGATAGGGTAGAATTATCTATCCAAGACAAGGAAGCCATTTACAGTAAATCGCAAGCAAAACAGATTATCGGGAAATTTTTTAAAGATTTTCCTCCAACAGATTTTAAAAAGAAACATGCCGGAGGTAAGACTGGTGCCCGATATGTAACCGGCGACCTATTAACAAAAAAAGGCAATTTCCGAGTTAGCTTTTTGCTTAAAAAGCAAAATGGAAAGTTCATTGTCCATCAACTAAACATTGAAAAAGATTGATAAGGGTTTATTCTCTTACATTTCAAAAGATATCAAAGGCTCCAATCAATTGGGGCCTTTCCTTTTTTTGTAAGGTATGTATTGGATTTGCTAAAATGCTTGTTCCCAAAAAAGCCTCTATCGGCCGAATATGGCGATGGATGTGGCGATTTTAATACCAGGTGTTTTGCCCTGTCGATTTGCTCTCCCTTTTTCTGTGCATAGGAACCCCAAAGTAAAAATACCAGGTTTTCCTTTTCTTTCGAAAGGCAATGGATTACAGCATCCGTAAATTTTTCCCATCCTTTATTCTGGTGCGATCCGGCTTGGTTGGCCCGAACTGTTAGTGTAGCATTTAAAAGCATGACTCCTTGCTCGCTCCACTTTTCCAGGTTCCCGGATTTTGGGATACTTAATCCCAAATCTGCATAAATTTCCTTGAATATATTTTGCAAACTTGGCGGCATAGCTACCCCATCATTTACAGAAAAACACAAACCATTAGCCTGTCCAAATCCATGATAAGGATCTTGACCGATAATCACCAGCTTTACCGCATCGAATGTACATTTATTAAAAGCATTAAAAATCAATTTTCCTGGTGGATAAATTTTTTGAGTCTGATATTCACCCTTTACAAAATGTACCAGGTGTTGAAAATACTCTTTCGAAAATTCGTCCTGAAGTTTTTCTTTCCAGGATGCTTCAATCTGCACATTCATAGTTTAAAATTTTTCTTTCCAAGATAGCACCCTTTATTATCATACCAAAACTCAACAAAACTTTCCTATGAAATCTATACCCCGTACAAATTAGGGGTGTTTATTATTTTTAAAACGTTTTCTGATCAACCACCCCTATTTTTTATTTGTTACAAGTCGATTTTTTGCATATTTTTGACATTCAAGCGTAAAATTTGACGGACCACAATTCATAATCACACCTTTCAGATTATTTTACCCTTAAATCTAGTAAAGATGAAAAACAGTAAAAAGTGGTTTTATGCCTTACTATTATTGGTATTGGTAGCGATTGTCGGGATTTTTGTCCCAGGTATTGAGTTTGGATCAGGAGATCCTAACATTGTTGCGGGAGATGTGGCATGGATGCTAACCTCAACCGCATTGGTACTATTAATGACCCCAGGCCTGGCTTTCTTCTATGGCGGAATGGTTGATCCTAGGAATATTATTTCAACCATCCTACAAAGTTTTGTATCGATGGGAATCGTAAGTATCATTTGGATTATTTGTGGATTCAGCCTTGCATTTGGAGACAGCATTGGTAACGAAGGCTTTGGATTGGTTGGGAATCCATTAACCTTTTGGATGTTTAAAAACGTTGGGGGATTAACGCATCCGGAAATGGCACCAACAATACCATTTGCCTTGTTTGCCTTGTTTCAGTTAAAGTTTGCCATTATAACACCTGCCCTTATTACAGGATCATTTGCCGGAAGGGTTCGTTTCCGTTCTTATATGATCTTCATCAGTCTGTTCACCTTGTTTATTTATGCGCCACTGGCACACTGGACCTGGCATCCGAACGGATTTTTACGCAACATGGGCGTTCTTGACTTTGCGGGAGGAACAGTAGTGCACATGTCGGCAGGATTTGCCGCATTGGCAGGTGCCATGTTTTTAGGCAAAAGAACAAATTCGAAATACAACGAAAAACGATCTAATATTCCATTCGTTCTGCTTGGTGCAGGAATGTTATGGTTTGGCTGGTTCGGTTTTAATGCAGGTTCGGCATTAGAAGCCTCATCAACAGCCGTACTGGCACTTCTTAACACCAACACCGCATCTGCAGCAGCCATGCTAACATGGATATTCCTGGACGGAGCAAGAGGCCATAAACCTTCGGGACTGGGAGCTGCAATCGGGTTGGTGGTTGGATTGGTAGCCATAACTCCGGCTGCTGGATTTGTAGATGTTGGAGCATCAATTACGATTGGTGTTGTTGCATCAATTATCAGCAACTATGCAATTACCCTACAAGGGAAAACCTCTTTGGACGATACCCTGGATGTATTTCCTGCACATGGAATGGGTGGGATTACAGGAATGATTCTAACTTCTGTTTTTGCCCAGGAAGTTGGATTAATTCATGGCGAATTCAGAACTTTCTTAATGCACATGTTGGGATTAATTATTGTGGGCGTATTTACATTTGGAGGTTCATACCTTTTATACTGGCTCACCGACTTAATGGTGCCGCTTCGCGTATCTGAATATTCGGAGAAGAAAGGATTGGATGCATCACAACACAACGAGTCCTATTCATTTGCTTACAAAGACTAACTCAACCTATATTTATAAAAAAGAAAGTCCTGCAATATAATGATTGCAGGACTTTTTACTTTCACATGATTTTTATATTACATACAGTGGATGTACTTATCTACGATCTCCATGATCTTATCCACTTTCCCAAGTATGCGGTCGTTTAGACCATTGTCTTCATATAATTTCAAGTTCTTGGCAACTGAATCAATTGTTCCCTGTGGGAATACACCATTATTTTCGAAAATTTCTCTCTTCTCCAATAAACAGTCAGCACTTTCCCAACAACATGTTGGCAACTGCTCAAGTTTATCTAATTTTTCTTTATAGTCAGGAGCGAAAATATCTACATCAGCATACAAGTCTTCAGCAATTTGCAAGCTGTTTTCCATTTGTAAACCATGCTGTCCTGCTACAATCAAACCAGCCATTAACTGGTAGATATCAGCCGATCCGTCAGGAACTCTAAATTCGAATGTTTGCTTGCTCGAGAAATCTCTCGGATCTGCATCTTGCTGAGGGTTTACGTCCTTAATCATATCGGTTGCACCTACCCATCCAAGTGGAACACGCACCAATACCGATCTGTTTCTATCACCCCAACAAACATAAGTTGGCGCTTCCTGGTGAGGAACCAATCTTAAATATGATGTTGGAATGGTATTACCGAAAGCAGTTAATGCACCCGATAAATCCATAATACCAGCAATCATTTTTCTGGCAGTATCGCTTAGCTTACCATTTTCAATACAAATGTTTTTTCCATCTTTTTCAACCAACATGTGAACATGTAGACCACTACCAGCTTTACCAACGGTAATTTTTGGAGCCCAGCTTACCAATGCACCTTCTCTTGCTGCAAGCATTCTAACAATCCACTTCGCAATAAGCAACTGTTCCACTGCATCTTCAGCTTCTACTGGCAAGAACTCAATTTCATGCTGCTCATATCCATCTTCACCCGTTGTAAAGTTTCCTACCTCAGAGTGACCATATTTGATTTTACCACCACACTGTGCAATCAATACCATTGCTTCGCGACGTAAATTCTCCCATTTCGTAAACGGCTGAGAGCTATGATAACCCTTCTGGTCAACGTCTGGATATAAAGTGTGATTTGCACTTTTAATATAGTACTCAAGCTCACCCATAGCCTTAAATTTAAGACCTGTAGCTTTTTCGAATTCTCTGTTGGCTTTCTTAAGAATGTATTCCGGAGCACTTTCAAGTGGCTTTCCTTCTGCAGTATAGAACGAACAAAGGATGTCCAAACTTGGCACTTCAGAGAATGGATTAACAAAAGCAGTTTTAAATCTAGGAATTACATACAAATCACTTGATCCTGCTCCGATGTAAGAGAACAAACTCGATCCATCAACACGTTCTCCTGTCGATAAGATACTATCAAGATGATCTAAACCTGTAATAATAAAGTTTAAGGTTTTTAATTTTCCATCTTCTGCTACATAACGGAAGTTGATCATTTTAATATCATTCTCTACGATATACTCAATCAAATCTTCCTTAGTAAACTCCGAACTTGGTTTTTTAAGAAACTGAACCAATTTATTAGGATCTAATCTAAAATCTTCCCTAGTCATAATACCCCGTTTTATTAATATTTGTTGTTTTCTGTTAGTTGTTGAGATAAAAATAGATCTGAAGCACATATTTTTCCAAAAAGTTTGACCTATTTAGAAAATCACACACAAAACGCGGTAAACAGCAATAAAATCAGGCAGTTCGGAGCATTTTTATTATTTTTCACAAAAGAAAAAAAGCTGTTTTGCAACAGCTTTTCGAAACCGTTTCCGACGGTAAAAAATCTTTTTTTTTCAATCACCCCCATTGGGAAGGTAATCACTTAATAAAAACATAGAATTTTGTCGATTCACATCTCATTTTTTCCAAGGGAGTATTATTCAGAAATAATATTTGTTTTCAAAAAAACCCCATTTTCAATCAACCTATGCTCAAAACGTCATTTTTTGAAGTCTAAACCCATTATTTTTTCATTTTTTAGGTCTATTTTTTGATCATTTCGAACCAACACCCCTATATTTTTCACTTTTTATTCTTTCACTCTTTTTAATACTGTTAAATTAAATCAAAATCTCAAAGAAATATGAATTCCTGATGGAGCTGATACCAACCTAAATCCTTTTCGGTGTCGAACGAAACACAAATCCCCATCTGTATAATATACTTCTCCATGAATTCTTACCCTATGACAATCGTCTGGCAAGTATGAGAAATAAACCGATCTTGGAGGATCAACATGTACGAATCCAAATTCAGGATAATACCTGTAATAACGTCCATCGGTATAATAGAAATCTCCATCGCGGTGATAAATCACTCTAGGTTCACATGCAAACCTCCAAATCACCTCACCATATCTTGAATGATTATAACAACTGTGTCCATACCTGTTGTAGTAATGCTTGTACTTGTAATACGGGTAATGACGTTTATGATGATGCTTATAATGCTTTCTGTAATGATCACCATGGTAGTACCTATACTCTACATGTCCATGCTTGTGATGTTTATGGTGTTTGTAATGCTTATCGCGTTTGTGATGCTTATGATGCTTTTTATGTGAGTAATGATCATGATCGCGGTAATATGTTTTCTTATGCTTTGATCGATTCTCTTTTTGTTGTGATCTGCGATCATCTTGATATTTATAAGTACTTTTCTTATATCGATCTCTCTGCTTATTATCTTGTAAAGGTTTATTCCTTCTTCTTTCATCGTATCGGGTAGCTTCCTCATTGTGAGCTCTTCGTTGTGCAAACAAATTGGTAGTAGATAATGTTATTGTTGAAACCAATACTATACTGGCAAGCAACTTGTAATACTTTGACGTTCTCATAGCTTTGGCATTTAAATGTTAGAGCCATCCTGCCCTCCTCAGAGTTGCAGCAACAAACCATTACGTGTGTAATTGTTTTGGCAAAATTTCGTCATCCTTTGGTAGGGATGAATCCGTAAAGTAATTAACCGGTATACTTTGACTAAATGTTTGCAAAGCCTGTGCCAAAAAAACAAAAAGTGCCAAATCGCTTAGTATTTGGCACTTTCAGACATTGTATATTTTCAAATTACTTAAATCATCATATTCTCTTCTTTCATTTTTAGACTGGCCTTATCGGTAAAACTTCTTTTCTTGGGTCGAATTAAGACACGCAAGGATTGATCGGAAGTAAAATAGTTCCACACCCAATTGATGAGAATAAAAAATCGATTCTTCACTCCAACAATAGCCATCAAATGTACAAACAACCACAATACCCAGGCAAGGAAACCTTGCATCTTTACACCTGGAAGATCGGCAACAGCCAAATTCTTACCAATCGTTGCCATCGAACCTCTATCCTGATAATGAAAAGCTTTCAATTCTTTATTGAGTAGAATCTTTTTAAAATTCTTTGCGAGATTTCCAGCCTGTTGCAAACCAACTTGTGCTACCTGTGGATGTCCATTATCAAACTTTCCTTCCTGTTGAAAGGCCAAATCGCCAATAGCAAATACATTGTCCAATCCTTCTATGCGATTGAACTGATCGACCTGGAGTCGACCTCCACGAACGCCTGCATTTTCCGTAATCCCTTTTATAGGACGCGCTGCAACTCCGGCAGCCCACACCATGGTATATGATTTAAACTCTTCACCATCATCGAGTCGTATGCTTAAACCATCATAATCTGCAACCCTGGCACTGGTTCTAACAATTACACCCAATTTTTCCAAAAATCTTTGCGCTTTCGCTGATGCTTTTTCCGACATTCCATTCAATAATTTGTCCGAAGCTTCAAACAAATACACGTTCATTAAACTAAAATCGAGCTCTGGATAATCTTTGGGTAAAATCTCAGATTTCATTTCGGCCAATGCTCCAGCCAGCTCAACTCCTGTAGGTCCACCACCCACCAGAACAATATTCATATAATTGGCAGCTTTTTCCGGATCAGACTCATTCAGTGCTTTCTCGTAATTTCTTAGAATTGAATTCCTTAGGAAAATAGCTTCTGATACCGATTTCATAGGAATAGAAAACTCTTCGATATTTTTGTTGCCAAAGTAATTGGTATTTACTCCTGTAGCCAAAACCAGGTAATCGTATCTTAGTTTTCCCAGGCTGGTGTAAATCTCATTCTCTTTTGTATTCACCTCCAGCAAATCGGCCATTCGAAAATGGACATTTCTTTTTTTCTGGAATATTTTACGAAGAGGAAATGCGATAGAACTTGGCTCAAGACCCGAAGTTGCCACCTGGTAGAACAGGGGCTGAAACTGGTGAAAATTATTGCGGTCGATTAAGACAACCTGATACTTTGTGTTGGCCAACTGCCTTGCCAGTTTTAATCCTGCAAAACCTCCACCAATAATTACGATCCTGGTTTTCCCATTTTCGGGAATGTGTTTTATGGTATCCATCCTATAACTTGTATTAAGAATACTGGTCTTTTCACCCTTTTATTTGCCTTTTCGGATTTAAGACTCTTTTATCTTTTACAAATTAAAGAATTAATTCTTTATTATCCTAAAAGGTTAATTAACTCAACCGTTTTCATCGAAAAGTTTTATGAGTTGATAGATTGAATAGATGTAAAAAAGTCCGAAATGCTCATGTGCATCTCGGACTTTTTCTTTATAATTTTTCTGTAATTAAGCTTCTTTCTTTGCAGCTACTACCGACATTTCTACCAATAGTTCAGGTCGAGCCATACGAGCTTCTACGCAAGCACGAGCTGGTTGGTATCCATCTACAACCCAGGCATCCCATACTTCATTCATTGCCGCGAAATCTTTCATATCGCGAACATAAATGGTAACCGATAGGATATGTTTCTTGTCAGATCCGGCTTTCTCTAATAATTCCTCTACTTTTTCAAGAGTTGTTACGGTTTGCTCCTTGATGTCTTTTGTAGCATCCTTGGCAGTTTGCCCGCACAAATAAATGGTATTACCGTGCTCTACAATACGGCTCATTCTTGGAGTTGAATCAATTCTTTTGATTGTCATTTTTGGTAAATGTTTAAGTTATTTTGAATCGCGAAGATAAGAAAATTGTATCATGATCCCGAATTCTATGGATAAACCAAACAATTCAGGTTAAAAATTCTTATTTAATTATGCTGCTGCTAAGTTTAGCATGTAATAGTTCTTGTCATATTCCTGACCTGAAGTAATTACGGCACAAATACGTTGCAATAGCTTGTTTCTTAC
>NZ_RZNH01000154.1 GCF_013141825.1 Marinifilum caeruleilacunae
AGCTAGACCCATCTTCTGACCTTGTCAAACACCTAAAGGGACTCCCTTGAAGCTGACTCTCCAAAAGAAACACCAACAGACACAAACTTGACTTTTAAAGGATCTAGCTCTTGAAAAATCTCAAGAACTCTCAAGAACACTCAAGAACACTCAAGAACATTTAGAAAAACGAAATCACTCTCTCCTTTTAAAGGAACCTGGCTCTGATACCATATTAGATTTGGTGATTTAAAGAGTGATTAAGCCTAATCTGAGAATTAAAGAGATTGGAGATTAAGAACAAGAGAGAGACTTAAGAGAGAGAGACTCAAAACTCCATTAATTAATACTGATGAGGGTTTACAAGTATATAAAGAGAGAGCAACAAGTAATTTCGAAATGTATAAGCATGTGTAGTCAAAGGACAGGCTGGAACTCCTTTTGAATCACTTGGCTGTGCTTTCTCACATGCTTGCACTAGTGTAAAAGCATCCTCTCCTTTCCAGCATCATACAGGCTGTCAA
>NZ_RZNH01000155.1 GCF_013141825.1 Marinifilum caeruleilacunae
CGCCGGGGATATACAGATTTTCAGCTTCGCGGACAACACGAGAGGCGAGAGAAGAAAAGACGGAATCATCAGCGTCTGCCGGCCCTTCCACACATAAGGAGAGCTGGAAATATTCTGGCTGGCTCCATCCTTCAGGCTTTTTATCGGGATTGACAGGCAAAGCATCACGCTTACTTTTCGTGTGTAAAGAAGTATTTTTTCGGGACAAGAATAATATTATCAAAACAAAGAACACAATAACAAATGCACCGCCGAAATACACAACATAGTCATCAACGAAAGTCGGGACACTCTGTTGCGATGAGGAATAAGCGCCACCCTCTGAGGGGTGCGGATAAAAATCACTCGGCATCAATTCATGCGTATCAACAGATCTGGCAGATTCAGATGTTGCCATATATAACCTCTAAATTAAAAAAGATGAAATAACTCCGCCGATGGCGGCAACGCCTCACAGATGCACAAATAAATTGTGCAACTGCTCACCGTTCTGAGGA
>NZ_RZNH01000029.1 GCF_013141825.1 Marinifilum caeruleilacunae
CTTCGTATCAGCAAATAGTCCCTTCAATACCCCCAAAACAACAAATTGGTTTTACCTATAACATTGAAGTAACCGGATAGAAATATCGATTATATATAGAAGGCTGCCTTTTTTATTGTATTAGTTTTTCGGCATTAAATTACGAACGGGAGCCGTCAATCCGACGCGATTCGAGTGATACAGTTAATTAGGAGGAGCGCACAGTATCGGATTGACTTGATTCTTTTGTTTACTTTTCTCATCTAAGGAGAAAAGTAAAAGCCTCACGGCTTGAGTGGTTAGATAAATATGGAAACAAAGAAATATTAGGTATCTGTGGTGAGCGCAATCTCTGTTGGGTGAGYCATCATCAGTTGAGTTCTGTAACTCAGTTGGTATGGAGTATGTATCATGTTCTCCTTTCCGTGCGCCTATCGCACGCTTAGCTGCAGCTCAAGCAAACTTGAAGTAATCCGATAGAAATATAGATTATATATAAGGCTGCCTCTTTTGAGGCGGCCTTTTTTTATGATTTTACTTTAAAGCTAAAGCCGCATGGCTCTTACTTTCTCCATTGATGAGAAAGTAAGCAAAGAATCTAGGGTTAGAAAGGACGATCTGCTTCTACTTGAAAAACAATAAGTGCGGCGGGGTGATCTTCGAACAGGTTCTCAGCTTCCCCGTCTTACTAATTGTTTTCCTTCGTATCAGCAAATAGTCCCTTCAATACCCCCAAAACAGCAAATTGGTTTTACCTATAACATTGAAGTAACCGGATAGAAATATCGATTATATATAGAAGGCTGCCTCTTTTGAGGTGGCCTTTTTTTATGATTTTACTTTAAAGCTAAAGCCGCATGGCTCTTACTTTCTCCATTGATGAGAAAGTAAGCAAAGAATCTAGGGTTAGAAAGGACRATCTGCTCCTACTTGAAAAACAATAAGTGCGGCGGGGTGATCTTCGAACAGGTTCTCAGCTTCCCCGTCTTACTAATTGTTTTCCTTCGTATCAGCAAATAGTCCCTTCAATACCCCCAAAACAATAAATTAGCTTTACCTATAGCATTGAAGTAACCCGATAGAAATATCGATTATATATAGAAGGCTGCCTCATTTGAGGCGGCCTTTTTTATTGTATTACTTTTGTGGCATTCATTTACGAACGGGAGCCGTCAATCCGACGCGATTCGAGTGATACAGATGATTAGGAGTGATGCACAGTATCGGATTGACTTGATTCTTTTGTTTACTTTTCTCATCTAAGGAGAAAAGTAAAAGCCTCACGGCTTGAGTGAGAACAAAAACATTAACTTGGTTTCAACATTTAGCCCTTTCATTATCTAATTATCTGCAAGCTAAATTGGAATTGATACCATATAGAAGACTGCCCTCTTGAAGTGGACTTATTTAGTGTAAAAAATCACTAAAACATGTGATAAAGAATAAGATACTTTTTTCTTTCTTTGTAGCCTGTAAAATTTTAAAAGGAATTACACCATGAATTGGAACCTGAAACTAAGAAACTGGCACAGAGATTTCTCATACTTTTATGCCGGACTATTAATGGCATTCTCAATTTCCGGAATTGCATTGAACCACCGACATTCCTGGGATCCGCGTGACTATGTATATGATACAGTTGAAGTAAAATTTGACTTTCCGGAAAACAAAGATGGCATTTCAGATGAGTTTTTCCAGAAAGCTCTCAAAAATCAGGGTATCGATTTAAAATTGAATGGAACGGCCTGGAGAAGAGGTGGCTATAACCTGTACTTCGATAATGCCTACGCATATATTAATCCGTTTACGGGAGAAGGAGAAATTGAAAGTTTCAGAACACGACCAATTTTGGGTCAAATGGTAGATCTGCATAAATCGGCAAGCGATGTTTGGGTATGGTATTCCGATATTTTTGCCATTTGTGTATTGCTGATCTGTATCACAGGCTTGGTAATCACAAAAGGAAGAAATGGTTTTAAAAAACGAGGTTGGAAACTGGCACTGATCGGTGTGTTAATCCCATCGGTTTTGTGGTTCTTCCTATAAATAAAAGAAATTAAAAAAAGGCTGCTTCGTTTAAGGCAGCCTTTTTTACTTTTTACTCTTCACTTTCAATTCTTATCGAACTCAGCAGTTGAATGTTGTTGATATCGCTATAATCGTACTGTAGTAAACCTTCCGGAGAAATTACAACGAGCACATTTCCTAATGGAATTACATCATAAGGTGTTACATCCGTAAATGTACTGATATGATTTGCTGCAATGCTCAATGGGGCCGATTTGTCGTAGATTTTTAAACCTGCCGTACCATCGCAAACAAAAAGCAAATCTCCATCAATGCCCAAGCCATAAGGATTTTCCATTGCATATGATTTCAAGAGGCTTGGAGTGCTCAAATCAGTAATGTCTACAACATCTAGCTGACTGGTATTTTGACCGCACCAATTTCCTGCACGAAGTGTAATGAAGGCATAATCATCATCTACTACCACCGGGTCGCAACTCATAAAATGAGAGTATTCCGATACATATTCCGGTGCAAATGGATTGCTGATATCGTAGATGTACATGCCTCGGTTAGCACCAAAAAACAGATGATCGTTGTGAGCAAATACAGTTTCAATTCCCCAACCTAATTGCAAATTACCACTATGTATGGCTTCATTATTGTCTGATATGTCATAAATGTTTAGAGCATATGATGATTTTAGCGTGTATAACGTATTTCCCTGAATCATAAATCGAGCCATCGAACCCGCTTTACCAATGTTTGAACCATCTGCTTTCGAGCTTGCTTCAGCGGCCGAATTGGTCATGTAATCATACATTGGATAATATCTGGGTTCCTGGTATTTTTCGCTGGTTCTTTTCACTTCCCAACCAATCACAATTCCCTTTTCAGGATCAACATTTCCATACCTGTAGTTGTTGTTGGTAGGAGGCAAGCTGTAGAAAAATACATCGTCGAATCGCTTGCTTTCAGTTACCTGGTTCATATTGCTGATGTCTATTACCACCAAATCGGTGTATGAATCTGCATAGAGCATATTGTCTTTTATTGCCATATCAATATTCCCCGGAATGCTTATGAAGTTTTCAATAACAGGATTTGATGGATCGCTATTGTTGATGATATGAATGCCCTGAAACTTTTCATTTACCATGATATAATCACCATAGAAATATATTTTACCAGTCTCTTCCATACTTCTTGCGCTTTCAGATTTTACCGCATTCTTAAAATCTGTTGTACTCATATAAACAGGTTCATTAATAGTATACTCATGGGTAACATCATCGTCGCATGAGAATAGACATATGCCCATGAATAGTATTAATGAAGTTTTGATTATTGTTTTCATATCAATTGCATTTAGGAATTTGATTTTAACTTTTTCAATCTAACCTATAGATGCAAGTGAGTCGTTTTGGTTGCGTGTAAGTTTTTGAAAGTTAATTTGTAGAACGACGCAACCATATTTGTTTTGTTTCATCAAAAGAGAAACAATATGAAGAATTATGAAGACTTTGACCCCATTATTAAAACCAATCATTTTATTTGTATTTACGATTTTTCTTAGCACCCAATTAAGCGCTCAAAAAAGAATCGATGTTGTTCAACTTAAAAACGGAAATGTTTTAAAAGGTACTATTGTGCGTCAGGTTCCAGGTAAATTTTTGGAGCTGAAAACCCTCGATAAAAACTTCTGGAAGTTTGATATGGAAGACGTTGCAGAAATACGATATGAGAGGAAAAGATTAGCAAAATTTAAGCAGGATAGCCTTCCATTGAAGAACAGTAAGGTTTTTATCCATGCAAAATTTGGAGTGCTCTTAGGCAGCAATGGGAATGATAACGAGGCGCCTTTTAGTGTATTGTGTTCGGCTAATTACCGATTCAAAAATGGTCTCTCGTTGGGAGGTGGAGCAGGATTGGAAACTTTCGAAGAAACTCAAATTCCTGTATTTGCAGATATTCGTTATCATCATAAAATTGGTGGATTCAACACCTATCTGTTTTGTCAGTCGGGCTATTCGTTTGCGCTCGACGATAGGGATAATACGAATTATTATTACTATGGAGACGAAATGGAAAACGAAGGAGGCTGGTTAATTAATCCGGGAATAGGTGTTGTTTTTAGTGGAAGAGGAAACACCAGGTTGAGCCTGGGAATCGGATATCGATACCAAAAAAATAAACTCAGCTGGCATAACGATTATACCAGCGATAAAGAGATTCTGCGCGAGGAATTCAACCGAATGAGCATCCATTTGGGAATAATATTCTAAAAAGATCGTCTTATATACAAGGAGTTTAAGTAATTATTCTTACTTTCAAAATCAGGATTTATCCTGATTTTTTTGTTTAAACATGAACTGATATGGCTATTCAAATAGGGCGTTTTTCGTTTCGAGGACCTTTTGCAAATATGGATGAAATAAAAAATCGTCCGGGTCTTTTTATTATTCATAGAAATGAAAAAGATATCATTCCGATCGTAATTCACGAAACACCATTATTGAATGCCAGCATTTCAGAAGAACTTCAGAAAAAGGAATTACAACTTGGTAAAGACTGCTATGTGTCGGTTTACAATACCTTTTGCGCACTGCAATTGGATAGAGAAGAGATGATAAAAGAAATTCACGATCTCTTTCACCTGGAGAGCAAGTAGCTCAAACATTTAATAATACCCACCAAATCTTGCCGAACAGATAAAAGTCTGAATGGATTTTATATCTTTGCAATTCAAAATTAGTATAAATAATATCTGTTGGCACGAATTTTAGCAATTGATTACGGAAGAAAGAGAGTTGGCCTCGCAGTAACCGACCCAATGCAGATTATTGCAAATGGTTTGGATACTGTAGCTGCTAAAGATTTACTTGACTATCTGGAGAAATACATGAAAAGTGAAGAAGTTGAACTTTTCGTTGTAGGTTATCCAAAACAGTTGAACAATGAGGATAGTGAATCAATGAAATACCTGAAACCATTTTTGGGCAAATTGAAGAAAAAGTTTCCCGATATTCCTATTGAAATGGTTGATGAACGATTCACTTCAAAAATTGCTTTCCAAACAATGATTGATGGCGGTTTAAAAAAGAAACAACGTCAGGATAAAGCGATGATCGATAAGGTGAGTGCAACGATAATTTTACAATCGTACATGGAAACCAAACGAAACATGTTTTAGATTGTTTTAAGAGTAAATAAGATTAAAAAAAATGATATTACCGATTACAATTTATGGTCACCCTGTTTTAAGAAAGGTTGCCAAAGATATAGACGAAGATTATCCTGATTTGGAAAAATTTAAGGCAGATATGTGGCAAACCATGTATTTTGCTGATGGAGTAGGTTTGGCCGCTCCCCAAGTGGGAAAATCAATTCGAATGTTTGTTATCGATTGTTCCTCGTTTGCCGAAGAAGAACCAGAATTGGAAGGCTTCAAAAAAATGTTCATTAATGCTAAAATTACCGAACGTACAGGCGATGAGTGGACCATGTCGGAAGGATGTTTGAGTATTCCTGGTTTGAACGAAGATGTAAAACGCCCTGAATCCATTAAAATTGAGTACTACGATGAAAATTGGGAATTTCATGAAGAAGAGTATTCAGGCTATGCAGCAAGGGTAATTCAACATGAGTACGATCACCTGGAAGGAATCATGTTCACCGATTATTGTGCTCCAATTAAAAAGAGACTTTTGCGCGGAAAACTTGCCGGAATATCCAAAGGGAAATTTAAAGCAAAGTACAAATGTACGCTGCCTAAATAAAATCACAACCCTGCCAATTCGGTAGGGTTTTTTTATGCCTTTTCGGATTAATGAATAGGAACATAGTGTTCTTAATGCCATTATGTGCACCCTTTTTATTAAGAATATTTAAACTATTTATAGCATGATGCGTAAGAGCATTTATTGTTAGAACCACTAATTTAAATCTTGATATGATGAAAAAACTTATTCTACTACTTATTTTATTTACACCATTCTTGGGAAAATCGCAGGATATTGAACAATTTCTTTTGGCGGGGACCGAGGATGCTTCTAAATTGACTGAAAACTATGTAAATCCTGTAGCCAAAGGGTTTATGTATGGCCTAAATAACGGTTGGTATTCAACAGCCAGAACGCATAAAAAACTTGGATTTGATATTACTTTGGTAGCTAATTTGGCAAAAGTACCAAGTGCCGATGAGGTGTTCCAGTTTGTAGCAAGCGATTATTCGAATATCACTTTAGTGAGCGGATCGTCTGAAATTCAAACTTTAATGGGTGGTGAAAATAATACCACTTTAGCGGCAAGAATTGAGACCGATATGGGAGATTTTAAGCTAACAAATTTTACCATGCCTGATGGGATTGGTGACGATTTGCCAATGAATGCAGTTCCTTCAGCAACTTTACAAATTGGGGTTGGAATTCCTGGTATTAACTCAGACTTGAAAGTAAGATACTTGCCAAAAACAGGAACATCTGAACTGGAAATTGGAATGTTTGGGATTGGTCTTCAGAAAAGCTTATCTAAAATGTTGAAGATCGATAAAACTCCCGTTGATGTATCTGCATTAATCGCTTATACTCAATTAACATCGGAATATGATATTCAGGAAGATTCGGGCTTAAATGGTACAGGTCAGAAAATGGAATTTAAAACCAATGCCTACACTTTCCAGGCCATTGCTTCGGTAAATCTAAAACTGATTGAATTTTATGGAGCAGTTGGTTACAATACTGCAAAAATGGATGTAGATATTAAGGGAACATACGAATTGGAATATACACTGGAAGGTACAGGTTCAAGCATTACCGAAACAATCGAAGATCCGGTATCAGTAGATTTCGATGCAAGTGGCGTTCGTGCTACAATTGGTACCAGGTTAAACCTTGGTTTCTTTAAAATATTCGGAGATTACACTATTCAGGAGTACAATACAATTACGGGTGGAATCGCATTTAGCTTTAGATAACGATGAACAATCATCTATACCATCCTGTACATTAGTCAGATAGATCCTCGCTTTTTTAAGCGGGGATTTTTTTTATCCCCAGGGAATTGCTAATTTTCAACTGAACAAAAGATGTATATTGATGGATTTTAAAGAGCTCTTGCGACAACATCCTTTTCTCAGGATACTACTGCCACTAATTTTTGGAATTTTGGCAACAGAGTCGTTTGACTTATCAATTGGCTTTGTACAGATTGTTCTGATAAGTGGTTTATTGTTGAACATGGCATTTGTTGTGATTGGACGCATAAGAAGATCCAGAGAATTGAGATTGCTTCACGGTATGCTGGTATTTCTGATAATTGCAAATCTTGCTGCTTTTCGTGTACAAACCGTGAAGAAGGAAATGTATATTACTTCTACAGATGAGAACAGGAACTATTTGCTTGAGCTGAGCGAAAATCCAAATGAGAAAACGAAATTTTATTCTTGCCTTGCCAAAATTCGCAGCTCGATTTACAATGATGTTCAGAGGAAGGAAACAGCCAATGTAATTTTATACTTTCGAAAAGATAGCCTGGTAAAAGGATTAAAAACGGGAGATCGAATACTTGTAGATTCAAAGCTGAATCGGGTAAAGAATGCAGGTAATCCCAATGAATTTGATTATGCGGCTTACCTTAAAAATCGTCATGTATTATACGCATCATATGTAGAAAGCAACAAGTGGATTAAAAAAGATGGACACGCCCATTGGAACCTGAAGGCAATGGCCTGGCAATGGCGTGACCAGCTATTGCAGATCTATCGGGAACAGGGAATTAAAGATGAGGCTTTCGATATTTTGGCAGCGCTTACCCTTGGTTACAAGGCAGGTCTCGACCCTGAAGTGAAAAAAGCCTGGGGCGATGCTGGAGCTATGCATGTATTGGCGGTTTCAGGATTGCACGTTGGGATTATCTACCTGGTAACAAGTTTTATCTTATCTTTCCTGCTGAAAATCAGATATGGCAGGTGGTTCCGCGCTTTACTACTTCTCACTGTTCTTTGCATGTATGCTTTACTTACAGGCTTATCTCCATCGGTGTTGAGAGCTACCTGCATGTTTGCTTTTATTGTAATAGGAGAAAGCATGAGAAGAAAAGGCGGAATATTCAATTCCCTGGCGGCATCAGCTTTTTTCCTCTTACTTCACGATCCTTATCTGATTTATTCGGTTGGATTTCAATTTTCATACCTGGCGGTAGCGGGCATTGTTCTATTGCAGCCACGATTTGATCGCCTGATTTTGATACAAAATACAATTCTGAATAAATTTTGGCAGTTAACAACGGTTGGACTCTCTGCCCAAATTGCTACATTCCCTTTAAGCATTTATTATTTCAACCAATTTCCCTCATATTTCCTCCTGTCGGGATATGTAGTGATTTTAATGGCAGGCATACTTATTTATTTGTCGGCTTTGCTTTTGTTTTTATCCAAAATCGATTTCATCTCACATTTATTGGCCTGGATTCTCCAAACATCAGTCGAATTGCTACACCAAATCATGATATGGATTCACAACTTACCTGGAGCCGTTGTTCGCAATTTATTCTATTCTTTTTATGATGTTATCCTGTTATATCTAATCATTTGTGCTGTGATTTTTATCCTTATTGTAAAAAGGAAAAAGGCGGTATTTGCACTTATCGTTTTATTAATTGTTTACCAAATTCCCAATGCGATTCAGAATTTTCAGTCTGAAAAAAAGGAGATAATCGTTTTCAATGCAGGTAAGAATTCATTAATCGCTTTGCGACAAGCTAGAAATGTATTTTACCTGAACGATCAGAAAATGGATCCGATTAAAAAGGAATTTTTAAGCCATAATTATTCCATTAAAAACAGACTTTACACGATTGATTCTGATACGATTCGAGAAATCGATTTTCGTCGTTTCAATCATAAAGGCATTTTAATTATTGGCAAGAACAAATGCATTACAGAAGAGCTGCTTACTACTTTAAAACCTGATATCGTTTTACTTAGAAAATCGGGTTTAAAAGACTATCAAATATTAACAAAACATACGGCAGTTTGCAGTATAGTTGCCGATGGATCGGTTTACAATAAGGACATGAAACGTTTGCATGAACATGAACCAGAGAGCATGGCTAAATTGTTTGTAATAAAGGATAGAGGAGCTTTCAGAATTGATTTGTCTACTGAAAAATAATGTTGGTGTACAAAAATATAGTGTTCAATTAATGCCTTTGATTTTAGATTCCGATTTGGTAATTTAGAGAGCTTGGCTTTTTAATTTTTTTTAACGATTTATTATCGAAATTGCTCGATAATGTGTTAATTTGCCGACGAATTTTCCAAAAATTAGTTAACGGAATAAAGATATGAAGATTGTAATTGCTGGTGCAGGAGCTGTTGGAACTCATTTGGCGAAGATGTTGAGTCATCAGGATCACGATATTATTTTATTGGATCAGGATGAAGAGAAGTTGAAAGAGGTTGATTCTCATCTTGACCTGCTTACCATTGTAGGTTCAAGTTCTTCTTTGAAGGATTTAAAGGAGGCTAGCGTAAAAAAAGCCGATTTGTTCATTGCAGTTACACAGTCTGAAACTACAAATATTACATCCACAATTCTTGCCAAGAAGTTAGGTGCAATCAAAACCATTGCTCGTATCGATAACCAGGAGTACCTTATTCCTGAAAACAAAGAGTACTTGCAAAGTTTGGGAATTGATGAATTAATTTATCCTGAAAAGTTAGCCGCAAAAGAGGTGATTAGTTATCTCTCTCGTTCAGGTACTCGCCAGATGTATGAGTTTTCAGGAGGTAAATTACTGCTTTACGGAATCAAAATTAGCAGTAAATCCATTATCATGGACAAAACAATGGCCGAAGTTGCCGAAATGACTGCCGATGTTGATTTTCGTGCCGTAGCCATTAAGCGTGAGGATGTAACCATTATTCCAAGAGGACACAATAGATTCTCAAGAGGTGATCTGGTTTTTGTTGTAAGTAAACCCGAAAGTATTGAGAAAGTAATGCTTTTGGCTGGAAAGCAGAAATACGAAGTAAAAAATGCCATGATTTTGGGTGGTAGTCGTATTGGTCAGAAAACAGCGGTTGAGCTGGGACGAAAAATGAATTTGAAACTTCTTGAAATCGATAAAGAGAAGAGCTTAAAATTGGCCGACCTTTTACAGGATACCTTGGTAATTAATGGTGATGGTCGCGATAAGGAGTTACTGAAAGAGGAGGGAATCCATAAAATGGATGCTTTCGTAGCTGTTACTGGAAACTCCGAAACCAATATTCTTGCCTGTTTGCTGGCTAAAAAAATGGGCGTAAGAAGAACCATTGCCGAGGTTGAAAATATCGATTATATCGATTTGGCCGATAATATTGGTGTAGGTACAATGATTAATAAAAAGCTCCTGGCAGCGAGCTATATTTATCGCTTTACCATGGATGCCGATGTTCAGCATTGCAGGTGGCTTACCGTTTCCGATGCAGAGGTAATGGAGTTAACGGCCAAAAAAGGTTCGAAAATAACCAAAGCAAGTTTGAAGGATTTGGATTTTCCTGATGATGCCAATATTGGAGGTATCATTCGCGATGAAGATAGCATTATTGCAACAGGTGAAACCCAGATACAAGCAAACGATAAGGTTGTTGTTTTTACAATGCCTTCAGCCATTAAAAAAGTAGAAAAATTCTTTAAATAAAAGCATAAAGAGATCATTGTCAGGTCTCTTTTTCATTTTTTATAATGCTTCAGAGTTTTATCTTTGGGGTAAATCTATCCGAAAAGACGTGGTTAAGTTTAAAATTATCTTCAATATTTTGGGGAAACTTTTGGTTGGCGAAAGTTTCTTTCTTTTCCTTTCTCTGCTGGTGTCATTAATCTATCAGGAAAATGATTCAGCGGCCTTTTTAAATGCAGGTCTAATCACATTTGCAGTTGGTACCTTCAGTTATCTTATCTCTAAAGGAGTGAAGAAAGACCTTGGAAAAAGGGAAGGATACATTATTGTGAGTTTGGTATGGGTGGTTTTTTCCATTTTTGGTTGTTTGCCGTACTTGTTTAGTGGCGCAATTCCTTCGGTAACCGACGCCTTTTTCGAAACCATGTCTGGATTTACAACCACAGGTTCATCCATTTTGAATAATATTGAAGAACTGCCACACGGAATCCTGTTTTGGCGATCACTCACACAATGGATGGGAGGTATGGGAATTATTGTAATGTTCCTTGCCATTTTACCAACACTCGGCATTGGTGGTCGAGAGCTATTTGTAGCCGAAGTTCCCGGTCCTGCACCCGATAAGTTAACCCCAAGAATTAAAGAAACTGCAAGAAACCTTTGGGGATTGTACATGCTTTTTACAGCCGTAGAAACAATCATGCTGTACGCTGGTGGAATGACTTTTTTCGATGCTATTAACCACTCGCTAACCACAATGGCTACCGGAGGATACTCTACCAAACAAGCCAGTGTTGGATTCTATACTTCGCCATACATTCAGTATACAATCATCTTTTTCATGTTTGTTGCGGGTACCAATTTTACCCTTTCCTATGGAATGATAACAGGTCGCTTTACAAAAGTGTTTAAAGATGAGGAATTTAGATTCTATACTCTGGTTGTTTTGTTTTTTGCTTTTGTAATTACTCTTGGATTAATTGCAGCAGGTCATGTAACCGGCGAACAGGCTTTTCGCGATGCGCTGTTTACCGTAGTATCCATTATTACAACAACAGGTTACGCAACTGCCGATTATCTATTATGGACACCATTTTTAGGCATGCTGATTTTTGTCCTTTTCTTTGTTGGAGGATCGGCAGGATCGACGGGTGGTGGAGTAAAAGTAGTTCGTATTTTGCTTTTGTTTAAAAATAGTTTCTACGAACTCAAAAGGTTGGTGCATCCAAACGCAGTTATCCCAATCAGGTACAATTCAAAAGTTGTCGATCAGAAAACAGTAACCAATATTCTGGCCTTCTTCGTGTTTTATATCCTTATTTTCATGATGTCGGCAGTCTTAATGTCTTTCTGGACATCAGATATTTACTCTGCATTTAGTGCCGTAGCCACAACGCTGGGCAATGTCGGACCTGGTTTTGGTGAAATAGGACCCATGGAAAACTTCTACCATCTTCCCGATTTGGCAAAATGGTTCCTTGCATTCTTAATGATGCTGGGAAGATTAGAGCTGTTTACAGTTCTGGTTCTGTTTTCTCCCTCTTTTTGGAAGCATTAAACCTAAGTTCTAAAACTTTTCTTCGATAATCAAATATTTCATTCAACTTAGATTTAATAAATAAGTTATTGGCAATAGCCCCTAATATTCCAAAAGGAGGTTTATAAGATATGATATCTTTCATGATGACACCATTGGACACTTGTTCAATAATGTGTTGGTGATGCCATATAGAAAAAGGTCCAACGCGCTGTTCATCTACAAAATAGGATTTTTCCCGAACCTGAGTTATTTCTGTTACCCAAGTGGTTTTAATGCCTAAAACCGGACTTACTTTGTAGCTAATGATCATACCTGGGTACATTTTTTCATCCATCAGATTGGAAGTAATGTCGAAACCCATGTATTTGGGTGTAATTTCTTTTAAATTGATTGGCGAAGAAATAAACTCCCACACATCATCAATACTAGCATGTAAAATTTGCTCTTTATAAAATTGATAAAATGACATAATCTAAATGTTTTTAAGTGTTTCAATTTCGGATAGTATTCGTTGTGCTTCTGCATATTTTTGATCACTTTCTTTTCGGTTTATTTTTGACAATTGATGCCACTCGTTCATTAAAGTTTGATACTTTTTTTGTAGAATCTCAACTTTTGATTTTTTCTTAAATAATCCAAACATGATATTATAATTTTTACGGTTTAACACTTGATAGACCGCCGTCTACATGGATGACTTGTCCAGTAATCCAAGATGCTTTATCGGATAGAAGAAATGCTGCCATTTCAGCTATGTCAATCGCATCACCTATTTTTTGTAAGGGGTGCCGTTGCGCATTAGACTCTCTTTTTTCTTCTGAATTAAGAAATCGTGCAGATAAAGGAGTGTTGGTTAATGATGGGGCAATGATATTTACCCTTATGTGAGGAGCCCACTCGGCGGCCAATGATTTGCATAATCCTTCCAAAGCACCTTTCGAACTTGCTACCTGTGCATGAAAGTTGAATCCGTGTTGAACAACAATGCTTGAAAAAAGCACAACAGATGCTTTACCTGATATTTTTAAAGCTGGGAAAATTTCCTGTAGAATTCGAATTGCTCCTATAACCTGTAGTTGATAATCAGCAATAAAATCCTTTGCTTTGATACGGTGAAAAGGGCGTAGGTTTATGCTTCCCGGGCAGTATACAAATCCGTCAATTTGTTCTGGTAAAAAATCCAAATTCAAATCTTCATCCAACACATCAAGCTGTTGGAATTCTACATTTGGAATTTCCTTTTTTACCACGTTTTTGAAATAAGTGGCAAAAACTTGATGACCGGATTCTGACAAAAGTTTTAGGAGTTCTTTGCCAATGCCTGAAGATCCACCTATGATCACAAAATTTCCCATTCTAGTATTTTAAGTTATTTGGTCTAGCATAAATTAATTGCATAACATTGATATTACGCATATCAAAGGCGGCTTCGCAATAAGAGAGGTAATAGTTCCATTTTCGTATAAACTGCTGGTTAAATCCCAAAGCCTGCACATCTTCCAATTTGCTGTTGAATGAATTGCGCCAGGTTCTTAAAGTTTGAGCATAGTGTTTACCCATCTCTTCCAGGTGAATTGGCGTAAGATCAGAAGTCTGATTCATAGCTTTATTCAAAGCTGCAACAGATGGCAATAAGGAACCTGGAAAAATATGCTTTTGAATCCAGTCAACCCCTTTTTTCATTTCTGAAAAACGAGAATCGGGGCAGGTAATTACTTGCAAGGCAAGCAATCCTTCTTTGCTCAGCAAATCATTAATTTTAGAGAAAAATGGTTTGTAAAACCGATGTCCAACGGCCTCCAGCATTTCAATCGAAACAATTTTATCGAACTTGCCTTTTACCAATCGGTAATCTTTAAACAGAATGTTTACGCGATTTTCAAGACCTGCTTTTTGAACTCTTTTTTTGGCATACGCATATTGCTCTTTGGATATTGTAATTGCACTTACTTGCACATCGTAGTTTTCTGCCAGGAAGATGGACATTCCGCCCCAACCACATCCAATTTCAAGAATTCTATCGCCCTTTTTTATCTTCAGTTTTTCCGATATCATTCGATATTTTTCCAACTGAGCATCATAAATCGAAGTTTTTTCATTTGTAAAATAAGCCGAAGAATAGGTCATACTTTTATCCAGCCAAAGGGAATAAAAATCGTTGCTTAAATCGTAATGTGCAGCGATGTTTTTTTTCGAATTGGCAATGGTATTGTCGCGCAGTTTATGAATGAACTGATTGCCTGCTTTAAACAGGTTAAAAACAATTGATTTCATTTTGCTGCCCGAAACACCCGGAGCATTATCCAAATTGGCAATTACCCATTTAATCACTGATGTGATATCGGAGGTTTTCCACAACTGATTCTCGTATGCCTCACCAAAACCAATATCACCGTAAAGGAATAATTGATTGTAAAAATCTGTCGAAACTATTTGAATATCGGCTTTTATACTTGAATTAGGATTCCCAAAGTGTAAAAGCATTTTGTTTGGCAAACTAATTTCAATATATCCTTTGTCCATTCTGGATATCAATTTTAAGAACATTCGTTCCTTAAAACTGATTTTGTGCTGAAGTGTTAAAGTCTTTTCCATATTCTTTTCTTCTATTTTTTCGTGTATGTCTATTCTCAAATTTTTTCATTCGATTCGTCTGTAAATCAAGATGTTCTTCTTTTTTGAAATAGGGAATTCCCAATAGTAAAAGCTTAAATGCCTGGTAATGAATTAGAAATATCACCTGTAGTGTAATGAATGGGAACAAGAAAACATACTTGAGAACTGTCCAGTTGGTTAAGGCTTGCTTTTTACCTGTTAAGCTTGCTGTAAAAATTCTTTTGCTGCCTCTGTAATCGTCTATTCTATTGGATAAACTATCATTTGGAATTTCCAGATTAAAATCAAAATCAACATCATGATCTATAAACGGGGAGACATAAAAGTTTTTGCACTTTCTGGTGGAAAAAGTATTGGAGCTTAATTGATCTTTTGTTAGCAGAAAAAGTTTCATTTCCCCAAATGTATTATTCACCTCTGCAATACAGGCAAATGCCTTGTCATCTTTATCGAAGCAATAGTAAAAAGAGACCGGGTTAAACTGGTATCCCAAGGTACACAGGTTGGTAAGCAGGCCAATTCTTTTTGGGAAAATATCAATATTGTTTTCCTGTAAAAATTGCTCTATCTGACTTCTTGTTGATTGTACTTTACTTTCATCGAGTTGGAGGTGATCCTGATCACGAAAGTTGAAATAGTTGAAGCGATTGTAACTGATTAGCCATATTTTGTTTGCGATGGTTTGAATTTCGTCCATGTCGATATAAAACAGGAAACTACGGTAGCTGAATGTACGATTCACCTTTTCCATTCTTGCGTGATACACATTGCATGAATAAAGGGCCGAGTGTACTATTTTACCATTCTTTTTCATCCTGCTTTTAATTGAATTCTGTTTTCTTCATGAAGTATTTTATTGGCCAATTGAACAGCCGAAGCATATGCATCCTCATGAAACCCGTATCGGAAATAGCTTCCGCAGAAATAGATAGATCCATCGCTATTTAGTTCTTGTAATCTTTTTTGTGCCTCGAAAGATTCGAGAGTAAATATTGGGTGAAAATAGGTCAAAACCTTGTGTATTTTCTTTTCATTCAAATCGATAGGGTTGATGGAAACAAAATAATGCTCCTTTTCAGATACATTTTGCAATGAATTCATATTGTAAATGGTTGTTGTTCTGTTTTCTCCATTCTTTCGATCGATCAGGTAATTCCAACTCGACCAAACCTTTTTGTTTTTAGGCATCACGCCAGTGTCGGAATGCAGTACCGCCAAATTTTCCTGGTACTGAAATTTTGAAAGTAAGTTCTGCTGTAAATCTGTTGGCTTCGAGAGCATTCGCAAAGCTTCATTTGCATGAGCTGCAACGATTACCTTATCGAACAAGTAACGCTCACCATTGTGACAATGCACTTCGATTTGATCTTTTACTTTCTTGACCGAGCTGATTTTTGAATTGGTTTTAATGCGATTGATAAAAGGTGCTATCAATCTTTTTTTATAGGATTCACTGCCATTTTCAACCGTATACCACTGAAAATGTGTATCTAAACCCAACATGCCATGATTCTTAAAGAAACGAACCAGACTTTCGGCCGGAAATTTTAAACTGGTACCTGGCGGTGTTGACCAAATGGCAGAACTCATTGGAAGCAGGTATTTTTCCATAAAGTCCTGATTGTAGCCTTTAAGTTTGGTGTAATCTGCAATACTAAACTGGCCTAAATGTCCATTATTTAAATCCTGAATACTCTCTTTATTAAAGCGATTGATCTGCCACAGCATTTTGATATAACGCGGACTGAATATGTTTTTCTTTTGTGCAAACAATCCACTCAAACCCGAACCGCAATATTCCAAACCGCTGGTTTTGTGCTGAACACTAAAACTCATACTAGTCTTTTTAATGGGCACTTGTAGCTGTTCGAATAGCTGAATCAGGTGTGGGTACGTCTGTTTATTGAATACCATAAAACCTGTATCGATGGGGATTTCGATACCATCCTCTTCAACAAAAACAGTGTTCGTGTGCCCACCTATGTAATTATTTTTTTCAAACAATGTAAGGTCAAAATGATTTTGCAACAAGTGCGCAGCCCCCATTCCGGCAATACCAGTTCCTATAATCGCTAATTTTTCTTTCATTCTGTTGTTGATTTATGGCCCAAGTTCTGGGTATTGTAACAATGCTTTGTAACTACTGCCTTTCGGATTTCTGATATTCGAAATGCCTTCATATTTTAATATGCGGCGGGTGTCGGAGTCGTAAGAAATGTAAATCGGATTCATTAAAACCCGAAGCAATGCGCTCTGACTTTCCATTTTTAGAACAACCATCTTATCGTTTTGCTCTTTCTCTTTTACCCTGTATATCCTAAAACTGAAATAGTCCTGAAAAGCTACCGACAGGAAATTAAAATCCAGCTTTTGTTCTGATAGGATTTGATCCCAATTCTCTTTAATGAAATAGTTGAATCCACCATCAACAATGGCAGGCTCGGGCACAAATAGGCTTTTCTCTTTCAGCTTACTTTTTTTGTTTTTTTTGTACCTGATATCAAATTGGTTATTGCCTCTATAAGTTACCTCTTCTAATAAACCACTTCGATTATCAGTTAATCGGTAAGTAGGTTTTTGAAATGAATTTCGAAAGTCGAGTTCTCTTTTTGCAAATTCGTTATTCTCATCACACACAAAGGATGTAATGGTTCTAATGTGCTTTCCTTCTTCAAAGAGTTCTTTGTGAATCTCTTTGTAGATAAATTCCAATGATTTGTTGTCAATGGCAATTCCTTCGTAGGTGTTGTCATTACTACCCGAGCTAAAACCATAAAAAAGGAATGCAGCGAATACAATAAGTATATTTTTCATGGTGTTATTCTTTTAATTTGGATTTCGTTTGCTAAATAAATAGTGACTGATGCTCCATTCTTTACCTTGCTTAAACCCCCATAATTCGGCACAAGCCATAAAAAAGATGCGCCAATACACCCACCATTTTTTTGCTTCGCTGTGACCATAGGTGCTTTCAAAAATGGAAAGAATCTCATTTTTGTTGGAATCCATTCTTTTCAGCCATGCTTCAGCGGTTTTTTGGTAATGAACACCATTCATGTGCCAGCGTTGTTCAATGCTTAAATGATCCTGAAAATGATCGAAGAGTTGTTCACCAGGCATAATTCCACCGGTAAAAAAATATTTCGACATCCAGTCGCTGGAATCTTTCACCTCAAACTTGTAAGTAAGTTTTGTATGAGAGAAGATATGTACAAAGAGTTTTCCGGCTGGCTTTAAAAAGTTATCGATGCGATAAAGCAACTCCTGATAATTACGCATGTGCTCAAACATTTCAACCGAAACCACTCTGTCGAAGAGTTGATCGCTTGTAAAATCGTTCATGTCTGCAGTAATCACTTTCAAGTTTGTAATGCCAGATTTTAGAGCATGACTATTGATAAACTCTCTTTGCGAATTGGAGTTAGAGACTACGGTAATTCTTGAATTGGGGAATTTATTTGCCATAAATATACTCAAGGATCCCCAACCGCAACCAAGTTCTAAAATGTCTTGTCCATCCCTTAATTCTGCTCTTTCAACACTAAGTTCAAGCATTCTTTTTTCCGCTTGATTTAAGTTTTCTATCGACTCATCCCAATATCCGCAAGAGTATTTAAGATATTTTCCCAATACGCTTTCAAAAAAGCTGGCCGGCAATTCATAATGCTGATCATTAGCAGCCTTAGTTTCAATCGCAATAGGGCTGTTCTTCAGTTCTTTAATTAATTCAGGCAAATTGTAATTTTCCCTCTCTTCTCTTAATCTTTGCTTTAGTAAGCTTCTAATTTTAACCCTGATTAAGCTATCGGGAATGATTCCTTTCTCTATAATATTTGTATACCACATGATTTTTATTTTAAGGCATTTTTATGAATGGTTATTATTTTCAGCGCATGCATCATTCTCATGATTACATATGATGGATCAAACTCGAACCATCGACGAGCAAAATTTGCTTTCCAGGGTTGTGCATGATGATTATTGTGAAGAGCTTCTCCACCCAAAAAAATCTCAATAGGGAAGAGGTTTGTCGAATGATTGTCTTGCTTAAAATTTTTATAACCAATTTTGTGCGAGAACCAGTTGATAATTGCACCATGTATTGGACTCATAAAAAAGTGAACAGGAAGCAAGAAGAAAAAGTAAATATTGGGAGCATATAAAATGTAAATTGCTATGTAAACTCCAGCCCACATTAATCTTGATAGCCATGATTCTGAAATTTTTTCGAATTTCTCCCAACGGGGAATCCGCATGCTCAATTCTTTCTCAATAGCAAGATCTCTGTTCTTGATCTTCGCATAATAATCATAGGTTTTAAGCATGAACGAAAAAATATTACCAGAATGCTCAGGTGAGTGAGGATCTTTTTCGTTTTCGGCATGCATGTGGTGAATGCGATGCATGTAAGCATAAGCAAACGGATTGAGGTAGGAAGTACCTTGAGCTATCCAGGTTGCAATGAAAAATGCTTTTTCCCAGAAACGATTCATTTTAAACATAGAGTGAGCTGCATAGCGATGCAAAAATACCGTTTGAAAAAATAGGCTGGCGTACCAGTGAAGTAATATGAACACTAGAATAATCATGGCGATAAATTTGATTTCGTTTGTAGTTTATTTGGAATCGATCCAAACTATACAGGAAACATATTTATCGGGAAAAGGTTCGGAATTTGGGTAAGAAAATGGTGTTTTGGAAAAGCAGACCTGGATTTTCAATATAATCTATGCTATTTAATAAAATATCATAAGTCTAAAGAAACGATTGGAAACAGCGCATTATCAAAAGCTTTTGAATTGACTAATTTTATCATTAATCAATAAAAATAAATTATTTATCATGAAAATATAACATTTTACAATTAATGCCGTACACTGTTCAGTTATACTTAATAAAATAAATTGTCTATACATTTTAAACAATCTTTAATTTAACTCATGAAAAACATTTCGGAATACAACCATCTTATCGAGAAAGAGATGGAGAAGTTTAGGAAGGAATCTGGAAAAATTCTAAAGAAATTTGAAACCACATTTAATAAGGGGAATATGGTTGCAACACATCATTTTACCAATGCAAATCCTGATATGATACGCTTTATAAAGGCGGAATTTGAAAAGGCTGGTTTTGCACCTGAATTTATTGGTAACAGACCGGAAGGTCATATTGTATTGAGGGTAAGTTTGCTAAAATCCGCCGGATACGTAGCATAAATTTTTCATAGATTTGTAACAAAAATGCCGACTTTTCTGTCGGCATTTTTTATTTGGATTAATAAATCAATTCTCCTATTCCGGGGCGAATTACCTCAAAATCACCATCGGTACAATCTATAATTGTTGAGGCTGTATTGTTTCCATACCCGCCATCAATAATCAGATCAACTTTACCACTGTATTTTTCATGAATCAGCTCAGGGTCTGTGGTATACTCTATCACTTCATCCGGGTCGTTAATGGAAGTGGTCATAATTGGATTTCCCAATTCTTCTACAATTCTTAAAGGAATATAATGGTCAGGAACTCGAATCCCAACCGTTTTTTTCTTGCTCTTAAATAATTTAGGAACATTGTTGCTTGCCGCCAAAATAAAGGTAAAAGCACCAGGTAGGTTCTTTTTCATTACTTTAAAAATGGAATTGTCCACTTTTGCGTATTCGGATAAATTGCTTAAACTATTGCAAATCAGCGAGAAGTTTCCTTTTTCTGCTGTTGTTCCTTTTAACTTGGCAATACGCTGTATGGCCTTGTTGTTGGTTATATCGCATCCAATTGCGTAAACCGTGTCGGTGGGATAAATAATGATTCCACCATCCTTTAGTACATCAACTATTTGCCGAAATTCCCTGTGATTGGGATTATCGGGATACAATTTTAAGAGCATTACGTAGTGGTTATGGGTTATTTCGGGAACTAAAGATATAAGTTTCTGCTTATTGAGAGCACAGATTCAGCTTATTTATTTTCAGTCCAAAACATATTATTCTGATTTGTATAAAAGAAAAAAGGAATGCGAAGTGCATTCCTTTTAAATTATTTAGTGTATTGAAATTAGCCATTTAGCTTATTATAGTCTGCTAAGAATTGCTCCAATCCATTATCGGTTAATGGGTGTTTTAACAAACCAGTAATTGCATTTAATGGACAAGTGGCAACATCGGCACCCGCTTCAACACATTGTATCATATGCATTGTGTGACGAATTGAAGCAGCCAGAACCTGGGTTTCAAATCCATAATAGCTGTTCATGTCCACAATCTGACGAATCAATTCGATTCCATCAGTTGAAATGTCATCAAGTCTTCCAACAAAAGGAGAAACGTATGTAGCTCCGGCTTTTGCGGCTAATAATGCCTGACCTACCGAAAAAATTAAGGTACAGTTGGTTCTGATTCCCTTTGTGCTTAAATATTTAACAGCCTTGATCCCATTTTTGGTGCAAGGAACTTTAACAACAATTTGTGGATGTAATGCAGCCAATTCTTCACCTTCCGAAATCATTCCTTCAAAATCTGTGGCAATAACTTCTGCACTAACGTCGCCATCAACGATATCGCAAATATCAACATAGTGTTGTTTGATGTTTTCTTCACCTTTGATTCCCTCCTTAGCCATAAGAGATGGGTTAGTTGTTACACCGTCAAGAACTCCTAAATCTTGTGCTTCTTTAATCTGATCCAGATTAGCTGTGTCAATAAAAAACTTCATTTTACGATTTTTTGTTTGTTTTTAAGTCGAAAACGAAAATACATTAAATTCTGATGAAGAACAAAGCGATCTTGTTTTTAAACCAATGATTATAAAAATACAAGACATGAAATTATTTTCGTGCTGGAATTGTTCGTAAATAAAGTTGATGGGAGAATAAAAGAAAAGAGCCGATGGAGGGACTCGAACCCATCCCGAGCCTTCGGGACTGATTACAAATCAGCTTTGATTTGTTTTGAAGAATCGTTTGTCACGATTCAAAGAAAAGAGCCGATGGAGGGACTCGAACCCACGACCTGCTGATTACAAATCAGCTGCTCTAGCCAGCTGAGCTACATCGGCGAATTTTAGAGCCATTGACGAGATTTGAACTCGTGACCTCTTCCTTACCAAGGAAGCGCTCTACCCCTGAGCTACAACGGCAAAGTAACAATTTAAACTTAGATATTTCTAAGCATGAGAGCCGGTGGAGGGACTCGAACCCATCCCGAAGCCTCGGGACTGATTACAAATCAGCTTTGATTTGTTTTAGTTCAAATCGCAACAACGATTCCATTTGATGAGCCGGTGGAGGGACTCGAACCCACGACCTGCTGATTACAAATCAGCTGCTCTAGCCAGCTGAGCTACATCGGCAATTGCTACTTGCAAAAATATTTTAAAGAACGAAAGAAAGTCGTTAAACTTTCTTTTTAGTTTTTGATGAGCCGGTGGAGGGACTCGAACCCATCCCGAAGCCTCGGGACTGATTACAAATCAGCTTTGATTTGTTTTGGTTCAAAATCGCAACAACGATTCATTCTGATGAGCCGGTGGAGGGACTCGAACCCACGACCTGCTGATTACAAATCAGCTGCTCTAGCCAGCTGAGCTACATCGGCATTTTTTATTCCTTAAAAGGCATAAAAAAGTGGGTAAACAACTATGTCGCACCGCTTCGACCACCTACCCTTGCTGCCTTCCGACCCTGGGGGGATTCAGTAGGAGCTGGTCGCATAGTGCTTACCCGACGACAAAAGTAGAAAAAAGTTGTTTCCCCGCAAATAAAAAGTGGAACTTCTTCCCACAAAATTTCACATGAAGGCAGCAAGCGTTTTATTTTCAGAGAAATAATTTTTCAAAAAAAAATCAAAATCTTTTCATTTTTCTATCCGCTTAGTAAAAACAATGGTTTCGGATTGTAATAATTAAGCTTTTTTAAGTGATACTTTACCGTAAAAACGGATATCTTTGTGTTCGATTAATCACAATTGAATTTAAAATGTACTATAGATCTCTATTTAAACACTCCTTTTTATTTGGATCGTTGGTGGGAGCCGTATTAATATTGGCGTCATTAACCTTTTATTGGAAAGATGTTTCTATTTTCAATCCTACTCTGTTATTCATTAACAGGGCTCTTATTATGCTGGGAATTTATTTTGGAGTAAGAAAATATCGCGATGAAGTACTTTTTGGTGTGATTTCTTATGGTAGGGCCTTTGTTGCGGGTGTTTTAATGATTGCTGTTGCATCATCCTTTTATGCGCTTTATATCTATGTTCTAACCCGCTATTTCGATGCCAGCATTTTAAAGGAGACACTAGACTTAGTCGAAAAAGGAATGGTTCAGCTTGGGTACGAAAAAGATTTGATAGACGTTCTAATGAAATTCTACAGAAAAATTACACCTGAAGCTTTTGCATTTGGCCAGTGGTTTAGTAAAATGATGGCAGGTGTTTTCTTCTCTTTAATTGTAGCCTTCTTTTTTAGACAAAAGAGAAATTTGTTTAATAACAGTCCTATTGATAAATTTAACGGTTCAAAAAATCAATAAATACAAAGTATGGATATTTCAGTTGTAGTTCCATTGTTTAATGAGGAAGAATCGATTCCGGAATTGGTGACATGGATTGATAAGATAATGTCACAAAATAACTTCAGTCATGAGATTATAATGGTTGATGATGGAAGTAATGATACCTCGTGGGAGGTAATTGAAAAATTGCAACAGAAATATGCAGCTGTACGCGGTATCAAATTCAGAAGAAATTACGGAAAATCTGCCGCTCTTTTCAGTGGATTCGAGGTAGCACAAGGAGATGTAGTAATTACTATGGATGCCGACTTACAGGATTCTCCTGATGAAATTCCTGAATTGTACAGAATGATAAAAGAAGATGGGTTTGATTTGGTTTCTGGCTGGAAGAGAAAGCGTTATGATCCAATATCAAAAACAATTCCAAGTAAGTTTTTCAATAGAACAGCCCGTGCCATGTCGGGAATCAAACTGCACGATTTTAATTGTGGTTTAAAAGCTTACAAGGGCAAAGTTGTTAAAAGTATTGAGGTGTATGGTGAAATGCACAGGTATATCCCAATACTTGCAAAACAAGCTGGCTTTGTAAAGATTACGGAAAAAATTGTTCAGCACCAGGAAAGAAAATATGGTGTTACCAAATTTGGCTTGAGTCGATTCATTAATGGTTTCCTCGATCTGTTATCCATTACTTTTATCAGTAAGTTTGGGAAAAAACCAATGCACTTTTTTGGTTTATTGGGCACATTAATGTTTTTCATCGGATTTTTTGCTTCCGCCTGGATCGGTTTCCAGAAAATCTATAGCCTGAGTCAGGGAGTTAAAGCGCCACTGGTTACCGATAGTCCTTACTTTTATATTGCATTGGCAACCATGATTATTGGTACTCAGCTCTTTTTAACTGGTTTTGTTGCAGAATTGGTTAGTCGAAGCTCTTCTGAAAGAAATACTTACCAAATCGAAAAAGAAATTTGATTCTTCCGAAATGATTAAAAGTATCATACGTTTATTGCTACAAATATTTCCTCGTCCGTTTTTAATACGACTGAGTTTGCTAATTAACAGGATTATTGCTGTTTTTTTAGTTGGCAACAAGGTGGAATGTCCTGTGTGTGGAGGAAAATTCAGAAAATTTCTACCTTACGGATATACAAAAGCAACGGGTCGAGATAACTGTTTGTGTCCGAAATGCTTATCGCTGGAAAGGCATAGGTTAATGTGGCTTTATCTTCAAAACGAAACTGATTTTTTTAGCAAAAATTTAAAGGTGTTGCATATTGCACCTGAACAATGCTTTTTCAAAAAGTTCAGGTCGCTGTCGAATCTAGACTACACAAGTGGCGATTTAGAATCTCCCATTGCCGATGTACATTTCGATGTTCAGGAAATTCCTTTCGAAGAGAATACTTTTGATGTGGTAATTTGTAATCATGTGCTGGAACATGTCGATAGCGATGCAAAGGCCATGAGCGAGCTGTATCGAATTTTAAAACCGGAGGGTTTTGCAATTTTACAGGTGCCAATGGATACCGAAAATCCGAAAACCGAGGAAGATCCATCTGTTACCGATCCTAAGGAGAGAGAAAGACTGTATCGACAAAAGGATCACGTAAGGCTATATGGACTAGACTATTCTGATCGATTGCAAGCGGCAGGTTTTGTGGTAAAAGCAAGTCAATATTCAAAAGAGTTCTCTGAGGAACAAGCCGCGAGATATCGTTTGCCAATGAATGAAATTTTCTACTTCAATCAAAAAATATAGAATGAATTCTGATATTCAATTTTCAATTATTGTTCCGGTTTATAATCGTCCGGATGAAATGAAAGAATTGCTTGATAGTTTGGCAAGTCAGACTTATAGAGAGTTTGAATTGGTTGTAGTGGAAGATGGTTCGTTCGTAAAATCGGAAGAGCTTTGTAATTCTTATGCCGATAGAATCGATATCTCCTATTATTACAAGCACAACGAGGGGCCAAGTATTGGGCGAAATTATGGATTGGCCAAGGCAAAAGGGAATTATTACCTTTTTTTCGACTCAGATTGTATTCTTCCGCCACATTATATGGAGAACATTCATAAAGAATTAAGCGAAAATTTTGTGGATTGTTATGGAGGTCCTGATGGTGCAATGGAGGATTTTTCGGATTTTCAGAAGGCTGTTTCGTATGCCATGACTTCTTTCTTTACCACCGGAGGAATTCGAGGAGGAAAGAAGCAGGTACACAAGTTTCATCCAAGAAGTTTTAATTTGGGTTTTTCGAAGGCTGTATACGATAACACAGGTGGATTTCCTGTTACTACCATGCATCCGGGCGAAGATATGGTTTTTGCCATTGAGGTAATAAAGCGTGGGTTTGAAACACGTTTGGTAAGCGAGGCCTATGTATTTCATAAAAGAAGAATTTCTTTTAAGAAGTTTTACAAACAGGTGTTTGGTTTTGGGAAAACCAGGTATATTATTTCAAAACACTACCCCGAAACATTTAAAATATTCTTTTTATTTCCATCAATTTTTGTGCTGGGAACCATAGGAGCATTGCTTCTGGGTTTGATTGCGCATCGCATGTTTGCCTTCCCAGTACTTTTGTATGCCTTTCTTGTATTCGCTGATGCGCTCACAAAAACAAAATCATTAATAATCGGTTGTAAAGCTTTGGCGGCAAGTTTTGTGCAATTGTTTGCTTATGGGATTGGTTTTATGGATGCTGTTTGGAAACACAAAGTTCTGGGGAAAGATGAATTTGGTGTTTTCGATAAAGGATTTTATGAATAAAAAAAAGAGGCCAATCTATGCCTCTTTCCTAATTTTTTCTTCGATATATTCTAGTATTTCCCTTTCCTGATCGGGATGAAACCACTGTATTTCATTGTCTCTTCGAAACCAGGAAAGTTGTCTTTTTGCATACCTGCGAGAGTTACGTTTGATCAGCTCTATCGCTTTCTCCAGGCTGATATTGCCTTCGAAATGCTCAAATAGTTCTTTGTATCCAACCGTGTTTAAGGAGTTGTAATGTCGGAACTCAAAAACCGATTTGGCCTCTTCAATCAATCCTTCTTCAATCATGATATCGACACGCTTATTGATTCGTTCATACAATTCTGCGCGATCACGGTTTAAGCCGATTTTAACGATATTAAAACTTCTCTCTTTCCTCGAATTGGTTCTTAATTCTGAATATGGTTTTCCTGCCATCAGGCAAATTTCAACCGCATGAATTACACGTTTCGCATTTTTCAAATCAACTTGATTGTAAAAGACAGGATCGAGTTGCTTTAACTGCATGCGCATGTAATCTAATCCTTCTTTTTCGTAGGTTTCAAATACCTCTTTTCGAAGTTCAGGATCAATGGTAGGAATTTCGTCTATGCCATTGCAAACCACATCGATATACATCATGCTTCCTCCCACAAGCAGCACTTCATTCTTCTCTTTGTACAAATTATCAAGAAGCTCAATGGTCTGTTTTTCGCATTCCCAAGAGCTAAAGTAATCATGAATCGAATGGGTATGAATAAAATGGTGCTTCACTGCGCTTAACTGTTCTGGTTCAGGTACGGCGGTTCCAATACGCATTTCACGATAAACCTGTCGGCTATCCGAAGAAGAAATCTCTGTATTAAAATGTTTGGCAATATTGATGCTTAAGTCGGTTTTACCAACACCGGTAGGGCCAAGAATTACAATGAGCGTTTTCGACATTTTAAGTAATTGTTTGAACAAAGAATGAGTGCGAGCGAAAAAAGAATGAGTAATGTCTTTTTTGTTAGATATTACTCATTATCAATTTAAAGCGTTCGTTTATTAAAGTATGTCTTCGTAATCATCCAGGTTTTCAAACTCCGGACCATCGTTTATTTCATCATCAAATTCAGAAAGGTAATCATCGGCAGTTTTAGGAGCGTCGGATTTGGTCTCAAACTGCGAAAAATCCATTCCTTCAAAGTTTTCTGCATCCATCATGATCTGAGTAGGAGCATCACCATTACTAATTAAACAAACTGGATAGTTTGCTGTCGATTTCGAAATCCCTTTATCTACTAAACTAATATTAAAGAATCGATCAGAGAAGAAGTCGAATACATAGATTAAATCCGCATTTTCTTTAGAGGAGAATTCACGAATCATGGCAACATCCATTGCTACAACGTTCATGTTGTCATCATCTTCAGTATTCATTTCAAATAATGCAATTTCTAATCCTCTTTGTCCACTTGCATCAATTTGATAAAAAGAAGCCATTTGAGAATTATCATAACCAACAGATTCCTGAATTGCATTGTGCAAATCCAGCCATGTTTGTTCATGTCCTATCTCAATCTCTCTCTCAAAATCTTCAACCTCAGGCGATGTAATTTTAAATCTGTATATCATTTTTTGTTCTCTTATAATCTTGTTAAAAATTGCATTGTATCTACATTATCTGCATAATCCCACAACTGTGGTTCTTGTGCTTTTCCAAAAGGGATGGCCGATTCAAAATCCGAAGCAACAACACATTGAATTAACTCAGAATCAGTCTTTAGTTTTTGTTTGATATCTTGAAGTTCGGAATAATATTCATAGTAAACAACACCAACTGGCGAGGCGATAGCCGAATTTTCCTGAAGAAGCAAAAATCCATTGTCGAAATGATGTATCTTGTTCATTAACAGGAGTGAACGTTGGTAATCGTAGTTGTTGGCATATTTGCTATGATCGATAACCGACTGATAAACTTCCCAGTGTTTAAATAGTTGTGTGATGTCGTAATTTTCTGGAATGTAAAGTTTCGATACATTTCTGCATCCCAGGCCAAAATAAAGAAAGATATCGTTTCCTAGTGCCTTTATCTCTTTTTCCGATTCGTTTCCGGATATCAACGCTACAGAGTTTCTATTTCTCCTGATAATGTTAGGATATTTAGAGAAGTAGGCATCAAAATACCTGGCTGAATTATTGCTGCCGGTTGCTATAATGGCATCAAATCCATTGCTGGCATTCAATTGTCCGACCTCAAAGCGAATCAGTTTTTCAAACTCAGGCTGTAGGCTGATTAAAAGTTTTGCAATAAAATCCAATAGCTTGTTATCCTTTGTCGATAGTTTACCAATAAAGGTGTGACCTGCCATTAGTACCGAAAGCATATCATGAAAACCAACCATTGGGATGTTACCAGCCATTATTACTGCAACTTTAGTATTGGTGCTTTTGTCAGAAAGCTTATAGCTCTTCAACCATTTATTGATGTTTGATTCCCGTAAAAAAAAGCAAATTCCTTTTATCGAAGCCTGAACATGTTCAGGGGTAAACCAAAGATTTTCGCTGGAAACCCTTGCTAATAGTTCGGTAAATTCCTGATGATATTGATCATTTAAACGATGCGAAGCAGGTTCTTGCTTTCCATCGGTAAATTGTTCTAAAAATGATCCTAGCTCAACAAAAGCTTTAATTCTTTCCTGAATATTCATGGTAAAAATCAATATGATTATATGCTATAATGACCTTTTAAAGGGTCGGTTTTGAATCGATGCAAATATAAGAATTGTGTGGGATTAACTATTTTTTTGAAGAGCTTAATCCTGAGAAGAATTGTATTTAGGCAATGAAGTGCTTAAAGTAATTGCCAAGAATTAGAAATATACTAAGAAAGAATAAAGTTTTAACAATGACGGAACCTGTTTTGCTATTCACTTTTAGTTGGATAAAAAAGGAAATTATGGTTCCAATAATGGGAAGTAATGCAGGATATAACTGGATGGATTCCCAAAGATTTCCTTTTAACAATTCAATAAAGGCTGATTGAAATCCACAGCCAGGACAAGGAAAACCCATGTACTTTTTAAATGTACATGGGTGTTGTATTTTTTCTAGCCATTGAATGAGTTCATGCCACATTCAATTTAAATTTTAAGCTTAATGGGCATTGACATGCTTAAACAACTTTTGAAGATGTTTTTCCTTTTTAAATTTAATTTTGTTTTCCTTGGCGTAAGCTGCCAATTCAGGATCATCAAAAAGAGCGATTATTTCATTCTTTTTCTTCGGTAATAAAACAGCTGGTTGCCCTTCTTCCTGGTAGAAAAGTTGAGTGGCTATTTTATAGGAATTTGGTGTATTGGTGTGATATCCGGTAGCAATTCTTTGATTGCCCTTTACAAAAACACAGGTGTAGTGCTTCAATAATTTAATTTTACCACATGCCAACTCCTGGAAATAATCAGTTTGTGTTCTGGTTCCCATATTGTAACTGGTAAAAATGAACTTCTTATCAGCAACAACAATGGAATCAATTTGAGCAAACTTGTTTAAAACAACTGTATCCTTGGTGTTATTTACCAAATGAAACTCATTGTTGTAAACAAAATACCTAATCGGAGCAATAGTTGAATGGGTAAACAACTTGGAGTAAATTACTCCTCTGTCCCAATCATCCAAATATACTTCATAATTTGGATTTGAACCATTAAAGATGTTTGAGTCATAAACATCTCTAATACTTTCCTGTAGTAATCTTACGTCGTTCGCTGAAGTTTGTGCTTTAACCCCTAAAGACAAACAAAGGATGAACAACATCATTTGTAATTTTCTCATTTTTTTGTGGTTTGGTTAGTAAGTAGTTAGCGAATTTAATAAAAAATGTTAAATAAAAAAAGCCGATGCTTTAAGCATCGGCTTTAGAAACTATTTTCGAGATTTAATTATTGGTCTCTTCTTTGGTATAGAGCATCCTCCATATCCATTTCATCGAACTGCATGTATTTGTACACTTCCGATTCGTGAGCTTGAATTTTTTCTTTGTACACTTCCATATATTCAGCTGGGGTAGGTAATTTACCCATTACTGATACAACAGCTCCAAGTTCAGCAGATCCCAGGTAAACTTGTGCACCTGTTCCCATTCTGTTGTTGAAGTTACGTGTAGAAGTTGAATAAACATTTACATTATCAGGTACACGAAGTTGGTTACCCATACATAATGAACAGCCAGGAGTTTCGACACGTACACCTAATTGAGAGAAGGTGGCAAATGTTGCTTCTTCTTTCAATACAGCTGCATCCATACGAGTTGGAGGAGCCATATAAGTTCTTACTTTATCAGAAGGTGTAAGTCCTTGCCAAACTTTTTCGCAAGCACGGAAATGACCAATGTTTGTCATACATGAACCGATGAATACATCCTGGATATCAGTTCCCTGAACTTCAGAAAGTAATTTTACATCATCCGGATCGTTTGGACAACACAAAATTGGCTCGGTAATTTCAGAAAGATCGATTTCGATGGTTGCAGCATATTCAGCATTCTCATCTCTTTCAATTAGCTCAGGATTTGCAAGCCACTCGTTACAAGCATCGATACGGTTCTGAATGGTTTGAGCATCCTCGTAACCCATCTTGATCATTGATTCCATTAGGGCAACATTAGACTTCACATATTCGATAACACGCTCTTTTGATAGCTTGATACAACCTGCAGCAGCTGAACGTTCAGCAGTAGCATCAGTCAACTCGAATGCCTGTTCTACGGTAATGTCTTCAAGACCTTCCATCTCGATGATTTTACCATTGAAAATATTGATTTTATTTTTCTTTGGAACAGTTAATTGTCCGTTTTGAATCGCAAAATATGGAATTGCATTTACCACATCACGCAAAGTGATACCTGGGTTTAATTTGCCTTTGAATTTAATTAATACCGATTCTGGCATATCCAATGGCATGAAACCTAAGGCACCTGCAAAAGCTACCAAACCTGAACCAGCAGGGAATGAAATACCCAATGGGAAACGAGTGTGAGAATCACCACCAGTACCAACTGTATCAGGCACCAATAAACGGTTCAACCATGAGTGAATTACACCATCGCCTTGTTTCAATGGTACACCTTTACGTTCTGCCATGAATTTAGGCATGCTTTTGTGCATTGCCACATCAGTTGCTTTTGGATAAGCAGCAGTATGACAGAATGATTGCATGAACATTGGAGCTTCAAACTTCAAACAAGCCAATTCCTTAATCTCATCGCGAGTCATTGGTCCGGTAGTATCCTGAGATCCTACAGTTGTCATTTTTGGAGCGCATGATGTTCCTGGCAATACACCTTCAACACCACAAGCTTTTCCAACAATTTTCTGAGCCATTGTGTACCCTTGGTTTGGCTTTGCCTGAGGGTTATTTGCAACTTTGAAAATATCAGCAGCAGGCATTCCAAGTAGGTTACGTGACTTTTCAGTCAAGGCTTTTCCAATAATCAATGGAATACGACCACCAGCTCTGTACTCATCGGTTAAAGTATCAGGAGCTAAAGTATAAGTAGATACTACTTCGCCATTGCGGGTAATTTCACCTTTTACGTTGTTAATGATGATTTCATCACCAGTATTTAATACAGAAACATCAGTTGTGATTGGTAATCCACCTGAATCCTGTGTTGTATTGTAAAAAATTGGAGCAATTGCACCACCAATTACTACGCCGGCAGTACGTTTATTTGGTACACATGGAATGTCTTCACCAATGTGCCATAGTAATGAATTGGCAGCCGACTTACGAGAAGAACCTGTACCAACTACATCTCCCACGAAAGCAACTTTGTGGCCTTCTTTTCTCCATCCTGCGATGGTTTCGATACCATCTTCGAAACGTCCGGCACCCATGGCCAAGGCATGCAATGGAATATCAGGACGAGTAAATGCTTGTGATGCTGGAGAGAAATCATCAGTATTGATTTCGCCTTCAACTTTGTACACTTTTAATTTGATTTCTTCTGGCAATTCTTCACGAGATGTAAACCATTCAGCATTTGCCCAAGATTCGATCACGCTTTTAGCTGCAGCATTCGTTTTAGAAAGCTCAGCTACAGTTTCAAAAGCATCGTAAACAAGGATAATACCTTTAAGTGCTTCTGCAGCGTCTTCGGCCAACTCTTCATTTTCTAGAGCTTCAACCAATACCTGAACATTGTAACCACCCATCATGGTTCCAAGAATTTCAATGGCTTTTTTCTTGTCAATTAATGGACTAGAAACCTCGTTTCTTAGAATTTGACTTAAGAAATTAGCCTTCACTTTAGTTGAGTCATCAACACCAGGTGCAATTCTTTCAGTAAAAAGGTGAAGTAAAAAGTCTTCTTTACCTTGAATTGGATTTTGCAATAATTCGCATAAATCTTTTGTCTGATCGGCATTCAAGGGTAAGGCTGGAATACCTTTGGCGTTCCTTGCCTCTTCATGTTTTAGGTATTGTTCTAACATGTTCTTTTTTGAAATTGTTGTTTAAGTGTAATTTCAGTTTAATTAATAGAGAATTATTTCTCTATTTGAAGAACAAACATATGGTTTTTCTGATTACGTGATACACTTAAAAAAGGGTTTTCTTTCATGTTTTATGGCATAAAAAAAGCTCCCTGAAAAGGGAGCTTTAAGCATGTATTTTGTATGGATTATTTTACAGATTCCATGTATTCGATCAATTCGCATACTTTAGTAGAGTAACCCATTTCGTTATCGTACCATGATACAACTTTAACGAAAGTTGGAGATAACTGGATACCAGCACCTGCATCGAAAATAGAAGTTCTTGGATCACCAACGAAGTCGTTAGATACAACTGCATCTTCAGTATATCCTAATACACCAGCCAATTCGCCTTCTGAAGCTTCTTTCATAGCAGCACAGATTGCTTCATAGTTAGTTTCTTTTTCTAAACGTACAGTTAAATCAACTACAGATACGTCTGGAGTTGGAACACGGAAAGACATACCAGTTAATTTACCGTTAAGAGCAGGAATTACTTTACCTACAGCTTTAGCAGCACCAGTTGATGAAGGAATGATGTTCTGACCAGCACCACGTCCACCTCTCCAGTCTTTCATAGAAGGACCGTCAACAGTTTTCTGTGTAGCAGTAGTTGCGTGTACAGTAGTCATTAAACCTTCGATAATTCCGAATTTGTCGTTCAATACTTTTGCAACAGGAGCTAAACAGTTAGTAGTACAAGAAGCATTAGAAACGAAAGTCATGTCGTTAGTGTATTCTTTGTTGTTAACACCCATAACGAACATTGGAGTATCATCTTTTGATGGAGCAGACATTACTACTTTCTTAGCACCAGCATCGATGTGACCTTGAGCAGTTTCTTTTGTTAAGAAAAGACCTGTAGATTCAACTACATACTCAGCTTCTACAGCACCCCAGTTAATATCAGCAGGATTTCTTTCTGCAGTAACGCGAACTACTTTTCCGTTTACAACTAACTGACCATCTTTAACTTCAACTTCACCGTCGAATTTTCCGTGAGTAGAATCATATTTCAACATGTAAGCCATGTAATCTACATCGATAAGGTCGTTAATTCCTACTACTTCGATGTTACCTTTTGCAACAGCCTGACGGAAAACGAAACGTCCGATACGGCCAAATCCATTGATACCAATTTTAATCTTTGACATTGTGTATAAATTTTAATTTATAAACCCTTTGTTTCTCAATGGCAAAAGTATGTATTTTAAAAATATTTTGTATAGAAAAAATGAAAAAAAAACAAGATATTTTTATTGGGTGTTTGTTGTTTAATAAGCACTTAATCAGTGAGATGGATTGGATTAAAACGATTGCAATTGTACTTCATAAACAAAAAAAAATCTCATTTTATTGAGATTTTTTCTTTGGATTAAGCTTTTTTTACCGCAGTGCTCGTATCTGCCTTTGTGTATGCGGGACATTTTTTGTCAACAGCACAAGAACTGGCTAATAATCCAAAAAGAAATATAACGGCGATAGCATAAAGTGTTTTTTTCATCGGTAATAAATTTATGATCGAGATTAAGTTTAAAATTTTGCAAAAGATATAAAAAAAAGTTCTAATTGTAGTTAATTACAATGTTATGCTTGTATTTTCGTTCAATTAAAAACTCTTATACTCCAACTTTAGGAGAAAGGTTTGCTTGAATTAATTTTATGTATGAAGAAAATTTTCCTTCTTGTTATTTGTATTGTGTTGAAAATGCTTCCGGTTTTATCTCAATCTACTGCTTATTTAAGAGTGATTGTGGATGATCAAATGCATTCCAAATCCAAATTGTTGCATAGATTACAAGCCAGGTATTCAGGGAGATCGAATGCCTTAGGGAAACTGGATTTTAAGATTGAAAAACTAAGAAAATCAGGATATTTGGAGGCTAATGTAGATTCGCTAATCATGCAAAATGATAGCTTAATTGCCTTTGTCCACCTGGGAGAAAAATACGGATTTAAAAAAGTCTCGCACCAGGGAATCAACCAGAATGATTCTGTTTCATTCTCATTAAGTGCTGGAAACTCAAAGAATCTTGATTTTGATGCAATATTGGATTTTCAGAAAAGCGCAATTAGAAAATACAATGATGAAGGCTTTCCTTTTGCACAAATAATTAGTGATAGTATACAAATAGAAAAATCTGGTATTTCAGGCAATTGGAAGGTTGCAAAAGGCCAATTTATCGAATGGGATAGTGTGAAGATGAAAGGAAATCTGAAGGTGAATAAAAGGTTTCTGATGAAATATTTGAGTATAAAAGCCAATTCACCATATCAGGAAAGTAAGTTTAGAAAGGTTTCAGAAAAAGTTAATGCTTTACTGTTTTGTAATGAACGCAAACCCGCCGAAATTGAGTTTGTTAAAAATAAAGCAGTGCTATATACCTATTTGGATAAAGAATCGGCCAATCGTTTCGATGGAATACTGGGTGTACAGTCTGATCAGGATGATGATGGAAAGGTTTCGCTAACTGGTGAAATCAATTTGCAACTTCTTAATTCTTTCCGGTTTGGAGAAGAAATCAGTTTAAAATGGAAGAAATTTGATTCTGAAAGTCAGGATTTATCCATTGGATTTATGCATCCATATCTATTAGGAAACACAGGATTCGATTTTAATTTTCAGCTGTTTAAGCAGGATACAACTTACCTTACAACTAATTTACAACTTGGATTAAGAATCTTGCAGAAAGGCAGTCGTCATGTGAAGTTGTATTATAAATATCAATCATCATCATTAATTTCTACTTCGCATTTGGCTGGCATTAGTGTTTTGCCCAATTATGCAGATGTTAAAACAAATATTGCTGGTATTGGATTTAACTATTCAACATTGGATTATCCTTTTAATCCGAAGAGAGGTTGGGCGCTATACTGTTCTGTGGGGGCAGGATCTCATAAAGTAAAAAAGAACAGTAAGATTCCGGAGTCTTTGTATGAGGGGCTCGACTTAAATGGCAGCTTATTCAGTTTTGAATCTAATGCACAGTTCAATTTGCCAATCAGCAATAAAATAAGTTACAGAATTAAAAATGCCATTGGAATTCTAAATTCGCCCAATTTGTTCGAGAATGATTTGTTTAAACTTGGAGGATTAAAGAGCTTACGTGGTTTTGATGAAGATTCATTTCGGGTTTCGAAGTATGGAGTTTTAACGAATGAATTGCGCTTTATCCCCGAAAGAAACACAAGTTTTTATTTGTTTACTGATATAGGCTACTACGAGAGCGAAATACTGGAAGAGAGTACTAGCGATTACCCGCTTGGATTAGGATTTGGATTAAGCTTTGCAACTAAAGCTGGAATATTTAGCCTAAATTATGCATTGGGTAAACAGGAGAACCAGAGTTTTAACTTACGAAGTGCAAAAATTCATTTTGGATTTATCAGCCGATTTTAAAAACAAAAGACCGGGAAAACAGGTTTCACGGTCTTTGTAAACATCAAACTTCAAATTATTAGTCGCGATTCTTATCAGTACTTTGATTTTATAATCGTTAGGTCAAAACTATTAATAAAGTTTGAATTCCGCATACGTTTGAAATAAGTTTTAAAACATGGTGCAAACGTTTTAAAAAAATATATATTTGCACTAAAATAAAGGGAAAACTGTTTGGTTTTTACTTGTGCTTTAGTTGCTTACCCCTTGGAAGCTATTGTGAACTTAGGCTTTCTTTCTCAATCCAATAAATATAACGTAAAAAGCAAGAATAGAAATTGCAGTAATTAAACTGGCAATACTTATTGGCAATCGGTTGGTTAGTAGGCTGTTTGTGATTAAAATGAGCAAAATAGCCACAGGAATACCAAAGAGCAGTGATTTGGTGATTAAATGCAAGGTTGATTTATTGGTTTTTTCCACGAGAAGCTCTGTTGATTCAGGATCGATTTCAAAACTCTCAATTGCTTTTGAAAAGGCATTTAATTCTTCGGTGTAATAATTTTCTTCGGTTTGAGAACGATAAAACCCCGAAGTAGTAAATTTATAACTGGCATAAATATTATAATCGAGCCTTTCCTTTTTAATAATTTCGATATCAACCTTTGTTCTCCATTTTGTCGGATCGAGCGATGTCATGTTTCCCCATATGCTACCTCGTTTAAATACCATGCCCCTGGCATCGGCATCCGTTAACTCATAACCTCTTACTTCGTAAAATTTTATGATATCGGAAACCAATAACTTTTTGTTTCTCTTAATATTAAATCCTATTAATTTTTGCATAATATCTATGGGGTATAATCAAATTTATTAAAAAAAAGTTCCGGTCGCAAAAATGATTTATAAAGCAATATAGAGCTGCGAATGAAACCAGCATGAATTAAGTTAAAAATATGATCTTTTTATCAAGTATAAGTTTATTGATAATAACAATTGGAACTTGTTGTTTTACATAGTGTTGATATGGCAAAAAGATCTTGATTTTTTTTCAAAAAAAGCGAACCTAATCTCTCTGTTTTCAGTATACAAATACCTAAGCCTAAATCTGTGAAAACCTTTACTACTACTTATGCTAAACAATTTATCCCCTGAATCTGAAAACCACTTTCAGAAATTTGATGAAAATGGAGTAGACATTCGCAAGTTGCTTTTTGGAGCGGTTGAGATGTTAAGTGATTTTAGTTACCTAACTGCTTGTCCGAGCTATATTGTAGATTATACTGACGATGTGACTCCAAAACCATGTGCAATAGGCTTGGACGGAATCATTGGAAAGATTAACAAAGGTTTCGACCAATTGTTTGAAGAATTCAAAGCAAATTGCGACGAATCGGCAGAGTTTTATGAGTTTACCTACCTTGATTTTATTAAGGCAGTTGCCATGCCAATCATGCTTAGAGGAAAAGTTTTTGGCTTTGTAATTTATGGTGGCTTTGTAATTGAGGAAGAAAATAAGGATTCTAAATTGCCCGATTCTGTTAAGCTTGTAAACAAGAAGAGAGCAGATCTTAATTTACACAGAGCATCAAAATTTGTAAGTGTTTTGGCAAATCAAATTACTGCAGCTTATGAATTGAATTTACAGATTAAGCAGAATCAGAAATCGGCTGAGGAATTACGTTTACAGAAGGTGTTTTTTGAGAACTTATTCGAAAATTCGCCCGAAGCTATCGTTATTCTGGATAATGAGGATAAAGTAATTCGAGCCAATAAAGAGTTTGAGAAACTGTTTGAATATTCAAAGGAAGAGATTCTATCAAAACTAATTAACGATATTATTGTTCCTGAAAATTTTAAAGAAGAAGGAAGAACATATACGCAACAAGCGTCCTTGGGGGAAACACTCGAATTTACAACGGTTCGACAAACCAAATATGGAAAACAGATACATGTTCAGGTGACAGGAAAGCCAATTTTTCTGGATAATGAAAAAATTGCGGTTTATGCCATTTATCGTAACATTACCGAGCAGGTATGGAACCAAAAACAAGAGAAAATTATTTATGGGATTACGGACTTGCTAAACTCAACCCAAAGTCAGATTGATTTGGTTCATAGCATTGGAGAATTGTTACAGCCAGTAATTGGAACCGGAGAAATGTTTTTGGAATTAATTTCGCCTACCAAACGATCTTTGCGAGTATTCAACCAAAAATCTGCAGATTATAAGAATCTTAGTTTTTCTGAATCGATTAGTTTTTCGGTGCTAAGAAGAAAGAAAAAACTGAACCTTGATGAAAATCAAATTAAGGAATTGGCTGAAGTAAATCGATTGACACTTGCCAATATACCAAAACGATGGATCGGTTTTCCATTAATTGTGAAAGACGTTGTTTTAGGTGTTTTTGGGGTTTCTTCTTTAACGAGTCATTCCAATCTTGATGCAGATACCTTAAAGTTACTTGAATTGGTTTCTTTGCAATTGGCGGCTGGTGTAAGCAGGAGAAAAAAAGAGTTGGAGTTGAAGACTTTGAATCGATCAATGGAACAAAGTCCTGCATCTATTGTGATTACAAATCGCGATGGAGATATCGAATATGTGAATCCTAAGTTCTGCCAAATTTCTGGGTATTCGGCAGATGAGGTTATAGGGAAAAATCCTCGAATCCTAAAATCAGGATTTACCCCAAAAGAGGTTTATGAGCAGATGTGGGCTCACCTGGTTCGGGGTGAAGAGTGGAATTGCGAGTTCTTAAATGTAAAGAAAAATAAGGAACTGTATTGGGAACGTGCAAGCTTTTCGGCCATTAAGGATGAATTTGGGAAGATTACCCACTACATGGCAACTAAGGAAGATATCACCGAACACAAAAAGTTTGAGAAAGATTTATTGGAGGCTAAAAATAAAGCGGAAGAATCCGATAGGATGAAATCGGCATTTTTAGCAAATGTATCGCACGAATTACGCACGCCGCTTAATGCAGTAATCGGTTTTTCTAACCTCTGTAATGAATCAATGGGAGTTGAAGAAATACTGGAATTTGTGCAGCTCATTAATAAAAGTGGGAATCAGCTTCTGGAAATTATCGAGGACATACTCAACTTTACCATGATAGAATCGGGAGGAATGGAGAGACGAGATGAAGAATTTTTAATGGTGAACTTTTTTAAAGAGGTGAAAAAGTTGGCTGCTGAAAAACAAAAACTGGAGAATAAGGAACGATTGGAATTGAGATTTGTTCCTGATTCTAACTACAGTAAGGTGCTGGTTAAGACCGATTTTCAAAGATTGATTCATGTGGTAATGAATTTGCTTAAAAATGGATTGAAATTTACCAATGAAGGATCGGTTGAGTTTGGTTATCAGGTTCATGGTAAAAGATTAAAGCTCTACGTGAAAGATACAGGTGTTGGAATTGAAAAAGATAAGAAGGATATTATTTTCGACCGTTTTAGGCAGGTAGATGAATCCATTACAAGAACCTTTGGAGGTACAGGTATGGGCTTGGCCATTTCGAAGAAAATTATGGATATGCTTGATGGTCATATCGAGGTAGAATCGGAACCCAATAAAGGATCGACATTTACTTTGCTTTTAGACTGCATTTTATCGACCGAAAAAAAGGAGAAAGAACAGAGTTCAAAACCTGCTAATACCAACAAAAAACCTACCATTTTAGTGGCCGAGGATGAACTTTCAAATTTTAGGTTGATAGAAGCAATTTTAAGAAGAAGTAATTACAATGTAATAAGGGCAGAAAATGGCGCAGAGGCCATTCGCATGTGCAAAAATCAGAAAGAAATAGATTTGGTACTTATGGACATGAGAATGCCGGATGTTGATGGTATGGAAGCCACCCTTGAAATTAAAAAGTTTAAACCTGGCTTAACCATTATTGCTCAAACGGCTTATGCCATGAATGGAGATAAGGATAAGGCACTTGAATTGGGTTGTGATGATTACATCTCGAAACCCATTAAGAAAGACTTATTGTTGAGTAAATTGGAAACCTATATAAAGAGATAAGCATTATAAAATAAGTATTAGAGTAGGTCCTTTGTGTAAGCATAGGACTTTCTTTTTTTCGATATTCTTTGGAATTATGTAACTTGTTAACATAGAAAATGGTGATTACGATTTGAAAATCAAACTTGATATGAGAGCATTAGTGAGCGGAGCATCTGGTTTTACAGGTGAAAAGTTGTTGAAAAGAATTCTATCTGATCAGGATTATAGTAAAGTGTATGCCTTGGTGCGAAAGGAACTTTCAATTCGTCATCCAAATTTGGAGCAAATTATCGTTGATTTTGACCATTTAAGTGTTGAAGATATTCCGGATGACATCGAACTAGCTTATTGTTGCATAGGAACAACAATTAAAAAAGCTCAGTCAAAAGAAAATTTTCGAAAAATCGATTATGAGTATATTACCCGCTTTGCAAAAGTTTGTGATGATAAAGGAATTAAAGCCTTTCACCTGATTAGTGCAATTTGGGCAAGTCCTGAATCTTACTTCTTTTACCAAAGAGTGAAAGGTGAGGCCGAGTGTTTTATCAACTCCTTGGAATTTGAATCAGTAACCATTTACCGACCTTCGGTAATTTACGGAGGAAGAAAAGAATTCCGACTGTTTGAGAGCTTTGCAGCATGGATCAGCCGGAATTTTAAATTTTTATTTGTCGGTAAATTAAATCGAATTCTTGCCGTTACAGGCGATCAGCTGGCCAAAACCATTCATATCAAATCGAAACAGTTTATTCCAGGGCGCTGGATCATCGAATCAGAAGAAATTTCCTGTACCTACTAATCACGAACAACATCACGTGCCGAAGCTTGTGCAGTTGGCATAATCAAAATGTCGTTAATGTTTACATGAGCAGGACGACTTGCAACAAACTCTACCGTATCTGCAATATCATCAGCGTATAATGGGGTAAATCCATTGTACACCTGGTCTGCTTTATCGGTATCGCCTTTAAATCTTACGATAGAGAACTCGGTTTCCACCATTCCTGGCGCTACCGATGAAACTTTAATGTTGTGTGGAAGCATATCAATTCTCATCCCTTTTGTTAAGGCATCCACAGCATGTTTGGTTGCACAATATACATTTCCTCCCGGATATACTTCTTTTCCTGCAATCGAAGTAACATTAATAATATGTCCTTGCTTTCGTTCAATCATTAATGGACTTACCGCCCTGGTAATATAAAGTAAACCTTTTACATTGGTGTCAATCATTCTTTCCCAATCATCAATAATGCCATCCTGTATGGCTGTAACTCCTACTGCCAAACCTGCATTATTTACCAAAAGGTCGATCTTTTTCCATTCTTCCGGAAGCTTATTGATTCGATCAAAAACATCATCTTGCTTGCGAACATCAAGCACCAGTTTGAATATTTTACAATTGAAATTTTTTAATAATTCTGCTTCCAGCTTGTTCAAATTCTCCTCTCGTCGTCCCGAAATGATAAGATCGTATCCAACATTTGCTAATTTCTTTGCACAAGCTTCTCCAATGCCCGCTGTAGCTCCTGTTATAAAAGCAATTCTATTCATATTAGTATTTGTGATATTTGTTTTGTTAAGTCAGTGATCATGTAATTTACAATCAATCTTTTCTTTGTCGTGTAAAGGTAAAAACTAAGGTGATAATTCGTGTTCCTATCTTATTTTTTTTAAATTTAAAATATTCATCACCAATAAGAGTGCACCATGGAAAGACAAGACGTTTCAATTCAAGTAGCAGAAGATCTGGGATTAAATAAAGAATCCTACGACAAAATTGTTGAGAGTTTAGGTCGTAACCCTAACTTACTGGAGTTACAGATCTATTCTGTAATGTGGTCAGAGAATTTATCCTATAAAAGCTCTGCATCGTGGATATCATCCTTACCCAATAAAGGGAATCATATTGTTTCTGGTGCTATAGAAGCAAATGCAGGAGTAGTCGATCTTGGAAATGGTGAATGTTGTGTCTTTAAAATGGGAACCCATAATCATCCTTCAGGTATAGATCCTTACCAGGGAGCTGCCACCTGTGTTGGTGATGTTTGCAGAGATGTGGTTTCTCTTGGTGCCAAGCCACAAATCATATTAAATTCCTTGCGTTTCGGAGAGTCTACCTTGGACAGAACAAAATGGTTGATGGATGAAATCATAAAAGGAATAAAGGATTATTCCAATGTTTTGTATATAGAAGATATAGGGAGTGAGATATTTTACAACTCCTCTTACGATACAAACCCCATTGTGAATGTGATGGTAGCTGGTTTGGTGTCTAAAGATAAACTTTTGTGTGGTAGAAAACTGGAGGCTGGGCAGGTACTTTTTATTGTAGGAAATCCAACAGGATCCGAAGGTGTGTTCGGACAGAATGAGAGCTTCACCATTCCAAAGGGTAATCCGGATTTGGGCAATGCATTAACCGATGTAATTATGCACCTGAATGAAAAAGATGCTTTGGTTCGTATTGAGAATATGGATATGGCGGGAATTATTAATTCATGTGCGGTAATTAGTGCGCATGCCAAAACGGGATTGGATCTTGATTTAAACAAAATTCCTCTAGGTCAGGAGGGAATGAATGTTGAAGAGGTTCTTTTATCTAGAACACAGGAACGCTTTATGCTGGTTGTAAATCAGGAAAATACGGAGATGGTGAAAAAAGCTTTTGCAGATCAGGATTTGATTTGCGAAGAAGTAGGGAAGTTAAGTTCGAATAAAAGCATACAGTTTTTCGAAAACTCAAAAGTTATTGCCGATGTAAATGCCCAGGATTTGGTGATGGGTTTTGGCGCACCCCAAATCGATAGAAAATTTCACGAACTGGATAATAAAAATGATATCGATTACCTTGAAACCATACCAGAACCAGATAATTATTGGAAAGTAATTAATAAAATGGTGAATAATCCAAACCTGGTCATCAAGGAACATTTACAAAGAAATATCGAAGAAGCCAGGGATAACTCACCTTCCGATGCTCAAATTGCATTCCTGGGAGAAGACAGAAAGGCAGTATGCTTTACCGTTTCTGGCAATTCGGTTTATTCTTTTAACAATCCATATGTAGGAGCACAAATTAATATTGCACGAGCAGCACGTCGCATTGTGTGTTCAGGAGGAAAACCTTTAGCAATTAATGATTGTTTGAATTTTGGTAGTCCATTAGAAGAGAATGTTTACTCTCAATTTGTTGCTACCATTAAAGGGATCTCGGAGGCAAGTTCGCACTTCGAAACCCCGGTAGCCGGAGGTAATGTAAGTTTTTACAACGAAAGTTCGGTTCTTGGAAAAAGGAAAGCAATTAATCCAACTCCGGTTATTGCTATGATGGGAATGCTTCCAAGTAAAGAAAATCACATGTCCTATATTTTTAGAAATAAAGGCGAAATGATTTTCCTGATCGGGAAATCGCGTAATGATATTTCCGGCTCAGAATATTTATGTTCTTACCACCAAAAATGCCATGTGGGAATTCCACATTTCGATATCGAAGATGAAAAAAGAATCAATGCCACAGTGGCTAAATTAATTGAATCGAAATTAATTTGTTCGGCTCATAGCGTTGAGCGTGGCGGATTATTTTTCAACTTAATTGAGTCGGCCATGCCACTTGGTTTGGGATTTGATATTACTTCGCCAGCCGAGGTTCGAATGGATGCTTTCCTGTTTGGAGAGGCACAGGGCAGAGTTGTGGTGTCCGTTTCGATGGAAAATGAAAACGAATTTGTTGATTTGATGATGGAAAGTGGCCTGCCATTTTCAACCTTAGGTCATATTACAAAAGGAGAACTTCGAATTGATGATATTTCCTACGGATATATTGATGAATACAAGAAAATATACATGAAAAATAACATTATCGGTTAGATAATTATTAATATCACAATGAATGTAGAGAACAAAGAATCAGATAATGGTTCTTTGTTTTTCATTCACTATATTTGTGCGGTCGTGAGATGTTACGATCGCATTGTTTTTGAAACCGCTAAGATTTTGTTTTAAAATCAGTAATTGGTTTCGTGCTATTAATTAGAAATAAAAGTTCGTGGTAAATCCATATAAAGATTTAGATAAAGGGAAAAAAGCGCAGGTAGCGCTAATGTTCAATAATATTGCAAAAAAATATGATTTTCTGAATCATGTTTTGTCAATGGGTATTGATAAGTTGTGGAGAAAGAAGGCAGTAAAATTGTTAAAGCCATTACAGCCAAAAAAGATATTGGACATTGCTACCGGAACAGGAGATTTTGCTTTGGCCAACTTAAAACTAAATCCCGATAAGGTGGTTGGTATCGATATCTCAACTGAAATGCTTGCAGTTGGGAGAGAAAAAATTGCCAAAAAGAACTTGTCACATAAAATCGAATTGCTCGAAGGTGATTCTGAAAATATTCAATTCGAAGAAAATACATTCGATGCCATCACTGTAGCTTTCGGAGTGCGAAATTTTGAAAACCTTGAGAAAGGATTATCAGAAATGAATCGTGTAGTAAGACCAGGCGGAAAGGTAGTTGTACTCGAGTTCTCGAAACCAAGGAAATTTCCAATCAAACAGATCTACAATTTTTACTTTTTTAGAATTCTGCCATTTTGGGGGAAAATGGTATCCAAAGATGCCTCGGCTTATACCTATTTGCCTGAATCTGTCGATGCCTTCCCGGATGGAGCTGATTTTTTAAAAATTTATGAAGACTGTGGATTTACCGATACTAAACAAATAAAATTGAGTTTTGGAATTGCATCCATTTATATTGGAACCAAGCCAATACAATAATTTTATATTTTAGTGGTTATTACTAAAAATAAACGATAGAACTTGAAACGAATACTATTAATACTACTTTGCCTTTCCTTTTTCTCATCTGCTTTTTCGCAACGAGGATATAAACCAGAAAGCATACTGAATTATCAAAAAGTGGATCAGAAATGGTTGCACTTTGGATTTACTCTGGCAATAAACAGCATGGATTTTGCCATTTACAATTCAGGAAGAACAGATGCCAGGGCAGAGCAAGTTGTGTTTTCGCCAGGTTTTTCGGTTGGGATTGTTTCCGATTTGCGATTACATGAAAATTGGTCATTGCGATTTTTACCAGGATTGGAGTTTGGAGAAAGAACCATAAAGTATTCCAACTTGCCAGAAGATGAGGTAACGGTTGAATCTGTTTTGGTCAATCTGCCATTACTGGTAAAGTATCGTGCAAAACGATTAAACAATTACCGACCGTACCTAATTGGAGGAGCCAGTTATAAGATTGATGTGCAATCGCAAGATGCACTTGATCCTGATAACAACATGCTGATTAGACTGAATACAACCGATGTATATTTAGAGTTGGGAGCAGGTATCGACTTTTATTTGCCTTATTTCAAGTTGGCCACAGAATTAAAATTTGCTGTTGGACTTCGCGATATTTTAAATCATAAATATGATATCGAAAATCCGGGTTATGAGGCATACACCGACGCCATTCGTGGCATGAATTCTAAGGTGATCACCTTGTCTTTCCACTTTGAATAATTTCAATCTGTAAAAAACCAAATCAAGCATACTTTCTCTTATTGATTTAGGAGGTCTCATAAGTGTGTAGATTCTTCCGTTTTTTCCTTTTACCTTTGTTCTTTTACCAATAGAAATAAACACATGATAACTGATATTGATATCGTTCTGAACCCCAAACAAGCTTCTGATGAATCTTTCTACAAACCTATTTTGGCTCAAAAGCTAAAAGTGAAGGAGGGAAGAATTAATGGAATTCAGATTCTGAGAAAGTCAATTGATGCTCGAAGAAGAGATATCAAAATCAATATGAAATTCAGAATTGCTATTGATGAGAAACTACCAATAGCCAATGAACGAATTTTCAAGTATCAAAAAGTTGACGATCAGAAAAAAGTAATCGTTGTTGGTGCCGGACCTGCAGGTTTGTTTGCAGCACTTCGATTGGTAGAATTAGGCTATTGTCCTATTGTTTTGGAGCGAGGGAAAAGTGTTGAGGATCGAAAGAAAGATTTAGGACAATTGCATCGAACCAGAAATGTAGATCCCGATTCCAACTATTCTTTTGGAGAAGGAGGAGCCGGAACTTTTTCTGACGGAAAATTATATACCCGTTCCAAGAAGAGAGGAAACCTAAAGAAAATTCTAAATGTTCTTCATTTTCATGGAGCACAGGACGAAATTTTGTTCGAAGCCCATCCACACATTGGAACCGATGTATTGCCAAAAGTGATCGTGAATATCCGAAAGAGTATTATTGCTGCCGGTGGTGAGGTTCATTTCTCGTGTAAGGTGACCGATTACATTGTTGAAGAAGCCAAGATTACAGGTGTGAAAACCGAGAAAAATGGGACCTTTAAAGGAGAGGCAGTAATCCTTGCAACGGGACATTCGGCCAGAGATGTTTACCGCAAACTAAATGATTCTGATATTGATATTGAGGCCAAATCTTTTGCGATGGGCGTTCGAATTGAGCATCCACAGGAACTGATCGATCAGATACAATATCATAATCCAAATGGAAGAGGCAAGTATTTGCCTGCAGCAAGCTACAGTTTTGTACAACAAGTAGAGGGGCGCGGAGTATACTCATTTTGTATGTGTCCGGGTGGAGTGATTGTGCCAGCTGCAACAGGTCAAAATCAACAGGTGGTGAATGGAATGTCGGCATCTGGAAGGAATACGGCTTTTGCCAATTCGGGAATGGCTGTGGAAATTCGCACCGAGGATTTGGGCGAGTATGAGCAATATGGACCCTTAGCAGGCTTGCATTTTCAGGAAGATCTGGAAGCAAATGCTTTTGTTGAAGGAGGTGAAAACCTATCAGCTCCTGCTCAAAGAATGGTAGATTTTGTGGAAGGCCGAAAGAGTGAATCCTTGCCAAAGACATCTTACCACCCTGGCGTAGTTTCTTCCGAAATGCACAAGTGGTTACCCAAGCATATCTCGTACAGGCTGCAGGAAGGTTTTAAAGCATTTGGTAGAAAATCGAAAGGCTTTTTAACCAACAAAGCCGTGATTTTGGGCGTGGAATCCCGAACTTCATCACCAGTTAGAATTCCAAGAGATCGGGAAACTTATCAGCACAGCAAAATAGAAGGATTATTTCCTTGCGGAGAAGGTGCTGGATATGCAGGTGGAATTGTATCAGCAGCTATGGATGGTGAGCAATGTGCCGAAGCTTTCGACAGGTTTTTCACGAAGCAGGACAATTAAAACTCAAGTCTTCTGAATTCGGAACAAATGATCGCAGTGGCCACAGATACATTCAATGATTCGGATGTATCCTGATCGGCAGGGAAATTTGGGATAAATAATTTGTGAGACACCATTTCTTTTATGGAGTCGGAAATTCCTTTGCCTTCATTTCCCATAACAATGAAACCCTTATTGGATAATTTACTGTTGTAAATGGTTTCACCTTCTAAAAAAGTTCCATAAACAGGAAAACCTGGTTTTTGGTATTCAGAAAATAAAGCATCCAAAGAAGTGTAACTTAATTTGATGCGTGCAATGGCTCCCATGCTCGCCTGAATAACCTTCGGGTTGTATAGGTCAACCGTATTTTGAGAACAGAAAATATGCTTGATTCCAAACCAATCTGCAATGCGAATAATGGTTCCGAGGTTGCCCGGATCCTGAACATCATCCAAAACAATAGACAGAGAATTTTCGATTTCTTGTTTATCAATTTCATGTTCGGGAATTCTAAAAACTCCTACAACCTGGCTTGGAGTTTTAAGGCTACTTATTTTTTTGATCTGGCTGAGCTCGCTTTCAATTTTATTCTCTATCTCGTATTGATCACCTAAAGTAAACTGATTTTGCCACTCTTTCGTATAAATCAGAAAAGCTGCTTTTACCCCTGAACTCAACAAATCCATGACCAATTTATCCCCTTCGGCAACAAAAAGCTGGTGGGTATCTCTAAATTTTTTCTTTTGCAGACTGGAAATGAGTTTGATTTGATTTTTTGACAGCACAACTTATGACTTAAATGTTAGTAAATCAGTGTATTTTGATAGGCGTAGTAAAAGAATATATGTAATACAGCTTATTTTTCATATGCATTACAAATTATTAATTGATATAAGTATCTTTGTTGTAATTTAAACCGATAAATATTCAATTTATTCTTGAAAGCTTTTCAAAAATACAAAAGTAGTTATTATTTCCCGATTTTACTTTTCTTTCTGAGTCTCTTACTTGGTATTTCGTCTTGCTCAACCACCAAGTATGTTGGGGAGAATGAATACCTTCTGAATCGTGTAGTTGTTAAAACTGATGATCGTTCTGTACCTACCAGCGATTTGAAAAAGAACATCAAACAGAAATCAAATCTTAAAATTCTGGGGATGTGGCGTTTTCATTTGGGATTGTACAATTTATCCGGGAAAAATGAGGAGAAAGGATTCAATAAATGGCTAAGAAGAATTGGAGAAGAGCCAGTGATTTATGAGGATTTTCAGACCATGCGTTCGGTTGCTCAGCTGCAGCTTTACATGAAGAAAAAAGGTTACTACAACGCAGTAATTAAAGATTCGGTAGCCTATAAAAAGAAAAAGGCCAAGGTGTACTATACCATTACGGCCAACGAACCATATCGATATCGAAATTTGTATCATCAACTGGATGATTTACCATACAACTTTTTATCGCCATCCCAGAAAGCTGGTGAAATGTCTGACTCCACTCAAATTCGTGGATATGTAAATGAAGACAAGATAGATTCGAAGGTAAAAACCGGTAAAAAAGTAGATTCGGATGTGTTGAGTGAAGAGCGGATGAGGATTTTTAAAATGCTGAAGAATCAAGGGTATTTCAACTTTTCGCGTGAGTACATCCATTTTATGATGGACAGTACAAAGAAGGATCATCAAATGGATATTTTCGTTGGCCTTAAAGAACCTTTAAACGAGAAGGCGATCAAAAAATATCGAATCAATAAGGTGAAAATTTTTACCGAGTATGATCCAAAGCTGATTCTCATGAATGACTCAACTTACCTTTCAGAATTGGATACCTTGGTGCACAAAGATGTTGAGTTTATTTATAGAAAGAAATTAAAGATAAAACCCGATGTAATTCTTTCATCCATCCTAATTAAAAAAGGTGATCTGTACAATTTGACTTCTGTGGAGCAATCGTATAGCAGGTTGCAGCAACTGAATCAGTTTAAATTTTTGAATGTAAGATTTGAGGAAGATACAAATGCACAGAATAATGAATTCGGAAGCTTAAATTGTGAGATCCATTTAAGTCCTCATAATTTACAGTTTTATTCTTTTGAACTGGAAGGAACCAACTCATCAGGGAATATTGGCTTTGCCGGAAATTTAAATTATCAGCATAAAAACCTGTTTGGAGGTGCCGAGGTCCTGGACATTCAATTTTCAACTGCAAGAGAGAATGTGAAATCCGATGAGCAAACCAACTTCAGTTCTTCGGAATATGGAGTGGTTTCAAAACTGAGCATCCCGAAATTCCTGTTGCCATTCTTCGATGCGGAAAAATTCAGGAAATCATACAATCCAAGAACAGTCTTCTCGCTTTCCTATAATTTCCAAAAACGTCCTGATTATACAAGAACCATTGCCGATGCAAGTTTTGGTTATTTCTGGAAGTCTTCAAAATACTTGCGTCATACCTTAAATCTAATCGAGTTGAACTTCGTAGATGTTAAGGATTTGAGCGAGGATTTTTTGGATGATATTGACAATTTATACATTCAGAATTCATTTACCGATCACGTTATTGCTACTACCAGGTATTCGGTAACTTATAACGATCAGAATATTAATATTCCAAGAAGCTACAACTACATTAGATTTAGTGGTGAGGTTGCAGGGAATACCTTAAAGGCTATTGACAACATTTTGGGAAGATCGAAAAGAAATGATTTTGACTCGGATGGAAACCTGGAAGGAACTTACCATGACTTTTTAGGAATTCGATATGCGCAATATGTAAAAGGAGATATAGAGTATAGGTTTAACCAGTACATTAACCGCGCAAACAATATGGTGTATCGTGTATTCTTTGGTATTGGATATCCATATGGAAACCTTGAGGTATTGCCCTTTGAGAAGAGTTACTTTTCGGGTGGAGCAAATGGTATCAGAGCATGGCAAGCTCGTTCGTTGGGACCAGGTTCTTATATCGATGAGGGTGCTACCTACCCAAATAATACAGCCGATTTAAAGGTAGAGGCCAATCTGGAGTATCGATTTAAATTGTTCTGGGCACTAGAAGGAGCTTTGTTCCTTGATGCCGGAAATATCTGGGCAATTTCTAATAAAGACGATAGAGAAGGTGCAGACTTTCAGTTTAATCGATTTTACAAAGAGATTGCACTGGGAACCGGTTTTGGTACACGTGTTGATTTGAATTTCATTCTTTTCCGATTGGATTTGGGATTGAAACTTAGAGATCCATCCAGAACAAGTAGTGAGCGATGGATCATTGCAAAACGTCCTTTTAAATTCAATCAGCTAACTTTCAATATTGGTATCGGATATCCGTTTTAAGCCATTTTTCCACAAAAAAATCTACTTTTTATTTACATTCTTTAAAAATTTTCAATTGCATTCGTTTGCATAATTTTCTTATAGCCAAAACGGTGCAAAATATATTATTTCTTTTTAACTTCGTGGTAAAATTCGACTTTCCGACGATTTTATAAGAACTATCCGATAAATTATATTATTATGAAACGAGTATTAGATGTTGTTAAACCGGGTGTAGTAACCGGTGATGATGTGCAAAAATTATTTCAGGTTGCTAAGGAAGAAGGTTTTGCAATTCCAGCTGTAAACGTAGTTGGAACTAACTCAATTAATGCTGCATTAGAAGCTGCCAAACAAGTAAATTCACCTATTATTATTCAGTTCTCAAACGGTGGTGCATCTTTCTTTGCAGGTAAAGGAATGAACTCAGAAGGACAAAGCGCTGCAATTATTGGTGCTGTAGCTGGTGCTAAATATGTTCACGCTATTGCTGAACATTACGGAATTCCAGTAATCCTACATACTGACCACGCTGCCAAAAAATTATTACCATGGATTGACGGTTTGTTGACTGCTGGTGAAGAATTTTTTGCTCAAAGCGGGAAACCATTATTCAGCTCTCACATGTTAGATTTATCAGAGGAAACTTTGGAAGAAAACATCGAAACTTGTGTGAACTATTTCGAACGCATGAACAAAATGGGTATGACTATCGAGATTGAATTAGGTTGTACTGGTGGTGAAGAAGATGGTGTTGATAATACAGATATGGATAACTCATTATTGTATACTCAGCCGGAAGATGTTGCTTTGGCTTATGAAGCACTATCTAAAGTATCTTCTCGTTTTACAATTGCAGCTTCATTTGGTAATGTACACGGTGTATACAAGCCAGGTAACGTTGTGTTGACTCCTAAGATTCTTGACAACTCACAGAAATTTATTTCTGAAAAATATGCTGTTGCTGATAACACTGTTGACTTTGTGTTCCACGGTGGTTCAGGTTCTACTTTGGAAGAGATTCGTGAAGCAATTTCTTACGGTGTAATTAAAATGAACATCGATACAGATACACAGTGGGCATTCTGGAATGGTATTCGCGAATTTGAAGCTTCAAACCACGATTACTTACAAGGTCAGATTGGTAACCCTGATGGTGACGACAAACCTAATAAGAAATTCTACGATCCAAGAAAATGGTTACGTGAAGGTGAGGTTTCAATGAAAGACCGTTTGGTTATGGCATTCGAAGATCTTAATGCTGTAGGACGCAACTAGTCTTAATAAAATATTTTTGATGAAAGCCTGGATCGTTGATCCGGGCTTTTTTTTGTTTGTATTTAGTATAAAAATCGAAAGCATTTAGGAATTAGATCTAATATTTTGCAAATTTGGACTTGCCCAATTTGTAAATCATTAACCTTAAAATTATACACATGTCTATTAGTAATCCCCCGGGACGCGATGCCTTCTCAAGTAAATTTGGTGTAATAGCAGCAGCTGCTGGTTCGGCAGTTGGCCTTGGTAACATTTGGCGTTTTCCATATGTGGCAGGCGAAAATGGAGGAGGTGCGTTCCTTTTAATATATTTAGGATTTATTATAGCAATTGGTTTGCCGGTAATGTTATCCGAACTGCTTATTGGTCGTAAAGCCCAGCAAAATGCTTTCGGTTCTTTTCGCAAACTGGCTCCTGGTTCAATGTGGTCCCTGGTTGGATTAATGGGAGTTGTTGCAGCCTTTTTAATCCTTGCTTTCTACTCCACAATCTCGGGTTGGACTTTAGAGTATTTGTACCAGGCAATCAGTAATGGATTTGCTCATGGTGACACCAAAGCCATGTTTGATTCCTTTAAGCAGGGAACCATACGACCATTAATGTGGCAAATGATTTTTATGATATTAACTGCATGGATCGTGTTTTCAGGAGTAAAGAATGGAATAGAAAAATATGCTAAGATCCTTATGCCACTTCTATTTGTGCTGATTATTGCTATGTGTGTACGTTCTTTATCATTGCCGGGATCTTCGGCAGGTTTAGACTTTCTTTTTAAGCCTGATTTCTCAAAAATATCAGTAGGTGTAATTCTGGAAGCACTTGGTCAGGCGGCATTTTCGTTAAGTATAGGTATGGGCGCCTTAATTACGTACGGTTCCTATATCAAGAAACAAAATAATCTTGGGAAAACAGCTGTTCAAGTTACTGTTGCCGATACTTTGATCGCTATTTTATCTGGTGTTATGATATTTCCCGCAGTATTTGCATTGGGCTTTCAACCAGATTCAGGAGCAGGACTGGTGTTCGAAGTATTGCCAAAACTGTTCCTTGAAATGCCAGGAGGATATTTCTTCTCCATTTTGTTCTTCTTTTTACTGTCGGTAGCAGCCCTAACCTCGACCATTTCGGTACTAGAGGTAGTTGTGGCTTACTTTTCGGAAGAATTGAACATTTCAAGAAAGAAGGCCACAATAGTTGGCGCTTCCTCAATTGCGGTATTGGGTGTTTTTTCCACCCTATCATTCAGCAATTTATCCGAAGTAAGCATTTTAGGGCAGAGTATTTTTGGAATCATGGAATATACTGCTGCCAATGTGTTGTTACCTTTAGGTGCATTATTAATTGTTGTATTTGTAGGATGGAAACTCAAACAAATCAAAGTACGTGAAGAATTATCAAACGAAAACAGTTTGAAAGTAAAATACTTTAGGATTTTCTTTTTTATCGTGAAATGGCTGGCTCCATTGGCTATTGCAGCTGTATTTTTAAATGGAATTGGTTTCCTGCGACTTGGATAGTATTCAACTATTTTATTATATTGTTAAGCGTTACTCAAAAGAGTAGCGCTTTTTTTATAGATGTCGATTAAAAAATACATAAAAGAGTACTTTTCTTATTCCACCTCGGAAAAGAGAGGGTTACTGGTATTATTAATAATACTGGTAATCGTTTTTGTGGTACCATCAATTTTTTCACGTAAATCTGAAAAATTGATTGTTGCTGATGAAAATAAAAAAGTGGATAGCATTATTGCATTGCTTCACCAGAAGAACGAATCTAAGAAAATTGAGTTGTTTGCTTTTAACCCCAATGATATTGAAAAGGAAGGTTTAATTCGTTTAGGATTGAAAGAATATCAAGTCAATAACATTGTAAAGTATAGAGAAAGCGGAGGAGTTTTTAAGGCAAAATCCGACTTTCGTAAAATATATGGAATTAGCGATGAAGACTATAATCGTTTAAAAGATTATATTGTGATTAGGGGTTCGGATGGTAGGATGGTTAAAAGAAAAACTTCACATTCGAATGAGAATCTGAAACTTTTCAAGTTTAATCCCAATACCATATCCAGTTCAGACTGGCAAAATTTGGGAGTAAAGCCGGTAATTTCAAATAGAATCAGAAAGTATTTGTCCACTGGAGCCAGGTTTAAAAGCGCTGATGATCTTTCCAAAATTTATGGTTTTGATCCTGTATTGTTGGAGAAACTTAGGCCCTATGTGCAAATACATCCATCTAAAGAAAAGATGATTACTCATCAGATGATTGATTTAAATATGGCTGATACTACATTGTTAAGAAGCTTACCGGGCATTGGCAAAGTGCTATCGAGCAGAATTGTAAAATATAAGAACCTGCTGGGGGGCTACTATAATAAAGCGCAACTTACAGAAGTATATGGAATTTCTGAAGAAACCTATGGAAGAATTTCACAAAGCGTGTGTGTGTCAACTAATGAGGTACAGAAAATCTTTATTAACCGGTGTACCGCTAAGGTGTTGGCTAAGCATCCATATCTTAGTATGAGGATGTCTACCGATATTATAAAATACAGGGAGCGGGTTGGGAAATATAACTCGATAGAGGAATTAAGGACGAAACATTTGCTGAGCGATAGTGTTTATCGAAAAGTAGAACCATACCTAAGTATAGACGAGTAGCAGGCTGCTCACTTGAGAATCATGCCTTATTTTCTTAACTTTATATTTCTGAAAATGGGCCTAAAATATTAGAATGGAGATATTTTCATGACTTTTTTCAAAATAAATTTGAATTATAGTGATTGAATTAATAAATTTGCGGCTCACTTAGAAAAACATAAATATTAAAGGAGAAAATTATGATTGTTATTCCTATGAAAGAAGGCGAAAACATTGAAAGAGCCTTAAAAAAATTCAAAAGAAAATTTGAAAAGACTGGTGTAATCAAAGAGCTTAGAGGAAGACAGGTTTATAAAAAACCATCTGTTAAAAGAAGAGAAGAGAAATTACACGCAATCTACGTTCAGCAAATGCAACAAGCTGAAGATTGATTTTCTTTTGGATTAATTCCTTGATATCTTAATTTTTCGTATCTTGGATTATCCTGTTGGATAAATATCCTGGATGTATGAGTTTTAAGGAATCTTTTCTGTCTTATTTACAATACGAAAAACGATATTCTGCACATACAGTTTTATCTTACGACTGTGATTTGACACAGTTTTTTGAATTTTATTCAGGTTCTGAAGAATTTCAAATTGAAGATATCACCTTTAAAGATGTGCGAAGATGGATCGTTTTTTTAATGAATGAAGGTAAGACTTCACGAACTGTAAATAGGAAATTGTCCTCTTTAAAATCATTTTTTAAATACTTGCTTAGAGAGTCAGTGATTGATTCGAATCCGATGGACAGAGTGGTTGGGCCTAAGCAGGGGAAAAAGTTGCCTGGTTTTGTTGCAGAGCATGCAATGCAGGTGTTAAGAGAAATTGATTTTGGAGAAGGGTTTGAAGGTGTTCGGGATCGGTTGGTAGTTGAAATGTTTTACCAGACAGGCATGCGATTGTCTGAGTTGATGAAACTTCAAGAGTCCAGTTTCGATAGATCGTCATCTTTAGTTAAAGTATTAGGAAAAAGAAATAAAGAAAGAATCATTCCGGTAAGTGAAAGTTTGGTTGAGCTTCTTGATCAGTATTTGGAGCTTCGCTTTAAAACTTTTGGAAACTTGGATGGTTTTCTTTTTGTAACTAAAAAGGGGGTGCCTGTTTACGAAAAGTTGTTGTATAGAATCGTTACAAAACATTTGGCGAAAATTACAACAATGACCAAGCGAAGCCCACACGTTCTGAGACACACTTTTGCAACTCACCTATTAAATAATGGGGCAGAGTTGAATGCGGTTAAAGAACTGTTGGGGCATTCGAACCTATCGGCAACACAGATTTATACTCATACTACTTTTGAGCGTTTAAATAATATATATAAACAAGCTCATCCGCGAGCATAAATTTTGGAGGATTAGAATATGATTAACATTCAATCAATCGGTTTTGTTGCTGATGTGAAATTGGAAAATTTCATTGAAAATAAGCTTGGAAAAATAATGAAGCTCAACAGCGATGTTGTTGGCGCTGAGGTTTTTCTTAGGGTTGAAAAGTCTGATGTTACCGAAAATAAGGTAGTAGAAATCAACCTTGATATTAAAGGTGCAAATGTATTTGCGAAAAAGCAAAGTAAGACATTTGAAGAGGCAGCAGATATGGCTGCTGATGCATTGCGAAAGCAAGTAGTGAAACACAAAGAAAAACTAAGAGCAAAATAATTAGAAAAAAGCACTGATTATTTTGTGATAAATTTAAAATATTTTTACATTTGCAAACCATTTTTAGGGAAAAGTATGCCTGTTAAATAGATGGTTTGCATTTTTGCCGATGTAGCTCAGCTGGCTAGAGCAGCTGATTTGTAATCAGCAGGTCGTGGGTTCGAGTCCCTCCATCGGCTCTAAAAATAACATACTGGGGAGATACCAAAGTGGCCAACTGGGGCGGACTGTAACTCCGCTGACTTTCGTCTTCGTAGGTTCGAATCCTGCTCTCCCCACTGGTAAACGAAAAGAAACATTTTTGTTTCTTTTTTTGCGGGAATAGCTCAGTTGATAGAGCATCAGCCTTCCAAGCTGAGGGTCGCGGGTTTGAGTCCCGTTTCCCGCTCAAATACGTTTGCCGTTGTAGCTCAGGGGTAGAGCGCTTCCTTGGTAAGGAAGAGGTCACGAGTTCAAATCTCGTCAATGGCTCAAGAAATTTAAAGTATTGTTTTTAATTGTTGTCTAATATTAATTAATATTTGGAGTTATGGCTAAAGAACATTTTGACAGGTCAAAACCACACGTAAATATTGGTACCATTGGTCACGTTGACCACGGTAAAACTACTTTGACTGCCGCTATTACAACTGTATTAGCAAAAAAAGGTTTGTCTGAAGTGAAATCATTCGATTCTATCGATAACGCTCCTGAGGAGAAGGAGAGAGGTATTACTATTAATACTGCTCACGTAGAATACCAAACTGCTAACCGTCACTACGCTCACGTTGACTGTCCAGGTCACGCGGATTACGTAAAGAACATGGTAACTGGTGCTGCTCAGATGGATGGTGCTATTTTGGTTTGTGCTGCAACTGATGGTCCTATGCCTCAAACTCGCGAGCACATCCTATTAGCTCGTCAGGTAAATGTACCTAAGATCGTTGTTTTCTTGAACAAAGTTGACATGGTTGACGATGCAGAGATGCTTGAGTTAGTAGAAATGGAAGTTCGTGAATTGTTGGATTTCTATGAATTCGACGGTGATAACACTCCTATCATCGCTGGTTCTGCTCTAGGTGGATTGAACGGTGAAGCTGAGTGGGAAGATAAAATCATGGAGTTGATGGATGCAGTTGATACTTGGATTCCACTTCCTCCACGTGATGTAGATAAGGCTTTCTTGATGCCAGTTGAGGATGTATTCTCTATTACTGGTCGTGGTACTGTAGCTACTGGTCGTATCGAAACTGGTATCGTAAAAACTGGTGAAGAAGTTCAGATCATTGGTCTTGGTGCTGAAGGTATGAAGTCTGTAATTACTGGTGTTGAGATGTTCCGTAAGATTTTGGACGAAGGTCAAGCTGGTGATAACGTAGGTCTATTGTTAAGAGGTGTTGACAAAACTGCTATCAAGCGTGGTATGGTTATCTGTCACCCTAACACAATTACTCCTCACACTAAGATTAAAGCTGAGGTTTACGTATTGAAGAAAGAAGAAGGTGGACGTCACACTCCATTCCACAACAAATACCGTCCTCAATTCTACATCAGAACTCTTGATGTAACTGGTGAGATTACTCTTCCAGAAGGAGTTGAAATGGTAATGCCTGGTGATAACGTAACAATTAACGTTGAGTTGATTACTCCAGTAGCATGTGATTTAGGTCTACGTTTCGCTATCCGTGAAGGTGGTAGAACTGTAGGTGCTGGTCAGATTACTGAAATCGTTGACTAATTAGTGCATAATATAAAGATTGATCCGTGAATTCGGATCAATCTTCTTATAGACGGGTGTAGCTCAGTTGGTAGAGCACTGGTCTCCAAAACCAGGTGTCGGGAGTTCGAGTCTCTCCTCCCGTGCAAAGATTATTTGCCTTATGAAACTAAAAATCTATATTGAAGAAGTTTATAAAGAACTAGTTCAAAAAGTATCTTGGCCATCATGGTCTGAACTCCAAAGCAGTGCAATTGTAGTAATGATTGCTTCCACTATTATTGCTCTTGTGATATTCGTAATGGATATGGGGTTCAAGAATTTGATGGATTTTATATATGATATGTTACACTAATAATTCCTTTTAGAAAAAGATGGCTGAAATTGAAAGAAAATGGTATGTTCTTAGGACTGTAGGAGGAAAAGAAAAGAAGGTCAAAGAATATATTGATAGCGAAATTTCCAATCTAGGTCTAACGGAATATGTGTCACAGGTTCTCATTCCTACCGAAAAAGTATTTCAGGTGCGAAACGGGAAGAAGATCAGCAAGGAAAGAATTTTCTTACCTGGCTATGTTCTGATCGAAGCAGCACTCGTTGGAGAAATTCCTCACATCCTTCGTAATATTACGAATGTGATTGGCTTCCTGGGGGATACCAAGGGCGGCGATCCTACTCCTATGCGTATGTCAGAAGTGAACCGCATATTGGGTAAAGTCGATGAATTGGCTGGCAAAGATGAGGAGATTAATATTCCTTACTATGTTGGCGAAATGGTTAAAGTGACTGATGGACCATTTAATGGTTTTACCGGTGTGATTGAAGAGGTGAATGCAGAGAAGAAAAAACTGAAAGTAATGGTTAAGATCTTCGGACGTAAGACTCCTCTTGAATTAAGTTTCATGCAGGTAGAAAAAGAATAATTAAATCCTTTAGAAAAGTAAAGCTATGGCTAAAGAAGTTGCAGGATTAATCAAATTGCAGATCAAAGGTGGTGCTGCAAATCCTTCACCCCCTGTAGGACCTGCGTTGGGTGCTAAAGGGGTTAATATCATGGATTTTTGTAAGCAATTCAATGCAAGAACTCAAGATCAGGCTGGAAAAGTAATCCCTGTTGTGATTACTGTTTATTCTGATAGTTCGTTTGAATTTATTACAAAAACTCCTCCTGTTGCTGTACAAATTTTAGAGGCTGCAAAATTAAAATCAGGTTCTCCAGAATCTAACCGTAAGAAAGTTGGTTCAATTACCTGGGATCAAGTTCGCGAGATCGCAGAGGGGAAAATGAAAGATTTGAATGCTTTTAAAGTAGAAAGCGCCATGAGTATGGTTGCTGGTACGGCAAGAAGTATGGGTGTCACAATTTCTGGTGATAATCCTCTTAATCAATAATTTTAAACACTGCAATTAAAATGGGTAAACTAACGAAAAATAGAAAGTTAGCTTCAGAAAAAGTGGATACTGATAAGCTATATTCTATCGACGAAGCAGCGAAATTGGTTAAGGAGATTACATCAACCAAATTTGATGCCTCAGTGGATATGGATGTTCGCTTAGGAGTTGACCCGAGAAAAGCTAATCAAATGGTACGTGGTGTTGTTACACTTCCTCACGGTACTGGTAAAGAAGTTCGTGTTTTGGTTCTTTGTACTCCTGATAAGGAAGAAGAAGCAAAAGCAGCAGGTGCTGACTATGTTGGCCTTGACGACTATGTTGCCAAAATCAAAGGAGGTTGGACCGACGTTGACGTAATCATCACCATGCCTACTGTAATGGCGAAAGTTGGTGCACTTGGACGTGTATTAGGGCCACGTGGTTTAATGCCAAACCCTAAGTCTGGTACAGTAACTATGGATATCGCTAAAGCAGTTGCTGAAGTGAAAGCTGGTAAGATTGATTTTAAGGTCGATAAGTACGGTATCATTCACTCATCAATCGGTAAAGTGTCTTTCGAGGCAGATAAAATCATGGATAACGCTAAAGAATTTGTTGGCATTATCAATAAATTGAAACCATCTGCAGCAAAAGGAACTTATATCAAGAGTGTTTACCTGTCAAGCACAATGAGTCTTGGACTTCAAATTGATCCAAGAACACTTGACTAATTAAAAATTTAATCAAGATCTTAGTAATCATGAAAAAGGAACAAAAAATTCAGATTATTGATAGCTTGACGGAAGAAATCAATGCGTCAAACCACTTCTACCTTACTGACATCTCAGAAATGAATGCTGAAGATACTTCGGCACTTCGTAGAGCATGTTTCGAGAAAGATATTAAGTTGGTTGTTGTAAAAAACACCCTTCTTAGAATCGCTTTAGAAAAGGCAGAAGGTGAGTTTGAAGGACTAGATAATGTACTTAAGGGAGCTACTTCTCTTATGCTTACAGAAACTGGTAACCTTCCTGCGAAGCTTATCAAAGAGTTCCGTAAGGAACATGATAAACCTATCCTGAAAGCGGCTTACGTTGAAGAATCGCTTTATGTTGGTGATAACGAGCTTGAAGCTCTTACTACCATTAAATCTAAAGAAGAACTTATTGGAGATATCGTTGCATTGCTTCAATCACCAATCAAGAATGTTGTGTCTTCTTTGGAATCAGGAAAGAATATCCTAGCTGGTGTTGTGAAAACACTTTCAGAAAAAGAGTAATATATTTAGAGTAATTAAATTTTAAAAACTGAAGGAAAAATGGCAGATTTAAAAAAGTTTGCAGAAGAATTAGTTAATTTGACTGTTAAGGAAGTAAATGAATTAGCTGAAATCTTAAAAGAAGAATACGGAATTGAGCCAGCTGCTGCTGCTGCAGTTGTTGCTGGACCTGCTGCTGGCGCTGAAGGTGGTGCTGCTGAGCAAACTGAGTTTGACGTAATTCTTACTGCTGCTGGTGGTTCTAAACTAGCGGTTGTTAAATTGGTTAAAGAATTAACTGGTTTAGGTCTTAAAGAAGCTAAGGCTGCAGTTGACGCTGCTCCAGCTCCATTGAAAGAGAAAGTTTCTAAAGAAGAAGCTGAAGCACTTAAAGCACAATTAGAAGAAGCGGGAGCTGAAGTTGAGCTTAAATAGAAGCACTAAAACCTATATATAAGGTTATTTGGTTTAGAGTTCCTAACCGGGACTCTAAGCCTTTTTGTTGTTTATTATCGTTTAGGTTCAATTAATTTTAAGTAAATGTCTTCAAATACTATTAGTCAAAGAATTAGTTTTGCTTCTAATAAGAATCAGCTTTCATATCCTGATTTCTTAGAAGTACAATTAAAATCTTTTCAAGACTTTTTTCAGCTGGAAACGACTCCGGAGAAAAGAACGAACGAAGGATTATTTAAGGTATTTAGCGAGAATTTCCCAATTACCGATACCAGAAATAATTTCGTATTGGAATTTCTCGACTATTTTGTTGATCCGCCCCGTTACACAATCGATGAATGTATCGAAAGAGGCTTAACTTATAGCGTACCGCTAAAAGCTAAGTTGAAACTTTACTGTACCGATCCTGAACATGAGGATTTCGATACAGTAATTCAGGATGTATACCTGGGAACAGTTCCATACATGACTGAAAAAGGTACCTTCGTAGTTAACGGAGCTGAACGTGTTGTTGTATCACAGCTTCACCGTTCACCTGGTGTATTCTTTGGACAAAGTGTACACGCAAATGGAACCAAGTTATATTCTGCCAGAATTATTCCTTTTAAAGGTTCCTGGATCGAATTTGCTACCGACATTAACAATGTGATGTACGCATATATCGATCGTAAGAAAAAGCTTCCTGTAACAACTTTGCTTCGTGCAATTGGTTACGAAAGCGATAAAGAAATCCTTGAGATTTTTAACCTTGCTGATGAAATCAAGGTTTCTAAAACCGGTTTGAAGAAAATCGTTGGTAGAAAACTTGCTGCTCGTGTTCTTAAGTCATGGATTGAAGACTTCGTAGACGAGGATACAGGCGAGGTAGTATCTATTGAGCGTAATGAGGTGGTTATTGATCGTGAGACAATAATCGAACCAGAACATATTGAAGAAATTCTTGAATCAGGTGCAAAAACTATCTTATTGCACAAAGAGGAACAAAATCTTGCTGATTATGCGATTATCTATAATACGCTTCAGAAAGACCCTTGTAACTCTGAGAAAGAAGCAGTTCTTCACATTTATCGTCAATTACGTAACTCTGAGCCACCAGATGAGGCTACAGCTCGTGACGTAATCGATAAATTATTCTTCTCTGATAAGAGATATGATTTAGGTGATGTTGGTCGTTACCGCCTAAATAAAAAATTAGGTTTAAACACTGATGGTGACACAAAAGTGTTGACCAAAGAAGACATTATTGAAATTATCAAGTACCTAATCAAGCTGTTGAATGCTCGTACTGATGTGGATGATATTGACCACTTGAGTAACCGTCGTGTTCGTACAGTTGGTGAACAACTTTATACTCAGTTCGGAGTAGGTTTGGCACGTATGGCCAGAACCATTCGTGAGAGAATGAACGTTAGAGATAATGAGGTATTTACTCCAATCGATTTGATCAACTCGAAGACGCTATCTTCTGTAATCAACTCTTTCTTTGGAACAAATGCATTATCGCAGTTCATGGATCAAACCAACCCATTGGCTGAGATTACACACAAACGTAGAATGTCGGCCTTAGGTCCTGGTGGTCTTTCGCGTGAGAGAGCAGGTTTCGAGGTTCGAGATGTACACTACACTCACTACGGTCGTTTATGTCCGATTGAGACTCCTGAAGGTCCAAACATTGGTTTGATTTCTTCACTTTGTGTGTTTGCTAAGATCAATAACTTAGGATTTATCGAAACTCCATATCGTAAGGTAGCTGATGGTGGTGTTGATTTATCTTCGGCAGGTGTAGAATACTTATCGGCTGAAGAGGAAGAAGGATTGACAATTGCACAGGCAAATGCTCCTTTAAATGATGATGGTAGCTTTGTGAATCCAAAAGCGAAGTCTCGTAAAGATGGTGACTTCCCATTCGAGGAAGTTGAGAATATCGATTTGATGGACGTTGCTCCAAACCAAATCGCTTCTATCGCTGCATCTTTGATTCCATTCCTGGAGCATGATGATGCGAACCGTGCATTGATGGGATCTAATATGATGCGTCAGGCTGTTCCTGTTATCAAACCTGAATCACCAATTGTAGGTACTGGTTTGGAAGGTGCACTTGTTCGTGACTCTAGAACTCAAATTACCGCTCAAGGTGATGGTGTTGTTGAGTTTGTTGATGCAAACAAAATTGTAATCAAATACGAACAAACTGAAGAGGAAGCATTTGTTAGTTTCGAAGGAGATACGAGAACTTACGATATTCCAAAATATGGTAAAACCAACCAGGGTACAACCATCGATTTGAAACCAATTGTTACAAAAGGACAAGTGGTTACACCGGGTCAGATCTTGACTCATGGTTATGCAACTCAGGATGGTGAACTAGCTCTTGGACGTAATCTAAAAGTGGCATTTATGCCTTGGAAAGGTTACAACTACGAGGATGCGATTGTAATTTCGGAGCGAATCGTTAAGGATGATGTATTTACATCTGTTCACGTTGACGAATATACGCTGGAAGTTCGTGACACGAAACGTGGTATGGAAGAATTAACTTCGGATATTCCTAACGTTAGTGAAGAAGCAACTCGTAACCTTGATGAAAACGGATTGATTCGTATTGGTGCGAATGTTGAGCCAGGTGATATCTTAATTGGTAAGATTACTCCTAAAGGGGAATCAGATCCTTCTCCGGAGGAGAAATTATTAAGAGCAATCTTTGGTGATAAAGCAGGTGATGTAAAAGATGCTTCATTGAAAGCTTCTCCATCATTACGTGGTGTGATTATCGATAAGAAATTATTCTCACGTTCAATTCGCGATCGTAAATCGAAGCAATCAGATAAGCCTTTAATCCAGAAATTGGATGAAGAATTGGCATCACAGATTACTGCATTACAAGCTAGATTGGTTGAAAAACTATTTATCCTTGTAAATGGTAAAACTTCTCAGGGAGTAAAAGATTACTTAAATGTAGATGTGATTCCTAAAGGTGTGAAGTTCACTCAGAAATTGTTATCGGATATCAACTTCCTGGAAATTAATCCAAACAAGTGGACAACCGATAAAGAGAAGAACGAAACAATCAAAAAGCTTTTACACAACTATATTATCAAGTTCAAAGAGCTTGAAAGTATCAATAAGCGTAAAAAATACAATGTAACCATTGGAGATGAAATGCCAGCAGGTATTATTCAAATGGCGAAAGTATATGTTGCTAAGAAACGTAAGCTTCAGATTGGTGATAAAATGGCAGGTCGTCACGGTAACAAAGGTATTGTTTCACGTGTAGTTAGAGAAGAAGATATGCCATTCCTTGAAGATGGAACAACTGTTGACATCTGTTTGAACCCACTGGGTGTACCATCGCGTATGAACTTGGGACAGGTATTTGAAACTGTACTAGGTTGGGCCGGTAAAGAACTTGGATTGAAGTTTGCTACCCCAATTTTCGATGGTGCTTCATTGGATGAAATCACAGGTTATACCGACGAAGCTGGGGTACCTGCTTTCGGTAAAGCATATCTTCACGATGGTGGAACAGGAGAACGTTTCGACCAGCCTGCTACAGTAGGTGTGATCTATATGCTGAAACTTGGTCACATGGTTGATGATAAGATGCACGCGCGTTCTATCGGACCTTACTCACTTATTACTCAGCAACCACTTGGTGGTAAAGCTCAGTTTGGTGGTCAGCGTTTTGGAGAGATGGAGGTTTGGGCACTAGAGGCATTCGGTGCTGCTCATATTCTTCAGGAAATCCTAACCGTTAAATCGGATGACGTTGTAGGTCGTGCTAAAGCTTACGAATCTATCGTTAAAGGTGATCCAATGCCAAATCCGGGTATACCGGAATCTCTAAACGTGTTATTACACGAATTGAGAGGTCTTGGCTTGAGCGTAAAATTAATTTAAGCCTTATATTATAAAGTGAATGTTCGGATTTCCGTGCATTCACTTTTATAGAATAATATTGTTAATTTCCTAATTTTCAACATATGGCATTCAGAAGAGATAAACAAGTAAAGAGCAATTTTACAAAAATCTCTATCAGTCTTGCTTCTCCAGAAGAAATTCTTGAAAGATCAAGTGGAGAGGTTTTAAAGCCTGAAACCATCAACTATCGTACTTATAAGCCGGAACGTGATGGATTATTCTGTGAAAGAATTTTCGGTCCCGTTAAAGATTATGAGTGTCATTGTGGTAAATACAAGCGTATCCGTTATCGCGGTATTGTTTGTGACCGTTGTGGTGTTGAAGTAACAGAAAAAAAGGTGAGACGTGAAAGAATGGGACACATTCAGTTGGTTGTTCCTGTTGCGCACATCTGGTACTTCAAATCATTACCAAACAAGATTGGTTATCTTTTAGGATTACCTACCAAAAAGCTTGACTCAATTATTTATTACGAAAGATACGTAGTAATTAATCCTGGGGTAAAATCAGCCGATGGTATTAAATATTTAGATTTTCTAACTGAGGAAGAATATTTAGATATTCTTGATGAACTTCCTGCAGAAAATCAATATTTGGATGATGATGATCCAAATAAATTTGTTGCACAAATGGGAGCGGAAGCTCTGTATAGCCTTTTGGGTCGTCTTGACCTTGATGCATTATCGTATGATTTGCGTCACAAAGCAAATACAGAAACTTCTCAGCAGCGTAAGAACGAAGCATTGAAGCGTTTGCAGGTTGTTGAAGCTTTCCGTGAGTCACAAGGGGTAAACAATCCTGAATGGATGATTGTAAAAGTTGTTCCTGTGATTCCACCAGAACTTCGTCCATTGGTACCATTGGATGGTGGTCGTTTTGCAACTTCAGATTTGAACGATTTGTATCGAAGAGTAATTATTCGTAACAATCGTCTGAAAAGATTAATTGAAATCAAAGCACCGGAAGTAATTCTACGTAACGAGAAACGTATGCTTCAGGAAGCTGTTGATTCATTATTCGATAACTCACGTAAGTCTAACGCGGTTAAGACAGAAAATAACCGTCCATTGAAATCTCTTTCTGACTCGTTGAAAGGGAAACAAGGTCGTTTCCGTCAGAACTTGTTGGGTAAGCGTGTTGACTATTCTGCTCGTTCCGTAATTGTTGTTGGACCAGACTTGCAAATGCATGAATGTGGTCTTCCAAAAGATATGGCTGCAGAATTGTACAAGCCTTTCGTAATTCGTAAGTTGATTGAGAGAGGTATTGTAAAGACAGTAAAATCAGCCAAGAAAATTGTAGATAGAAAAGATCCTGTTGTTTGGGATATTTTGGAAAATGTACTGAAAGGACATCCAGTTCTATTGAACCGTGCTCCTACTCTTCACCGTTTAGGTATTCAGGCTTTCCAACCTAAATTAATCGAGGGTAAAGCAATTCGTCTACATCCACTTGCTTGTACCGGTTTTAACGCCGACTTCGATGGTGACCAGATGGCAGTTCACTTGCCACTAGGTAACGAAGCTGTGTTGGAAGCTCAAATGTTAATGTTGTGTTCTCACAATATTTTGAATCCAGCCAATGGTGCTCCGGTAACAGTTCCTTCTCAGGATATGGTATTAGGTTTATACTACATTACCAAGCCTAGAAAAGGCAGCAAGGGTGAAGGTTTAACTTTCTATTCACCAGAAGAAGCTATGATTGCTTTCAACGAGAAAGCGGTTGATCTTCACTCTGTGATTAAAGTGAAAGTGAAGGATTTGAATGAAAACGATGAAATGGTAGATACCATTGTGGAAACTACTATTGGTCGTATCATCTTGAACCAATTTACTCCTGATGGAGCTGGTTTTATTAACCAATTGATTACCAAAAAGGCACTTCGTGACATTATTGGATATGTATTCAAGAAATGTGGTGTTGATGCCTGTGCGAAGTTCCTTGATGACATTAAGGACTTAGGATACCGTAAAGCATTTGAAGGTGGTCTTTCGTTTAACTTGTCGGATGTTATTGTGCCGGCAGAAAAAGAAGATCTTGTTGCTGAAGGTTATGCTCAGGTTGAAGAAGTGTTGAATAACTATAACATGGGTTTCATTACCAATAATGAACGTTATAACCAGATTATTGATATTTGGACGCATGTTAATGCTAATCTGACTCAAACATTGATGAACCAGTTAATTGCCGATAACCAAGGTTTTAACTCGGTATACATGATGCTTGACTCTGGAGCTCGTGGTTCTAGAGAGCAGATTCGTCAGCTAGGTGGTATGCGTGGTCTGATGGCTAAGCCTCAGAAATCAGGTGCTACCGGTGGTCAGATTATTGAGAATCCGATTCTTTCGAACTTTAAGGAAGGTCTTTCGGTACTAGAGTACTTTATTTCTACTCACGGTGCTCGTAAAGGTCTTGCGGATACGGCACTTAAAACAGCCGATGCGGGTTATCTTACTCGTCGTTTGGTGGATGTTGCACAGGATGTTATTATTAACGAAAGAGACTGTGGAACATTAAGAGGTTTAACTGCTACCGCAATTAAGAATCAGGAAGAAATTGTTGCATCTCTAAGTGAGAGAATTCTTGGTAGAACTACTGTACACGATGTATATCACCCAATTTCAGGTGAACTACTTGTGAAATCAGGAGTTGAAATTACTGAAGAGATTGCTCAGACAATTGAAAATTCTCCTATCGAACGTGTTGAGATTCGTTCTGTACTTACCTGTGAGTCGAAACAAGGTGTTTGTGCGAAATGTTACGGACGTAACCTTGCAACAGGTAAAGCAGTTCAAAAAGGTGAAGCAGTTGGTGTTATCGCAGCTCAGTCAATTGGTGAGCCGGGTACACAGCTTACTCTTCGTACCTTCCACGTAGGGGGTACCGCGGGTAACGTTTCTGCGGAAAACTCTGTTGAATCGAAATACGATGGTTATGCTGAGTTCGAAGAATTAAGAACAGTTGAGCATACACCAGAAGATGGAAAGAAACATGATGTGGTAATTGGTCGTTTGGCAGAATTACGCATTATCGATAAAAATACCAACATTACCTTGACTACCCATACAATTCCTTACGGATCTAAATTGTATATTAAAGATGGTCAGGATGTTAAGAAAGGCGACTTAATTTGTGAGTGGGATCCATACAATGCGATGATCATCACTGAATTCTCAGGTAAGGTTACTTTCGAAAACTTAATTGAAGGTATTACATTTAAAGAGGAATCGGATGAAGCAACTGGTTTTGCGGAAAAAGTAGTTGTTGAATCGAAAGACAAGACCAAAAACCCAAGTATCAAGATTTTGAACTCAAGTGGTGAGGTATTAAAATCTTACAACTTACCAGTAGGTGCTCACATTTCGGTAGCCGAAGGTGAGATGGTAGTTTCAGGTCAGTCAGTTGTTAAGATTCCTAGAGCTCTTGGTAAGGCAGGTGATATCACCGGTGGTCTTCCACGTGTTACTGAGTTGTTCGAGGCTCGTAACCCATCTAACCCAGCAGTTGTTTCTGAGATTGATGGTGAGGTTACTTTTGGTAAAATCAAGCGTGGTAACAGAGAGATTGTTGTTACAACTAAAACAGGTGATGTGAAGAAGTACCTTGTACCTCTTTCAAAACAGATCCTTGTTCAGGAGAACGACTACGTAAGAGCTGGTACTCCATTATCAGAAGGTGCAACTACACCAGCTGATATCCTATCGATTAAAGGTCCTACAAAAGTTCAGGAATATATCGTGAACGAAGTACAGGATGTATACCGTATGCAGGGTGTGAAAATCAACGATAAACACTTTGAGATTATCGTTCGTCAGATGATGCGTAAGGTAGTAATCGATGATCCGGGAGATACTAAATTCTTGGAGAAACAAGTTATCGACAAAATGGAATTCATGCGTGAAAACGATGAGATTTTCGGTAAGAAAGTAATTGTTGATGGTGGTGACTCTGATGAATTAAAAGCAGGTCAAATTGTAACAGCAAGAAAGCTAAGAGACGTGAACTCTATTTTGAAGCGTCGCGATATGAAACTTGTTGAAGCTCGTGAAGCAATTTCAGCAACTTCTACACAGATCCTGCAAGGTATTACCCGTGCAGCTCTGCAAACGAAGAGTTTCATTTCTGCTGCATCGTTCCAGGAGACTACAAAAGTATTGAACGAAGCTGCTATTAGCGGTAAGATGGACAAACTTGAAGGTCTGAAAGAGAACGTTATTTGTGGACACTTGATTCCTGCAGGTACAGGTTTAAGAGAATACAAAGATGTTGTAGTAGGAGCAAAAGAAGAGTATGAAAAGCTTCTTGATTCTAAATCAGAATTCTAAAATCAGAACTCTATAATTAAAAGGGTGTTTCCATTGGAGACACCCTTTTTTAATGGAAATGTCCCGTCCTGAAATAAGTTGACAGTAAATCGACTTATTTATGAAAATATTGAGAAAGACTGTAGCAAGGCGTACCCAACGAAATTATAATTTATCCTTTAAATTGTCAGTTGTACGTCAAGTTGAAGAAGGGGAAATGACCTA
>NZ_RZNH01000156.1 GCF_013141825.1 Marinifilum caeruleilacunae
ATTTGGCCCAAGGCCGCAGGACCGTACGAGAGTACGAAGAAGAGTTCAACCCGCTCAGACGGTTTGTTGGAAGAGAGCTGGAGGACGAAGCAGTCCAGGTCTTTAGGTTCATCCGAGGCCTAAGGCCGGAACTGAAGACCCACTGTTCGATCCGCACTTTCAACACCGTCGGAGAACTGGTGGAACGGGTGGCTTTGTTAGAGTCTAACTTGGCTGAAGAAGCTAAGCTTAAGGCTAAGCCACAGTCTGGCCCATCGGGCAAGACTAATGATAAAAAGAGAAAATGGGACCAGGTGGACGGAGGTAAGACCTCTGGTGGCCGACCTGCGTGTTCCAAATGTGGATGGAACCATCCCGGTGAGTGCTGGAAGGCCAAGGGGGCTTGTGTTCGTTGTGGCAGCATGGACCATGGGGTTCAGAACTGTCCTCGACAGAACCCGTCTGGTAGAAGCGGCCAGATGACTTGTTTCCATTGTGGCCAGCAAGGACATTTCC
>NZ_RZNH01000157.1 GCF_013141825.1 Marinifilum caeruleilacunae
CCTTTTGTGACATACAATAGAGAAACTTGTTCTGTTGGTAAGATATCTCATCTGAAATACAACAAGGAAAACCAAAAGCCATTTTTTCATTACTTGATCGACTTATGAACCGTATTACTAGGAAAAGTTGTTTATTCGCGATTATATTTGCATCATTATTTGTGACACATGCATTGGGTGCCGCTATTGATCCGCCAAGGCGACCACATAATGTGAAGCCTTTTCATAACGGTAATCTCGAACTTCAAAGAAGAGCAAATGAACCGTTTTTTGAAATAGATGTCAAGAGTCTGAACACAAACTCACCGATATCAGAGTTGTGTAAAAAAGATTTGCACGTCATTGAATCGTCTCATGATCTTTTTCATTTACAAAACCAATGTGAATTCATCTTGGGGTCATTAAAAGTCACAAACTATGATTCTAACATTTTAGACCTAAATTCTCTACGAGCTATCGGCGGTGACCTGATTATTCAGGATTCACC
>NZ_RZNH01000158.1 GCF_013141825.1 Marinifilum caeruleilacunae
AAAAGGGAAACAGCCCAGATCGTCAGCTAAGGTCCCAAAGTGTAAGTTAAGTGGAAAAGGATGTGGGATTTCTAAGACAACTAGGATGTTGGCTTAGAAGCAGCCACTCATTAAAAGAGTGCGTAATAGCTCACTAGTCGAGAGATCCTGCGCCGAAGATGTCCGGGGCTCAAACTTACCACCGAAGCTACGGGTTCACACTTATGTGTGAGCGGTAGAGGAGCGTCGTAATCGGGCTGAAGTCGTACCGTAAGGAGCGGTGGACTGATTACGAGTGAGAATGTTGGCATTAGTAGCGAGATGTGGGTGAGAATCCCACAGGCCGAATATCTAAGGTTTCCTCAGGAAGGTTCGTCCGCTGAGGGTTAGTCGGGACCTAAGCCGAGGCCGAAAGGCGTAGGCGATGGACAATCTGTTGATATTCCGATACCACTACTGATCGTTATTATCGATGGTGTGACGGAGAAGGATAGAG
>NZ_RZNH01000030.1 GCF_013141825.1 Marinifilum caeruleilacunae
GGTAGGTCATTTCCCCTTCTTCAACTTGACGTACAACTGACAATTTAAAGGATAAATTATAATTTCGTTGGGTACGCCTTGCTACAGTCTTTCTCAATATTTTCATAAATAAGTCGATTTACTGTCAACTTATTTCAGGACGGGACAGCACAAAAAAAAAGAGGATGCCTTGGCGAGACATCCTCTATAGTAAAACAGTTACTATGAATTTTTTCGATTCGATTTTGGCGTACCGAATCTGCTAGCATCGGAATAGAAAGAATAAACTGAATCTTTCCGCTTTTCATGCCCGAAAGCTAAAATCCATAACCCAGGCAGGTCTTCTGGCTTGTTCCGGCTCTCAACTCCTTCCCATCCCAACAAATTGAGACAGTGGACACTTGTCGAAAACACAGATTCACAATTGAATCGGAACTTACAGCTGCGGGGACAGCTCCTGATTTAAACAGGATTCCCTATTATTCTCCTGTCGGAGAACCTGAATCGCACTACAATTTTAAACAAAATATATTGATCTTGCAACAGATTTTAAATCTGATTTATATTGCAATATCTTCTTCAAAAAACTGATTTCTAGAAGAAATCCTCATCATCGAAATCATCCGAACTTGCACCTGTATCCTCGTTGGAAACCGCATCACAATCCAAATTAATATTCACTCCTCGAGGCTTTTCAAAATCTCCTTTCGAGATATTCAAATCAGTGTCGCCATATACTTTTTGCATGTACAATGCCCAAATTGGTAAAGCCATATTGGCACCCTGTCCGTAAAAAATGGTTTCAAATCGGATGGCTCTGTCTTCTGCTCCAACCCAAACTCCCGAAACCAACTCTGGTGTAATTCCCATGAACCAACCATCAGAATGATTCTGGGTAGTCCCGGTTTTTCCTCCAATTGGATTTCTCAAACCATATTTAGATCTAAGTCTTATTCCTGTACCTTGTTGAACCACACCTTTTAGCAGATTGGTCATCAAGTAAGCAGTTTTCTCGTTCATCACCTCGTTTTTCTGAGCTACCGATTGAGCAACAAGGTTTCCTTTGCTATCTTCAATTTTTGTAATAAATCGAGGTTTGATGTATACTCCTTTGTTCACAAATGATCCGTAGGCTCCCACCATTTCATAAACCGAAATATCCGAGGTTCCCAGGAAAATTGACGGAACTGGCTCAATTGGACTTACAACGCCCATTTTACGAGCCATAGAAACAACGGCATCGGGTTTGGTTTGTTTCAATACCCAGCCCGAAATATTATTTACAGAATTTGCCAAGCCCCATTTTAAGGTTACCATTTCTCCACTATGGGCACTTGTAGAATTTCTTGAGGTCCAAGGAGAACCATCAGGCAAAATAAATGTTTGCGGGATATTCGGCACTTCGTCACATGGAGTAAGACCTTCCTGCATGGCCAGTGTATACAAAAATGGCTTAATGGTTGATCCTACCTGGCGTTTACCAAGGGTTACCATATCATACATGAAGTGTTTGTAGTTTGGACCACCAACATAAGCCCTCACCTCTCCGGTTTGTGGTACCATCGACATAAAGCCGGCACGTAAAAATCCTTTATAATACAACATGGAATCCATAGGCGACAGAAGGGTATCTCTCTCCCCTTTCCATGTAAAAATTTTCATTTTAACAGGCTTTTTAAAGTTTGCCTTAATCTCATCAAATGATAAACCTTTTTTCTTCAGCACACGATGTCTTTCACTGCGTCGAATCGACAGATCCATCTGGTGTTCAAAGGCTTCATCATCTAAATCATCCGAAAAAGGTGGATTCCTGTGATTCTCTTTTTCTCTGTCGAAAGCTTTCTGCAAATCCAGACCCAAATGCTCTTCCACAGCCTGCTCTGCATATTTTTGCATTCTCGAATCAAGCGTGGTGTAAATTTTTAAACCATCCTTATATATATTATATGGTGTTCCATCCGCTTTTTGGTTTTTGTTACACCATCCGTAAAACGGATTGATTTCCCACTCCAAAGAATCCTGTTTGAATTTCTGCATGTTCCATGAAGGGTAATTCGCTCTTTCAGGTTTTTGAGCAGTTAAGGACATACGCAAATATTCTCTAAAATAAGGAGCCATTCCTCGTTTATGGTCCACTTTCTGGTAGTCAATTCCCAATGGAAGTTGTTTCAGCGAATCTGCCACATGCTTATCCAGGTAAGCATATTTCACCATCTGCGAAAGCACTGTGTTTCTTCTTCCTTTAGTCAATTCTGGCCTTCTTAACGGATTGTAGTAAGAAGAGTTCTTCGCCATTCCAACAAGCATAGCTGCCTGCTCCATTTTTAAAGAATCAGGAGTAGTATTGAAATAAACATTAGCTGCCGATTTAATACCCACTGCAAGATTTAAGAAATCATACTTGTTAAAATACATGGTCATGATTTCTTCTTTGGTATAACTTCTTTCCAGCTTTACAGCAATTACCCACTCCCTGAATTTTCTGAAAACAATATCCAGCTTACTATTAAATTCTTCGCGAGGGAATAGCATTTTTGCCAACTGTTGCGAGATGGTACTCCCACCACCGGCATTTTTATCTCTGGTGATTAAACCTTTTGCAACACGACCCAAACCACGAAGGTCGATTCCCGAATGAGACTCGAAACGAACATCTTCGGTAGCAATTAAGGCATCAATTAAATAAGGCGACAATTCATCATGATCGATAAATGATCGGTTCTGGAAATAGAATTTTCCCAGCAATTCGCCATCGGCGGTATACACCTCTGTAGCCAAACTACTTTTAGGATTCTCCAACTCTTCGAATGTTGGCATAAACCCGAATGTTCCATTTGAAACTCCTACGAAAAACAGGACTCCCGCCAGAATTCCAACAACAAAAACCGACCAAAAAATAAGCAATGGCTTTTTGTAGGTTTTCAAACGCGACTCTTTGGTTATTTCCATTCCTGGATCATTTTCCAGATTAGGATCGATTTCAGTCATACTCCTTATAAATTTTAATTGAGCTGTAAAAATAGCAAATTATATTCTAAGATATAAGACGTATTTTTCTTCATTTTATTTGATTTTGAACCTATATTATTATAGTACCATATTAAAATAATTCGCACAAAATTTTGAACTTAGGTAGCTTATTGTTTTACTTTGCAAAAAATTTTAACCTAAACTTTCCAAAGAACAGATTCGAGATGGTAGAGAATTTAGTAATAGTTGAGTCCCCTGCAAAAGCAAAAACAATCGAGAAATTCCTGGGTAAGGATTTCTTGGTAAAATCGAGCTTTGGGCACATTCGGGATTTGGAAAAAAAGGATTTTGGGATTGATATCAAAAACAATTTCACACCTAAATATATTGTATCTACAGACAAGAAAAAGGTAGTTACAGAACTGAAGAAGTTAGCCAAAGAAGCCAAGACGGTTTGGATCGCATCTGATGAAGACCGCGAGGGAGAGGCCATTGCATGGCACTTATTCGAGGTGCTGAAATTGAAAAAAGAGAACACCAAAAGAATTGTATTCCACGAAATTACAAAGAATGCAATCTTAAATGCAATCGAAAATCCTCGCGATATCGATGATAATCTTGTAAATGCACAGCAGGCAAGAAGAATTCTCGATCGATTGGTAGGTTTTGAAATTTCCCCTGTATTGTGGAAAAAAGTAAAACCTCAACTTTCGGCTGGTCGTGTGCAGTCGGTTGCCGTTCGTCTTTTGGTTGAACGTGAAAGAGAAATTATTGCTTTCAAACCAGAGACCTACTATAAGGTTGTAGCCAATTTCCTAATTACGGAAGAAAACGGAAGCCAAAAAACTTTAAAGGCAGAACATCCAAAACGTTTTGCAAGCAAAGAAGGCGTTCTAAAGTTTTTGGAAACTTGTAAAAATGCAGACTATAAAGTGAGCGATATCGAGAAAAAACCATCGGTACGCAAACCTGCAGCTCCATTTACAACTTCTACCCTACAACAAGAAGCAAGTAGAAAATTAGGATTTTCGGTAGCTCAAACCATGGCAGTTGCCCAGCGTTTATACGAGGCCGGAAATATCACATACATGAGAACTGACTCGGTAAACCTTTCTGATACTGCACTGGCAGCAGCAAAAGAGGAAATTACCAAACGTCATGGCGAAGACTATGTGAAAATTAGAAAATACCAAACCAAAAATAAAGGTGCGCAGGAAGCTCACGAGGCAATTCGTCCTACTTACCTAAACAAAGAGGTAATACAAGGAGAGTCGAACGAGATTCGTTTGTACAACCTGATTTGGAAAAGAACCATTGCTTCGCAAATGAGCGATGCCAAATTGGAGAAAACCAATATCAAGATTGCTGCATCTAACAATGGAGAAGAATTTGTTGCTAGCGGGGAAATGATCAAATTCGACGGTTTCCTTAAAGTATACATGGAATCGACCGACGATGAGAACGGCAAGCAGGAGGAAACCTTACTTCCTAATGTGAAGGTAAACGATCCTGTAATGGAAGATTTCCTGAATGCAACACAAAACTTTACCTACCGTCCACCAAGATTTACCGAAGCAAGTTTGGTGAAGAAACTTGAGGAGCTTGGTATTGGTCGTCCATCAACTTACGCTCCAACCATTACTACGGTTCAGAATCGTGGCTATGTGGTAAAAGAGTCGAGAGATGGTGTAGAAAGAAAATACGAGGTAATCAACCTGAAAGACAATAACATTACAGAGGAAATCAAAACTCAAATTACCGGTGCTGAAAAAAGAAAGCTTTTCCCAACCGATATCGGAATGGTAGTTACCGACTTTTTGAACGAACACTTTCCAAATGTAATGAGTTACAACTTTACAGCTGATGTAGAGAAAGAATTCGACGATATTGCACTGGGTAACATGATCTGGCATGAAATGATTGGTAAGTTTTACAATCCATTCCATGAAAATGTTGAAAAAACCCTGGAGCACTCAGAAAGATCGACAGGAGAGAGAATTTTAGGAGAAGATCCTAAAACAGGAAAAGTGATTTTGGTGCGTATCGGTAGGTATGGTCCAATGGCTCAGTTGGGTGAAACTTCGGAAGACAAAGAAGCAGAAGCACCTAAGTTTGCCAGCTTACGTCCTGGACAACACCTGGAAACCATCACACTCGAGGAAGCTTTGGATCTATTCAAGTTACCAAGAGACCTGGGTTTATATGAAGATAAAAAAGTGGTTGTAGCCATTGGTCGATTTGGACCTTACGTTCGCCACGATGGCAAATTTGCTTCATTGAAAAAGGATGTGGATGATCCAATGGAAATTGATCTTCCACGTGCCATTGAACTGATTGAAGAAAAGAGACAAAAGGATCGTGAAAAATTCATCAAAGCATTTGACGAAGATCCGGACTTACAGATATTAAATGGTCGTTGGGGACCTTACATTGCCTACAAAAAGGAAAACTTCCGATTGGCAAAGGATATCGAAGATCCTAAGGCATTGAGCTATGAAGATTGTTTGAAAATCATCAAAGAAGGTCCTAAAAAGAAAAGCACCAAAAAGGCAGCTACGAAAAAGACGAGTGCCAAAAAAACGGTGACGAAAAAGAAAACTACAACGACGAAGAAAAAAACTACCACTGCCAAAAAGGCTAAAAAGTAATTTTTTCAAAAAAAAAAAAAGGCTGTTCCCGTTTCGCGAACAGCCTTTTTTTATTGCCTTATAGCGTATTTTGAGTGCAAGACCAGATTATTTTATTGTTAATCTAATTTGAAAAACATGAAAATGTATTAACAAAATAAAAAAATCATCGTACATATGGATTACGTAATTGGCACAAAGAATATTGATTATGCAGATGTTAAGCTTTTGATTTGTTTAATTTAATGTTTTTATAACAAAAAATGAATTGAAAATAGACAACTGAAAATTGTTGATAAAAGTGCTTGAACCTCTGATAAAACTTGTAAGGAAGATTTATTTTTATTTACTTTACTCCTCGCAGTTTTTGACCGTTACTGAACTATATAATATTTCATGAAAAAAGTATTTTTCCTTATAATATTGAATTGTTTTGCTCTGATTTTAAGGGCACAACAAGACCCACAGTTCAGTCAAAATATGTTTAATATCCTTTCCGTAAATCCGGCTTTTGCTGGTGCCGAAAAGGATATTGTAGTTTCAGCAATTAATCGTCAGCAATGGGTGGGATTTGATAATGCACCCGTAACAACAGTTGTAAACCTAAGTACCCCAGTACGTTTTGCTGGAAAAACACATGGCTTGGGCTTAACAATTGTACGAGACGAGTTGGGTTTTGAAAAGAATACCGGGGTTAAATTCAGTTATTCTTATCAAAAGAAACTTGCGAATGGTTCTTTGCATTTTGGTCTTAGTGTGGGGTTTCAGAACAACGCCTTAAAAGGTGAATGGTTTGTACCCGAAGGAGATGAATATACTTCGGCACAGGAGGATTTGGGATCCCCAACAATAGACGAAGGGAAGATGGTATTGGATCCTGGTTTAGGAATTTTTTACCAAACAGATAACTTTTATGCCGGTCTTTCCGTATTGCATGTCACGGAGCCTTCTGTTGCGTATAGCGAAGCAGTAGAAACCTATTTGGCAAGGCATTATTATGCCACGGCCGGATACACGTTTAAGCTCGATGAAAGCTGGGAAGTAATACCATCCGTTTTTTACAAAACAGATGCTGTTGTTTCACAAATCGACATAAACAGTTTATTACGATACAATAAAAAGATTTGGGGAGGCGTTTCATATAGAGTCGATGATGCAATAGTTGGAATGGTTGGTGTTTTATTCAACAATGGAATTCAAATTGGATATGCTTACGATATTTCAACATCAAAAATTGCGAAAGCATCTCATGAATTTCTGTTAACGTACAGATTCAACACTAAATTGGAAAGCCGAAATCAAAAATATAAGAGTATTCGATTTTTATAAAAAAGATTAAAAATCTGTGCTTTTAGCACAATTTACAAAACCACTATGAATAAACTACTTACAACACTAGGTGTAATTGTTTTATTGTTCTTGTCAGCCTGTGGAAGCCGCACTGGTAATGGAGAACTTGTTGGTGCCGGTCAGAGAGGAAAATGGTTTGAGCCAAAACCTTATGGTATGGTACAAATTCCGAGAGGAAGTTTTACTATGGGACCTAATGACCAGGACGTAGCTTGGGCACTAAATGCTTCAGCTAAAACTGTTTCTGTAGAATCATTTTGGATGGATGAAACAGAAGTTACCAATAATGAATATCGTCAGTTTGTATACTGGGTACGAGACTCTATTGCTCGTCAGTTGTTAGGACAACAATTCGAAGAATTCCTGATTGCTGAAGACGAAAATGGAAACCCTATCGATCCTCCTTTCATCAATTGGGAAGAAAGATTGGAATGGGACGATGAAGAGTATGCAGAAATTCTGGAAGAAATGTATCTGCCTGAGCATGAAAGATTTTTCCGCAACAAGGAAATCGACACAAGAAAGCTGAAGTATCAGTACGAATGGGTTGATTTGCAACAAGCTGCAAAAAAATCGAATCGTTACAACTACGAAACAGGTGAGTACGAAGGAATGGTTGACGACTACAAAGGTGGTAGAAAACAAATCGAAGACAGATCTTCTTTTATCATGAAAGAAGCTTTAAATATTTACCCGGATACCCTTTGCTGGATTCAGGACTTTACTTATTCGTATAACGATCCTTGGACAAAGCAATATTTCTGGCATCCAGGTTACGATGATTACCCTGTGGTAGGTGTATCATGGAAACAAGCAACTGCATTCTCGATCTGGAGAACTCGTTTCCACAATTCTGCATTAAAGCAGGAAGGTGATTACCCTGTACAGGATTACCGTTTGCCAACCGAATCGGAATGGGAATATGCAGCTCGTGGTGGTATTGCTCAAAATATGTACCCTTGGGGTGGTCCATATACAAGAAACGACCAGGGATGTTTCCTTGCCAACTTTAAGCCATTGCGTGGCAACTATGTTGACGATGGTGGTTTGGTAACTCTTCCTGTTGGAAGTTACGAGCCAAACGAATTCGGTCTTTACGATATGGCAGGTAATGTTGCGGAATGGACTTCCGGAGCTTACGACGAATCAGCCTATGCTTTTACACACGATATGAATCCGAATTATGAATACAATGCACTTCCGGATGATCCTCCAGCATTGAAGAGAAAAGTGATTAGAGGTGGATCATGGAAAGACATTGGTTACTATTTGCAATGCGCAACCAGAACATACGAATATCAGGATACTGCTAAATCGTATATCGGTTTCCGCTGTGTAAGAACTCATTTAGGTAAATAATTTTACCGTATAGCTATTTATTTAAGACCTTTTCAATAAATCCGACATGAATATTACAGAACTGGTACAATCTCCGAGATGGAAAAAATTTATGGGTTACGTGTATGGTTGGGGAGCTTCCGTCGTACTAATTGGTGCCTTGTTTAAAATTATGCATTACCCTTACGCAGGCTTACTTTTATCAGTAGGTATGTCTGTAGAGGCAATTATCTTTTTCTTTTCAGCATTTGAACCACCACACGAACAGCCTGACTGGAGTTTGGTATATCCAGAATTAATTGGATTAGAGCCACGCGAAACCATGGTAAAAGGTGGAGGGGCACAGGTTGAAGGACTAGAGCAGTTGCAACAATTACTTGAAAAAATTAGCGTTGAACCAGATAAATTATCACACCTAAGTGCAGGTTTAGCAAAATTAACCAATGCCGCTGATAATTTGTCGAACCTATCTGATGCTGCAAAAGCGACTGATGGTTACGTTCAAACCATTCAGAAGGCATCTGAATCGGTTGGAGAATTTTCTGGAAAATATGCCGATACAACTCAGCAGTTGTCACAATCGGCTGATCAGTTAAGTGCTTCTTACCAGGGTGCAGCTTCTTCTATCGAGAACTCAGGAAAAGAGTTTGCAAACAAAGTGAACGAGTCGGGTAACAACCTATTGAATTCATATCAGAAAATCGACCAATCATTGCAAAATGATTTTGGTAAGATTTCTGAAAACAGTGGAAATTTCAATACCTCTATGGAGGCTATGAATAAGAATCTTTCATCGCTGAACGCAATTTACGAACTGCAATTGAAGCAGGGCAATCAGCAAATGGAAAATTCGAAATCTGTACACCAGGATTTAGATAAAGTTCTGCAGGCATTAACAGCAACATTGGAAAATGCGCAAACTTATCGCAAAGAAACAGAGCAATTGAATCAAAATCTATCGGCACTAAATACCATTTATGGAAATATGCTTAGTGCAATGGATCATACAAAAAAGAACTAGTACTAACAATCAAGCTGAGCTGAAATGGGAGCAAGTAATTGTAAAGAAACGCCGCGGCAACGGATGATTGGAATGATGTATTTATTTCTGACAGCAATGTTGGCGATAAATGTATCGAACGAAGTACTGGACGCTTTTACAACAATCGATAATGGGTTGGCTAAGACCATATCTACTTTTGAAGAAAAAACTGCCGTTACCTACGGAGAATTCAAAACTGCTTACGAAGCAAATGAAAATAAAGTAAAAGAATCTTGGGAATACGCTCAGAATATTAGAATACAATCCGATAGTCTATTCAACTATATTCAAATGTTAAAAGAAAAAATAGTTGAGAAAGCTGATGGCCCAGAGTATGATATGAAGAATATCAAAAGTAGAGATAATATTGATATTCCAGGTGAAGTAATGATAGTAGGAAGACATGGTAAAGATTTAAGACAAGCCATTTCTAATTATCGAGACCTAGTATTGAATCATGTTAATGAAAATGATGAAAGACTTCGTCATGCGATTCAAGAAACATTAGATACTTCTAAGCCTGAAAAGAGTAAAAAAGGGGATCCTAATTATTCATGGGAATCTAAACTGTTTAATCACACACCTTTGGTAGGAGCAGTTACTCTTTTATCAAAAATGCAATCGGATATCAGAAATACAGAATCGGATATTGTAAATTATCTGTTCAACCAAATTGAAGCAGAATCGTTTAGTTTTAACAAATTGAAGGCTGAAGTGTATGCTCCTTCAAGTTATATTATAAAAGGTAATACCTATAAGGCTCAGGTATTTTTAGCTGCTGTAGATACTACTCAGTATCCTAAAGTTGAAGTAGACCGAAGAGGTATTTTAACTGATTATGACAATGATGGTAGAGCGACTTACACCGCTAAAGCAGATAAAGTTGGACCAGTAAAATGGGGGGGGATCCTTACATACATAACTCCTTCTGGTATTGAAAAAGAACTTGAATTTTCATCTGAATACATTGTCGCAGAACCAAATGTGGTGGTTTCTCCTACCAAAATGAATGTGTTTTATGTTGGTGTTGACAATCCTGTAAGTGTATCTGCACCAGGGTTCTCATCAGATAGAATTCGAGCATCTATTTCTAATAGAAATGGTCGCCTGGTTAAGAGAAGTGATGATGAATATATTGCAAAACCAGAAGTAGTTGGCAGAACTGCAAAAGTTCTTGTAGAGGCCAATTTCGATGGAGAATGGAGACCATTACGAACCGTAGATTTCCGTGTAAAACCAATTCCTGATCCTGTTGCAAAGATTGCAGACAAGAATGGTGGAAAAATCAAGAAGAATCTACTATTGGCACAAAGCGGTGTTGATGCAGTAATGGACAACTTCGATTTCGATCTTGAATTTAAGATTACCGGTTTTACCGTATCGACCATACAAAAAGGTTTTACGGTTGACGAAGCATCAAGATCGGATACCTTTACCCCTGAGCAAATGAGATTGCTTAGAAATTTAAGAAGAAATAATAAAGTTTATATAGAAGATATTAGGGCGGTAGGTCCCGATGGTGTAACCAGAAATCTGCCTGCTATTGTATTTAGAATAGAGTAATAAAATTTACATAGGATGAAGAAAAGCTTATTACTATTAATCGGTCTTGCACTGTTTTGTTCTGCGAATGTAATGTCGCAAACAAACCCAACCAGTGTATACAGCAAGAATCACATTAAGAATCGTAAACCAATTCCTTATTCAAACATTCGTGAATCGGATGTGATGTGGTCTAAATTGGTATGGAGAATCGTTGATTTGAGGGAAAAAATGAACCTTCCAATGTATTATCCAACTACGCCACAGGATGATCGTTACAGCTTAATTGATTTGCTGATGTATGGTATCGAAAATGAAGGTTTGACAGCCTATTCTACAAACGATGATGAATTTAAAGAGCCAATGACTTTGGACGAAATTCACACCAAGTTTGATGCTCAGGCCGACACAATGATGCAACGCAACAGGTTAACCGGTGAATTGGAGCCAGTAATTATTCCTGGTGAAATGCACACCGACGATGTGAAACGTTACATGGTAAAAGAGCAGTGGTTCTTCGACAAGCAGACATCTACCATGCAGGTTAGAATTATTGGTATTTGTCCAATTCGCGAGTATGTAAAAGATGGCGATACTGCCATGGACGGTGTACAAATGAAGCAGCTTTTCTGGGTTTATTTCCCTGAGGCAAGACCATTGTTGGCTACTCATGAAGTATTTAACCCGTTTAACGATGCAGCTCGTTACTCATTCGACGATCTTTTTATGAAGAGACGTTTTTCAAGCTTTATTACTCAAATCTCGAACGTTCACAACAACCGTGGTATCAGCGAATACACAGTTGGAATTAATTCTATGCTCGAAGCAGAAAAAATTAAGAACGATATCTTCGAATACGAACACGATCTTTGGGAATACTAGAAAGAGTATTTCATACAAAATAAAAAAGGACCTCAATGAGGTCCTTTTCTTTTGTAAATATCTTGAGTTTAGATATACTCCTCTCCTTTTGTAATTTTCACATCGTTTACAAACTTTCTAATTTCCTGCTCATCGCGTTTGCGGCAAATTAGCAAGGTTTTATCTGTATCCACTACAATGAAATCTTTTAAACCTTGTACAACCACCAATTTCTCGTTAGGAGCATTCACCAAACAATCTTTCGATTCGTACAACATTACATTTTCGCCCTGAACAGCATTCTGGTTGTCATCTTTGCTTGAATGCTCGTACATCGAACCCCAGGTTCCCAGGTCGGACCAACCAAACTCGGTACAGTATACATATACATTATCCGATTTTTCAAGAATTCCATAGTCGATAGAAATATTCTGGCATTCCGGATATATTTTATCAATAGCTGCTTGTTCCTTTTCTGTATCGATATCCTCAAAAATCGATTCGAATAAAGCATTTACATCAGGTAAAAATTTATTGAACGAATTTTGAATGGCTTGCAAAGACCACAAGAAAATTCCTGAATTCCAGAAAAACTCTCCCGACTCGTAAAAGATCTTTGCCAAATCCAAATGTGGTTTCTCAGTAAATGTTTTAACAGGATAAATATCCGATGATTGATCAACCGATTTTTTGCCCACCTGTATGTAACCATATCCCGTTTCCGGCCTGGTAGGTTGCATGCCCAAAGTCATCAGTTTGTCTTCCTCTTTTACAAAGTCGATTCCTTCTTTTAGTACTTCAAGGAATTTCACCTCGTTCAGAATTAAATGATCGGCTGGTGTAACAACAACCGAAGCATTCGGGTTACGCTTTAAGATTTTATAGTTCGCATAAGCAATACAAGGAGCTGTATTTCTTCTTAAGGGTTCCAACAATACCTGATCTGCTTTCAACTCCGGAATTTGTTCCAATACCAAGTCTTTATAAATGGCATTTGTAACCACGAAAAAGTTCTCCACCGGACAAACCGAAGCGAATCGTTCGAAGGTATGCCTGATTAAGGTTTTTCCTGTTCCCAGGATATCAAGAAATTGTTTTGGTCGTAAATTTTTACTTAAAGGCCAGAATCGGGAACCGACTCCTCCTGCCATGATAACGCAGTAGTTGTTAGTATTCATATTGATTAGTAATAATATGCAGATAAATATTAGATATCCTAAAATACATAAATCCCAAGTCAATTCAAAAATAGTTTGGCTTTTCCTTTGGCAGGAAAAAGCAAGCGATACAATAAGTAAATTATTTGTACTTTTATCGTAAACAAGATAAGTTATGAATCTTTTTGAGCACGTTGGCAAATTCTCTAGATTCCTGATTTTGGTTCTTTCCAAACCAGAAAAAGGGAAATTATTTTTCTCTCAGATTGTGAAGGAAATTCATAAGCTGGGAATCAATTCCATTGGAATCGTTGTAATTATCTCCCTGTTTATGGGGGCGGTTATAGCACTTCAAACGGCCTATAACTTAATGAACCCATTGCTACCTGAATACCTGGTAGGTTATACGACTCGCGAATCAATGATTCTTGAATTCTCCTCGACCATTGTTGGCTTAATTCTAGCCGGTAAGGTAGGCTCCAACATTGCTTCTGAAATAGGTTCGATGAGAGTTACCGAGCAAATTGATGCCTTGGAAATTATGGGGATCAACTCGGCTTCTTACCTGATTTTGCCAAAAATTGTAGCTGCGATTTTTATTAATCCATTCCTTTATGTTCTGAGTGTTTTTGTAGGAATTTTGGGCGGATTACTTGCCAGTTACCTCACCAGCACAGTGCCATTAAGCGATTTTATATACGGAACCCAATTCGGATTTATTCCTTACTATATCACCTATTCGTTGGTGAAAACAGTTGTTTTTGCCTTTATTATTACTGCCATTCCATCCTACTATGGATATTACGTAAAAGGTGGAGCCCTGGAAGTTGGTAAAGCCAGTACCAAAGCTGTGGTAAACAGCAGCATCCTAATTCTATTGGCTAATGTGATACTTACTCAAATTCTCTTAAAATGATCAGACTGGACAAGCTTAACAAATCATTTGGCGATTTAAAGGTCTTAAACGATATCTCCATTACATTCGAAGCCGGAAAAACGAATTTAATAATCGGTCAGAGTGGTTCAGGGAAAACAGTACTCCTAAAATCGATCATTGGATTACACGAGGTAGATAATGGGTCCATTTTTTACGACGATAGAGATTTTACAGCTCTAAACCATAAGGGTAAAAAGGAAATCCGTAAAGAAATGGGAATGGTTTTCCAGGGTGGCGCATTGTTCGATTCCTTTAATGTAGAGGAAAATGTAAGGTTCCCACTCGATATGTTCTCAAAAATGTCGGAAAAAGAGAAAAACAATCGCGTTTCTTTTTGCCTCGACAGGGTAAATATTCAAAATGCAAATCACCTTTATCCATCCGAAATTAGTGGTGGAATGCAAAAACGTGTTGCCATTGCCCGCGCCATTGCCCTTAATCCTAAATATCTGTTTTGCGATGAACCCAACTCCGGATTAGATCCGGTTACGGCAATTGTAATCGATAATTTGATTCAGGAGATCACCAAAGAGTTTAATATGACAACAATTATTAACACTCATGATATGAATTCGGTGATGGAGATTGGAGAAAAAATTCTTTTCATTAGTAAAGGTTATAAGGCATGGGAAGGCACAAAAGATGAAATTTTCAATACCGAAAACCAGGCACTGAACGATTTTGTTTTTGCTTCCGATTTGTTTAAAAACATTAAAAAATCGACCTGATTGCCTCTGAACTTAAAGTTTATGCAAGCATTTGTTATCTTTGCCTAACAAACCAGTTTAGTTTCCAATGAACAAAGTATTGATCATTACGATTGTTGCCATTTCGGCCTTTCTTTTTTCCTGTTCGAAAGAGAAAAAGAGTGAACCCAAATTAAATGAGGATGAATTCATTCACATGCTGATTGATATTCATATTGCCGACGGAACTTTATCGGCTCAGAATGTTTATCGAGCTGGTAAAAATTATCGTCCGAGTTATTATTACAATTCTGTTTACGAAAAGTACAATTTGCAACCGGCAGAATTTGATTCATGTGTATCCTACTATGCACAGAACACTGCCAATTTTACCAAAATTTACGATAGGGTAATTGATTCGCTAAACAGGCTGGAAACCAAATATCGCATTGACATTAAAAATGCGAAACTGGAACAGGATACCATCAATTTGTGGAAAAGAAAAGATCATTATATCGTTCCGAAAGAAGGGAAACCAAATTTTAATTTCCGCATTCCGATTAAAGAACGAGGTATATATACCGTTTCGGCTGATATCAGAATTTTTAAGAAAGATCAAACCGAAAATCCTAAAATGGAGGCTTATTTTTGGAAAAAAGACAGCATTAACGGCCCGCAAAAAGTTCATTTCGATCCTATATCAATTAAAAAAGATTCAATATTCAAGACTTATTCTATTCAGTTGGAATATCCTGATACCATTTATACCGAAATTAGAGGAAACCTGTTTAGTTGGGAAAATGATTTAAAAGTATTTACACAGGAGTATGAAATTAAAAATATCAAGATTTTTAATCCTGAAATAAAGCCTGATACTACTGCTATCGAGAAAGAAATTGAGAAGCACCTGAACCGTGACAGATTAATGCGCGATTATAGTCCAGAATGAGAAAAATAACTGCCAACTATATTTTTCCGGTAAGCTCGGCTCCATTAAAGAATGGAATCATTGTTCTCGACGAGCAGAACAGAATTACCGATATTATTGACACCAAAAACAATTTTAAAGAGATTGCAAACCTTGAGTTTTATGGTGGAGTAATTGTTCCAGCTTTCGTAGATGCATTCACCCTGATCTCCTATGCTACTTTTTCTCAGGCTGATTTTAAAGACTGCCTTGAAGGTGATTTCAATAAAAATCTACAATCAAAATTAAGCGGATTAGATCCTGATTTGAAATCCGTACAACGATCAATCAACCATTTGGAGGCATTTGGGACCAAAGCTACCCTTGATGCTTTTCCAAATGAGGAAAGCGCTGCTCAGAAAGAGAGATCGAAAGTACATTTTACGCAAGAACAGGAGTTAAAATATCGTATTCCCGGTCAGCAAGAGCAAATGGACAGTTCAATTGCTTTAATTAACAGTTCTATACTTTCGAAACTTCCGACTTTACCTAAGCAAAGCCAAGACATTTGCATAGGAACCGGCTCTTTGGGCACGCATCAAAAATTATCGGTTTTTGATGAAATGAAGCTCATTCAGAATCACTTCCCTGAACTTTCGGTTTGGGAAATGATTACATGGGGAACGCTACAGCCTGCTCAAAAGCTACATATCGACGATGATTTTGGTAGCCTGGAAATTGGAAAACAACCAGGCTTGAATTTGATTTCAGGAATCGATTTTGAAAGCAACAAACTTAAGGCTGATGCTGAATTAAAAGTCTTGATTTAAGAAGAAAATTTAGCCGCTTTTTCGAGCAGTTCGGTCAATTTCTCTTCCAGGGTATCAAAAGAAAAATATTTCTTACCCAATTGGTAATTGTATTCTCCAATTTCACGATTCAACTTTTCATTGTGAATTACCTCTTTCATATCAGCAAGAGCTTTATCGGTAATCACATTGTCTTCGAGCATAACCGTTTTAAAGCCTTTGCTGCCGATATCGGGCCAGTAAACCGGCTTATAATTGTTTACAAACACAGGGCATTTACCCAAAACCGATTCGATAAATGCATTTCCGAATCCTTCGTAAGTACTGAAGTAGGTACTTGCTTTTGCATGGGCATAAGCGTCGGAAAGAGCGTATGACTTACTTCCAGGCGTTTGTCTTCTGTGATTTTTAATGATATGAGAGGTAAACTTCACCTGTTTTTCGAGCTTTAACTCGTGAATCTGATCAATGAGCTCGTTGTAGTAAATATTTCCTTCGTCGTCTGAGTGACTGCCGGTAATTACAAGCTTGGCATGTTCATCTTCCAGCATGTGAATTAACTGAATGGCAGTTTCAATCCCTTTTCGGCGAACAATTCTGGTAACCTGGGCAAGGATATAGTCAGAATCGCTTAAACCAATATTGCGTTTTAAATTGATATTGGTTTCGTTGATTTCTCCAAAAGGCAGGTCGAAATTCATCACATTTGGAACCACAACAGATTCCCTGTTGAACCGTTCATTTAGAGTGTCTTGTCCGTAAGTGTTAATCACCGCATGAAATACGTTTGGCAAACGCAAAGGAAAATTATCGGCTACAATGGAATTGATTTCCGCATAAGGAGAAAGATACCTGGTTCCACGTTCCCAGTAAAAATCGTGATCGTGGGTAATGGTTGGAAGTCCCAAATCAACAATCGCTTTTTTAATTCCCAATCCCATTTCCAGGTGAGCAGGCAAGGCCGATGCATTCTCCGATACCAATACATCAATTTTATGTTCCTGTGCCCACTTTATAATTTTGTTTCCAATTAAATCGGCATAGAAATGGATGTGTTCCAGTAATTCTGCTAAGTTGTTATCCGGAAAGTGAAAGGCTTTCTTTTGTCCCCAAAAACCTTCGGGCGAAAAAAATGACATTTCGGGCACCAAAGTTTCGAACTGCGGATCTAGTTTTCGCTCTTCGAATTGCCCGGATAAAGTATACACTTCATGCCCCATTTTTCGAAATACTTTAATCCACTTCTCAGTTTCCAACGCCACTCCATCAACTCCCCCAATTCTCCCAATAAGTATTCCGATTCTCATGCTAAATTTCTTTTAATAACTATTTATTTACGACAGTATTTATCAATTGTTTCTACAATTTAAGTGTTTTTTATGGAACATGCGATATATTATTTTTTTGTTTGCTTATTGAATGTAAAAGTATAACTTTAAGTTTATTACCATACCAAAATTAAGAGTAAACACAAAAACTATGTTAAAAACTACGATCAGAGTAAGCTTTTTTTTACTGATTTTTACAAATTCGTTATTCTGCTTTTCCTGCAATGGAAATATAGGTTCGAATGAGAAGGTTGCCGAAAATAAACTTAGGCAACCCCAAAAATTTGGCCCGGTGAAAAACCTTTTCTACAACGTTCCCAGTCCAATACAGGTAACCGAGTTAATGAAGAAAATGGATCTTCCCTACCAGCCCGACTTAATGAATTCTGTAAAGAATGCTGACAACTATCTTACACAGGCGGATATGGCAATCAATATTGGAATTTATGGTGCAGATTTGAGTTACATTCGAATCTATAATCAATTTCAGGATGCAGCCAGATACCTTGCTGTAATTAAGAAATTTACACGCGAACTGGGAATTCCTGAAGAGCAGGAAAAAATTACCGCTCAGCGTGTTGAAGCCAATATCGAAAACCAGGATTCTTTGCTTAATATTATCTCGGAAACTTTTACTAAATCCGATAGCTATTTAAAAGAAAATCAGCGAGGAGGAACTGCTGCCTTGATCGTTTTTGGTGGATGGATTGAAACATTATACCTGGCCACTAATATTATGGACTTGGACAATCCGCAGAAAGAATTGGTTAGTCTTATTGCTGAACAAAAGCATTCGGTGAAGAACTTAATTGGATTGCTAAGCCAGTATCGAAACGATGCAAAAATTAACGAAATACTGCCCGATTTAAAAAAGCTTGATGCCAAATTCAGAGAAATTGAACAGGTAAAAAGAACACCATCGAGTCTAAAATCGAAAAACGGAAAAACGATTATTCAGAATAAAGTAACTCTAACGGCTTCGAACGAAACCATCAAGGAGATTCATGAAATTAATAATGGGATTAGAGCCAAGCTTACCGAATTATAATTTCTACTAAAACTCACTACTTATGAAGATATTATTACAACTCACCATACTTACTCTTTGCATGCTGGCATTGCCATTCTTTTCGGCGGCGCAATGCAACGAGTACACAAAAAAGGAATGTATCCCTCAGTTAAATCCTTACACCTTTAACGGACAGCTGAACAACGCTGTGTTATCGCAGGGAGAGACAGCTGAATTGCAGCTAACTTTCTACAAAGATCAGGAATACAGGGTACTTGTTGAAGGAGAAGATCAATTGGGGAAGTTGCATTTTCAACTTTTCGATACAGAATACAATCTTTTGTATGATAATGCCGATGAAGATCACACCAAACTATGGGATTTTATGGTAGAAAGTACCGATGATTTTATAATTCGCGTGCTTGTACCGGAAAATAAGGAGAAGGAAGAACTTGAAAGTGGATGTGTTTCCATCCTGGTAGGATTTAGAGCGTTTGGTTCGAGAACCATTTTTAAATAGTTATCTCATATCAAGTTTAACTGATAACAAAAAAACAAGCTTGCCAAAATTGGCAAGCTTGTTTTTTAGCTCTATTATCGTTTGATTTATTTCAATAAAAACTTAGCGTTTCCGATGTGATTCCCTTCAGCAAATACATCTACTTTGTATTCTCCGGCAACCAAACTGCCATCGTTGTCCCAGAAAATTGCTACTTCCAGTTCATCTCCTTCATAATCGATTTCTCGCTTGGCAGAATAAACCAACTTGGTATTCTCAAAATCGAATAACAGGTTTTGTGGATTTCCAAGAACCACTTCATCAGGACGGGTTAAACGTATAAAAATTTCCTTAGCTCCTGTCGATGCAGTAATGTTCTTACGCAACACAAAGCTGGTTTTTAATTTTACTGTTTTCGAAATTTTCTTAACCGTTTTTCCTTTTTTATTAATTGGCTCACAAGTTAAAGCGGCAACATCCAAAGCTGCAGCTTTGCTAATTACCTCTTTCATGTTTTCGGTTGACTCCTCGAGCTTTTGGTTTCTTTCCTTCACCCAGTCAATCTGCTTTTTAACTCGCTTATTTTCTGCAGTTAACAACTGATTGCGAGTATTTAGCGAATCGATCTGAACAATATAGTCTCTCAATACTTCCTTTAATGTGCCCAACTCGCGCTTGTACTTGTTAATCTCAGCATAAGAGTTATTGCGGAAAACTCTCATTCTTTCCAACAGTTCAGCAATTTTTTCCTGCTCCATTTTAAGCTGAACATTCAAGGTATCATTACTGGTTTGCAAAGAATCGTAATCTGCCGACAGCAACTGTAGTTCGTTCTCCAGACTTACTTTCTCAGCTGTAATTTCACCAATATATCTCTTGTTTTCACGATGTTCTGAGTAATACATTACTGCAACAACAACCAAAACAATTCCCAATCCAATTAATACGCCTTTGTAAATTTTATCTTTCTTCTCGTTTTCCATATCTACCGTGGTAATTCAGTCTTTTTTAATGTTTCGTGCAAATTTACTTATCTTTTTTAAAATAAGTAAGAAATAGCTACTAAGTCGCTGTCATTTAAATGCATTTTCAATAGCCATTGCATCAAAATGGTCAATTTCCGTACCAAGCTACTCTTCACACCACAAAATAAGTCACAAAAAAACGGAACTGTCATGAAATGAAACAGTCCCGTTAAAACTAACCCACAGTTTTTAATAAATGTGCATGTAGAATATTTCTACAATAAATTGCCAATTTTAATACCGAAGTAAATTGTTCTTGGATTAAGAGGACCATAGATAAATCCTGGATCTCTTTCAACTCCGCTATCAAAGTCATCCTGGTACGAATTGAAAATGTTCTTCATACCTGTGTAAAGCTGAAGTTTTGCACCATTCAACTTGATGTTGTAACGGAATTTCATACCTAAATCGAAGAATGAATCAGATTTGATAAATGTTCCAGCATCAGGATCAGGCAAGCTTACGCCAAAGAATTCAACATTCATAGGACCAGTGTAGTTACCAGTTGTTGAGAAACCAAAGTTTTTAGTTGGTTTCCAATCTATTGCAAAGTAACCATACTCGTTTGGAGTTCTAAAGAAATCTTTTTGTCCGAAGTTCTGAGCTTCTTCGTATTTACTGCTTTGAATAGTAAATCCACCTTTTAAAGATAATTTATCGCTAGGAACAACATTAAATTCCATGTTTAAACCTTTTACAACAGCACCTTCAGTTGCGTTTACACGAGTATAAATAACAGTACCATTAGCATCTGCCTCACCATATTCGTTTGCGAAAGGATTATCAAGTTTTGTGTAGAAACCTTCAACAAGGAATCCAACGAAAGTATTACCAATTTTCTTGTTAAAGTCAAGAGAAGCCATATAAGAGTGACTTGTTTCCTGCTCTAAATCATCAGAATTTTCGTGAAGTACTTTTCTAGAACCTGAAGTTTCGATGTGAAGGTCTTCGTCGAAAATTTGAGGAGCACGGTAACCTTTAGAGTAGCTTGCTCTTGCTTGTAAGTGCTCTTTAATATCATACTTTAAAGTTACACGAGGACTTAAAACATTTCCTGTTTCTTTATCACCGTGATCTTTATCTTTTACTGAGTAACGGTCGAATCTTGCACCAACAGATACGCTTAATCTGTTAAAATCCATTTCGTACTGAGTGAAAAGACCAAAAGTATTTTTTTCTTGATCTGCAACAATTGTATTATCAGTGTGAGGAATAACAATTTCACCTTCTCCGTTTACAGTTGCATTGTCAACATCAAGATATCCTAATTTCTTATCTTTCAAAGTCTCACCAACATGCTCCATACCAAATACAAGATTTGAATTTTCGAAATGTGCATTATATTGAGAACCTAAGGTATAAGTTAATCCTTTAGTATTACCGTAATCAGCTAATGATTGTTCTGCTCCGTAGTATGAATCTCTATCAACTCTCTGACCAGAAACATAAACAGACCAAAGATCTTTTTCTCTAAAGAATTGATCGTAAGTAACAGCAGCAGTAGTAATATCATGCTCTAGAGCTTCAGCAATTCCTGCTTCGTGCTCTACATAGCTGTGCTTATCACCACCACGACGATTTTCTTTAATGTTAAAGAAATCTACAGCTACCTTGCTTCTTGCACTAAATCTGTGGAATAATCTTGAACCAACAGTTGTGTTTTGAAGAGAAGAAATTTCTGAGAAAGTATCATCATTTGCATCAAATGGAGCTCTGTCACGGTAGAAACCGTAAACAGCTAAACCAGTTTTTCCATCAGAAGAAACCAATGAAGTATTCATGCTAGCAGTATAATCTTCAGCTGCATCACCTGCGCCATCAACACCAACTCCAACAAAACCAGTTCCTGCTGAGAATTCATATGAATTGTTTACAGGATCTTTTAAGATTAAGTTGATTGTACCAGCAATTGCGTTACTACCATATAATGCAGATCCACCACCACGTACAACTTCAACACGCTCAATCATGTTTGCAGGCATTAATTCTAAACCATAAACACCAGCAAGACCACTAAAGATAGGACGGCTATTGATCAATACCTGAGAGTAAGGACCTTCCATACCATTCATTCTTACCTGAGTAAAACCACAGTTCTGACAGTTGTTCTCCATTCTTAAACCTGGAGCAAAGTTTAAACTCTCAGAAAGAGTTACCGACTGAGTTGTAGTGAAAAGTTTAGGAGTTAAAGTGTTTACAATTGTAGAAGATTCAGTTCTGTTTTTTTCGTTTCTGTCACCAGTCACAACAACTTCATCAATACCTAAAACATCTTTTTCAAGATCGAAGTGTACTTCTTTCGATTCTCCTTTTTTGAATTCAACTGTAACTACCTGGGATTTGTACCCGATAGCCTGAGCCTTAATTTTAAGGCTTCCCAATGGAAGATTTACAATTTGGAAGTGACCTGTTTCATCGGCAGCGGTTCCAATTGTTGTACCTTCAATAGAAATGGTTGCAAATGGGAGATGTTCACCATCAGCAATAACATGACCGTAAATATTTGCGTCTGTTCTTTTTTCTTGTGCAACAGAAACAAATGATAATACCATAAGCGCTACGCTTAAGCATAACTTTAATGATTTTTTCATAGTTATTATTTTGTAAATGTTAGTTACGATTAGAATATAAAAGTAAGTTATACAGAGGTCTACACCTCCGCATTGTTTATTCTCTCGATAAATTAAATTTGAAATAACATCCTTAAGAAGGATGTGTAAATAGCCTATTAAGCCAATACAGGAGGAGCCCTGTTGGGTAGAAGACTTGCTAAAAGATTCTTCTTAACATGATAGTGGTAAACCTTTGATGATTCAACGAACCTGTTTCTATTGCATAGAACAACGATTACTGCAGCTAATACAAACAGAAAGTTCGTTATTTTGTCAATGGAGAAACACTCACTTGAGTTGTGCGAATGTTTTGCTCCATTCTTCACAGGATTATTCGCGCAATCGTCCGCATAAGAGCATGCAACCGATTTATTAAAAGGATGAGCATGGACAAACAGTTGTCCTTTCTCAGATTTATGAACGTGCCAATTAAATACAGCATTGCCTGCCAGCATTAACATTGCTGGTAAAAGGATGCAAACAACTGCTATTTTGTATTTTTGAAACCAGTTCACGATCTAAAACTTGTGCTTTATCACTTATTACGGCACAAAAATAGATGAACAGCAATCAGCAAACAATACCTAATTGTTGGTATATGGATCTAAACAGTATGTTACGCAACACGTTTAGGCATATTATACGAAAAGGCACTTGTTCATAACCTCCTCATCGATAGTAAGATTTGAAATACCTGGCTTATTTAAAGAGTTGATTCTCGCATAATAATCGTTCATGCTACATATCATTTCATGATTGTACAAATACCACAATTGCACATTCTGCCATAGTTTTTCACCGGGTCCGTATTTGACTCTCCATTCGTAGGCCAGTTCGGTAAGTTGGTCAGATTCTGAGCCAAACCTGTAAAACACATTCTTAAAAGATATGGGATGAATTCCGGTTTGCTTGGCTTCATCGAATTTAAAATCGGCAAACTCTATTAATTCCTGAATTTCCTTTCTGCCTTCGAAATGCGAATCGACAATGGAAAATTTATGCAAGCGCTCCACAAATTCCGATCCCGAAACATTCAAATGTTTCTTGCATTCTTTTTCGAGAGCCGATAACTGATCCTTCAAATTAGATGTGCTATCTACAGGCATCAATTGAGAGGAAAGAATATCATTTTCGTTAAAGCTAATCTCATCTTCAAACAATGCACTCAGCTCACGAAGTAGAACATTCACAAAATCAATTCCAACATCTTCGCTTTCGCTGATTAACAAGAAATAATCCTGGTACCGAATTAAACGAACCACCTGATTATCGACATGGAATTTCAAACTTCTCTTCAAAAACAAGCCTTTTTTGTCAAGGCACATGTGAAGTTCGGTTTTATGCTCACCATCGCTACTTCTAAAGTCTAACAATTTGTTGTAATGAACAGAATAAGATTCTGTAATCAATTGCAATCCATCGGAAACCACCAACTCCTTATCATTGCCCTTTTCGCATTTCACATGATTTAAAATGATAACACCATTGGCAACAGCCGACTTAATCATCGACATTAACAGTCGATTGGCATTAATTTTAAATTCACTTTCCAGATTTACAGAAGAACCCGGAGCCAATTTCAGAGCAGACTCATACCTTGGCAAATCTTTTTCTTTGATACGATTGGAAAATAATGCCGCAAACCTGCTTTTCTCTTTTTGGATATGCAGGTACTCATCGGGTAGAATCAAATGGGGAAATCGTTCACGCAAACTAATGATTGATTTGGAACCTGCATTTTTTGCATCAACAACAGTATGTAGCTCGATTTCAAAATCTTGCTCACAAAAAATCGCACATCGAAACCCTAAGTTCGAGGCCATTAAACAGAACAAAGCTTCTTTAAATCCACAATGAGTAAACACAAAATCGAACTCATTGGCAGTGGCTTCTTCCAGAATTTTTTGCCTGTTTTCTATCGAAAATGCTGTCGAATCAACCATTTTACTTTTATTAACTTATTTTTGTACTTAATCTTTGTAATTTTGTTGCGAATATCAATTATCAAAACCAATCAATTTGAAAAAGATAGCTTTAAATATTCTTCTGGGATTATCAGTTTCATTATTTATATATTCATGTGCTAATCAGGGTTACCCTACTGGTGGTCCTATTGATGAAACACCTCCAAGGGTTACCGAAACCAGACCTGAAAATTATGCCCTAAACTTTAAAGGTGGCAAAATAGAAATTTTCTTTAACGAATTTGTGAAACTTGAAAACATCAACGAAAAATTTGTGGTTTCACCTCCTTTTAAGAAAACTCCGACCGTAAAGTTAAAAGGAAGATCGATATATGTAAAATTAGAAGAGGAATTAAAAGAAAATACCACCTATACCCTCGATTTTGGCGATGGTATCGTTGACAACAACGAGGGTAATCCATTGGGAGAGTACCAATTTGTATTTTCAACCGGGGAAACAATCGACTCGCTAAGTATTAAAGGGAAAGTTGACAACTCTTTCGATGAAACTCCTGTGGAAAAATCGATGGTAATGGCCTATTTGAATACTCATGATTCTGTTCCAATGACTACAATTCCCGATTATATTGCCTTAACCGATTCGGCAGGATATTTTCAGCTGAACAACTTGAAAGAAGGAACCTATAAGCTGTTTGCCCTTGTAGATGGTAACAGAGACTACTTGTACAATGGTCCTGGTGAAATGATTGGTTATTTCGATGAATTGATTGTTCCTTCGGCACATCGATTTGAACAATTGGATTCGATTGGAGGCGATTCTGTCGTGATTAGACAAGCAATTGCTCTGGAACCCAATAACATTCACATTAGAATGTTCGACGAAGAGAATCCATTGCAATATCTTACCGGATACAAAAGACCAAGAAGAGAAAAGCTGGAATTTGAGTTTAATGCCAAAAGAACCGATAGTTTGAAGATCGATTTTATCGGTTTTGAAGAAAATCCAGATTGGTTTCTTGCAGAAATTAATGAAAGAAAAGATACCTTATCTTTCTGGATTACTGATTCTACCATTTACCAGCGCGACACACTTTTGGCAGCCCTTGAATACTTTAAAACAGATTCTACCAATCAGTTAAGCTTATTTCAGGATACGGTTAAATTGAATTTTAAAGATCCTAAAAAGGCAAAAGCCAAGCAGTCGAAAAAGAAGGATAAGAAGAAGGTTAAAATCAAAAAGCCACAATACAAATTCAATTTCAAAACAAGTACGAAACAGGATTTGCATAAAAACATTACAATTTCATTCGATGAGCCTTTGGCAAGAATCAATTATGACAGCATTCATTTTTACCAGCTGAAAGATACGCTTGAAATTCCTGTTGATTTTAAAATTGAAAAGGATCCAAAGAAATTGCTACAGTACAATTTTGTGTACAAATGGGAGCCGGAAACCAGCTATAAAATAGATATCGATTCAACTGCTTTCCAGAATATCTACGGTGTGTTTAGCGATTCTTTCGAGGGTAAAATCAGAACCCGTGAGTTGGAGCACTATGGTAAGCTATTCCTTAATGTTTCTGGTGTTAAGATTCCTACTTTAGTACAACTGCTGGAAACTGGTAAAAACGAAAAACTGGTACAAACTAAGAAAATCGAATCCGATCAAACCGTAATATTCGATTACCTTGAACCGAAAACCTACATTATTAAGGTGATCGAAGATGAAAATGATAATGGAACTTGGGATACAGGGAATTACCAGGAAAAAATTCAGCCAGAGCAAGTCTATTACTTCTATAAGGAACTAAAAGTACGCTCGAACTGGGAGGTTGAAGATAAAATCATGATTCCATCAAGCAAAGAAGTGATGTTTGAAATTCATGAAGATGACCTTCTTGATAAAGTGGAAGAAATGAAAGAAGCCATTGATCAAAAAGTTAAAAAGAAAAGAGGCAAAAAAGAATAAGCACCAAAAAACCGATAAATCATGTCAGTACTAGTTGAATTCTCAATATTCCCAACCGATAAGGGAGACAGTGTAAGCTCAGAAGTGAGTAAGGTAATCGATCTGATCCGCGAAAGCGGTTACAATTACCAGCTTACTGCAATGGGAACACTGATCGAAACAGATAGCATGTCGGAAGCTTTGGAGGTAGTAAACCGATCGCACGATATTTTGGCCGAAAACTCGAATCGCATCTACTGCACCATGAATATCGATAGCCAAAAAGGAAAAGACAAGCGCCTGAAAACAAAGGTGGAATCCATCGAAGAAAAAATCGGAAAGGTAAGCCGATAAACTCAAGCTAACCAGGTTAAAATCATCCGTACTTTTGGTAAAACTGATCTTCCCTCCACGCCTGAAATATGTTTTCATATTTATGGTTCTATTGTCAATTTTTGCGGGCAATTCAGCTTCGGCACAATGTGTCGAAAAGAATTTTGCTTTCGAGGCTGGCGAGAAATTAACCTATCGCGGATATTATAACTGGGGTTTTATTTGGGTAGCTGCGGGTGAAGTAATTCTGAGTGTTGAGCAAAGCAAATACCAGGAAAAAGATGCCTACAAATTTTATGGAACAGGAAAAAACCTAAAGGCATTCGATTGGTTTTTCCACTTGCGTGATACACTTACTTCCTATGCCGAAAGAGAAACTTTAGCGCCCTTGTATTTCGATCGTAGAACACATGAGGCAAAATATCATGCACATCACGAGTATTGGTTCAACTACTCCGACAGTACGATTCTTTCGAAAATTCAGAAGCGTGAAAAACCAGAACAGTTGGATACCCTGGCTAACAAGCCCTGTACTTTCGACATTCTTTCGGTAGCATACTATGTTCGAAATTTAGATTTCAGCAAGTACAAAAAGGGAGATAAAATTCCACTATCGATGTTGGTTGATAACGAAATACACTCCCTTTACATTCGATACAAAGGGCTGGAAACCATTAAAACCAAATCGGGCGAGCGATTCGAATGCCTAAAATTTTCGCCTCTCCTGGTAAAAGGAACCATGTTTAAGGGAGGTGAAGACATGACCGTTTGGTTGAGCAACGACGATAACCGAATCCCCATACAGGTTGAAGCCAAAGTTCTGGTAGGCAGTGTAAAAGGCATTCTCGATTCCTACGAAGGTTTGCGCAACTCCAAAAATTCTTTCTTCAAAAAGCGCAATGGAAAATTGGATATTAAAGAGTAAGAATCCTCCTTTCGATATTTAGCTTTGTTCCACATATATTGTTTTGTAGCTTTAAACTAATCTACATCAATTGGCAAATGCAATGAAGCAAACCAACAGTAAATATGACAAAATCATAATCTACTATTTCTCTGGAACGGGAAATGCCAAAAATGCTTCATTATGGATTGCCAATCTTGCCAGGGAAAATGGCATAGAAACCAAATTAATCAATATCGACAAGATTGAAGCAATTGAATATCCCGATTTAAAATCGAATACGCTCGTTGGTTTTTGTTCTCCAACACATGGTTTCAATCTACCTCCAATAACATTAGAATTTATTTATCGGTTTCCAAAAGTTAAAAAGCTTGATGCTTTTATTTTGAATACTCGTGCCGGACTAAAATTGTCGCAACTATTCATTCCAGGATTGAGCGGTTTAGCACAAATATTACCGGCTTTATTGCTAAGATTGAAAGGATTCAATATCCTAGGAATGCAACCACTGGATCTGCCTTCAAATTGGCTATTTCTGCATCCCGGATTAAAAGAAAAGGTAGTGCATTCCATTTACCAGCGTTGTCATAAAATTGTCAGCAAATTCACTTCAAGACTCTTATCGGGTAAAAAAACATATAGAGCCTTGCTCTCTCTTCCTATTGATATTGCTTTACTACCAATAGCAATTGCATACTATTTTATTGGGCGATTTTTCCTGGCCAAAACTTTAATTGCAACGCATTCCTGTAATCTTTGTAACAAATGTATCGAAAAGTGCCCTGTTCAGGCCATTCGTTTGGTTCAAAAGCGTCCGTTCTGGACCTATAAATGCGAAAGTTGTATGCGTTGTGTCAACAAATGTAATCAGAGAGCTATTGAAACCGCTCATTCTTTTGCAACTGTTGTTTTAATTCTTACTTCCCTGGTGATTTCGCCATTGCTTATTGCCTTGCTTCAATATTTATCACTCTGGGAACATATTCATCAAAACCTTTTTAGCAGAAGTCTATGGTCTGTGATTGATGCATTGGTTTTTATTCTATTTACCTTTATCAGTTATGGAATTTTACACTTTTTAATGAAATACAAATGGGTGAACCTTACAATAAGTTACACCTCTTTAAGTTTCTATAAATTCTGGAGAAGATATAAAGCTCCAAAATATTAATAGTTCAATCAATATGAAAAAACTCGTCTTTCTAATCATCTCGATTCTTACCATACAGTATTCAAGCGCTCAGAATAACCAATGCTCTGTACTCTTAAAATCAATTTCGGGAAGCTATACTGGCGATTGCAAAAATGGATTGGCCAATGGTAAAGGAAAATCTGTTGGACAGGATACCTATATCGGAATGTTTAAAGATGGCTTGCCACATGGTAAAGGAAAATACCTCTATCGCAATGGAAATACTTTTCAAGGTTATTGGAAAAATGGAGAGAAAAATGGCAAAGGCAAATACAAGTATAGTCTAAACGGAGAAAAACATACCCTTAGCGGATATTGGAAGCAGAATGAATATGCAGGAAGTACAAATCCTGATATTTTTTATCGCATAAGCTCCTCAACAGGCATTATGAACTACAAAGTGGAGAGAATGGAAGCTCTTAATCCCTACGATAAGGATATCACTTTTTCCATCAGAAGTTCATTTTCCAATTTCGTACCCAGCGATTTAAGAATCGAAAAGTCTTCAGGGAAATTAACCAAATCAGGGAAAAAATTTATCATTAGCAATTACAGCTGCCCTTTGCGCTGCGAGATCAGTTATACCATTAAACTGGCAAACACACGCAAACAATGTCGTTTTATTATTGATATTCTGGAAGACAATAAGTGCTCAGTAGTACTTTCTCATGATTAAAGTGGAACTTGTAAATCCTTGAGTAGCTATTTCTTCTCAATTTTAATTTCGAACAACTTTGGCCAGCGTTTACCGGTAACAAACATTCTTTGGCTGGCCTCATCCCATGCAATTCCGTTTAAAACATCATCGTTTTTGTCCAGCTTGATTCTATCCGATTGCTTTAAAATCTTTCCAAGGTTAATACTGCCTTCCACTCTTCCCGTTTCCGGATTAATGATTACAATTCGTTCTGTCAACCATACATTGGCATAAATTTTACCATTGATGTATTCCAACTCATTTAGGTTGGTTACAGCTCCATTGTTATCGTATACCTCAATGCTGCGCTTTTTACCGTAATTGGTATCATCCAGAATGGTTAAAATGTTAGATCCATCGGAAATCACAAGTTCGTTATTCATGGTAGTAATTCCCCAACCTTCGTTATTGGTGGTTTGTGGTTCGAAGAAATCAATCTGCTCAAATGTTTCAGGATCCACAACAAATACCTTTCTCGAATTCCAGGTCAATTGAATAATTCTGTTTTTGCTATAGGTAATTCCTTCTCCAAAATATTCCTGCTCCAAATTCTTAATGGAAATGGCTTCTCCATTTTCCAATCTCACTTTTCTTAGCGAAGATTCACCATGCTGTCCGGTTCCTTCGTACAAAAATCCTTCATGGAAAAACAGGCCTTGCGTATAAGCTCTTCTATCGTGAGGAAAGGAATTGATAATTTCGTATGAATACTGATCGGGCAATTTGTCTGATTTGATATTGATGTAGGTGGTCAACAAACCAACGGTCCCATTTTCATGATAGGCCAACAACTTGATGTTGTGCTTTCCCATTTTATCTTTTGTTGGTATCCATTTTAGGTTCCAAGGTTTTTCTGTAATGGTTTGTACCAACTTTCCATCGCCCCATAGTTGCAGCGAATCAATATCACCCGATTTTTTCTTTGGGTGTACCAATAATTCAATCTCTTCACCATAAGCAAACACATCTCCTCTTTTTGGAGCTTTCAACCTCATGCTATTTACAAATTCAATTGTTGTAACAGTTGGTACCACTTCTTTTTTATCAGTTTCGGTCTTTTTTACGTCATTGTTACCGCATCCTGATAAGATAAAGAATAGAGAAGATAAAAGAATTTGAAACTTCATTTTTGTGCTTTGTTTATGGGTTTGGATTGACTTATCTAAATTAGGTAAAAAATAAAAAAACTGTCCCAATTTCTCAGGACAGTTTCAATTAATTTATTTTGTGATTTCCCATTCGAAACCATCTTTGGTGTCTTTCACCACGATGCCTAAGTTGGTCAATTCATCTCGTATTTTATCGGCTGTTGCCCAATCTTTGTTCTTTTTGGCCTCATTTCGTGTTTCAAGCAAAAAGGCAATTACTTTATCAAGCAATTCATTGTTACCATCATCGGCACCACCTTCTTCCTGTAAACCTAAGACTTCAAAAACCAAAGTGTTGTATAATGATTTCAGGCTCTCCAAATCTTCGGCAGTAATGCTTTCGCTCCCTGCTGCCAACGAGTTAATCATCTTCACTCCATCAAATAAGTGAGCAATTAAAATTGGTGTATTCAAATCATCGTTCAAAGCTTCGTAGCATTTGTTTTTCAAATCCTCAACTTTGATGCTCGACGATGCAGAAGCCTGAATTTTATTTAAAGTTGCCATGGCCGCCATCAACCTGTTGAAACCTTTCTCGGCAGCTTTTAGTGCATCGTTAGAGAAATCGAGCGGACTGCGATAGTGCGCCTGCAACATGAAGAAACGAACAGTCATTGGGCTGTAAGCCTGATCCAAAACATCATTTTCTCCAGAAAACATCTGCGAAAGCGTAATGAAGTTACCCAATGATTTACCCATTTTCTGACCGTTAATGGTAATCATGTTATTGTGCATCCAGTATTGTACAGCTTCTTCGCCATTTGCTCCTGTCGATTGTGCAATCTCACATTCGTGGTGTGGAAATTGAAGATCCAATCCGCCACCATGAATATCAAACTGTTTGCCTAAATATTTCTCTCCCATAGCTGTACATTCCAGGTGCCATCCAGGGAATCCATCGCTCCATTTCGAAGGCCAACGCATAATATGCTCAGGAGCCGCTTTTTTCCACAGTGCAAAATCGAAGGAGTTTTTCTTTTCGCTCTGTCCTTCCAACTCACGAGTATTTGCAATTAACTCATCAATTTTACGACCCGACAGTTTACCGTATTCATGTTTCTTGCTGTAGGCTTCCACATCGAAATAAATCGACCCTTCGCTTTCGTAAGCAAAGCCATTTTCCAATAGTTTGTCGATTACTTCCATTTGCTCAATAATATGACCCGATGCACGTGGCTCAATACTTGGCTTACGCACATTCAAATCGTCCATATCTTTATGGTAACGATCGGTAAAAAACTGAACAACTTCCATTGGTTCAAGCTGTTCCAAACGAGCTTTTTTCGCAATTTTATCTTCTCCCTCATCAGCATCATTCACCAGGTGCCCCACATCGGTAATGTTACGAACGTAGCGAACTTTATACTCTAAATGAGTAAGATATCTGAAAAGTAAATCGAAAGTAATAGCCGGACGAGCATGACCTAAATGAGCATCGCCATAAACCGTAGGACCACAAACATACAAACCAACAAATGGTGCATTAAGAGGTTCGAACCGTTCTTTCTTTCGCTTTAGTGTATTATAAATGAACAACTTGTTTTCCATATCCGTAATATAATTCGAATTTTTGTTTGGGGCTGTAAAATTATAAAAAATTATGGCTCATGTGGTGCAATCAGGGCAATATATTTAGAATTCTGATAGATAGCCATACATCATTTTAATGTGCATGCTAATTAAATAGAATATTGTAGGGTGCTAATTCAATTAGCCCTAAAAAAGAATTGTCCTATAATTCCTGTGCTTTAATTTGCTCAAGCCGCATGGCTTTTACTTTCTCTATTGATGAGAAAGTAAACAAAGAATCCAGGGCTTGTAAGCACAAACTACTTCTACTCGAAAACATTAAGTTCGGCGGGGTGATCTTCTCAATTCTTCGAAGCTTCCCCGTCTCTCTATACGTTTTCTTCGAATAAGAAGCTTGTTCTTCCAATGCCCACCACTCCAATTTAATCTGTGCAGAGAATATTATAATTTCTCACAAATTAAACTTCACTTAAAGTATTACCTGCAATTCACAAGAATTTTCTTTACGTTTTAAGGTTAAACTTACACAATAAACATGCAGATTTAAGATATTATTTGCTGAAATTAAAATGTACTTCTATCTTTGTATCAGCAATACCGCGCTTTCAAATCTTGTTTGGTAGTAATATCAACAAGATTGATAATTCCGGATTCTCCTCTCTACGGAATTTTATCAGAACTCAACAAAAGGTACTACAAATTAGGTTTATAGTACAATTCCACATGTATTTGCATGCGGAATGATGGATATAAATACATTACTTCGGGGCAAATTCGGAGTAAAATTAACAGAGAAGTATTGAGTTCGCTGCCCTGTTTCAAATTATTATGACTACATTAATAATTGGGTAAGAACTCGAAAAATCTTAAGGCTAAGATTTATAAATTATGATGAAAAAAAGAAAGAAACAATCAGGTCAAAGATATAATCGGAAAAGCTTAGAAAATCTAATTGTAGGGATTTTCAGCAATAATCCTGAGAAAACATTTAACTACAAACAAGTATCCAGGCAACTGGAAATAAAGGAAATGGGAGTAAAACAATTGGTGGTAGGAATTCTTTACGACCTTGTACATCTTGATTTCCTACATGAGGTTTCGACCGGAAAATTTAAACTGAAATCGAAAATTGGACACATTACAGGAACTGTAGATATGACAGCCAGAGGTGCAGCCTTTATCATTTCTGATGATTTGGAAGAGGATGTATTTGTGTCGCAAGCCAATTTAAATCGTGCCCTTCATGGCGATATTGTAAAGGTGTATTTGTATGCCAGAAGAAAAAGCAAGCAGCCAGAAGGCGAAGTGGTAGAAATCGTAAAAAGAAAGAAAACCACTTTTGTAGGAGTGGTAGAAATATCAAAAAACTATGCCTTCCTAATTCCAGATGGCAGAATGCCTTACGATATCTTTTTGCCGCTTACCAAACTAAATGGTGCAGAAGATGGCGAAAAGGCTGTTGTGCAGATTACTGAATGGCCAAAGAAATCGAAAAATCCGGTAGGACAGGTATTGAATGTGCTTGGTAAACCCGGCGAGAACGATACAGAGATGCACGCGATACTGGCAGAGTTTGACTTGCCATATCAGTTTCCTGAAAAAGTGAACGAAGCTGCCGAACTGATTTCCGATAAAATTACGGAAGAAGAAATTGCATTGAGAAGAGATTTCAGGCAAATTCCAACCTTTACAATCGATCCGCACGACGCTAAAGACTTTGATGATGCTTTATCGCTAAGAAAATTAGAAAATGGGAATTGGGAAGTTGGTGTTCATATTGCCGATGTTACCCACTATGTGAAGAAAGGAAGCATTATTGAGCAGGAAGCATTTGACAGGGCAACTTCGGTTTATTTGGTAGACCGCGTAGTTCCAATGCTACCGGAAAGGCTTTCGAACGGGGTTTGTTCCTTGCGACCAAATGAAGAAAAGCTGACTTTCTCGGCGGTTTTTGAAATGAACGACAAAGCCGAAGTTTTAGATACCTGGATTGGTAGAACCGTAATCAATTCGGACAGAAGATTTACCTATGAGGAAGCTCAACAGGTTATTGAAACTGGCGAAGGAGATTATAAGGAAGAGGTGCTTTGCCTGGATCGATTGGCAAAAGTTCTACGCGAAAAGCGATTCAAAAAAGGAGCGATCGACTTTGACAGGTACGAAGTGAAATTCGATATTGATGAAAAAGGAAAGCCTACCCGCGTATTCTTTAAAGAGTCGAAAGATTCGAACAAACTGATTGAGGAGTTTATGCTACTGGCCAATAAAAAGGTGGCCGAATCGGTTGGCAGGGTTTCGAAAGGCAATAAAGCCAAAACTTTTGTGTACCGAACACACGATCAGCCAAATCCTGACAAGCTGAATTCTTTCAACCAGTTTATTCGCAAGTTTGGATATGGCATAAAAACCGCAAATCCGAAGGCCATTTCAAAATCGATGAACAACCTATTGCACGATGTAAAAGGGGAAAGCATTCAGAATTTGGTAGAGACTTTGGCAATTCGATCGATGGCCAAAGCTGAGTATTCTACTGTGAATATTGGTCATTACGGTTTGCATTTCGACCATTACTCTCACTTTACATCGCCAATTCGCCGTTATCCGGATATGATGGTTCACCGTTTACTGGAAAAGTATGAGAACGGCAGCAAATCGGTAAATGCCGATAAATACGAAGAGTTTTGTCAGCACTGCAGCGAAATGGAACAGAGAGCCGCCAATGCCGAACGAGCTTCGATCAAATACAAGCAGGTTGAATTTATGCAGGAGCACCTGGGACAGGAATTTGAAGGAACCATTTCAGGAGTTACCGAGTGGGGATTTTATGTAGAAATTGATGAAAACAAGTGCGAAGGTATGGTTTCGATTCGCGAACTGGAAGATGATTTCTATGAGTTCGACGAAGACAATTACTGTATTGTAGGGCGTCATCATCGAAAGATTTACCAGTTGGGAGACAAGATTAACATTCGAGTGGCCAAAGCCAATCTGGTAGCAAAACAACTGGATTTTGTTCTGGCAGATCGTGCTGAATTCTAATGTAAATCATTAAATCTTAATAAATCATAAAAGAAAGCTCGCGATTTCATACATCCGAGCTTTTTATGTAATTTTGGTTATACGGCTTAATCTTTCTGATATTTCCAGATATTTTTTGCTGAAGATCTGATAAACAAAACCATCCTTATCCGCATGAAGAGAATATTAATTATAGACGATGATGCTACCATTTGCCTGATGCTTCAGGGATTGCTTAAACGTAAAGGTTTCGATGCTGATACTGTTTTTTCGGCAGGCGAAGCCATTAAAAAACTGGAAGATGAAACTTTCGACCTGGTTTTAAGCGATTTTCGATTGCCTGATTTCGATGGTTTAGAGCTCTTGCAAAAAATAAAGGCAATGCATCCTTCGGTTCCTGTAATTATTATGACCTCTTATGCTGATATACGTACAGCGGTAAGTGCCATTAAAATGGGCGCCTTCGAATATGTTACCAAACCATTGAATCCTGATGAAATTCTTTTGCTGATTAATTCGGCACTGGAAAAAGCCCAGGAAAAACAAGAGACTCCTAAAAAGAAGGTAACAAAAAAGAAAGCCAGCATTGATTTTGTACGTGGAGAAAGCTCCAGTTCTCTTCAAATCGATCAGTACATTAAATTGGTTGCGCCAACCGATATGTCGGTAATTATCGAAGGAGAAAGTGGAACGGGTAAGGAAATTGCAGCAAGGAGAATTCATTCTGAAAGCAATCGAAAAAGCAAAGCTTTCGTGGCTGTTGATTGTGGTGCTTTATCAACCGATTTGGCAGGAAGTGAACTTTTCGGTCATGTGAAAGGATCGTTTACCGGTGCCATTGGCGATAAGGAAGGACAGTTTGAAGCTGCCAAAGGTGGTACGCTTTTCCTGGATGAGATTGGAAACCTATCCTATGAAATACAGGTGAAGTTGCTACGTGCCTTACAGGAAAGAAAAGTTCGAAGAATTGGTAGCAATAAAGACATTGATGTGGATGTACGAATTGTAGTGGCCACCAATGAAGATCTGGCTTTAGCCGTAAATAAAGGTGAATTTAGAGAGGATTTGTACCATCGTTTAAACGAATTTAAAATTACGGTTCCTGCGCTTCGAAACAGGGGCGAAGACATTGTGTTGTTTGCCAATTATTTCCTCGATTTATCCAATAATGAATTGAATAAGGAAATTGAGAAGTTCTCGGGCGAAGTTTTGGATAAGTTCAGAAGCTACTCATGGCCGGGCAATTTGCGTGAACTTCGAAATGTGGTTCGCCGTTCGGTTTTGCTTAGCCAGGGAGAACAGGTAGAAGTAATTAGCTTGCCAACTGAAATCTTAAATGATCAGGCTAAAAATGATGTGGTAATTGAAGGTTCGAACTTAAAATTAATACAGGCCGCAAACGAAAAAGAGTTGATCATATCCACTTTACGAAAGGTAAATTTCAACAAATCGAAAGCTGCCAGATTACTAAATATCGATAGAAAAACGCTCTATAATAAGATCAAGCAATACGGGATTGAGGTGTAATCAGGCAAGAATTTCATTACTTATAGATGCAACTACTGTCTGTGAGTTTTGTATAACCTCATCCACCAACTCATTGATATAATCCGGAGATTCAAGCACTTCGGATTTTTTATGCAATAAATCTTCCAGCTCCTTCAATAAAGGAGTAACACTAGCCACTTTCAACTGGTTAAAGGAGCTCAACATTTTATGGGCAACCGAACCAACTTCAAGGTAATTTTCCTGATCTGCTGCTTCTTTTAAGGCCGCGATATTTTCATTGGCAGAATTAATAAACTGATTTAAAATCTGTTTGATTAGTTCTGGATCATCCGATGTAAACTGCTTAATTTGTGAAAGATCGAACAAAGGTTCATCTTCAATTCTACTGATATCAACATCCTGAATTTGAGGTTGCGCTTTGTAATCATCCAAAAGCAGCTCGCTGATCATGGCGCGCAACAATTCTTCATCGAAAGGTTTAACCAAACATTCGGTCATGCCCGATGAGATGTATTGTTTCAAATCCGATTCCAGTACATTAGCCGTGAGAGCCACTATTGGAATATGCTCATAACCGTTATTCAACTCGCGTACTTTACGACAAAGTTCAATTCCTCCCATTTTTGGCATGTGAATATCGGTCAGAATCATATCGTAATGCTTCTTCTGAATTAAGCTCCAGGCTTTTTCTCCATTATCCACAAACTCGGCTTTTAAATTCCAGGTATTAAAAATGGTTTGCAACAACAATAAGCTATAGTCATCATCATCGGCAACCAGGAATTGTTTATCCTTTAGTTCTTCTGCAATTGAAACTGATTTTTGCGCCACTGTTTCTGCAATCTGTTTTGTAGATTCTTTTAAAGGCAATCGAAGTGTAAAAGTGGACCCTTTATCCATTTCACTTTCCACAAACAAATCGCCTCCCAATAAAATGGCGAGTCGTCTGCTAATGGCCAATCCCAATCCTGTACCACCGTACTTTCTTGCAGAAAATGAATCGGCCTGACTGAAATCTTCGAAAATGCTCTCCAATTTGTCTTCAGCAATTCCAATACCTGTATCTTCCACATCTACTTCCATAAGATATTGTTGCCCTTGCTGTATTACCGAAGCACGAATTACAACTTTTCCTTTTTGAGTGAATTTAATGGCATTTGATCCGAGGTTCAGCAAAATTTGCTTGATTCGGAAAGGATCGCTCAAAAGACGAATTTCATTCTCCCCAGAATATTCCAATTCAAATTCCAGGTTTTTATTGCTGGCATTCACTTTAAGTAAATCGTAAACTTCGTTTACCAAGGCCTGTGGATTAAAATTGATATTCTCCACATGAAGTTTTCCTGCTTCAATTTTCGAAAGGTCCAGAATCTCATTTACCAAGCCCAATAAATGCTTCGAAGAGCTTTTTAAAACACTTACAAAATTCTTTTGTTTCTTCTCCAAATCCGTCTTGCCTAATTGATTGGTAAAACCGATAATAGCATTTAATGGTGTCCTGATTTCATGACTCATTGTAGCCAGGAAATCTTCCTTTACCTTGGCAAGTTTCTCCGCTTTTCCTTTGGCAATAATCAACTCCGATCGGTAATAATTACTCTTGGAGATATCGGTAAGAATAAAAATGATGAAAAGAATACCCAATACAAAGCCTACAATAATAATGATGGAAATAAGGGAAATTGTATTGCTTGCAATTTGCTTTGCTTTGTCTGATTCATGGCGAAGTTGAATAAACCTCTCCGACTCAAGCTGCCTTAGAAGCAGTTTAATTTTATCCCATATCACTGTATTCTCCTCAACAAGTCTCAACTCCTCACGAAACACAATGTCACGATTCAGTTTTTCAATTTCTTGTGCTCTTTTCAATTGATCCTGAAGACTTTGCAACAAGCTATCCGACTGTGGCAAATAACTTGTATCTACCTGTACCTGTGTTCTTTGGATGACTGTTTCAATAGAATCAACCTTATTCTTTTTACTTTTAAACAATCCCAAAAAACCTCTCTTTTTATTTTCCTCGGGCTGCTTGGCCGATTTTACAGTATCGAGAATTGTTGTTGTTGTGGTGGTGGTTTTGATTTGAGTTTTAGCAGAATCTGTAGCTTCACTCAATTGTCTCATTGCATTTTGGGAAGGATTAATTCTCTCCTTGGCCTGCTTCAATCTCACAAACTTCTCCAGCTTCTCTGCTCTATCCCCTAGCAAAAAATTCATCGAATCGATTAAAACCAAGGAACGACTACTGTCTGGACTAAATTTTCGCAGCGAGTCCAAATCATTCTGAATTTCAATGATATTCTCGTAAAAGTGTTCTAAAAATTTTTCTTCTCTGGTTAAGGAATACACCCTTATTTTATTCTCAGCCTCCGATAAGTTGGTAAGCACACGATTCATCCTGGTAATTTCGGCATCGGGTTTGGAAAGAATGGCAACCGAGTTCAGAAGCTTATTGTAGGCCTGATTGGCTATAAACAAAGAGGCAACAATGGCCAGAAATACAAAAATGTAGCCTAATACAACTTTGATTTTAATGTTACTCCTTTTCTCTGAACCCATAAGATACCTATTAGTAGAATATTCAGTTTAGTAAAGTTAATAAGAATTTTGGAAGTGAAATTGGATGTGCGAAAGCGATAAAAGTTGTCCACACTTGGGGAATAATTACACGAAAAGTGTGGAACAATTCCCCATATTTAATTCCACAAGTTAAGGAACAATAAAATTGGCAATTTAAATGCCAAATTATTTCTAGGCTGATTTTATGACACTTAGGTAGAATAGTTTTGTTTTTATTAAACTTTTTGTGATTTCGGCACGATATTCACATAGAGTATACCAACACACATTGCGAAACCTAATCTCTAAAATATATTTATATGAAACGTCTAGTATTAGTATTGTTGATTTTACCATTTTTTGTGGCTTGTAACCAAAAAGAGTTAAAGCAGCTAAGAGAGCAAAATCAGCAGCTAACTTCAATGGCAAAGCAAAAAGATTCTACAATTAACGATTTTATCGAGTCTTTGAATACCATTGAAGAGAATCTTGAAATTATTAAAGAAAAAGAAACAATTATATCAGTAAACTCTGAAAACCCTAATAAATCTCAGAAGCAAAAAATCGCAAGCGATCTAACTTCTATCAACAATTTATTAGAGCAAAACAGAGAGAAAATTGCTGACTTAGAAAAGAAATTAAACAACAGTTGGTATCAAAACTCGAAGCTTCGTAAGTTGACCGATCGTTTAAAAACAAAACTGGAAGCAAAAGAAACTGAAATTATTGCTTTAAACGAAAAAGTTGCAAAACTAAACATCGAGGTTGAAAACTTACACGGACAGGTTAGCGAGTTAAACGGAACAGTTTTAGCTCTGAACACCGAGAACGAGAACAAAACAAAAGAGATCGAAGAAAAAACTACGGCTCTTAACACAGGTTATTACGTGTGTGGTACTAGCAAAGAATTGCAAGAAAAGAATGTGATTACCAAAGATGGTGGATTTATCGGAATTGGTAAAACAGCAGTTCTTAACGAAGATTTTAAAGAAAGTGAATTTAAAAAAATTGATATCACCCAAATTACCACAATTCCTGTAAAAGGAAAGAAGATTAGCTTGGTAACAAGTCACCCAACCAACTCTTATAAGGTTGAAGGAGAAGGTACGGTAGAAGGAATTACCATTCTTGATCCAGCTGAGTTCTGGAAATCTTCAAAATATTTGGTAGTTGCGGTACGATAATCAATTCATGGTTGAGTTTTAAGGTTGTCCAAGAAAGGCTGTCCGGTGGGACGGCCTTTCTTATTTTAAGACGGAGCCAAAAATCAAATTCTTACTACAAAAAATAAAATTCAGGCAGTAAAGTGCAGCTCAAAGTATGAGCTGCACTTTTTTTATTTGTCAGACCTGTTATCATTAAAAGCCTTTGGCGCATCCAAAACTTAGCATACCAATCATAACAAATTCATTTAAAATTCTAATCATGTATGAATAAGTTAAACAAAACAGAAGGACGAAATCTCACCTTTTTTAAGTTACCCCACTAAAACACCCTCCCAATTTGCTTGATTTTGTTGATTTTTTATTAAACACCCCAGTTTTTATAACCTTTGCGTTAATTTTTTATATGTTTTTAATCAATTACCCTCTTAATTTTTATAGTTAAACTATATTTTTTACATATTTTTAGCGGCGTACCCCTAAATCTCTCTAGCCATATTCATTTATTTACTGAAATAAATGTCAATCTGGTTACTATTAGAACTATTAGCCATTTAATGTTATTAAAACTACAAGTATGGAAAATGTAGATTTACAAAAAGCCACTAAAATTAATTTGTTTAGCCTTAAGACAGTACAAATGAGAACTTTTCACATTACCTGGTTCTCATTCTTTTTGTGTTTCTTTGGTTGGTTTGGTATAGCCCCGCTTATGGCTATCATTCGCGAAGAGCTTCAGCTTACCAAGCCTCAAATTGGTAATATTATCATCTCATCGGTAATGATTACCATTTTTGCCCGTTTGTTTATTGGTTGGCTGGCCGATAAAATTGGTCCTCGAATTACCTACACATGGTTGCTGATTTTGGGAGCAATACCAGTCATGTTAATCGGATTAAGCAACGATTACACCTCAATTCTGATTTTTCGTTTACTAATTGGAATTATCGGAGCATCCTTTGTTATTACCCAGTTTCACACTTCCTTAATGTTTGCCCCTAATATTGTTGGAACGGCCAACGCAACAACAGCCGGTTGGGGAAACCTGGGAGGTGGAGTAACCCAGATGGTAATGCCATTAATTTTTGCTGCATTCCTTGGTCTTGGATTTGTTGACAGTCAGGCCTGGAGATATGCAATGCTAGTGCCCGGAGTTCTCATGATAATCATGGGTGTTGTTTATTACAAATATACCACCGATACTCCCATTGGAAATATCAAAGATTTAAAAAAGAAGGATCCAAACTTTGCGATGACAAAGAAAGATGAAAAAGGAAATTTTCTTTCTGCCATTAAAGATTATCGCGTCTGGAGTCTCTTTATCATTTATGCTGCATGCTTTGGTGTAGAGTTAACCATTAATAATATTGCATCACTTTACTATGCTGATTATTTTCATCTTGATGTAAAAATGGCAGGTTTAATTGCCGGTTTGTTTGGTTTGATGAATTTGTTTGCACGTTCATTAGGAGGAATATTAGGTGACAAATCGGGCATTAAATGGGGTTTAAAAGGAAGAGTATATTTCCTTTTTATCACCTTGCTACTTGAAGGTTTGGCCCTCATCCTCTTTAGCAGGATGAGCATACTGCCTTTGGCAATCGGTACCATGATTGTATTTAGCCTTTTTGTCCAGATGTCGGAAGGTGCCACTTTTTCGGTTGTACCTTTTATTAATAAAAAGGCCATTGGTACTGTTTCCGGAATTGTTGGTGCAGGAGGAAATGCTGGTGCTGTTGCCGCAGGTTTTCTTTTCAAGATGGAGGATGTTTCCTACCAACAGGCCCTGCTGGTAATCGGAATTGTTGTTGCCGTAATTTCATTCTTTGCATTTGCCATTCGATTTTCCGAAAAGGCCGAAACAGATGCTCAAAAAGAAATGATTGCGAGTTTGAACCAAGAAAAGGTGAAATTACGTGTAACTCCTTAGGTTTTTTACTTGGAGCCCTTGAAAAGGGCAAATACTCACATACCGATAATTAATTAGAGATCATATCAAACTATCCCTATTCTTTTGAATTCGGCATATACATAGTTGATGTGGTAATGTCACTAATTATTTATCGGTATAAATCTGAACTGCATGAAATACGAATACAAATCGACCTGCTCCTATTGTGGTGTGGGCTGTGGAATTCTTGTAAGCCGTACTTCCGATGGTAGAGTTTTCATAAAAGGAGATCCGAATCATCCCGTAAATAAAGGAAAGCTCTGCTCCAAAGGATTAAACCTGCATCATGTTGTAAATAACAAAAGCGATCGCATACTGTACCCAAAAGTACGAATGGCAAAATCTTACCCATTGCAACAAGTTGAATGGCCCAAAGCAATCGACAGGGTAGCCAAGGTTTTTACATCCTTAATCAGGAAATTTGGTCCCGATTCGGTTGGCTTCTATGTCTCGGGACAGTGTCTTACCGAAGAATATTACCTGGCCACCAAATTGGCCAAGGGATTTTGGGGCACAAACAATATCGACACCAATTCGCGACTGTGCATGAGCTCTGCCGTAGTAGGTTATAAAATGCAAGTGGGCGAAGATTTGGTTCCAATATCCTACGAAGACATCGATTTTGCCGATTGTTTTTTCATAACTGGTGCCAATCCGGCCTGGTGCCACCCTATTCTTTTTAGGCGAATTGAAGAGAGAAAAAAGAACAATTCGAATGTAAAAATTATTGTTGCTGATCCTCGCAGAACACAAACTTGCGAACTGGCCGACCTGCATTTACAATTGAAACCGGGAAGCGATATTTATTTAAACAATGCAATTGGCAGAATATTGATTGAAGAAGATTTTATCGATTCATCATATATCAGTAAACACCTAAATGGTTTCGAGGAGTACCAGAAACAGGTAATGACACTTAGCGTGAAGGAGTATGCCGATAAGTGTGGGATAAAAGAAGCGGATATTCGCCTGGCTGCCTCTTTTATTGGAAATGCCAAAGGCTACATCCCGATGTGGGCAATGGGTCTTAATCAATCTGTTATTGGAGTCAACAAAAATTTATCATTGATCAATTTATCTCTAATTACAGGTCAAATTGGTAAAGTCTGAGCAGGCCCTTTTTCATTAACTGGACAGCCTAATGCAATGGGAGGAAGAGAAGTAGGTGGCATGAGCAACTTGCTTCCAGCTCACCGCGACCTGAACAATGAAAATCATCGAAAGGAAGTTGCCGATTTTTGGGGTGTTGAAGAGATTCCCTTAAAAGCTGGTTACACAGCTACCGAAATGATAGATGCAATTGAAGAGGATAAATTAAAAGCCATTTGGATTATTTGTACCAATCCACTGGTGAGTATGCCCAACTCGAAGAAAGTAGAAAGTGCACTTAAAAAAGCCAGATTTGTGGTTGTTCAGGACATTTATGCCAATACCGATACAATGGCTTTCGCAGATGTGATTCTACCGGCTGCCGGCTGGTTGGAAAAAGAGGGTAGCATGACCAACTCAGAACGTAGAGTTACCAACCTAAATAAGGTAATAGATCCTCCAGGAGAGGCACTGCCCGACTACGAAATCATTTGCCGGGTAGCGAAACAAATGGGCTATAGCGGATTTAACTTCAAGAATGCCGAAGAAGTTTTTAACGAATACAAACTCCTGACAAGAGGGACAAGTATATCTATTGAAGAATTAACCTATGAACGTTTAGATCAAATAGGATCGGTTCAATGGCCCTATAAAAATGGAAAAGGTTTAAAAAGGCTTTTCAGCGACCATAAGTTTAATACGCATAATAATAAAGCCAATTTATTTGCTGTTGAACCCCACAATGAATCACAGGCATCAAGTGAAGAGTATCCGCTGATTTTGACCACCGGCAGAGTTCGAGATCAATGGCATACAATGACTAAAACGGGTAAGGTTCAAAAACTAAAGCAGCACATCAATCAGGCCTTTGTAGAAATACATCCTTCTGATGCCCAAAAGTACAAAATTGAAGAAGATGACATTGTTGTAATTAAGGGGCCAAATGGTAAGGTGCAGGTTCCAGCCAAAATTACTACAGATATCAGGTCGGGAGTTGTTTTTTTACCCATGCACTGGGGAAAAGTTTTATCGGGTGATTTGGCCAGGGCCAACAACTTAACCAATGACTTGATAGATCCTATATCCAAAGAGCCTGATTTTAAATTTACCGCTGTTTCAATATCAAAATTCCAAAAAGCAAAGGAGCGAATCGTAATCGCTGGAGCAGGAGCTGCTGCCTTACACTTTATTCAATCGTTTCGTAAAAAAAATAAACGAGATGAAATTGTGGTGATCTCGAAAGAGAAACATCCTTTTTACAATCGGATATTGTTGCCTGAGTACATTTCAGGACAATCGAGTTGGGAAAATCTTCAGAAAGCAAGCGTAGAAGAAATAAAAAATCTGAATATCAGAATTGAAATAGAGCTTTGCCTTGAAAATATCAATACGGATGACAAAACAATTAGCTGTTCACAAAAAAAGACCTTTAGCTATGATAAACTGATACTTGCAACCGGATCGAAACCATATGTACTAAATTCCGAATGGATGAAACATCCTAAGATTTTCACGATCAGAAATAAAATAGATGCCGATCGGTTGAAGGATTCAATTTCTAAGGGAAATCGTGTATTGATTGTTGGTGGAGGTTTACTGGGTTTGGAAGTGGCAGCCTCTTTATTGGAACTCGAAATGCAAGTCACCTTAGCAAACAGAAGTTCCCGATTAATGGATCGCCAACTGGACGATGTATCCAGTCAATTGCTCTCTGAAATCCTAATCGAAAAGGGAATCCACTTGTTACTAAATGATGAAATTAATCAACTCCTGACAACCGAGGAGAACAGGTATCAGGTAAGTTTTAGCAGTGGCAAAAGAAGTTTGTTCGATGCGGTGATATTTGCTGTTGGTACTCAAGCGAATATTGAATTTGCAAAAGATGCACTTGATTGTCGTAGAGGAATTATAATTGATGAACATCTGAAAACCAGCAACGAATCAATATTTGCCATAGGTGAAATTGCCGAACTACATGGCAAAATGTATGGAATAACAGCAGCAGCTGAAGAGCAGGCAAGCATACTGGCGAATCATCTGAATGGAAATCCAATGTCTTCTTATCACGGAAGTGAAGCCATGAATATGCTCAAATTTCCAGGTATAAATCTTTGTTCCATCGGTTTAACCAAACTTCCTGAGAATGATCCCAGCTATGAAGAAATTGTTTTCACCGATAAAAAGGCCAGGTATTACAAAAAATGCATCATTAAAAATGATGTTCTGGTAGGTTCAATTCTTATGGGAGACAAGGCGGAATTTGCTGAATTCAAGAAGCTCATTGTACAAAAAACAGAATTATCTGACCTGAGAAATAAACTATTGCGAACCGGCAAAGCCATTGAACCGGTGATTGGTAAAATTCTGTGCTCTTGCAACCAGGTAGGAGAAGGGAATATCGAAAATTTAATTGGTTCTGGTGTGAAGGATCTTGATGAAATCTGCGAGAAAAGCAATGCCGGCTTAGGCTGTGGCAGTTGTAGACCCGAAATTCAAAAAATTCTGAATGATCAACTCAAAAATGAGCAATATGAAAAAGTCAAATGAGCTGTCTCGTGTATTAATTAAGGGAGGAACTTTATCTCCTGCTCTTTTCTACGATATTATTTCTTTTGCCGAAAATTTCGGAAACCAATACATCCACCTGGGCTCCAGGCAAGATATTTTGTTTTCCTGTCCAATGAATCAAAATCACGAACACAGAACAGAATTTTCGCTTCAGAAAAAAGGATCGGCAGTTCAGAATATTGTTTCCTCTTTTGTTTGTGTTGATATTCTTCCCTCTACAAGCTGGCTATACTCTGGCATTTACCTTAAGGTTCTGGAACAATTTAATGATACACATCAATTGCGAATCAATATTGTTGATCCTAAACAAAATATGATGCCTCTTTTTTATGGACAGCTTAATTTTGTTGCCTCCGAAACTGCCAATTACTGGCATCTTTATTTGAATCTGGCTGCTGATAAAAATCTACAACACTGGCCTGGATTAATTTTTACCGATGACATCGCCCAGTTTGCCCGCCAGCTCGAAAAAGTGATTATTCAGAAGAACCTAACATGCAAAGAATTACTTGTTAAGGAAATAGAGAAAATACACCTACAAAAGAATACACTAACGAGCGATGAGAAAATCATTTTGCCTGAAGGATTTTTCCCTTACTACGAAGGATTCAATAAGGTAGATGGGAAAGATTTGTATTGGATTGGCCTGTACTGGAGAAACAACCAGTACCCCATTCCATTTTTAAAAGAACTGTGTGAACTCTGCAGAAAAACCAATGTGGGTAAAATTAGCTTTACCCCGTGGAAAACACTCATTATAAGAGACATTAATTCAAAAGATAAAATGTATTGGGATGAATTAATAGGTCGTTACGGACTCAACATGCGTCACTCCTCTTTCGAACTGAACTGGCATCTCCCCTTACTGGATAAGCTTGCTCTACAATTGAAGCAATATATCGTTTCCAAATTCGATCAGCTCGATATCAGAACTTATGGATTGTCATTTTCCATTCAAAGGAAGATTGATGAAAGATTAACCACTATCGTGATACGACCAAAGGGCAGATTCCCATTTCTTGGAAGCCTTGATTTTACACGCAGCTATACGATTGAATATGCAATGGACTTTAATCCGAACAATAACAAATATGTTAGCTATGCCATTAAACTCAGTAAAAAAGATTTGCCGGCAAGCTTATATGAGCTCTCCAAAAAATATTCTGCCTTTCAATTTGTTCATTATAACACCCAAAAATTAGCCAAAAACGAGAGGACTGAAAGCAAAGCTTTTACGGTATATCAATGCAGCAATTGCCATAGTGTTTACGATGAACGATATGGGGATCAATTGGCGAACATTGAAGCTGGTACACCATTTCAACTATTACAAGAAGATTATTGTTGCCAGCTTTGCGATAGTGCAAAATCAGACTTTGTGGAAACAGAAATGTGGGAGACAGTTTAAAATGCATATCAATCAACACTTTAAAAACCTCTGATGATGAAAAAAATAATACTGATAGGAAATGGAATGACAGGCTTTAAATTCTGCGAAAAATTTGTTGCCTCATCATTAAGACATGAATACGAATTGCTGGTATTTGGAGAAGAAAAACATCCGGCATACGATCGTGTACACCTAAGTTCATATTATACAGGAACACAAGCAGATGATTTGTATTTGGCCCCGTCCAACTGGTATCTGGAGAATAAAATTCATCTACGAACCAATGAAAAAATCGTGCAAATTGATCGTGAAAGCAAGAGTGTCTTATCTGAACAGGGAAAAAGCTATGCCTACGATATTCTCGTATTGGCTACCGGTTCCTCTGCCTTTGTTCCTCCAATAAACGGGCTTAATAAAAAAGGTGTGTTTGTATATCGCACTCTTTCCGATATCGATGAAATCAAAAAATATGTGCCACATGCAAAAAAAGCTGCAATTATTGGTGGTGGATTGTTAGGTTTAGAGGCTGCCAAGGCGGTTTTAGACGATGGGCTACAAACAAGTATCATAGAATTTGCTCCTCGACTTATGCCTAGACAATTGGATGATCGGGCTGCGGAAATCCTGAAAACAACACTACAGGAATTAGACCTGGAAATATTGTTGAATAAAAGCACCGAAAAAATTATTGGCTCAGACAAAATCGAAGCCCTGCAGTTTACCGATGGATCGAACTTAAAAACTGATTTACTTATTATTTCGGCAGGCATTAAGCCAAGGGATGAACTGGCAAAATCCGCTGGCTTAGAGATTCATCCGCGGGGAGGTATTCTTGTAAACAGCAGAATGGAAACCGCAGATCCTTCCATTTTTGCAATTGGTGAGTGTGTTGTGGTACACGAAATGGTATGGGGATTGGTGGCTCCATGTTACGAAATGGCCGAAGTACTTATCGACAATTTACAAAATGGTTCTTCAGAATTTTTAGGATTTGATCTCTCTTCAAAATTAAAACTAATTGGAACCGATGTGGCCAGTTTTGGAGATGCAATGGTGAAGGATGAAAATACAAAAACCATCATTTACGAAAACAAGGCAAGTGGAATTTACAAGCGTCTTAATATCACTAAAGACTGCAAATATTTACTTGGAGGCATCCTGGTAGGCGAAAGTGAAGAATTTAATCTTTTGAAACAGGTGGTCAACAACAAGATGCCTTTACCGGCAAATCCGGAAGATTTTATTCTGGGTGCCAGGGGAGGTGATAGTTCTGCAGGAATTGGCGTGGCCGACCTTCCTGGTAGTGCGATCATTTGTTCTTGTGAAAATATCAGTAAGGAAAATATTGAAATGGCCATTGAAATGGACGAAGCCCAAACAGTTCCTTTAATTAAGAAATGTACCAAAGCAGGAACAGGCTGTGGCGGTTGTATTCCCATGCTGGACGATATTCTGACCCACTATTTGAAATCTCAAGGCCTGGAAGTTAGAAAAACCATTTGCGAACATTTTGATTATACCCGACAAGAGTTGTATGATATCATCAAAGTAAATGAAATAAAAACTTTTGATGAGCTCTTGAAACAGTATGGTAAAGGCTCAGGCTGCGAAACCTGTAAACCTTTAATTGCTTCGCTACTGGCAAGCATTTGGAACGATTTAATTGTAAAACAAGATACCATACAGGATACCAATGATCGCTTTCTGGCCAATATTCAGCAAGGTGGTGTTTACTCGGTTGTTCCTCGCGTTCCGGGTGGTGAAATTACTCCAGACAAGCTGATACTTATTGGGCAGGTAGCCAAGAAATATGACTTGTACACCAAAATAACGGGAGGTCAGCGTGTTGATTTATTCGGTGCACGAGTAGATCAGCTGCCAATTATATGGGAAGAATTGATAGCCGGTGGTTTTGAGAGTGGACATGCCTATGGAAAGTCGCTTCGAACAGTAAAAAGTTGTGTCGGTTCAACATGGTGCAGATTTGGTATGCATGATTCAGTTTCCTTTGCCATTGAAATAGAAAACCGTTATAAAGGATTACGCTCACCTCACAAATTAAAAGGAGGTGTATCGGGCTGTGTTCGCGAATGTGCCGAAGCCAGGAGCAAAGATTTTGGCATTATAGCTACCGAAAAAGGCTGGAACCTGTTTGTATGTGGAAATGGTGGTGCAAATCCTCGTCATGCCGATCTGCTTGCCTCCGATTTAAGTAAGGAATTGGTCATAAAATATCTTGATCGTTTCCTGATGTATTATATCAAAACAGCCGAGCCGTTAACACGCACATCAAAGTGGTTGAGCAATTTGGAAGGTGGTTTAAAATACCTGCAAGATGTTGTTATAAACGACTGTTTAAGCATTGGTGACAAATTGGAGACTGAAATGGATCAAGTTCTCTCACACTATAAATGTGAGTGGACAGAGGTGGTAAAATCACCTGAGCTGAGAAAAAAATTCCGCCAGTTTGTAAACACCGATCAAAAGGATGAGAGTATCAAATTTGTTTCACTAAGGGATCAGAAAATGCCTGCTAAGTAAGTAAACGCTATGAAAACAGAAGAATATCAATGGATAGAGGCTGCTCCGGTTGAGGAATTTCCTTCAAATGGCGGTGCTGCTGTTTTAATTAAGGGTGAACAAATCGCAATTTTTCATTTCAGCAATGAAAACCGATGGTTTGCCACCCAAAACAAATGTCCCCATAAGGCTGAAATGGTAATTGCAAGGGGACTTACGGGTGATAGCGATGGACATCCAAAGGTAGTGTGTCCCCTACACAAAAGATCTTTTTCGCTGGAAAATGGGAAATGTTTCTCTGATAAAGAATATCAACTCAAAACTTACCCGGTAAAAGTGGAAAATGGAATGGTTTATATAGGCTTTGAATAATTTACTGATGCCTATTTGTTTAGCATGTTGATCCTTAAAATGGCTTTGTTATTTTTTTCATAAACAACAGGTTTTGAATATTCCCGACTTTTTGTATTTTAGTATTTAGATTTTTTCTAAATAAAAATAACAAACATGAAAGAAGCATATCAAGTTAATAAAGTATACTCGTTGATACTCATACTGGCAGGCGCATTTGGTTTTGTCGCCAGGTACTACGAAATGGGAGATTGGCAATTTACAGCCTTAATTCCACTATTCTTTGGAGTCATTTTATTCTTTTGCACTCCAGGAATCAGGAAAGAAAATGCAGCCATTGGACATGTTGCTGCCCTCTTAACAAGCTTATTGGTGATTACAGCCATTGTAATGCTCTCGAAAGGCATTTTTGGAGATGCAGGCTGGGGACGTAAACAATGGGTCTTCCTGGTAGTAATTTTGGGAGGTATTTGGAGTTTACGTAGTCAGATTAATTATTTTAGAGCCCAACGCAGAAGAAAAGCTGCTCAGGCAAAGTCATAAAAAAAAGCCCTTTTTCAAGGGCTTTTTCTTTGTATTATATTTTCGACTATTGATGGTCTTCTTTTACGAAATAATTGCGCTGAAACAAGAGAATAAACGCCACACCAATTGTGATGTAAGAATCGGCAATATTAAAAACCGGGCGGAAGAAGATAAAGTGTTCCCCTTTCCAAAATGGGAACCACTCCGGGAAATTTCCTTCTACCAATGGGAAATAAAGCATATCAACAACTTTTCCGTGCAAAAAGCTTGAATAACCACCTCCTTCGGGCATGAACTGTGCCACCTGGTAATAGCTATCGTTGAATATCATGCCGTAAAAAGCACTATCGATGATATTCCCCATTGCACCGGCAAAAATCAATGAGATTGCAACAATTAATCCCATTGGAGCTTTCTTCTTACAGATATCATGTAAATACCATCCAATTCCGCAAACAGCGATAATTCTAAAAAGGCTTAATAGCATTTTTCCCCACTCGCCTTCCAGTTCCATACCAAAGGCCATACCGTTGTTCTCAATAAAGTGGATCATGAACCAATCTCCAAAAACCGAAAATTCTTCGCCCAACATCATATTGGTTTTAATCCAGATTTTTATGGCCTGATCTAAAATCAGAAGTACAACAATAAATGCTACCGATTTTTTAAATAGCGACATATCTTAAAATGTTTTGTTCGTGTTTTTCAGGATTTAAAGAAATAAAAACCTTTGCTTCTATACAAAAATGATTGGAAGAATCTCTTCTTCCAATCATTTTATATATTCGAGTTGAATAATTTACTGCTTGTTCTTAGCTTCGATACTTAAAGTAGCGTGAGGCACTGCACGCAATCTTTCAGGAGCAATAAGCTTACCTGTTTCGCGACAGATACCATAAGTTTTATTCTCGATACGAATTAAAGCGGCTTCCAGATGAGAGATAAACTTAGCCTGACGCTGTGCCAAACGGCCAGCCTCTTCTTTAGAAAGAACTGAAGCACCTTCTTCCAAAACTTTAAATGTTGGAGATGTATCTTCAATATCGTTACCTGAGCTATTAGAAATAACAGCTTTTAATGTATCGTAATCCTTCTTGGCCTTACTAAGTTTTGAGTTGATCAAGTCTTTAAATTCTTGCAACTCCTCGTCTGTATATCGCTTCTTTTCAGTCATTGCTTCTATAGTTTATTTCGTTCTCTAAAGATAACAAAAAATCGATTATTCACTAACTTTTTCAATCTTAATGAAGCTTTCTACACCTTGTTCTATCTCTACCGCCTTCGCTTCGTTTTCTGCTAATTTTTCTACCAGTTCAACGCTCACAGCCAAGGTTTGGCTTCCAATGTATTCTTTATGAGCAAGTACCGCATCGTTGATTGAATCATGCATCATAATTTCAAGCTTGATTTTATCAGTCACATCGAAATCGCTATCCTTTCTTAGGTTTTGAATTCTGTTGATAAATTCACGAGCAATACCTTCTTGTCTTAGCTCTTCAGTAATGTTTACGTCCATTGCCACAGTAAGTTTCCCTTCGTTGGCAACTAACCATCCTGGAATGTCTTCCGAAATGATTTCAACATCTTCCAAAGTAAGATCTACATTCTCCTCATTTACAGTAATTGCGTAGCTTCCAGCCTTCTCAAAAGCAACAATATCCTCTTGAGTCATTTGTCCGATAGCAGCAGCAATTTGTTTCATAATCTTACCATGTTTAGGACCTAAGGTCTTAAAGTTTGGCTTGATTTTCTTCACCAATACACCCGAAGTATCGGTAATGAATTCCATTTCTTTCACGTTAATTTCTGAAAGAACAATGTTCTTAACAGCTTCTAACTGTGGAACCATGCTCTCATCCAAAATTGGAATCATGATTTTTTGAAGTGGCTGACGAACACGAATTTTCACCTTACGACGTAATCCTAGAGACATAGAAGAGATCTTCTGTGCCATGTCCATTCTTTCTTCCAATGCCTTATCGATTTCTTCCTCGTTATATTTAGGGAAATCTACAAGGTGAACTGATTCCTCAGAATAACGCCCTGTTACAGAATTCAGATCTTTGAACAACTGATCCATATAGAATGGAGCAATTGGAGATGCAAGAACAGAAATGGTTTCCAAACACTTGTAAAGAGTCTGGTAAGCCGAAATCTTATCGGTATCGTATTCTCCACCCCAGTATCTCTTACGACACAAACGAACGTACCAGTTCGAAAGGTTTTCGTTTACAAAGTTCTGAATTGCTCTACCAGCACGAGTTGGCTCGTAGGCTTCGTAACATTCTTCTACTTCTTTAATTAATGAGTTTAGAAGAGAAAGAATCCAACGGTCAATTTCAGGACGATCTTCCATCTTGATATCAGCATCTGAATAGTTAAATCCATCGATGTTGGCATACAGCTGGAAGAAGCTATAAGTATTGTAAAGTGTTCCGAAGAATTTACGACGAACTTCTTCAACACCACCTAAATCAAATTTCAGGTTATCCCATGGCTGAGCGTTTGTAATCATATACCAACGTAATGGGTCTGAACCATATTTCTCAATGGTTTCGAAAGGATCAACAGCATTTCCAAGACGCTTAGACATCTTGTTTCCTTTTGCATCCAATACCAAACCATTTGAAATGATATTTTCGAAAGCTACACCATCGAAACACATGGTAGCAATTGCATGAAGTGTAAAGAACCATCCACGAGTTTGGTCAACACCCTCGGCAATAAACTGTGCAGGGAATAGCTTATCGAATTCCTCTTTGTTTTCGAACGGATAGTGCTGTTGCGCATATGGCATCGCACCTGAATCGAACCAAACATCGATCAAATCCAATTCACGAACCAATTTCTTTCCTGATTCGGAAACAAGGTATACGCCATCAACATACGGACGGTGCAAATCGAATTTTTCGTAATTCTCTTTTGAGTTATCACCTTCCACGTAATCAGCCAAAATATTTTCGCTCATGAAACCTGCCGCTATCGATTTTTCAATCTCAGCTTTCAGTTCAGCAACCGAACCAATACATTTTATTTCAGTACGATCTTCGCTTACCCAAATTGGAAGCGGAGTTCCCCAGTAACGAGAACGAGAAAGGTTCCAGTCCTGAAGGTTTTCCAACCATTTCCCAAAACGACCTTCACCTGTTGATTGAGGCTTCCAGTTAATGGTTTTATTTAGTTCGATCATGCGATCGCGAACTTTCGTTGTTTTGATAAACCATGAATCCAATGGATAGTACAGTACCGGCTTATCGGTTCTCCAACAGTGTGGATAGTTGTGAACATGCTTTTCCACTTTAAATGCCAGGCTGTCTTTCTTCAAAGAAACGGCGATATCTACATCTAAAGTAGGATCTTTCTCTGTTAATTTCGGATCGTAAGCATTCTTCACAAAGCGACCTGCGTATTCACCATAAGCATCCACATTCACAAAGTTCTTAACAAACTCAGGATCCAAATCTTCGATCAAGAAGAATTTACCAGTACGGTCAACCATTGGTTGCATCTTTCCTTCCTTATCGCGAAGAATTAGTGGAGAAATATTTGCTGCTTTCGCTACTCTATCATCATCAGCACCAAAAGTAGGAGCGATGTGTACGATACCTGTACCATCTTCGGTGGTTACAAAATCACCAAGGATTACGCGGAAAGCGTCACCTTCCGGTTTTACCAATGGCATTAGCTGTTCGTAACGAATTCCTTCCAAATCGGTTCCTTTGTGCTCAGAAAGAGTTTTGAAAGTTAAACGTTTGTCGCCAGCTTTGTATTCGCCCAATTCCAAGCCTTCATATTTTTTATCGAAGAAATTGTAGAACAGGTCTTTTGCAAGAATTACCACACATGGAATTCCTGTATATGGATTGAATGTACGTACTCTTACATAATCCACTTTTGGTCCAACTGCCAATGCGGTATTCGATGGAAGTGTCCAAGGCGTAGTGGTCCATGCAATAAAGTAAGCATCGCAATCAATACCTTCGTATAAAAATTCACTTTTCTCGTCGCGGGCAACTTTAAACATACCCACAGCAGTAGTATCCTTAACATCTTTGTAGCAACCCGGCTGGTTCAGCTCGTGAGTTGACAAACCAGTACCTGCAGCAGGCGAGAATGGCTGGATGGTATATCCTTTGTAAAGCAAATCTTTTTCGAACAATTGCTTTAACAACCACCAAAGTGTTTCGATATAACGATTATCGTAAGTGATATATGGATCTTCCATATTCACCCAGTATCCCATTTTTGAAGTCAAATCTTCCCACTCGCGGGTGTACTTCATTACATTGGTTCTACATGCTTCGTTGTATTCGTCAACCGAAATCTTTGTACCAATATCCTCTTTCGTAATTCCCAGTTCTTTTTCTACACCAAGTTCAACAGGCAGACCGTGTGTGTCCCAACCTGCTTTACGATTCACCTGAAAGCCCTTAAGGGTTTTGTAACGACATACAATATCCTTAAGTGCACGAGCCATTACGTGGTGAATACCTGGCATTCCGTTCGCCGAAGGTGGCCCTTCGTAGAAAACAAACGATGGATGACCTTCACGGGTCTCCAAACTCTTCTCAAAAGTCTTGTTTTCTTCCCAATCTTTTAAGATATCCTTATTAATCTGCGACAGATTAAAATTCTTGTATTCTGGAAATTTCGTGCTCATTTATATTAATTTAATCTAGTATTTTCTAACACCGATTATCATTTGTTAGAATCATTATCTGCACAAGCTTGATACTGATTAACAAATGCATATCGCCATTATACCGGTTTACTAATTTGAATATATGGTATAAAAAGTTTACAAATATAGAAAAAATACAAAAGCGAATGACCATATTTCCAGTATAATCAGAGCGCTAACAGTTTTTTAATCAGCATCTCACTAGAGAGAAAATCGCATTTTGTTCATCTTGCTTATAATTCGGAATTAATAGATAAATTTCGCTTTAAAATTGAAAGTATTTCAAACAAAATAAAGCTCAATCTGCAGAGATTGAGCTTCTGTTGTGGTCATGAAACTTTTCCTGGCTTGAATAAGCCTCCTATTTTATACATGTGAGTTTCTTCTTTATCCAATTCCACCAATGAATCTTTCTGTCGAGAAAAAGTATCAAAACGTATATAACAACTCCAATTAAAATTGGGATCATATCAATTTCATCTTCGGGAACATATTCAAACCCTTGAAGAGTGTGTGCTACTATTTTTACGATCCTTTCTTATCTTTTTTGAATGTTAGCATATGCTTTATCTTCTCTGAAACTTTGTTTTATTTACTTATCCAAGAAACCAAGTATTTTAGCAGTAAGAAGAATAAAACTTGTAATTCCACTAACTCTTAAAATCTTATTAAAATCAACAATATCATAGAAAATAAAATCAATACTTATGTAACAAACAGCCTGAATAGAAAAGAAAATAAAGATAAATATTAAATATTCTTTTAGTTTTTTCATGATAAATGTTTTAATGCTATAGATATCCTAGTAGTGGTCTTACTCTCAAATTTTTATAAGTAGTACTTCCAACTAATATTCTTTCTATTTCTGTTGATTTGTCTTCAATTTCATCTAAATGCTTTTCTAGTATACAAGAATCAATTTTTGAACAAAAGGCATATATATAAATTAGCTGATTTTCCTTATCAAAGTCAGGATGATTATATAAATAAGAATCCAATTCTGCATACAATGCTACATTAGATAAATCAACTTCATTTTCGCTATAAGTTTCTATTTGATTTAAATTATCAGCATATACCATGCAGATGCACATCATTTCTTAAAACATCTGCAATAGTTACAGGAGCATCTATAACTATCTCACAATCATAATTTCTTGCTATATCTATAGCAGCAAAAGCACTTTGAGATGACGCTCCTAAAAAAATTGCTGAACCATATGCAACTTGTCCAAATCCAGGTATTGTATTTACAGCTAAGGCTCCAACTCCCACAACTGCTCCTCCAATGGCATCTTCAATGGCTATTTTTTTTGTAACTCGCCATACTTCATTCCACCACTTTTTTGATTGCACGTCATCCCAAAAGCTTTTAGCTTTACCCTCAGAAAAAATTGCATCCCATTTCAAAAAATTTTCATTCCAATATTGAATGGATGATTTAACAACCTCCAGATAAATCATTACTACCTGAGTTTCCTTTTTTGATAAATCCCTTTTTATACAACTTTCCAAATTCTCTAGCTTTTCTAATACAATATTTAAATTGGCAGATTCATCTAGCATAAAAATAGACTCACATTGTAATAGATATTTTATTTGTAACTCAGAAAACTCATCTCTATTTTCATTTATAACTGATAGAATAGAAGGAGTATAATTGACTTTATCAGAATTCGAAGTTTTCACTTTTCCAAAATAATTTTCAACCTCCTGATTTAGATAATTTATGGCGTTATCTAATTCTTCTCCTGTAAATTGGGTACTACAATATTTCATGTAATCCATTCTTTATTACAGTCTCAACATCAATAGAACTTTTAGTACCTGTTTCTTTCTGGGCTAATAAACTTTTGAAAACGAAACCTAGGGCTTCATTATGCTTAACTCCAATATCCCTAATTTCAGTTTCTGACAATAAATTATCATTTTTAATTTCAGTTTCATCACTTTTATTACAAGCACTCAACCATATCAATTGCATTAGTAATAATACTTTGAAAACACTTTTTACTTTCATTTTTTTAGCATTTTAATTAACAAAAACAACCTTAAATCAGTGTGACATAGGCCAATTATAACAATTGTTAATAATTATAATGATTACTACTATGTAAACCTATCGATATCGACAAACGCCATATGAGAATCGACAAGTGATAGGTTTTCATCGACTTAGCAAAAAGAAGCATATAGATTAAGGGCATATTATCAAGAAAAGCCGGCAGAAAAATTAAAATGAATTCTTACTGCATATTTATCCATCTACAGGCTTTTGCTATATTTGAATTGAATACTAATTACAACAATAAAATTTATTGCTTTCACAAAAAACTTAAGCATTATGACTACGATTAAATCCAAATATCTTGGAGATTTACGCACCGAGTGCATTCACTTGCAATCGGGAAACAAAATTTTTACCGACGCTCCAACCGATAACAGGGGAAAGGGTGAAGCTTTTTCGCCAACCGATTTGCTGGCCACCTCGTTGGGTTCATGCATTATGACCATTATGGGAATTGTAGCTCGCGATAATGACATCGATATTGTTGGAACTGAATTGGACATTACTAAAATTATGGCCAGCGATCCTCGCAGGGTTTCGGAAGTAATTGTAGAATTCAATTTCCCGGATAAGGAATATACCAACGAACAGAAAAAAATTATTGAATCGGTTGCCGGAACCAGTCCTGTACCATTGAGTGTGCATTACAATCTGAAGCAAACCATTAAAATGAATTGGAAATAGGGTAATTTTATGAATTCGTTACCGCTGATTTTTGATAAAATTATTCAGCTTCACGATTTCTACTCATCCTAAATTACCCATTCAAAACACACAAATTAACTCAATACAATGCTTTTAGTTACAGGAGGAACCGGCCTTGTTGGTTCGCATTTGTTAATCGATTTACTTCAAAAAGGTAAAAAAGTTCGTGCCCTGAAAAGATCGAGCAGTAATCTTGATTTGGTTCGAAAAACCTTCTCGTTCTATTCAAAAGATGCAAATCGATTATTCGATTCGATTGAATGGTTCGACGGAGATATGCTGGATACAGATTCGCTGGAGCAAGCACTAACCGATGTTGAAGATGTTTACCATTGTGCCGCTTTGGTTTCCTTTAAAAAAGAGGACAAGAAGAACCTTCTCGATATTAATGTAGAAGGAACACGCAACCTGGTAAATGCTTGTATCGAACGCAAAATCCGAAAGTTTTGCATGGTAAGCTCCATTGCTGCCCTGGGAACACCTGAAGAAGGAGAAGAGATGGTAAAGGAAACTACACCATGGAGCCCGGAAGATAAGCGTTCTGGATACTCCTTGAGTAAATTCCAATCGGAACTGGAAGTTTGGCGTGGCATAGAAGAAGGTTTGAATGCTGTTATTGTAAACCCATCTATTATTTTGGGGCCGGGACAATGGGACAAAGGAAGCTCACTTTTATTTAGTACCGTAGCCAATGGCTTAAAGTACTTTACAAGAGGAGTTACTGGCTATGTAGATGTTAGAGATGTGAGTCGATCGATGATTGAATTGATGGAAAGCGAAATTGTGAACGAACGCTTTATTTTAAACGGCGACGACTGTACTTATGAGTTTATATTCAAGACCATCGCAAAACACATTGGTATTGAAGGACCTACAAAATATGCATCGCCAAAAATGACCGAAATTGGTTGGCGTTTGGCCTATCTGCAAAAGGTATTTTTGTTTAAACAGCCAGGTTTTACCAAAGAAACTGCGCGTGCATCGCATAACATCAGGAAATATTCGAACCAGAAAATTAAAGATGCCTTGCAATTTGAGTTTATCGATATTGAGCAAAGTATTAAAGACACTGTACAACATTACCCTATACAGGCGAAAGTTAAATCTTAAAAATGAACAGAAAATTAAAAATATTTATCTCCATTGTAATTGGATTTACCATTACCACTTTAATTCGAATTCCAATGCCGGAATATCTAATTGATTCGAATGTAATGATTCAGGCGGTATTGATCAGTTTTGCCTGGTTCCTGCTTTTTGTGGGAATCTCGAATGCAAGCTATCGATTGCTTGGAAGAGTAAAGAAATAAAAAGAATCCATTCCCAACGGAATGGATTTTTTTTTGATGATTATACCTCATACAAGTCTATCATCTCATTTAATGATTTTATCTCTTTCCTGATTTTTTTCCTGATGAAAATGATCAATACCAGCATGATAACCACAAACTCGATTAGGAAAAACACAAACCAAAATTGCGAAAGGTGGTTGTGAAATTCGATAAACAATAGTCCAACACCAATCACGTAAAGTAAAAATGTAAGATAGGTTGGATATTGGTGAATCTTCTTGCGCCATTGATAGAAAGCTTTCAAATCGGCAATAAAAAGATCGGATTTACGAAGCACATTTAAATTCTTCTTACGGCGATAGCTAAACATTTCAATTGTAATTCGAATGGCCAGTGCCATAATCATGCTAATGATTCCAATCTCGAATAAGGTGCTGGTAGCAGTAAAATAAAACCGATCGATTCCTACAATTGCCAGCAAGGTAATGGATAGGATAATGATATTCTTAATGTGGCTATTGTTCACCAGGCTGTCGGCTTTTTGAATTCTCTTCTGTAATTCCCTGGGAATTTCTGTTGGTTCAGCTGATTTCTGACCATCGTAAATGGATTGTATATCTTTGAAATTATTCATTTTTTCTCTGCTTTAAAGGTTCTGCATTTCTTTGCTGCTCATACACTTGAACAGTTTTCCTTTGCTCCGGTGAATTTGAACTCTTACATTTTCGTTGCTTAGTCCTACTGCTTCGGCAATTTCTTTTTGTGGCACCTCTTCCAGCACAAGCGAAATCAGAATCTTTCCCATTTCATTCAATTTCTGGATACAGGCACGGAGCATTTGTAATCGATCATCTTTACCATCCTCTGTTTCGCTGCTCAGATTTTCAGGAATCTGATCGGTAATTTTTTCCTGCGATTTCTTAATTTTTCGAAGGTGCATTAAGCAGGTGTTCACAGTAATCCTGTATATCCAGGTGCTCACTTGCGATTCGTTTCTAAACTGATCGAGCTTTTGCCAAATTTTAACAAATACTTCCTGTGCTAAATCATCGGCCAAGGCTTCGTTTCCCGATACATAAGACAAACACAATCGGTATACTTTAGCGTAATTCTCTTTGTAGAGTCTGTTAAACGTTTCATTCATTAGTTTAAAAGTTGCTTAAGTTCTTTCATGTAGGTTTCGAATTGATCGAACATGATAAAGTGGGCTGAATTCTCGATGTAAACAATCTCTTTGGTTTTTAATGCAGCAAACTGGTTATTATAAACACCTTCAACCATACTTTTACTTGGGTTTGCAGCAGCTAATATAACAACTTGCGACTCAATATTCTTCAAATTCTCGCGCAAATCCAGTTTCAGTAAATCGGTATAACCGTATACATAAGTTCTACGATCGGCCTTCATCATCCAATCAACAATTTGTTGATGTTTCGATACAGACTTACTCATAAAGGCAGCAAAATTCCTCGCCATTCCACTAAATTCACCATCAGTCATTTTCAGCAGGTTTCTATTATAAGGTGTATCGTATATGATTTTATCACTCGAATAATCTGGTATCATCATAGCTCCCATACAGGGCAATGCATCAACTACCATTATTTTTTCGATATCAAATTGTTTTTCCGAAGCCAACCATAATGCCAGGGTTCCACCCATACTGTGCCCCACAATCGAAAGATTTGAAAACTCATTGTCAGCAATGTATTTATCGATATCGGTTTTTACAGTTTGCAACCATAAACTGTCTATTGCAGGCACATCTCCAAATCCGGCATAAGTTACCAAATGACATTCATGATTTTGGGAAATTTTCTCTACGGTTTCCGACCAAACTTCTCCCGGACAGGTAAATCCTGGTAACAATAAAACTGGTTTGCCTTTTCCAACTACATCGACTTGAATGGAACCGGTATCAGCAAAAAGAGAGAAACTAATTATTACTAGGGCAATTGATAAAATAAGTGATTTCATGATTCTGTATTTTTAATTTGTTTGTTTGCCCTTTTGATGCACATCTTTTTCAAATGTTACACTTGTCGAAAAATTTTTCTCATTTTTTTATTTCTATGCTGATTTAGATCAATTTACCGCATAAAAAAAGCCACTCCCAAAGGAATGGCTTTAATTCATATTTTGTGAAAATCTTATAAGTTGAATGCTTCTTTTACTTTCTCAACATAGTCAAGTTTTTCCCAGGTAAACAATTCAACCTCTGCTTCGATATTTCCGAAATAAGGAGATTCGAATTTCTTCGTGATTGTTCTTGGCGTTCTTCCCATGTGTCCATAAGCAGCAGACTCTTCATAAATTGGATTACGAAGTTTTAATCTTTGCTCGATAGCTGCCGGACGTAAGTCGAAGAGCTCTTTCACCTTCTCAGCAATTTCGCCATCCGAAATGCTCACATTCGATTTGCCGTAAGTATCTACATAAATACCTACCGGTTCGGCAACTCCAATAGCATACGACAATTGTACCAAAATCTCATCAGCCACACCTGCTGCCACCATATTTTTTGCAATATGACGAGAAGCGTATGCTGCAGATCGGTCTACTTTCGATGGATCTTTTCCAGAGAAAGCACCTCCACCGTGAGCTCCCTTACCTCCGTAAGTATCAACAATAATCTTACGACCTGTTAAGCCGGTATCGCCGTGTGGACCTCCAATAACAAATTTACCCGTTGGGTTTACGTGCAAAATGAATTCATTATCGAATAAAGCCTGCACTCTTTCCGGCAATTGTTTTACCACGCGAGGAATCAAAATTTCACGAACATCTTTTTTGATCTTCGCTAACATCTCTTCATCGTTCGGACCAAAATCGTCATGCTGGGTAGAAACTACAATGGTATGTACTCTTTCAGGTACATCCTGATCGTTGTACTGAATGGTCACCTGCGATTTTGAATCAGGACGAAGGTAGGTCATCTCCTTTCCTTCGCGACGAATGGCAGCCAACTCAATCAATAAACGGTGAGATAATTCAAGCGACAATGGCATATAATCATCGGTTTCTTTCGAAGCATAACCGAACATCATACCCTGGTCACCAGCACCTTGAGTCATTGGATCTTCACGATCTACACCTCTGTTGATATCGTCTGATTGCTCGTGAATTGCATTCAAAACACCACAAGATGAGCCATCGAACATGTACTCGCTTTTGGTATAACCAATACGATTGATTACCTGGCGTGCAATTTCTTGTGTGTCAATGTAAGTTTTTGTTTTTACTTCACCGGCAATTACTACTTGTCCTGTAGTTACTAAAGTTTCTACAGCAACTTTCGAGTTTGGATCGTAAGCCAGCAATTTATCCAAAATAGCATCTGAAATCTGATCAGAAACTTTGTCTGGATGTCCTTCAGAAACGGATTCTGATGTAAATAAATATCCCATAATATTTTAAAAGTTTTGAGCACGATAAAGTCCACTTAGAAAACTAAGTCCCCCAGACTTAAAAGTACTTCATTAATAAAATTTACGGGAAAGCAATTGGTTGTTGTATTAACGCAGAAAAAGGATAATAACACCATTTAGCATTTTTTTCTGTGGTTGCAAGCAGCCAAATCTTTCCACTTAATTCTCGGCAAAGGAAAACATTATTTTGGAAAGAAACAATATTGCAACAAGAGTTTTTAGAGCTTTTTAACAAATACTAATGCTGTAAAACAGGCAGTTCCACGCCAATAAAGAGTTATGAGTCTGAATTACAAACGGTTTATTTCAAGGTTAATTCATGAAATAAATCTTCGAGATTTTGAGTTTTACTCTTCATTTCAAGCAGTGTCCACTTATTTTTTACTGCCATTTCAAAAATATCTTTACGGATATCATCCTTACACGAAAGCTCATATCTGCCCTTACCAAAACTATTTATGGCCGATATGGCCTGGTTTGTATTCAATACGGCTGTATCGATTTCTGAGGCAAACTCTACTTCAATTATTTGGGTTGATAAGTCTGAGTTCAGGTTCTCAATTTTCTTATCGGCAACCAATTTTCCCTTGTTAATAATTAGGGCTCTTTCACAACAAGCTTCAACCTCCTGCATGATATGAGTAGAGAGCATTACCGTTTTTTCTTTACCAATTTCCTGAATAAGGTTTCGAATTTCTACCAACTGATTAGGGTCTAAACCTGTAGTTGGTTCGTCAAGTATCACAACTTTTGGGTCGTGAATTAGAGCCTGGGCAATTCCCACTCTTTGTCGATAGCCTTTCGATAAGGCAGCAATCTTTTTATTTTGTTCCAGCCCAAGTCCTGTAAGCTCAATCATTTCATTAATTCGTGATTTCTTTTTGCTCATTTTATAGATAGACGCAACATGATCGAGGTACTCCTTTACATACATTTCAAGGTAAAGCGGGTTATGCTCGGGCAGATAACCAATCTGTTTTCGAACTTCCAGCGAATGTTCATCAATGGATAGCCCATTGACTTCAACCAAACCGGCAGATTGCGGAATGTATCCGGTGATGATTTTCATCATGGTAGATTTACCTGCTCCGTTTGGACCTAAAAATCCTACAACTTCGCCTTGCTGAATCTCAAAGCTAATATTGTCAAGTGCTTTTTGTTTTCCGTATTGCTTGCTTACTTCCTGAACTTTAATCGACATAAAACTATTTTTTCTCTTTGCCCAAATACCCTATTTATAGGAATCCAATCCTTTATGCTTTCGCAGATATGGCAGAATACAAAACAAAGGTAATTTGTTGTGAATTTAATAATTCAGAATTGAATTAACTACCTTTGTGATTCAATTCAAATCAATGGCAATGAGTTTTTCACATCATAATAATTTCTGTAAAGATCTTTTCAATTATTCCCGTCGTGTTTCGAGCGAATCATTTATTGGAAATACAGCAATGGGAGCTGGCAATCCAATTCGAATTCAGTCGATGACAAACACCGACACCAATGATATAACAGCCAGTGTTGAACAGGCAATCAGGATGATAGAATCGGGTGCCGAATATGTACGATTGACAACGCAGGGAACAAAGGAGGCAGAGAACCTGAAATTTATTAAAGAAGAGTTGGTAAAAAGAGGATATGAAACGCCATTGGTTGCCGATATCCATTTTAATCCGAAAGCCGCAACAATTGCTGCTAAATATGTTGATAAGGTTCGAATTAACCCAGGAAATTTTGTTGACAAGCGTGCCGATTTCAAAAACCAGGAATACGGAGAGGTAAAATATCAGGAAGACCTGGAAAAGATTCGTGAAAAATTGATTCCATTGCTGCGCATTTGCAAGGAAAACAAAACTGCCTTAAGAATTGGTACGAACCATGGTTCATTATCGGATCGTATTATGAGCCGCTATGGCGATACACCAAGAGGAATGGTTGAAGCTACATTGGAATTTCTTCGCATTTGTAAGGAGCAAAACTTTACAGATGTAGCCATATCAATTAAATCGAGCAATACGGTAATGATGGTAAAAACCGTGCGTTTGCTGGTATGCGAAATGGAAAAAGAAAACATGTTTTTTCCTTTACATTTAGGCGTTACCGAAGCAGGCGAAGGAGAAGATGGAAGAATAAAATCGGCTGTAGGAACAGGTGCCTTGTTGAATGATGGCATTGGTGATACAGTAAGAATCTCTCTTACCGAAGATCCTGAAATTGAATCGCCTGTAGGCAAAAAGCTGGTGGATTACGTTCTCGAAAAAGAAAATCACAAGACAATTGCTCCAGTCGAAAACAGCGATGTTGACCTGATTAATTTCTACAAACGCTCAAGTCTATTGGTTCAGAACATTGGAAGCTCTAAAGTACCGGTTGTGCTTTCCGATTTATCGCATGAAAGATATTTGACTGCCGATTTACCAGAAAAGGCAGGTTATGTGCAAGATCAGGATACATTGGAGTGGGAAAAAGGGAAGTTAGCTGCCGATTATATTTATGTAAATGGCTACGAACCGGTTTTTTCAGATTATCCAGAAGATCTGGGAATTATTGTAGACCAGGAGTGCTGGGAATTGGCCGATCAGTATACCGACAAGTCTTACCCCCTGTTTCAGACTGAAGAGTTTCTAAACGATAACCTAACTGCCTTTACCTGCGATATTCATTTTGTGGAATGTTCATACAATGATCTAAGCCAAGCGTTTATCAATAAGGTCATTGCAAATCCTAAGGTGGTTTTAATCTGTCAATCGAGCCATCAGAATGCTTTCGCCGAACAGAGAGCTTTTGCCTTAAAATTGATACAGGCAAGATGTAAAGCTCCGGTAATTTTCAAACGCAGTTTTATCGATTCAAATCTTGAAGACTTGCACCTTAAATCATCTTGCGATTTGGGAAGTTTGTTTTTCGATGGATTGGGTAATGGCATCAGCATTGTAAATGAAGGAAATCTGCCGCAAAGCGAAGTGCTTTCTACCGAATTTGGAATTTTACAGGCTGCCAGAGTTCGCACAAGTAAAACCGAATTTGTTTCTTGTCCGGGCTGTGGAAGAACCTTATTCCAATTACAGGATGTAGTTGCCGAAGTGAAAAAAGAGTTCTCTCACCTCACTCACCTAAAAATAGGGGTTATGGGCTGCATTGTAAACGGTCCAGGCGAAATGGGTGATGTAGATTATGGCTATGTTGGTGCAGGTCCTGGAAAGGTTTCATTATACAAAGGTCACGAACTTTTAATCAAGAATATTCCGAGCGATACTGCAATAGAAGAGCTTAAAAGCATCATTAAGGACAACGGCGATTGGATTGACGATAATATCAATTAATGTGATTAAATCTTTTTTTTAATACACATTGTTTCCTATCTTGCATATAGACGTAATCCTTAATTAATTAGCGTGAAGAAAATCCTACTGCTTTCTTTTTTCTCATTTCTGATTTCATTCGCTTACGCTGATAAACTTGAGCTAAGCGGAATATATCTTGGGAAAAATGTGTATGTAATGAATCCTTTCTCTGATTCGGGAGTTGGCTATTGTGTTTTCCAGGTAACGGTGAACGGGCAAACCTCTTCCGATGAAATTGGTAGCAGTGCCTTTGAGATTGATCTTTCGCAATTTAAGTTTGATTTGGGAGAGAAAATCAATATCGTTCTACACTATAAAAATGGTTGTTTACCACGCATTGTAAACCCAGAAGCAATACAGCCCAAAGCCACTTTTACCATTCAAAGTGCACAGGTAGATAAAAATGATATCCTGCATTGGACCACCCGCGACGAAAGTGGTTCCATTCCATTTGTAGTTCAGCAGTACAGGTGGAACAAATGGATTACCATTGGTGAAGTAGAAGGAAACGGATTGCCTACCATTAACAAATACCAGTTAAAAGTGAGAACCCATACTGGTAAAAATGTATTTAGGTTGGCACAAACCGACTATACAGGAAATCCGAAATATTCCACTCGAATTAGCCATGATTCCAGAAAGGCTAAAGTAAGTTTTGGGCCCGAAAAGGTAAAAGATGAACTTTTATTCACCGCCGAAACACTGTATGAAATCTACGACAAGTATGGCAATATCATTTTTAAGGGCTTCGGCGATAAGGTAAATCTTGAAAGCCTGGAATCTGGCCTGTATTATATCAATTACGATAATACAATGGGAAGCTTTCGCAAGAAGTAAGTCCCGATCGATTAGAAAAGATCCAAAACAGTTTCTCCTTCTTCCAGTTTTAAATGATGAGCAATCATACCAACCGATCGTGCGGCATCAGCATTGGCAAGCATATCATCTACGAATAAGGTTTCACCAGCCTTTAAGCCTTCAGCTTCCAAAACCTCAGTATATATTTTAGTATCTGGTTTTCTCAAACCCATATTGTGTGAGTAGTAATCTTTCTCGAAAAAATCAGACAGGCATACACCATGTACATCCTGTATCATGCTCATATAAGCTTCCCAATGAATGATATTGGTATTGCTCAGAAGAAATATTCTATGATTCTTTTTAAGGCGATTCAAAAGCTCCAATCGTTCATAAGGCAAATCCAATAACATCGAGTTCCATGCTGTATCAATTTCTGAATCGCTAACTCCATTTGAGATGTGTTTTCTAATTTGAGTTCGAAACTCTTCGGGAGAAACGATTCCTTTCTCTAAATTATCAAACAAACCATTTTGAGAATATTCGCGTTTAATCAAACCTACATCATGTAAACCAATTTTTTCAAAACTATCTACTGCTCTTTGTGGATCGATATTTAAAAGAACCCCGCCAAAATCGAAGATTATATTAGGGATCGAATCATATTTTTGCATAATTTTTTTCCTTCAATTATTGAATAATTCGATACAAATATGTAATATTGCACACCGAAAACAAAGATAAAGCTTTGCTTTTATTTTATAAGTTTTTCGAGGGCCTATAGCTCAGCTGGTTAGAGCACCTGACTCATAATCAGGGGGTCCCTGGTTCAAGCCCAGGTGGGCCCACCCTCTGAATCAAGCAGTTACAACTTTGTTGTGGCTGCTTTTTTATTTTATATACATTTCTCTGTAAATATTTCATTCCATAGTAAAGATCTTTTTTTTATTTACAGCTACATGCTGTAGCATGCTCAAATAAGAACTTATAATAATTAACCAGATACATTGGTCATACTCCTGAAGAAATTGCCTTAAAAGAGCTTTTAAGCAGAAATCAATATATACATAGGAAGAGAGATTATTCCAGATTTTTTCAATGAAAACAAAAAGGGATTTTTTATTATCATTCACACCCATTTTAAAATTAATATTTTGACAGTCTATTTTATCACTTCAGTAAGTCCAAGTAGAGATCAAACAGAAAGAAGGCTAATTTAATTTGAAAATCGGTCCTTCGACTCCGCTCAGGAACCTTTGGACAATGCAATTATTTCGAGACCATATTTGACTCCGCTCAGTAACCTTGGATAGTACAATTATTGTGGTTAGCTGGTGGCTGAGAGCTGACAGCTGAAAGTTTGTTGACTTTTGGGCATAAAAAAAGAGTCTCACTCCATAAGGAATAAGACTCTTTAAAGCTTGGCGTCGACCTACTCTCCCACATCTCTGCAGTAACTCCCGATAGCTATCCCTTAGGTTTGCATAGTCATGGTTAGTCCTTCTGATTTTGTAGTTTAGTGGTGATTAACCAGTCAGCAGAAGTAAACTAACGATAGTTTAAGGTTTGTAACCTATGTCCCGAATTAGACTTCTGCCGACATGA
>NZ_RZNH01000159.1 GCF_013141825.1 Marinifilum caeruleilacunae
TAAGAAACAAGCTATTGCAACGTATTTGTGCCGTAATTACTTCAGGTCAGGAATATGACAAGAACTATTACATGCTAAACTTAGCAGCAGCATAATTAAATAAGAATTTTTAACCTGAATTGTTTGGTTTATCCATAGAATTCGGGAGGGAAGAGGCAAAACGTTTTGAGTAAATCGGTCCTTCGACTCCGCTCAGGAACCTTTGGACAATACAATTATTTCAAGATAGCAGTCGACTCCGCTCAGGAACCTTTGGACAATCCAATTATTTCAAGTTAACATCCGACTCCGCTCAGGAACCTTGGATAGTATAATTATTGTGGATAGCTGGTGGCTGAGAGCTGACAGCTGAAAGTTTGTTGACTTTTGGGCAAAAAAAAAGAGTCTCACTCCATAAGGAATAAGACTCTTTAAAGGTTGGCGTCGACCTACTCTCCCACATCTCTGCAGTACCATCGGCGCTAACGGGCTT
>NZ_RZNH01000160.1 GCF_013141825.1 Marinifilum caeruleilacunae
TAGTACTACTCTCGCCCAAGCACGCTTAACTGCGGAGTTCTGATGGGATCCGGTGCATTAGTGCTGGTATGATCGCACCCGTCAGTACATCACTCTCGCTTCTACATATCCTTTTCGCAGCCAATCCAAGTGTGAGGCCGTGGGACCCACATGATTTTCTTGCCATTTTGTTTCGAGCGAAAAAGTGCGTCGAGGTTAATGGCGTTCAGAAAGCATCAAAAACACCCTGAGAATCCGCTTTCGATCTTTTTTGCGTGCCAAAACTTTCCGCAGCCCGTTTGAGGGTCAAAACGGCTGAATTTGAGCCCGAAAAATTGGCGCCGCCTATTCACCGCCCATTATGGTTTCTGGGGCTTTCCGAAATGGTGCTATGGGCGACGTAGTTCCTCACGGTTCAAAAGTTATGAGGTTTCCAAGTTTAGACTCGTCTTAGGATGCATTAAAAAAAATTAAAAAATAAAAAGGGGTGCA
>NZ_RZNH01000161.1 GCF_013141825.1 Marinifilum caeruleilacunae
CTGGAATCAGATGAAGAGGTAGTTGTTACTTTAACAAGTATTACATCTGGAGATCCACAAATCAGCATTGGAGCAAATAATACAGCAACAGTAACAATTTCTGATGACGACAGTTCAGAGGTAAGTATTGCAGCCAATGATGATGAAGCAGGTGAGCCAAATAACGACGGACAGTTTACGGTAAGCTTGAGTAATCAATCGGATGTAGCAACAATAATTGCTTACACAGTAGGTGGAAGTGCAACAGCAGATGAAGACTATACAGCTTTATCAGGCAGCATTGAGATTCCTGCCAATACAAGTAGTGGAACCATTGATGTACTTGTGATTGATAACAACATCCTGGAATCAGATGAAGAGGTAGTTGTTACTTTAACAAGTATTACATCTGGAGATCCACAAATCAGCATTGGAGCAAATAATACAGCAACAGTAACAATTTCTGATGACGACAGTTCAGAGGTAAGTAT
>NZ_RZNH01000162.1 GCF_013141825.1 Marinifilum caeruleilacunae
AGGTATAGACCTTGGGAAATTCTGTACACAGAATCATTCCATACAAAACAGGAATCAATGAAAAGAGAGAGGCAGCTGAAATCTCATCAGGGAAGAAATTTTATTCGTGAATTGATTAAAAGGAATTATGGAAAGTTAATATAATAATGGCAAATTGGTAGGGCTCATATCCGGCAGCCGCCGGACGTCAGTTCGAGTCTGGCCCCCGCTACTAGAATCAGCCGAAAGTGTATACTTTCGGCTTTTTTTGTAGTTTAATATGCTATGTTTGATGTGTACGTTCTTTATTCTCCCCAATACGATAAAATTTATATTGGATATACTAGTGACTTGCAGGCGAGGTTTTTATCTCATAATGAGTTGGCCACTAAAGGTTATACCATGAGGTATAGACCTTGGGAAATTCTATACACAGAATCATTCCATACAAAACAGGAATCAATGAAAAGAGAGAAGCAATT
>NZ_RZNH01000004.1 GCF_013141825.1 Marinifilum caeruleilacunae
CTTCATCATCATTGGCTGCAATACTTACCTCTGAACTGTCGTCATCAGAAATTGTTACTGTTGCTGTATTATTTGCTCCAATGCTGATTTGTGGATCTCCAGATGTAATACTTGTTAAAGTAACAACTACCTCTTCATCTGATTCCAGAATGTTGTTATCAATCACAAGTACATCAATGGTTCCACTACTTGTATTGGCAGGAATCTCAATGCTGCCTGATAAAGCTGTATAGTCTTCATCTGMTGTTGCACTTCCACCTACTGTGTAAGCAATTACWGTTGCTACATCCGATTGATTACTCAAGCTTACCGTAAACTGTCCGTCGTTATTTGGCTCACCTGCTTCATCATCATTGGCTGCAATACTTACYTCTGAACTGTCGTCATCAGAAATTGTTACTGTTGCTGTATTGCTTGCTCCAATGCTGATTTGTGSATCTCCAGATGTAATACTTGTTAAAGTAACAACTACCTCTTCATCTGATTCCAGGATGTTGTTATCAATCACAAGTACATCAATGGTTCCACTRCTTGTATTGGCAGGAATCTCAATGCTGCCTGATAAAGCTGTATAGTCTTCATCTGCTGTTGCACTTCCACCTATTGTGTAAGCAATTACTGTTGCTACATCCGATTGATTACTCAAGCTTACCGTAAACTGTCCGTCGTTATTTGGCTCACCTGCTTCATCATCATTGGCTGCAATACTTACCTCTGAAACATCGTTATCATTAATTATTCCAGTTGCCGTGGCATTTCCACTATCAATAGTTATCTGTTGTTCATTTGCACTATTAACTTCAATTTCTGCAGTAAAACTTTCTGTAGATTCCAATTTTAGATCACCAATAACTACCACAGGAATATCAACACTTGTTGTTCCCTTTAGAATAGTATAGGTCTGAGATGATTGTGCAATAAAATCACCTGCCGTTGCAGTACCATTTGTAGTAGTAAAATTGATTACTACATTTTCTTGCGCCTCGCCACTCATGGTCGCCACAAAATTGTGATTCGCATTTACATCAGTTTCACTTACTGTGAATCCTGCCAGGCTAATTGTATAGGCATCATCATCGGTAATGGTTCCAATACCTTGCGGTTTTGAAATGGAAATTCCTGTTTGAGCATTTACAAATAGGTTAAACAAATTGATATAATACTCTTCTGTTGGCTCTGCGATATTATTTCCGATAATATCAACAGTAATGCTTTGAGAAGAACTGTTTAATCCTCCAAATGTTAATTTACTTGTAGGAATAGCAGTATAATCTGAAGGCGCTATAGCTGTCGAATTTGCTGATGCATAATCTACAGTATAATCATTTTGAACTGTACCAGTTTGACTTACTGTAAATGTTGCTGTCCCATCTGATTCATTCACAATTACATCGTTAATTGATAAACTTGCCAAATCATTATCTGTAATGGTACCTATTGCTTCCGTCGTAGAAGCTTCGCCAGCCAATGAAATATCTTGACCGTTCGAAATCAAATTACTAAGTCTACCAATTAAATTTTCCGATGGTTCTACAACATCATCATTATTCAGATTAACTGTTACGGTCTGGCTGATAGGATTTGTAGCACCAAAATTAAATATGGTAGGAGCTATTGCAGTAAAATCAGAACCTGACGAGGCAGTACCATTAATCGTTTCAAACTCTACTGAAATGGCATTCTGAATCGTACGATTAGATTCGATTGTGAATTCTGCAGTACCAGCTGATTCATTAATTGTAAACCCAGAAACAGACACAATTGCATTATCATCATCATTTATAATTCCTATTGATGTATCATTTCCTAATGTAATTTGCTGCCCATTCTTTTCTACAATTTTAATCTTACCTGTAAATGATTCCTGTGGTTCGTTCACCAAATCACCAATTACTTCCACTGGAATATTTACAATTAAGTCACCAGGTTGGATTGTGTATTCAACTTCAGATTGTGATGTAAAATCGCTTCCTGCTAAGGCAGTCCCTTCAATTGTTGTAAAGCTGATTACCACCGGATATTGCGCCGTAATATTCATACTTGCAACAAAATTGCGGGTAATATTTGAGTTGGTTTCCTGTTTTGTAAATCCAATCAGATTTATGGCAGTAACCTCGTCATCATCAGTAATTGTACCTTCCGCTTGATTATCTGCAAAACTTACATTTCCACTGCTTACAATATTGATTAAATCTATATTATAATTCTCTGTTGATTCGGCAACTGAATTATTAATAATTGGAATCGTAATACTTTGGGTCGTATTGGATGAACCCGCAGTAAAAGTTAATGTATTGGAAACTGTGGTATAATCACTTGGTGCATGAGCTGTTCCATCATTTGTTGTAAAATCAACAGTTAATTCATCCTGAATAGTTCCTGTTAAACTTACGGTAAACACTGCTTCACCGCTCGCAATATCCTCTGAAACCTCCACGTCATCAATACTAATCGTTCCACTGTCGTTATCTATTATCGTTCCTGTGGCAATTGCATCCGAAATTGTAACCAAACCACCGGTAATATTACTAAGTGTTATCGTATACGTCTCAGTTGGTTCAATTAAATTATCATTATTAATGGCAACAGTGAATGATTTACTAGTACCATTAACAGAACCAGCAGGGAATATTAATGTGCCTGCTGATAAAGTGTAATCAGAACCTGCAACTGCACTTGCATTATCACTAGTTGAATAATCAACAGTAAATTCATCTTGTACATTTCCTGTTAAGACAACAGTGAATGTAGCCAAGCCACCTGCAACATCCTCATCAACGCTTACATCTGCAATGGTTATGCTCGCCGCATCATTGTCGTTGATTGTATATTCTGCATTTGCGTCTACAATGTTTACTTGCTGACTATTGTCATTGCTTAAGTTGATTGATCCATTAAATCTTTCCTGAGGTTCCAAAACAAGATCTCCCAGAACATCTACTGGAATATTAACAGATGTGCTACCTGCTGGAATTGTTACTACTGTTCCAGTCTGAGCTGTATAATCTGTTGTTGTTTTTGCTGTTCCATCAGAAGTCTCAAAGCTCAAAACAACGTCTTTTTCAGCTGCTATATTAGTATTTACAAGATAATTTACAGATTGTGTTCCATTGGTTTCAGTAACTGTTTTATCTTCTAACCTAACTTGCATTTCATCATTATCATTGATAATACTTGTAGCTGTAGCTGTTGTGATTGTTACTTGCTGTCCATTTAAGGTATTCAATGAAATTGCACCTGTAAAATCCTCTGTTGGTTCTGCAATGATATCACCCAATACAGTAACAGGAATATTTGTATTTGCTATTGAATTTGCAATTAATATTACATCTGCATTAGATTGTGCTGAATAATCGCTACCTCCTTTAGCAGTATTTTCCGCAGTTGAAAACAACAATGAAATTGGAGATTGAGAAGCAATATTTCTGCTTACCAGGAAATTCTGAGTTTGTGAACCATCTGTTTCCGTTACATTAAATCCGCTAAGAACCAAATTGACTATATCATTATCTGTAATTTCACCCTCGCCCTGCGCATCGGAAATACTAATTCCAGTCTGACCATTTGTATTCAAGCCAGATAGATTAATATGATATGTTTCGGTTGCTTCCGCAATGTTATTCTCAATAATGTCAACAGTAAATGTTTGAACATTATTATTAGAACCTCCAAATGTTAATTCAGTTGAGCTGATTGCTGTAAAATCAGATGGCGATTCTGCAGTATCATCAGCACTTGAATAATTAACTGTAAAGTCATTTTGGACCGTACCAGTAATCGTAACAGTAAAGGTTGCTGTACCTGCCGATTCTGCAACACTCATATCATTGATAGCTACAGTAGCTACATCATTATCCAGAATTGTTCCATCAGCCTGAACTGAAGAACCTCCGCCAAAGAATATTACTGCCTGATTTTTGGCATCAACTTTATTATTAATTGTTCCTTTTACTATTTCTATAGGCTCAACAATGTTGCCATCCAAAATATCAACTGAAACTGTTTGAACTAAACTATTACCTGCTCCAAATGTCATTCCTGAATTTGAAACTGCCGTGTAATCAGAACCATTTTTCGCTGAATCATCAGAAGTAGCAAAATCAATTGTAAATTCATCTTGAACGGCTTTATCCATTGTAATTGTAAAGTCGGCCGTTCCAATGGATTCATCTACTGTAAATCCTGCAATGGAAATGGTAGCTGTATCATCATTTGTAATTGTACCTGTTCCTACTCCCTCGGTAGCAGAGATACTGATAGAAGGATCAACATTACCATCGACCTTGGCATTACTCAAATTCACTGAAAAAGTTTCATCTAACTCAACGATCTCATCACCATGAATTGGAATACTAATGGTTTGAACTTCTCCTGCCGTACCAACAAATGTTAGAGTACCTGACTGAGCAGTATAATCCCCATTAAAAGTCGTAGCAGTTCCATCCACCGTTGCGTAATCAACCGTTACTCCTAACTCAACAGGATTGCTAAGCGTTACATTAAACACCAGCTGTTTTGTACCTGAATCACCTTCTGTAATTGTCGGATCAGAAATAGACAATTCAGAAGTATCATCATTTTGAATAGTTCCTGTTCCTACTTTTCCTGCTGGATCAATTGAAATATTTCGACCCGAATGATTCACATTTCCAAGTACTAATTGGAATGCTTCATCAGGCTCTAGTGCAAGATCTCCATTCACTTTTAGGGTTAATGTTTTAATCTCATTCAACTGATTACCATCAAAAGTTAACAATCCCCCTATTGCGGTAAAATCAGAAGGTGATTTTGCTGAACCATTTTGAGTATAGTAGGAGACCTGATATGAGCCTACTACTTGTTCTCCTGAATGAGTTACTGAAAAAATAAAGTCGGTTGTTCCACTATTGGTTTCAAATGCTGAAACATCATTTATCGAAATAGTCGCTGCATCATTGTCATAATTGATCACATTTACATTCGGTGGATCTTCAACTTTAGCAACATCCTTATATATTGGATCGCTCGTACTTGTTCTATCAACAGATAAGTTGATTGAATAAGGAATGTCTCCGTCAACCAATACATCTTCCACTCCGGTTACCGTAACAGTTTGTGGGGTATTCCAATCTGTATGATCGAAGGTTAGCACAGATTTGTCAATTGTACCTTCACTTTCATCACTACTTGCCAGATTAATCACCACATTATAATTATCTGTATCTGTGGCTGGTTTAGTAGTAAGTACTACAGTAAATGTTCCTGAGCCAGGAGCTGTTTCATTAGTAGTTAATGTCAACGGAGTTACAATAAAATCAGCAGTATCATCATCTATGTTTGTCATGCTAACGTTATCAACTAACAAATTAGCATACTTTGGATCGGTGGAAGATGTATTTCCTGTATTAATGTTATAAATTACATTACCATCATCAATATCATCATCAACACCTTTAATAGTAACAGTCTGAGCATCACTCCAATCGGAAGGTGTAAAAGTCAATATTGTAGAACCTTGAATATTTCCTTCGGTAGAATCATCGCAGGAAAGTGTAATTGTTACATTTTGTATTGGCTCTGTATCCAAGACAACATCAAATGAACCTAAACTGCCATCCTCATTGGTACTATTATCATTTACAGTTACGCTTACACCAGCTTCATCATTATCAAGATTCACAGCATTCACATAAGTTGGAGTAGCCTGCTCATAGCCTGAAAAATCATCGGTTTCTGCTTTGTTAACAGATAAACTGATATTATACGCGATGTCGTCATCATCAACATCATCATTAACACCTGTTACTCGAACCGTTTGAGGTTGATTCCAATTAGAAGCATCAAATGTCAATTTATTTTTATCAGTAGTACCTTCTCCTGAATCATCACTGGCAACATCAATTACAACAGTTCCTGTTGGTGCTGATTTCAATATCACAGTGAAATCTTCATAACCTTTATCTTCTGTGGTTGTTATATTTCCTTTGTTCGTTACAATAGATCCTCCACTCGCATTTACTGTGATTGTAAAGGCACATAATGCTGAATTACCAGCATCGTCGTACACGGTATATGTAAGAGTTGTTGTACCAATGTTGTAATCACCACCATTCAGAGGATTTGTTGTACCGCTTAGCGGACTATTATCAGTTCCTGATCCAGTTGTAGCTCCTGTCAGTTCCCAATCGAATTTCGTTACAGCACAATTATCATCGTAATATGCAGCAGGAATATCCGATACTGTTACATAAGTAACTCCGTTAGATGCAAGTTTCGACATATTAGCCGGACAAGAAGTAAATTCTGGATTCTGGTGATCAGAAACTACCACATCAAAAGTAGTTACTCTATCATTATTTCCATGATCATCTGAAGCTGTCCAGGTTACAGTAGTTCTGCCTTTGTTAAAGACAACACCATTTAAGGTATTTCCAGTACCTATAGTTGCTCCTGATAAAGAATAAGACATAGCAGTTACAGTACCACAATTATCTGTTGGATTCCACAGATCATCTCCATGCGTATATGAACACTCATCTGGATCAGTAGTAACTGTTCTATCTGTTAAATCATCTAAAGTAGGTCCCTGATCATCTACAATTGTCAATGTAGCCGAACATGTTGCCGTATTTCCTGCAGCATCAGTTACTTTTAAATAAACTGTTGGTGTTGAAGGATCGGAACAAGTATAAGTTACAAATGGAACATATCCAGACAATTCCAATTTGGAAATTTCCATGGTAATCGAACAATTATCACTTGATCCATCGTTTATCTGAGATGGAGATACTGCCACATTTCCTTGACGATTCAAAGACACTGTAATATCCTTACATTGGGCTACAGGAGCGATAAGGTCCTGAACTGTAACCGTTGCATCACATGCAGATGTGTTTCCATTCACATCTGTTACCGTTAAAGTAACTACATTATTGCCCAAATGCTCGCATGAGAAATTGTATTGACTCAAACTTAATGAAGCAACGCTACAATTGTCGCTTGAACCATTATCAATATCTGCATTAACAATAGAAGCATTACCGGTTGCATCTAACTGAATTGTAATATCCTGACAAATAGCAGAAGGTGCAATATTATCTTGAACAGTTACAGTTGATGTACATGTCGATACATTTCCATTATTATCGGTAACTGTTAATGTAACAAGGTTTCCACCTACGTTTGAACAGTTAAATGTTGACTTATCAATACTTATCGAAGCAATACCACATGCATCAGATGAATTGTTATTGATATCATTTGCAGTGATATTTGCGTTTCCTAAAGCATCCAGTTGCACTGTAATATCCTTACATATAGCATTCGGTTTTACAAGATCTTCTACTGTTACCGTAGATGTGCATGTAGATACATTTCCATTGTTATCAGTAACTGTTAATGTAACAGTGTTAGCTCCAATATCATTACAATCAAAATTAGTAATATCCAAAGCAAGGTTTACACCACATGCGTCCGTTGAACCGTTATCAACCATGGCCGGAGTAATACTTGCATTTCCATCAGCATCCAGTTGAACAGTAATATTCTGACAAATGGCCGTAGGTTTTACATTATCTTCTATTGTAACAGTTGCTTCACATGTAGATACATTACCATTATTATCTGTTACCGTTAGAATTACTGTATTGGCTCCAATATGATTACAATCAAAATTAGTCTGATCTATGGCCAGGTTTGCAATTCCACAGGCATCGTTAGATCCATTATCAATATCCGCTGCACTAATGCTGGCATTTCCATTAACATCTAACTGAATTGTCATGTTTTGACAAATTGCATTTGGCGCGATATTATCCTCTACCATTACCTTGGCCGTGCAGGTAGCAGAATTTGAATATTCGTCTTCTACTGTTAAAGTAACAATCTGCTCTCCGATATCCGTACATGTAAAACTGGTTTTATCGAGACTAAATGTTAGTGAGCTGCTACAATTGTCTGTAGATCCATTATCAATCTGATCGGTTGTTATACTTGCATTACCAAAAGCATCAAGTTGTACAGTAATATCCTTACAAACTGCGTTTGGAGCAATATTATCAACAATGGTAATTATTGCATCGCATGAAGAACTGTTTCCATTATTATCGGAAACAGTTAAAGTCACAGTATTTGGCCCAATATTAGAACAATCGAAGTTTGTCTTGTTTAAACTCAAGTTTACTCCACAAGCGTCATTTGAGCCATTATCAACTTGTTCTGGTGTGATACTTGCATTTCCTGAAGCATCAAGTTCAACTGTTATATTCTGACATAAAACAATTGGCTTCGTGTTATCAACAACATTTATAGTAGTGCTGCACTCATCATAATTTCCTTGAGGATCGGTAACTCGTAATGTAACCGAATTAGCTCCAATATCAGCACAGCTGAAAATATTTGGCGTTACAGTTTTAGTTAAATTACAATTATCTGATGAACCTAAAGATAAATTATCGATATCAGTTCCAGTTAATATATAGTTGCCATTGGCGTCCAAATAAATTGTAATTGGATTACAAACTGCAATCGGATTGATATTGTCCTGAACTGTTACGGTTGCATCACAGCTTGCTGAATTTCCATTCACATCGGTTACCGTTAAAGTAACAGTATTTGCTCCCACATCGGAACAGTCAAAAGTAGTTTTGGCTGCTGATACACTTTGGATTCCGCAGGCATCGGTAGAACCTCCATCCAACTGGCTTGCAAGAATACTTGCCTGTCCAAGCACATCTAACTGGATAGTTATATCATTACACAATACATTTGGAGGCGTTGCATCTTCCAAAATTACAACTGCAGTATTACAGCTTGAAATATTACCGTGATTGTCAGTAACCGTTACTACAACAGTATTGTTTCCAACATCGTTACATGAGAAACTATTTGGAGTCACTTGAATAGAAGCAATTCCCGTTGGATCCGAAGAACCACTTGCCAATGCATTAACATCATCGCTATCTAAATTATAATTACCATCTGCATCCAACTGAACGGTAATGGTGTTACAGTTTACAATCGGATCTTCCTCATCCACCACTTTCACCAAATATCTTCCGGTATTGATATTGCCATGGATATCCGTTGCTGTCCATACTACTTCATGGGTTCCAATTGAAAATTGTACACCTTCTATACTTGTTGTAAGATCTGTTCCTACTTCTCCTGTATTGTCTATATTATAAGTAATCTTTTCAACATCACAATTATCAGTCACAAGAGGATTCCAATTGTCTGCTACCAAAGCCGTATAGAATGCTTTCCCGGCATCTGTATTCCTGGTTTGATTGGCAACGGTTGTTATCTTTGGAACTTCAACATCTGTAATCGTGAACACTGTTGTACATGTTGCACTTACATTATCACTTATATCATAAAGTCTCCAAACCACAGTAGTTGTTGGTTCTGCATCTGTTCCTACCGGGATTTTAATTCCTGCCAAAGTGGTTGTTAAGTCTGATCCCACTTCAGGATTTGAACCAATTTGATAGGTCAATTTTTTAAGTCCTTGGTTGTCTGAAAATCCATAAGGATCTTCTTCAGCACCAGGAATTTCGAATGAACAAGCTCCAATATCAGCATCTTTAGCAACACTTGCATCTGGACAGTTCTCAATAACTGGTGCCTCATTATCACTTACAATCACTTGAATGGTGCAAGTTGAGAAATTACCAGCCTTATCGGTAGCCGTCCAGACTACATCTGTAATTCCTACTGGGAAGGTTGCATTTGCAAGGGTGTTGCTATTGTTGTAATTGTTACTAAGGGTTGCTGTACAATTATCGTTGGCAGTAGGATCAAATTCAGATCCCTGTGTCAGGTAATATGATTCTCCCGGATCTGCATCCCTATTAAACGGAGAACCCAAAGGACATGCAATTGTTGGAGCTTCATTGTCTTCGACAGTTATATTAAATGAATGAACCACTTGATTTCCTTCTGCGTCAACCGCCATGTAGGTAACTTCGGTTATCCCCACTTCAAAAGTTCCACCAGGAATAGCTGTGGCAGGACTTACTGTTACAACGATATTCTCATCTGCAGTAACATTATCTTTAAATACCGGAGCTATGTAATTTACAACAGCCTCGCAACTTCCAGAGGTTTGAACGGTTGTATTCAAAGCCGCTGTTCCTACATATGGACCTTCAGTGTCTACTACATAAGCATAGAATTTGGCTTCACTTCTATTTCCTTTGTCATCTTCAGCATACCAAGTTATGGTATTCTCCCCCATTTGTAATTGAGTACCTGCCAAAGTAGCAACGTTAAATTCATTTACCAATTTGGTTACAATTCCACAATTGTCAATGGAAGTAACATCATCAAACTCACTACCTTGTATCGTATAGTAATTCTTCCTAAAATCGGTACTACGAGTTTGATTACCAGGAACTGCAATAACCGGAGCTTCATGATCTTCAATTGTTAAAAGGAATGAGCATGAAGTTTCATTTCCATTTGCATCTGTAGCTGTCCAGGTAATTACTGTTTCTCCTGTTGCTCCTGCTCCGGATCCTCTTGGAATTTCAATACCAGATAGAGTATTTGCACCTGTTCGCTCTAATCCTGTTTCAGCATCAGTAAAACTCCAAACTACCGATGCAATTGTACAGTTATCGCTAAAAGCGGTTGGATCGAACTCATTCCCCAACACCAGGTACGAGCAATTCCCTGAATTTGTGTTTCTTGTTTGGTTAGCAATACATGAAATGCTTGGATTCACATCAGTAATCACAACATTAAATGTACAGATTGACACATTATCATTATTATCAATTGCAGTATAGGTAACAGCAGTTGTCCCAACATCGAACAAGCTACCAGGCGAATGAGTAGATGTAAAACTCTTCACTCCACTGCAATCGTCGGTTGCCGCTAGCGCAGGCCAATTTGCAATCGCCTGACAATTTTCTCCTGAAGCCTGCACTGTAATTGTTGAAGGACAGTTACTAATAATAGGTCCTTCATTGTCAACTACAGTAACTGTTTGGTTGTGAACTGTTGTATTTCCAGCCTCATCCGTAACGGTCCATCTTACTTTTGTTTCTCCAATTAAGAACGGGGTTGGTGCATCATTGGTAATTACCAAATCACCGCTCGCGGTACAATTATCTGTTGCAATCGGATTTGTCAAAACCATTGTGCTTATACATGTTCCCGGATCGATATTCACTGTAATATTTACTGGTAGTGGATCGATTACAGGTGCAACGTTATCAGTAATAACCACTTGATTTGAACAAGTATTAGAATATTCATTACCACCAATGGTTTGCTTAGCTGTCCAGGTTACTGTAGTTATTCCTTTTGGAAAAACTGCTCCATTAAGACTTGTATTACTTGGTGCATATGGAAGAATACCCGAATCTGTTGTTTGGATATTATGAACAAGTGTTCTTCCTGCAATTACTGATAAGTTTGTAATTTGAGCATCAAGTGTATTACCTGAATGTGTATAAGAACAAGCGTCCAATGTGGTATGTTCATATAAGTTGGAAGGACAATCTAAAATTGGATCGAATGAATCGACAATGGTAATATTTACTGTACAATTATCAGAATTTCCTGAAACATCAGTAGCTGTCCAAACAATTGCATGATCGCCTATATTTAATTGTACTCCATTAAGATTACCAGAATTATTTCTATCATTTCGATAAGATGACAAACTACAATTTTCATCTACATCAGGTCTAAACTCGCTTCCTACTGCTGTATAGTAGGTAACTTGTGAATTGTTAAACTCTCTGTAGTATGTATTTGTTGGGCAATCAATAACTGGAGAAATATCATCTACAACAGTTATTTTTTGTGTATGATTTACAACAAAACCTCTTGCATCTCTTGCTGTCCAGTAAACATTTGTAGTTCCAACATCGAAATTGTTGCCCGATGGATTTCTTGAGTAAGTAAGATCCAATGGAGCATCACAATTATCTGTTCCCGAAGGAGTACCTACATCGACACCAGATGCAATACACGAACCGGCATCTACATTAAGGTTTACATCTGCAGGCCAATCAATTACAGGAGCCTGATTATCAGTAACTGTAATGGTGAAAGCACAACAATTGTTTACATCACCACCATCGGTTGCTGTCCAAATAATATCGCTTGTACCTTTTGGAAAAATTGCACCTTGTAAAGTATTTGCATTTGGAGCGTAAGGTGTGGCTTCCGAATCTGTAGTTTGAATATTGTGAGTTAAAGTTGCCGTAGAACTAACGTCTAGAGCGGTACCTGGAACTGTATAAGTACAGACTCCAGGATCGGTATTTACCCGTGAATCTCCTCTACAGGTAACCGATGGTGGATCATCATTATTTACAGTAACTGTAATTGTGCAGGTAGCAATGTTATCCGCATTATCGGTTACTGTCCAAACAATGGTATTTTCCCCCACTGGAATTTGAGCTCCATCAAGCGAAGCTGTTCCATTAAAATCATTCTCAACACTCTTTATTCCAGAGCAATCAGAATTGTAATAAGGACCAAATTCATGGCCATTTACTGTATAATAGTTTTGTCCTTCATCAACCTGACGACATAAGTCAGAAGGTGACGGACAGTCAATACTTGGAGCGTCATCATCCAATACGGTAATTTTTTGAATTGCGGAGGAGATATTTCCATGAATATCTCTCACTCGCCATGTTACCGTAGTTTCACCTAATGAATAAGAAGATTGAGCATCATTTCTAACCCAATCTACTCCACAATTATCTGATACGATTGGCGTACCTAATGTTACAGTAGCACGACAGCCTGAATTTGTATTTACCGTAATATCCTCAGGAGCTGTTATGGTAGGAAATTCTTCGTCTCTTACAGTCACATAAAAACTACAAGAATTAGAAAAATCCTGCCCATCGATAGTACGTGAAGCGGTCCAGGTTACCAATGTTGTTCCTTGTGGGAATTCTGCGCCAACAAGTGAAGAAGAATTGTTATAGCTATTGATTAATGTTGCTCCCGTAGTAGTTGAACTTGCGTCAAATTCAGTACCAGCAACAGTATAACTACATTGTCCTGAAGTATTAGAAACTGATTGATCTCCAACGCATGTTATTGCTGGATACAAATCTTCAACGATTTCTATATTAACGGTACAACTTGTGGTATTGCCCGAATGGTCTGTTGCAGTCCAAACAATTGCATGATTTCCAGGACTTAACCTCTCTCCTGTTAAACTCGAGCTAGCATTTAAATTGTTGGTATAAGTATAGTTGCAATTGTCTGAAGCAACTGGTTTAAACTCTCCATTTCCAACTGTATAATAAGTTTGTCCCTGATCCACTACACGCAGGTAATCATCAGTAGGACAATTGATCACAGGATCTGTATCATCCACTACTGTAATTGTAATGGTTTTCTTCTGTGCATTGCCAAAATAATCTTTTACGGTCCACTCTACCTCTGTATCTCCTACTGGAAATTGTTCATAGGCAAGCGTTTTGTAACCATTCCAATTGTTGGTGATAGAGAAATTATCTGGCGTACAGTTATCAACAATTGCCTTAGGATCAAATTCATCACCTACAACTGTATAATAACAATGATTAGCCGACGCTGATTTTGAAGCACTTGCCGTTAAGGTAAAATCAGGTTTAGCTACATCATTTACTGTTACCTGATATTGTATTGTTGAAATGTTACCTGCAGCATCTGTTGCTTTCCAGACTACGATGGTTACTCCAACGGGAAATTCAAAACCTGCAAGTGTTGATGTGTTGTTTTGGTTATTTACCAAAGTAAAGGTGGTACAATTATCATCTGCACTTGGGTCAAACTCCGTTCCAACCGTTTTGTAAGAGCATTTATCAATAGGTGAATCTTTCACCTGATCGTCTACTATTGTGATCACAGGAGCGCTTACATCTCTCACAGTAATCTGAAAACTACAGGTTTCACTATTTCCACTTTTATCGGTTACTGTCCAAACTACATTATGAACACCACCTGTCAGTGTTACACCAGCCATGCTGGTTGACGCACCACCCGATTCTCCGTTTAAAGTATACGAAACAGTTAGTTCGTTTGCATTATCACAATTGTCGACCAATTCGCTTGGGTCAAATTCCGTTCCAACAATTACATATTCGCAAGCATCCGTCGGCATTTCGCGAATTTCATTTCCATAACAAACAAAAGACGGAGCCTGATTATCTGATATGGTAATATTAAATGGTGAAGAAACAACTGAATTTCCATTTACATCTGAAAGTGTCCAAACGATAGCATAAGGATGTTCATTATCTTTAGGCAGTTGTAAATTCGCCAACGTATTACTACCTGTAAATACTTCCTCTCCATTCTTTGTAATTACATAGGTTGGTGTTTGGGTATTACAATTATCAGATACATTACCTAAATCAAAATCAGTTCCTGAAATGGTAAAATAACATTGACCTGGATCTGTATCAAAATTATAAGCATATGAATTTGCCGGATCACCTAAAGGTTGAGTATATGTTGGATCCTGATGATCTTCAACAGTTACAAAAATTGAACAGGTCGATGAATTAATCCCATCTGTTGCTGTCCAAATAATTTCATGAACTCCTGTTGGAATTTGTTTTCCTTCCAAAGTCGAAGTTCCATCGAAACTATTCGTAACTAACACATTACACTCGTCCGACACGGTAGGATTGAATTCTGATCCTTGTACAGTATAGAAACATACACCGTTATCCGCGTTACGCACGAATGGAGATAGTTCTGTACTTGAAGGACAATTAACCACTGGCGGCGTTTGATCTTCAACGGTTACATTAAAAGACATATCAGTTACCAAACCAACTGCATCAATTGCGCGATAAATAATTTTATACGTTCCCGGATAAAATATGCTTCCGCTTGGAAGTCCTTGAATTCGTGACATGCTAACACCAGGACAATTGTCTGAAAAGTCAGGTTCAGTCCAGCTAACCACAGCTTCACATTTTCCTGCATCAACATTTTGTACAATATCTGTAATTTGAGAAATAATTGGTGCTTCGTCATCAACAACGGTTACCTGGAAAGTTCTGGTGCTGGTATTCACTCCATCGCTTGCAGTCCAAACCACACGATTGGTTCCTGTTTCAAAAACCACATTATTCAGAGTTGTTGCAACTACTGGCATTCCTCCATTAATTGTATAGGTTTGACTAGTTACAGCACAATTATCTGTAATACTTACATCAAACTCACCATTTTTTGCAGTATAACCACAATCGGTATCTGTTCCCCTGTTTTTATTTGTAGTTGCAGAAATAATTGGTGCTTGGTTATCCACAACAGTAATTGTAAAAACAATCGAACTCGCTGCTATATTGCCACTTGCATCCTTAGCCGTCCAGGTAACCAGGTTATCTCCCTTATTTAAATGTTGAGAAGCCAGACTTCCATTTCCACTTAAATCTGTTGCTCCACTTACTGTATAGGATAAAATTTCACCTCCACAATTATCTGCTACAATAGGATCAAATTCAGCTCCATTTACAGTATAAAAGCAATCACCAGAATTGGTATTCACTGATTTTGAAATCGTTCCGGAAGTTGCCGTAATCACTGGGGCAGCATTATCAGCAACAGTAACATTCGTTGTACAAGTGCTGAGATTTCCCTCTTCGTCCTTTACTGTTAAAGTCACCTCATTTACGCCAATCTCAGAGCAACTAAATGAAGTTTTGCTCAATGACAAGATCAAGTCTTCGGGTGCTGTACAATTATCCGATGAATTATCATTAACATCTTCGGGAAGTAAATTGGCCAGTCCCGACTCATTTAAATAGATCGTAACTGTTTTGCATGATGCAACTGGTGCTTCGTTGTCGCTTACGCTCACTACAAAAGAACAAACTGCACTTGTATTTCCAGCTTCATCGCTTAATGTATAAGTTACTGTAGTGTTGCCAGTTGGGAATGATGTTCCCGGTGTGTGCGATTTATTCCATGTTAATGTTCCGCTGCAATTATCGCTACCTGTTGGCTCAGTCCAATTTACAAGTGCTGTACTAACACCAGGATTTGTATTTACAGAAATATCCTCAGGGCAATTACTTATAATAGGCTTCTGATTATCTGCAACTGTAACCGTAAAATTACACGCTTCGCTTACATTTCCTTTTTCGTCGGTAACTGTGTAAGTTACAACCGTTTCACCCACCGAAAACTCATCGCCCGGTTGGTGAGATTTTGTCCAAACCAAATTGTCTGCTGATGTACAATTATCGCTGGCTAATGGTTCTGTCCATGATACATTTGCAGTACATACACCTGCATCACTTGTTCTTAGAATATTCGAAGGACAATTCTGAACAACTGGTTTTTCAATATCATTTACGGTAATTGTAAAGCTATTCGAAAACTTATTGCCCGCTGCATCTGTTGCCTCATAACTAATCGTGCTTAGTCCAACAGGAAATTGAGAACCATTGGAAAGTCCTGCTGTTTGTGAAATACTATGTCCCGAGCAATTATCATTGGAACTTGGCTCTATCCAACTCACCAATGCTCCACACTCTCCTGCATCATTGCTTACAGTAATATTTTCCGGCAAATTTATTATCGTCGGATCTTCAGAATCTACTATAGTAATGGTAAAACTCTCCTGTGTTGTCAATCCTGAAGCATCTGTGGCAGTATAGGTAATGGTAGATTCTCCAATAGGAAAGCTTGATCCACTTGTTAACCCTGCTGTTTGAGCAATACTATGCCCACCACAATTATCAACAGAAGTAGGTGCTGTCCAGCTCACTATGGCTCCACACACTGCATTATCATTCGATTGATTCACATTTGCAGGCATATTCAGAATGCTTGGATTCTGATTATCTGCTACTGCAATCGTAAAACTTTCAATTGAAGTTCTACCTGCATTATCGATTGCCGTATAAGTTATCGTAGTTACACCTATAGGAAAAAGTGAACCATTGGGAAGGCCTGCCGTTTGTGAGATACTATGTCCAGAGCAATTATCATTGGAACTTGGCTCTATCCAACTCACTAATGCTCCGCACGATCCATTATCATTATTTACTGATATATTTGCAGGTAAATTTACAATCTCAGGATCCTGAGAATCGACCAAAGTAATTGTAAATGTGCAAGAAGCCTGATTTCCACTTTCATCCTCGGCATAAATACTTACACTTTGCGTAGCTCCATGCCCACCACCTATTAAAGTTCCAGCAGCAGGATTCTGACTATAGGTAATATTCCCTTCAATGCTGCAATTGTCAGTAGCCGTTACACTCAAAAGAGTTTTATAATCTGGCAGTAAGGCATCACATGAATTATTGGTCATCTCAAGGTTTTGATCACCTGGGCAATTTGAAAATTCAGGCGCCTTTTCATCATTCACTGTAATCGTGTAAGACCATTGCGCAGTATTTCCGCTGGCATCTTCGGCTGTCCAAATAATATTGTTGATCCCTTTGGGCAGAGCAACACCATTTAAGCTGGTTGTATTATCTGTTCCTACTGTCGCACCAGCATTTATGGAATAAGTAAGTCGTATTACACCACAGTTATCGGTGTATGATGTTGGATCATAGGAGTTATCTGCAATCGTATACTCACAAGCAGAACCTGAAGTAGCAACATCAGCATTGGTTGCAGCTCCACTTATCGATGGGTTGATATTATCTAAAACAGTAACAACTGCTGTACATGAACCTGAATTTCCTTCTCCATCAAATACCGTTAATGTTACATTATTTTCACCCAAATCGCTGCAAGTAAATGCAGATTTACTTAAGGTTCTATTTGTAATACCACAATTATCCGATGATGAATTGTCAACATCGGCAGGAACTATACTTGCATTCCCCGAACCATCCAAATAAACATTTATATTCTTGCAGATGGCAGTAGGATTTTCATCATCAACAACAATTTCAACCTGTTGATCAACTACACATCCCTGATCGCTAACAGCAACTAATGTATACTGGGTATCCGAAATAATATTAGCAACATATGGCAAGTTGTCAATTTTACTTGTTTTAGGACTGTCCCATATTTCGATCCGTTCGGCTCCTTCCGCCGTAGCGGTAATAGTAAAGTCATCCCCTGAACAAACAGATAACAGAGGATTGGTCAAAGTCAAGTTTGTTGGAAGTGGATGAACAGTAATGGATTGAGTCGTTGCATCAACCGGAAGATATGTTCCAAATCTATCCTGAACACTTTCAAGTGCGTAAACCGTAGTTACAGCAGGATTAATTGGAATTGCGTCTCCACCATAGCTTGGACTTTCAGGGTCTCCATCACTATTGTAATCCGCAATCTCTATTGAGGTAGTGCCTTCCTTATAAACAACTGTATAGGGTCCGACGCTAGCTCCAATAATAATCTGTAGACTCGTGCCGTCACCAGCACAAATATCAGCATCACCTTTATTGGTTATAAAAGCATCTTGAGACATTACATTTTGAGAAATCCCAAAACTTAGAATAAATAAAACAATTAAAAACTTAAATCTTTTAGGAAAATGTGTCTTCTGATTTAATTTCGAGGGTAAAAATGTTGCCATATAATTAAGTAAAATGAGTAATCTAATTGATATCTATTTGGACTTCGATTTTATCCAGCTTGCTAAAATAAAAAACGTTAACATCATATAACTTAAGATTTGTTTAATTTTTATAAAACCATTGAATTGCTTGACAAACAAAAGGCGATCATTGATCACTGAAAAATCGTTGTTAGTATCATTTCCATGATTTCGGCAAGTATGAAATTCTTGTTATAATTTACTTAAACAGTCCTACGATCCTTTAGTACCTGATAAACAGGTAAAAGGTTACAGATTTCCTTATGGTTTTATAACATTTTGTCAAGTATTTATCAACATTCAAAATAAGACAAGTTTTCTTCTTAAATTTGTAGAAAATCAAACTTCAGTTTCATGAGATACATCTTTCTCTTTCTTCCGATATATATTGCCCTTTTTTCGGGTTGTTCCGATAGTAATGACAATTCGGATCTGATTGAAGAACCAAAAGAGCATATGATTTCTGGAGCAGACCTTTCTTTTCTGCCACAGATTGAAGATTTAGGATTACAATTCTATGACAATGGTGTTGAATCTGATATGCTGAGTATCCTAAAGCAACACGGATTGAATACGGTAAGAATTCGCCTGTGGCACACACCTGAAAATCCGAATTCTTCTTTACAGACAGTGAAAGAATTTGCAAGAAGAGTAAAGGATCAGGATATGGATGTTTGGTTATGTGTACATTATTCTGACACATGGGCTGATCCGGGCCACCAGGTAACACCCGAGGCATGGACAGGTTTAGATTTTAACACACTCAAGGATAGCCTGTACAACTACACAGAAAAAATCATGCGTGAAATTCAACCCGATTACATTCAAATTGGTAATGAGGTGAATCCGGGTTTCTTATTGCCACAAGGCGATCGTTTCGAACATCCTGATCAATTTGAAGAATTATTGAATACAGGCATTCAAGCGGTAAGAAATCAGGATGAAGAGTGCAAAATCATGATACATTATGCCGGATATTCCGATGCCTATTCGTTCTACAATGAAGTTGATCATCTCGATTACGATATGATTGCACTATCCTATTACCCGCAATGGCACGGTAAAAACCTTACCGATTTACAGTCAAAAATCAATAATTATCAGATTCAATTCTCACGAAAAGTAATAATTGCGGAAACCGCCTACCCTTTTACTTTAAAATGGAACGATCATACCACAAATATAATTGGTGAAGCCAGTCAGTTAATCCTTCCCGATTATCCGGCAACTCCGGAAGGACAAAAGCAATTTCTTGATAAAATAAAAGACATCTGTATCGAAACCAACAATATGGGTTTTTGTTATTGGGGAGCCGAATATGTTGCTTTTCAGGAGCCAGGAACATTACATGGTTCGAGTTGGGAAAACCAGGCACTTTTCGATTTTAACAATGAAGCACTACCAGCAGTGGAAAGTCTCAATTTAAAATAATATAAATTCATATTCAGGTTTCCCATTCTAAATAGTAAATAAAAACACAAAAGAAGACTTCAAAGTCCTTTATTAAAGCTATTTTTATCTCGTCTAAATTAAATTAGATCGATATAAAGTAGAACGAATAAAATGACTAAGAATTTTTCTGAGTACCTACAGGAGTTTGAACAAACCCTAAAATCAGTATTTTACGAACGTGACGATATTAATAAATTCAGTCTGAACCGTGGATTCCCTCCATTGGTGATGCGTGAAATCATGTCTAACTCTCCCCTTTCGGTAGCCATTCCTGAAAACTATGGTGGACGTGGGGCAAATGTAAAAGAGTGTTTAGGAATCCTTTCTTCGGCTGCATACGAATCATTGCCATTGGCATTAACTTTGGGAATAAACATTGCACTTTTTCTGGAACCAGTTGCAAAGTATGCCAACAACACAGTAAAAGGTGGCATTTTTAAAAGGTTTCTGGAAAAACAACAAATGGGTGGTTTAATGATAACCGAACCCAATTTTGGTAGCGATGCCCTTAACATGCAAACCCATTACACCAAAAAAGATGATTTGTACCACATTAAAGGAACCAAGCATTGGCAAGGTTTAACTGGTTTGGCCGATTTTTGGCTAATCACTTCAAGACACAAACAAGAGCAAGGGAAACTGGATCGTGATATCGATTTCTTCATCTGCGATGTAACACAAAAGAACCAAAAGGTAGTGGTTGAAGAATACTTCGATAACCTGGGCTTATACATGATTCCTTATGGCACCAATAAACTGGATGTTCAAATCCCCAAAGAGTATAAACTAACACCAGAAAGTACAGGTGTAAAAATGATGCTGGACATTCTTCATCGCAGCAGAATGCAGTTTCCAGGTATGGGTTTGGGTTTTATCAAACGTCTGATGGATGAAGCCATCAACCAGTGTAAAACACGAATTGTAGGCGGAAAGAGTCTGTTTTCTTTCGATCAGGTTCAACACCAGATTTCGAAAATGCAAAGTGCTTATACCATTTGCTCGGCCTTATGCGTTAGAAGTAGCGAAAAAAGCGGATTGGAAAATAACCTGGCAAGCGACGGCGTTGAAGCAAACAGCATAAAAACTGTAGTTACCGATCTTATGCAGGAATGCGCTCAAACATTGGTCCAGTTATCGGGAGCAAAAGGATATCGATTGAGTCATATTGGTGGACGCGGAATTGTAGATAGTCGTCCTTTCCAAATTTTCGAAGGAGCAAATGAAATGCTGTACACACAAATTTCGGACATGGTTCTGAAACTAATGAAGAAGAAAAAAGAGAGCAATTTATTTCAGTTTCTTAAGGATTTCAGCCTTACCGATAAAGCTTCTGAATATTTCAAAAAGGAAATTAATTTTTCTGTTGATTTCAATCTGCCTCAGCGCAAACAAGTTGATTTGGGGAAAGCACTAAGCAGAATTGTTTCGGCAGATTTTGTATTAAATCTCGAAGAAAAAGGTTTTCGCAAAGATTTAATTACCAACTGCATAAACTCACTACAACAAGACATCAGTAACCTGATTAATTCATTCCAAATTAACAAAGACGTATCGAGTATTGAGAACTACCAGGATGGAAGCTCATGGCTCGAACTGGCCTAAGACCAAACAGAAAAAACCGCATATAAACCACCTTATTACAAGGTGGTTTTTTTGTTTAGTCTTTGATCGAATGAACAAACAAACTCAAATATTTTTATTGTTCTTTCCCTAAAAATATGGACAAGCTGAACAAGAAAATATTGCTTTACAATAAAATCTTTACTTCAAATCAATACCAATGCAGAAACACAGTCTTTGAATGTATTTTCAGCATTTGAAACTAATATTCCTCTTGTTTTGTGGCATAATTATTGCTAATTTTCAACGTCAGCATTTCTTTCTAAATATCTACACTTAAGTAATATTAGCAAAAGCAGCATTGCCTTAATGATACATTTAGATAGATTTTGAAAGCAATATGAATCAGACAAAAAAAGGTAAAACTCACAGCAAAACTCATTAAACAAAACAATTAAAACCCACTAAGCCAAAACAAATGCCTAAACTCTTTTTGATAGCCATTCTATTGTTTACCCTTCCACTAAACAATGTATCTGCACAAAACACATCTCAAACCATTCGTGGAAAAATTATTGATTCTGAAAGTAAAAAAGCCCTTAAAAATGTTGAAGTTTTTGTATCGGGCACAACAATTGGCACAACGACCAACAAAAATGGAGAGTTCATCTTACACTCCCCCGAAATTCCTTGTCATGTTGGTGTCATGCACGTAGCATATCAGCCCAAGGTTCTAACTATCAACAAATCTGAAGAAGTCGAGGTTGAACTTACGAAAAGTGTAAAAAGTATTGGTGAAGTGAAAATCAAGGGCAAGAATAAACGAAAACAAAACCTCAGGATGTTCAAGAAATACTTCCTTTATTATGCTGAAAATTCTCAAGTAAAAATTTTAAACGACAGCGTGCTGCGTTTTCGAAAAGATGAATACGACTTTCACACCTTCTGTACTTCTCCTTTGATTATCGAAAACAAACATCTAGGCTACCAGATTAAAGTTCTCATTAAAGATTTTCATGTTTGCAAGAAAGACAAGGTGGGCGGTAAGAAAATAAGTATCAATTCTTTTACCGATAATGCTCTTTTCAAACTTGAAGCATTTTATTATTACCAGGATATGCCAGTTTCAAGTTCAATAACCAAAACACTAATTAAAAGCAATAGAAGAAAACATTATTATGGTTCCCTTAGGCATTTTTTAACCTCCCTCTATGCCAACAATCTTGTAACAAACGGTTACAAATTGCAATGCATTCCCGAATCAGGCGACAAAGCCATTATACTCTCCAAAACAGGGGAAAATATCAAACGATATAGATTTCAATCAGAAAAGGTAAAAGTAACCTACTGTGAAAGCTTTGATCACAAACCAATAAACCTTACAAGTGGAGTAACTGCGTTTACCGAATGGCCAACCGTTTTCATTTCTCTTGAAAAAGAGTTTGATGTACATCCAAACGGAACATCATCGAATTTATCATTCGAAGTTCATGGTGCTATGGGTCAACGGTCGCTTGCCAACACTTTACCAAGCAATTATATCCCTGAAAAAAATCCAGCATTTAACTTCTAAGCTAAAAATCTTATGACACGTAAACTATCACTTCTACTGACCATTTTTACACTATTGTTATCATGCCACTCACACGGTCAAACACGCATAGATTTTGATTATGAGCGCGATTTTGAACTTATCCTGGCACAAAGCAAAAATAAAAATAGTGAGATCTTTTTTGATACATTATTCCCTCGCTTTTTACGTGGTGACACTACGCTCACAAACTACGAAATGATTGCTTTACAAATTGGATATACCGACAACGAGAAATATTGGCCATATCAGGATATTGAGCTGGAAAGAGAAATCTGGAATTTAAACGAGAAAGGAAATTTTGAACTAGCTCTTTTAAAATGCGATAGCCTTTTAGACAGGAATCCTTTTAGTTTGATAGGGAATAGAGAAAAATCTTATGCACTTAACAAGCTTGGTAAAGATGAAAAAATAGAAACCTATATAAAGAAGTTTGACCTTGTTGCATTAAGTAATTTATCGACTGGTGATGGAACATCATACGAAACTTCCTGGTTTGTTTTATCACCTGCCGATGGACAATGGATTATTAAATTGGCTTTTCAAAGTTCCATTTGCTCAATGGGTTCGGGCAGAGATAAACATGGTAATTTTCATGATATTTTAGGCGTTAAATTTAAAAACAGCGAAGATTGTCCTCATCTATATTTCAATATCGAGCATGCTGCAAAGCGCATGTTTGGCCCCGATGGGATGAAACTCTTTGATGAACTTGAAGAAAAAGATCAGAAGAAAAACAAACGAAAAAAGAAAAATAAACGGAAAAAGACAAAAGAATAACAAATCAATAAGCTCTATAGGAACTAATTCCTGGTATTAAACACTGTCTTTTTTCCTTTGATACACACAATTATCGTTCTTAAAAATTATAGCGTATACCTGTATGTATTCCTATTGAATATGGTTTGTAGTTAAATTCACTGCTCTTGTTAATGGAATTCAGGTAATATTTAAAGCTAGGTTCAAGTCCAATCTGAATTTTCGGACTTAGATTGTATTCGAAACCCAGGCCAAATAATGAGCTAAAATTGGTTGTCCTCAGGTTATCAATTTCACCAATTTTCTGTTTCGATCCTGAAGTTCGATACACTCCATTATCGATAATCCAATTGGCACCAAAGCCACCACTTACATATACGCCCAATCGTTTTTGCGACAAGCTGTATCGCAATAAAAATGGCACTTCTATGGTTTCAAAACTTTGCATTAACTCCTCTGAGGATCCAAAATTTGAAGTCAGCAGATATTCTGCCTGACTTGCATCGCGGGTTTCAAGGTTCTTGTACCTGATATTTCCCGCAGTTGAGTTTGATGGCAATACCTCCAGACCGTAAGAAGCACCTTCATCCTTATTACTGCCTTCTAACGCATTGGCATCCGAGAAAACAAGATTCTGGCTTCCGCCACCAAAATCCTGACCGATGCGATTGTACATGAATCCGGTTTGAAATGCCAGCTTTTCACCAAGCGCATAATTCACTTTTACACCACCACCAAAGCTTACAATTCCACTGTTAGCACTTGCTGCCGATTCCTCGTTCGAATAAGCCGATGTAATTTGGCCAATGATTGCCCATCTGTTTTTCCTCAATTCATCCTTTTTGGCCTGTTCCATTGCCATCAAGTTATTCATTACAATCAGATCTTCGGCACTTAAAGTGATTACTGATAATTTATCAACACCAATGTATTGAAGGCTTTCAGGAATTGTATTGGCAGAATTAGACAATACACCAACACTCATTGGAATGGAAGCCATAATGGATTCTTTCTGCAGCCTATTATCGTGCACAACAGTTGTTTCTTTAGTGATATTTCGACCTGCGAATAACTCATTAGAAGCAACAAAGTCTTGCACTGATTCTTTGCTTAGCATGACCTCTTCCTGTTCGGCCGTTGCAGTTTCTGTTTCAATAGTTTTATCTGTATTCTTAGCCTGATTTGTTTCGGATACCTGATCGCTCAACTGCTGCATTGGTACAAGTCCAGGTTCTGAAATAAACAGATTTCGATTTTGGATTCCAAAGAACAATAATACCGAAGCAGCCAATGCAGCAGAAATAAATACAATCACCCCTCGCCTTTTTCGTCGGGCTGCCAGCATTTTTCCGCTAATCGCATTCCAGACTTCAGGTTTTGGCTCAACGCTCATTCCTTTCAATCCATCTGCAAACAGACTATCTATATGTTTATTCTCGTCTAGCATATTTTCAGCTTGTTCTCTTTTTCACTTAAAAAATCATTCACCTTTTGTTTTAGTATCGCTCTTCCCCTAGCCAGGTTCGATTTCGAAGTCCCAACTGTAATGTCCATAACTTCAGCAATCTCATTGTGGGTATACCCATCCAAAACATACAAACTAAAAACCATCTGATATCTATCGGGTAAACCTTGGATCATCTGTAGAAGTGCATCCAAAGGAATATCGGCATTTTGGATACTTTCTTCCGGTTCGGGATCAGGATCGGGTTCCCAAATCTCATCAACCACTTGCATATTTTTCGATTTGCGAAACCTTTCCAAAGCCGTATTCACCATTATTCTGCGAATCCATCCTTCGAAAGATCCTTTAAACTGATAGGATTTAATACTTTGGAAAACCTTTATAAAACCATCTTGCAAAGTATCTTCGGCTTCGCTTAAATCATTGGAATACCTCAAACATACACCCAACATTTTGGGTGCAAACTCCCGATAAAGCAATTCTTGTGCTTTAGATTTACCTTTCGAGCAATCTTTAATTATTTTTTCTAATTCTTGGTTTTCCAAAGTGGCTATCGTCTTTTACGATCCTGATTTACTAGATAGTTGTACAAAGTGCGATAAGGTTGCGTTAAAATTACAACTTTTTCAGGCAGCTCCTAAACTCAACTGATTTTTAATCGATTAGAATTTAAATTGAAAATTTCTCATTTCCTGAAGCAACCAATTGTAAAAAGCAACATCATGCAAATGTAAAAGCTTTTAAAAGAGACTTACCCGGGTTGTGGTCTCAACAATTTACTAAATAAGAAATATCAGTATTACTGATGAAAAGATTAAAACAAATGAACAATTTAAAAGCCATAGGGGCATTATTAATTTTAGCAGTGGGGTTTGTATCGTGTGACAGTGATGATTTTGACAATACTCCTGAAAAACAAGCAATCGCAGATGTATTTGTACGAGTACAAAAAAGTGGAGACGATACAGTATATGCGCCAGTATTTTATACTTACTCAAACTTTGATATGCAAGATGTAAGTGTGGAAGGACCTGACGCCAGCGGTATTGATAAAGATTTAGCGAAGTACACCAACAAAATGGTGTTTAGATCGATGCCAGTACAGAATGATTTCTCTACTGATGATGTGGAAAATGGCGTTTATCAGTTCGACATTACTGCTGCAGATTTGAAGACTTATACCATTAGTGATAAATTATTGGAAGGTCGTTTGGATCCGGTAGAAATTACAGAATTCAACTACGATAAACTTATTCATTCCATACAAATCGCTTGGGAGAGTGTTGAAGACAGAGATGTATATGTAGTAAAAATTCACAATCAAATCGATGGAGAAATCATCTATGTATCGGACAGAATGATTTCAACAAATCACAGGGTGATTTCTGGCACCGATAACTGGACAGATTTCGATTTAGTGGAAGGACAAAGCTATGTAGTTGGTGTTTATGCTTATAAGTTTGAGTTGCCATCTGCTACTTCAGGTTACGATATCAATTGTGAATCGGTAGCATACCGCGAAATTGAATGGTAAGCTCAAGATCCTTCCAACTGATTTTGAAAAATTAGCACAAAATGAAATCGAGATGATTAAAAAAGCACTAGCTTTCTAAACGATTGATGTTTCAACAAAAAAACTCGCTCTCCATTTGGAAAGCGAGTTTTTATTTTGATCGCTAATAATTGAACCTGATGTTTAGGTTTTTGATGTTTTATGCAAAGTTTAGAAACCGATCCCTAAAATAAGGTTAGCAGTTTCTGCTTGTGGGTTAATAGCGACTTTAGCCCATGCGTTTAGAGAAAAACTCTCTGTAATTTTAATATCTCTTGTAGCTGTAGCTCCAATATTTACAAAGCCTACACTCTCACCATATACCTGGTTTTCGAATGGGTTCAAACCTGCAAATAGTGAAATTTTTTCACCACCAATTGTTACAGGGTAACCAAACTCAAGGTAAGTTGAATAATTCTGATCACCGTTCTCATCTAAATCACGACCATAAAGCATAGTACTTACACAAACGCTCAATGGGAATTTCTCGTTAAAATAGAAGTTGAAACTTGCATCAATCAAGTGATTGGTTGTTGATCTATCTAAATCAAGGTAGTTGTAATCATCGATAGAAGCTCTGTCGCGGTTTGCAAATAAATCCCAAACTGCAATGTTAAAGTGCTCATTAAATTTGTATCCAATGTGGAAATCAAACTCTGAGTAAGTATTGTCGAATGCATATCCACCCCATGCTCCAAATGTGAAGTTTTTGTTTGTATATGCTACGTCCATTTCGAAGTTTGCTGTATTACTTACCATGATACCTCTCCAGTAGTGACGAGTGGTTACCGATGGACTTACTGTTACTTTTCCTTGTGCATTAACATTCATGTTAGATGCAAATAGTATAATAAGCGTAAATAATACCGATAGTTTTAAAACTGATTTTTTCATCTGTTAAGAATTTTGAATTTAGGTCAGATGGTCCCGAATCCCTCCGGGATTTCCATAGATTAAATGATTTTTTGGGCTGTAGAGATCCTGAAGATCTCGATTTCAAGATCTCTACAGTAATAAAATTGAGTAGTGTTATAAACTAGATTATAAGCTCATGAATAAGAATGCTGCTACAGCTGCTCCTACGATTGGTGCAACAACAGGAATCAAAGAGTATCCCCAATCGCTACCACCTTTGTTTTGCATAGGAAGAATAGCATGCATAATTCTTGGACCAAGGTCTCTTGCAGGGTTAATTGCATAACCGGTAGTTCCACCTAATGAAAGACCAATAGCAACAACCAATAAAGCAACTGGTAAAGCACCTAAGGTACCCAATCCAATCTTCGCTCCTTCAACACCAGCAGCTTCGAAAGAAGGACCAGCCAAATAGAAGATCACAAACATCAATACAAATGTTCCGATAACTTCACTCACAACATTACTTCCAAAGTTACGGATAGCAGGACCAGTAGAGAAACAAGCTAGTTTTGCTCCACCATCTTCTGTTGAGTTAAAGTGATCGCGATACATTAACCATACAAGGAAAGCACCGAATGCAGCACCTGCCATTTGTGCAACAATAAAAATACCTACTTTCGACCATGCAAACATACCTGCTACTGCCAAACCAACGGTTACAGCTGGGTTAATGTGTGCTCCAGAAATCGGACCAGCAACTGCTACTGCAGTAAATACTGCCAATCCCCATCCCATTGTGATTACGATCCAACCACTGTTATTTCCTTTGGTATTATTCAATACAACGTTTGCAACTACACCGTTACCTAATAAGATTAGTAACATTGTTCCTATAAATTCTGCTATAAATTCACTCATGACATTATGGTTTATTTAGTAATTGTTAATAAAAGAATGCCGGAACTCTATCTTCTACTGTTCCTCCTTCTCGTTTCCGGCATAGGTTTAAAAATATTTAACCTGGGCACAATCCGATCAACCGAACCCAGGTTGTTAGATGTTGAAAATTAAGCTTCCGTATCCCAATCTTTCGAACGACCAAGGGCTTTATCCCATCCTTTAATCAAGTTCTCTGATTTGTCCTTAGACATTTCTGGCTCGAACTTACGATCCATTGCCCATTGGCTCTTAATTTCGTCAACACTATCCCAATATCCAACTGCTAAACCTGCCAAGTATGCAGCACCTAATGCAGTAGTTTCAAGAGTTTTTGGACGGTATACTGGTGCGTCTAACACATCCGACTGGAATTGCATTAATAAGTTGTTAATTGCAGCACCACCATCAACACGTAATTCGTTAATTTCGATTCCAGCATCAGCTTCCATTGCTTTTAATACGTCTCTTGTCTGGAAAGCGATACCTTCAAGCGCAGCTCTTGCAATATGTGCAGAAGTAGATCCTCTTGTTAAACCAACAATGGTACCTCTTGCATACTGATCCCAGTGAGGAGCTCCTAAACCTGTAAGTGCAGGAACAAGGAATACACCACCATTATCTTCAACCGTACCAGCCAATTGCTCTACTTCAGGTGACGACTTGATAATTCCTAATCCATCACGTAACCACTGTACGATAGCTCCACCCATGAAAATACTTCCTTCAAGACAGTAAGTGGTTTCACCGTTTATTTGCCATCCAATGGTAGTTAATAAGTTGTTGTTTGATTTTACCGGAGTTGTTCCAGTGTTACAAAGCATGAAACATCCTGTTCCATAAGTGTTCTTTACAGAACCTGGTTTGATACACATCTGACCAAATGTAGCTGCTTGCTGGTCGCCTGCAATACCTGCGATAGGTACCTCGTGTGCAAAAAGAGTAGTAACTGTATGTCCGTAAACTTCTGAAGAAGATTTCACTTCAGGAAGAATGCTTGCAGGAATGTCAAGAAGCTCCAACATGTCCTTATCCCACTCTAAAGTTTTGATGTTGTAAAGTAAGGTTCTACTTGCATTGGTTACATCAGTAACGTGCACTTTACCTTGAGTTAATTTCCAGATCAACCAGCTATCGATAGTACCAAATGCTAATTTTCCTGCTTCTGCTTTTTCACGAGCACCTTCAACATTGTCAAGAATCCATTTTACTTTAGTTCCCGAGAAGTATGAGTCGATAATCAAACCTGTCTTATCCTGAATCATATCAGCATGACCTTGTGCCTTTAACTCATCACAATATTTTGATGTACGACGATCCTGCCAAACGATTGCATTGTAAATTGGCTCACTGGTTTCGCGGTCCCATACAACTGTAGTCTCTCTCTGGTTTGTGATACCAATCCCTGCAATGCTCTTTCCATTAGCTCCAGCTTGTGTAATTGCCTCGGCAGCTACACCTGCTTGTGTAGACCAAATTTCGTTTGCATCGTGCTCTACCCATCCTGGCTGAGGGAAAATTTGGGTGAATTCCTTCTGTGCCACACTTACCATCTCACCTTGCTTGTTGAAAACGATTGCTCTCGAACTTGTAGTTCCCTGGTCTAAAGCTAAAATAAACTTGTCTTCCATAATTCAATTAATTTGGGTTATTGTGTTATAAAAATTAGTTTCTTTCCGAGTGCCAAATCGCAAAAATTCACCAATTGTAAACGATTGCAATTTTGCGGTAAAAATTTTTAATCCTTCGGATTAAACACTCAAGTCTTATCGGACCTGATTAGGTTTTTTATGAAGTGAATCACACTTCAGGGTTTCTCTTGAAAAATGTAGGACAGTCAGAGCAAAGAAATATCGTGCCAAAACTAACAAATTGATTAATAATATTGTAACAATTAATAAAATCAGTAGTTATAAATAACAGACTAAGAACTACCTTTAATAAATGCCTTGCTCAATTCGTCCTACATTATTCCTATTTCAGTATGTATTGGGCTGCCAAATCTTTAAATTTCTTTACCTGATTTTCTTCCCATTTTTTATCGTATCCAAGCTCACTTGCCATTAATTCGGCAACTTTTGGAGCCATCTTCACACTCTCTTTCGCATCCAGTAGTAAGGCTCGGGTTCTGCGAGATAAAACATCTTCAACCGTTCTTGCCATTTCATGTCGAACAGCCCAAACCACTTGTGCATTAATTACACTTAGTTCCTTACTTAAATATTCATGTAAGCCATCCTCTTTTTTAGCAAGTTCCATGATCTTCTCCTCATCCGATCCATAGAAATACATTGGATTACTCAAATCCGGATTTTCTTTATATCCGTGAATTCGCAAATTTCTTGTTTTTGATTTTTTCTGCTCCAAACCTGCTGTTCTGGCTACTGTATTCATTACATCTTCAGCCATTTGTCGGTATGTAGTCCATTTCCCACCTGTAAGAGTTACCAAACCAGATTCCGACACAACAATTTTATGTCCTCTCGAGATCTCTTTGGTTTTGGCACCATCCTGTGTAGGTGCAGCCAAAGGTCTTAAGCCAGCAAATACGCTTCTTACATCTGATCTTTTAGGTGGTTTTTCCAGAAATCTGCCTGCAGTTTCCAAAATAAAATCAACTTCCTCTTCCAACGCCTTCGGTTCTAATTCTGCTTTATCTTTGTGTACATCGGTAGTACCAACAACCACTTTATTATGCCATGGTACAGCAAACAATACACGTCCGTCACTTGTTTTAGGAATCATTACGGCATAATCTCCCGGAACGAACTCTTTATCTAACACCAAGTGAACACCTTGACTCACCTTTACGATATCTTTCGCTTTTGGTTTGTCCATTTTGATCACATCATCAACAAAAACTCCGGTTGCATTCAGAACAGACTTAGCTTCAATTACATATGACTCTCCATTTTCGAGATCAATTGCCCTTACCGCAGTGATTTTACCATCGGTTTTCTCAAAACCATTCACTTTCATGTAATTAATCGCAACACCACCATTTTCAACAAATGTTTGACACATATTAATGGCTAATCTCGAGTCATCGAACTGTCCGTCGTGATAAACGACTCCACCACTTAGGTTTTCGCTTTTAAGAGTTGGAATATACTTTAGTGTTCTTTTTTTCGAGAATGGCAATGATCGTCCATATCCCAGCTTACCTGCCATCAAGTCGTACAAAGTAAGTCCTAATGTATAGTAAGGCGTTCCCCACCATGTGTAATTTGGAATAATAAAAGATTGGTCTTTTACCAGGTGAGGTGCATTTTGCTTTAACAAACCTCTTTCTCTTAAAGCTTCAAGAACTAAGGAAATATTTCCTTGAGCAAGATATCTAACGCCACCATGAACCAACTTTGTACTTCTACTCGAAGTACCTTTGGCGAAATCATCCTGTTCAAGAAGAAGGGTTTTGTAACCACGAGTCGAAGATTCAATGGCTGCGCCCAAACCCGATGCTCCGCCACCTACAATGATAACATCCCATTTCTGATTTGCACTCTTTACTTCTCTTAGCATCTTTCCTCTATCCATGACTGCACAACCTATTGATTCTTCTACAATTCCTTCTCCCAGTATTCCCAAATACTTCCTTTCGCTTCTTCTTCCTCCTGAGTTGCCTGTTCTTTTTGTCCCGACAAAATGTCAAGAAAAAAAGAATAGAGGCGATTCCCCATTTGCATATCAAATCTTACATCTTCCATAGTAGTATTAAAATATAAATCTGAATACACAGTACATTGTCTTACTATGTACCTTTGTCAAAAAAAACGGAAGTACTCTTCCTGTTAAGATTCAAATTCGTAAAAAGGTACTCTTTTTCAAACTTGAACATTACAAAGCTAAATAAAATACTTAGTTATACAAGGTGCTTGGTGAAAAAATGTATTATTTTAATTTAGTCTAAAAGGTTTGCATAAGCTAAAACACCCACGATTACTGTGTTTCTTAGTCATCAATCAGCTTAAAACGAATACCAAAAAAAAAGAATAGGTTATCTCATAACTTGAAATAACCTATCCTATATCTCTTGAATCAGACATATTTAATCTTCTGAATCGATCCAGTTTTGAGAACGACTAACCGCCTTTTCCCAGTATTTTTTATGGTGTTTTACCGTATCCTTATCCATTTTAACTTCGTACTCCTTATCGAGTTTCCAATGGTTCTGAATTTCTTCTACACTATCCCAGAAACCCACACCCAAGCCAGCAAGGTATGCTGCTCCAACAGCGGTAATTTCTTTAATTTCAGGTCGAACAATTGGCAAATCAAGGAAATCTGCCTGGTATTGTAGTAAGGTATCATTGGCCATCAAACCTCCACCTCTTAATTGTTCTACCTTCATACCAGAGTCCGCTTCCATTGTTTTTAACACATCCGATGATCGGTGTGCAATACATTCCAGCGAAGCGCGAGCAATATGGCCAATGCTGGTTCCCATATTTAATCCCCAGAAAGTTCCCCTGGCATACTGATCCCAATAGGGAGCTCCCAATCCTGTAAAGGCAGGAACAATATAAACTCCTCCATTATCTTTTTCAGTTAGAGCAAGCGATTCAATTTCTTCAATAGAATGAATTAAATTCAAACTATCGCGCAGCCATTGAATTACAGCACCTCCAATAAACACACTTCCTTCAAGTGCATAGGTAACTTTATCACCAATTCCCCAGGCAATGGTTGTAATCAGATCATTTTTCGATTGTACTGGTTTATCGCCAGTATTCATTAAAATAAAACAACCTGTGTTATAGGTATTTTTAATCATACCTTTCTCGAAGCATGCTTGTCCAAAAAGTGCTGCCTGCTGATCACCGCAAATACCAGAAATTGGAATTTCTTCTCCAAACATTGATCTTCGGGTATGCCCATACACTTCGCTCGAAGAGCATACTTTTGGCAGAATAGATTCTGGAATATCAAGCAATTCCAGCAATTCCTGATCCCAACACAAATCGTGTATATTATAAAGCATCGTACGACTTGCGTTCGACACATCAGTTACATGAAGTTCTCCTTTGGTTAGTTTCCAGATCAACCAGCTATCTACAGTACCAAAAGCCAATTTACCTTGTTCGGCTTTTTCTCTTGCGCCTTCGATATTATCAAGTAACCATTTTACTTTGGTTGCAGAAAAGAATGCATCCAAAATCAAACCGGTTTTGTCTTTTATTTTCTGAGAGTAACCTTTCTCCTTAAGCTCATCGCAAATTCTCGATGTTCTTTTATCCTGCCAAACAATGGCATTGTTAATAGGCTCTCCCGTTTCTTTATCCCAGATTATGGTAGTCTCCCTTTGGTTGGTGATTCCAATTCCTGCGATATCTTTCCCGCTTAATCCTTTCTTTGCCAATACTTCTTCAGCCACCGATGCTTGCGAATACCATATTTCCCTGGCATCTTGCTCAATCCACCCTGGTTTCGGATAATACTGCTCATACTCCTTCTGAACTTGCGCAACTATTTCACCTTTCTTATTAAATAAAATTGCTTTCGAAATTGACGTTCCCTGATCTAAGGATAAAATATAGTCCTTCATTCCCTTTGGTAATTAATTGTAATTAACAGTTTTACGCATTCTCCTTTATCCTTTTAATAGATAGGTTTAAGGAATCAACATACTCGCGCATTATTTCCAAATGCGAAGCGCCTTCGTCGGTAAGTTTGTAGTATTTTCTTGGAATACCAGTATCCATTTCTGCCCATTCCGAAGTCACCAACTTTTCTTTCTTCAGTCGGTTCAAGAGAGGGTAAATTGTACCTTCCGCAATTTCAAGCGAGGTAAATTGATTCATTTCACTAATTAATTCGTAACCATAACATGGCTTCGATCTTAATAGTAAGAGGATAATGTATTCCAGGAGTCCCTTTTTGAATTGAGACTTCCATTTTGTTATAAAGTATTCGTTGATTTCGTGATTCATGGTGTAACAAACATATAAAAAAATACATAGTTTTACAAGATATCTTGCAAGAGCAAAGTCTTTGTATTATCTAATACTTGATTATGACTCATATAAACTATTTAATCGAAACTTCCACTCTAAATTTTGCTTCCTTTTGTTGGTCGGACAGATTTCTTAAATCGGCTGTCTTGACCGTAAAGTTGTCTGGAGAAATTTGTAAACTGTCTTTCATGTAGACCTTCAATGAATGATTTCTTCCATCAATAATGGAATCCAACATCGCTTTTAATTTTTGATCTCCAATAATGGAATGACATTTTTCTTTGAATGGAGCTGTAATCTCCAATTTTTGCCCGAGTTTATAATTCAAAAATGTAGGCTTATCTTCTGCCCAAGCTACAAAATCAGCACCAAACAGTTCGTTTTTTTCAGCTACATCCAATTCAGCATACATTTTAGAACATTTGCTTAGCGCGATTAAATCCTTCTCCAATGTATCATCTGTTTCCTGGGTGAAGGTAAATACGAGCTCAGGCTTTTTCTCTATAATTTTTGAAATATCCTGCAAAGTTGCTTTGTGCTTCTTCTCCAATTCCACTCTTGAATATTCCATCGGAATGGTTTCAATGCTTTCGGGATTTGTTCCCGCTATACTTCCCAAAATTCCAAAAGGTTTTGCTGCCGTTTTTACGAGAAAATTCATGAATGTCTTCCAAATGATTTTACGCAATTTAAAATTAGGTTCCTTAGGATTTCCCGAAACAGGCAAGTCAAATTCAATATTGTCATTCTGATCTTTTAGAAGATACAAGGCCAGTCTGACCGGAGCTTTTATTGTATTAGGATCATTGGTCTTCTTCCCAAAATCGAATTCAGAAATTTTTATTTGGTTTTGATTTTCCAGATGATCTGGCTTCATATCAATACTGCAATTGTAATCTAAAGTTCCCTGTGTAATTGGCCTGGCAATATAAAATTCTGTATATGGCGAAAAGCTCATTAATTCCAAACCTGAAAGTTTGCTATCCAAGCTAAAATTATGAACATTCTGCAGGCTAAACCTGGCATTTCCTTTAACTTCTCCTCCTCCATTCAAGTTCATCGAATAGTTTACCGGGACACTCTTGGCAAGAGCGGTAATTTCACCAAGACTTATCCCAATATCCTGAATATCGTATACAAAATCACGGTTTAATGTTTTATCAACAAACTGTAAAAATCCACCTTCAATTATTGTGGTATCAACAGCGTAAAACATCTCAGCTTCCTTCACAATAGAATCTGTTTCCATTTCAACTGAATCAACAACCATAACTGGCTGAAACACCCTTTCAAAATTGGTATTGTTCTTAAATAAAGTGGCATATATTTCCGGTTTAACAAGACTTACTTTTCCAATTTTGTAGTAAGACTTGCCAATATGCAAAGAATCTAAATCTACCAAAGCAGATTTTGCAGCAAGAAACCGATTTCCTTCCTGATCCAATAACTTAAAATCGTTTAAGCTGGCATCACCTTTCACAAATACATCCATAAAATCTGTCATACTTCCATCAATTGTAAGCGATGTATTCATTTTCCCATTCATGCTTGATATTTTCATGTAATCTTTTAGGTAAGCAAGAAATGGACTGATATCAACTGAACTAACAGTAAGATCGATTTGGTATCGCTCATTGGAATGATCCACATCAGCTTTTATCCCAACATTTCCTTCATTGCCTAATGAAAAATCTACACCCATCTCCGATTTCTGGTTATCCCAGGCAACAACAGGCAATTCCAGGTTAATATTCTTCAAATCCAACAGGTTATCCTTTTCCTTATCAAAATAAGCCACATCACTATTTTTTATTTCGATATTGTAAATGGAGAATTTTGTGTTTTTATTCTCCGGTTCAACTGCTAAACTATCCGAAACACTTTCTTCAGCGGGCAACAAATCATCAAAATTAAAGCCCAGGCTATCCTGAATTACAGAAACATTTAAACCATCGAGGTATATTTGGGAGACAGAATACTCTCCAGACAACAATTTCCAGGGAGATACATTTACATACAACTCCTTAAATGCAACGAATTCATCACTTCCATTTTCTTCATATAAGTGTAAATTCTTAATGCGAACAGCAACTTTTGCATAGTTAAAATGTAATTCTGCAATATGAAGTTTTCTGCCGATTAGTTCTTCAGAATGCTTAATTACATAGTGTTTTACGATTGTAGAGAGAAAAAAGAAGAGTACAAAAAGTACAGTAAGTATTGAGACTACGATGATTTTCTTTTTTGAGAATCGGATCATTTAGCATTGAATTAAATTAAACAATCAAAGCTAAATAATAAGTTTATTATTTCCTGTTATTCGATTGTTTTTTACACAAAAAAAGGAGGCTTTCGCCTCCTCATCATTTCATCAAAAACAATTAATGATTGTAAACATGAATATCTCTCTGTGGGAAAGGAATTCCAACTTCGTTCTTGTCGAATTCTTTCTTCACTGTTTCCTGCATAAAGAAGAATACATCCCAGTAATCGGCTGCATTTACCCATGCTCTTACTGTAAAATTAACCGAACTATCTGCCAATTCTGAAACGGCAATAAAATGCGCCGGATCTTTCAATACTTTTGGATGGTTTTCCAATAATCCTTCCAATATTCCCTTCGCTTTGTCAATATCGTCAGAATAACCAATACCAAATGTCATATCAACTCTTCGGGTAGGCTGAGTCGAATAATTGATCATTGACCCTGTTGACAAACCACCATTAGGTATAATAATTGTCTTATTATCAAGCGAAAGCAGAATTGTATTAAAAAGCTGAATCTCTTTTACAACACCAAGATAACCTTGAGCTTCAAGCAAGTCTCCAACCTTAAATGGCTTGAAGATCAAAATCATTACGCCACCAGCAAAGTTTTGTAGTGTTCCTGATAAAGCCATACCTACTGCCAAACCCGCGGCACCCAAGATGGCAATAAACGAAGTCATTTGCACACCAATCATTCCTACCACAGCAATGAAGAGCATCACTTTCAACAGTATCGATAGCATACTAACAATGAATGGCTTTAATGTTGCATCCAATTCATTTTTATCCATCAATTTCGCAATTCCTTTTGTGATTATTTTAATAATCCACAAACCGATAATAAGGGTGACAATAGCCAATAACAACTTTGGCGCATAAGCCATCGCCATGTTCCACAACTGATCTGATTTACTAAAAATTACATCCATATCCATTTTTTTCTTGTTTTGGTTTTTATTTAATATTTAATTCAAATTCAACTCTTCTGTTTAAAGCTCTGCCAGCCGCGGTTGTATTGTCTGCAATTGGATTGGCTTCTCCAAATCCTTTTGCGTCAATTTTAGCCGAAGAGATTCCCTTAGAGATTAGGTAAGCTTTTGTTGCCTGCGCTCTTTTATCACTCAATTTCAAATTCATTTCATCTTTCCCCTGGCTATCGGTATAACCGGCAATTTTCAAGGAGTAAGCAGGATGCTCATTCATGATCCTTGCCACTTCGTCAAGTATTTTCTTTGACTTTGCTGTAAGTGCATCCCTACCCGAAGCAAAATGAACGTTTTTAGCAGCAAACTCAAGTTCTTTCTTCACTTCCGCTTTAATTTCAGGACAACCGTAATTGCTGGCCGGTCCGGCTACATTCGGACATTTATCTTCCTCGTTAACAACACCATCATTGTCATCGTCAAAAGCACATCCATTGGCATCAACCTTGTATCCTGGTTTTGTGTTCGGGCATTGGTCATCTTTATCTGGTACACCATCTCCATCTGAATCAGGACATCCATTCAGCGATTTTAAACCCTTAACATCGGGGCACTCATCTTCTGCATCAGGTACACCATCGCCATCGGTATCAGGGCAACCGGCAAATTGAACTTCTCCTTTTACATTCGGGCATTTATCATCTTTATCTGGTACACCATCGCCATCAGAATCCGGGCAACCGTTCAACAATGCGCTTCCTGCCAGCATTGGGCATTCATCCTTGTAGTCTGGTACGCCATCACCATCGGTATCTATCGGACAACCGTTTTTGTCTACCTGAACCCCTGAAGGAGTATTTGGACATTCATCGCGATTATCGCTTACTCCATCACCATCAGAATCTGATGAAGCGCCAAAGCTGTACACCACACCAATGCTGTTTTGCATGAATTTATCATGGTACATTTCGGTATCTCGCTTCTTACTTTTAACGCCATCGTATTTATCATTTAATGGATAGAAAATACCTGTCTCTAAAAGAATACTCCATCTTTCATCGATTCTAAATTTAATACCGGCACCATAATAGAAATTCAGGTTGATATAATCTCGATCAAAATAATTTCCATAAGCAGTTCCTTCCGCATTTACAAAGGAACTACCAAATCCTCCAACCAGGAATGGGGAAATTCTAACATCTTCGTCAAGAATGTATCCATTATTGAATTTATACCTAAGGTTAAGGTTAGTATTTACCAACCAATCATCAAAGTTGGCAAACTCTTTCTTGTATTTTGAATTGAATACGCTAAGTTTAAACTCCGCATCAAATGATGAATTAAGATATCTGCTTAAACTGGCTGCACCGATAACCGGGAATCGAGGTTCAATGGTCCAGAAGCCATTACCCAGGTCTCCCTTATAACTATTAAAATTGGCATAGATACCAAGGCCCCATTTTTCATCGGCATTTTGGGCATTAACATGGAAGGTAGTGAGCATTGCCAATAAAATTAGCAATGAGGTTCGTGTGTAGAATTTCTTCATAGCATAATAATTAAATAAATTTTTTCATAATAAAAATCCAAAATCAGATTTCCATAGATTAAATTTAAATAAAAATTAGCGTAAATTAAAGCCTACAGGTCATTAATTATGTGCGACTTACTCTCAAACGTATGCGCTTTTTATTTATCTTTTTTTAAACAATATAAATTTAAACATCATTTAACTCCATAAAAAAAAGAGGCTTACGCCTCTTTTCTTTTTCTGTCAAAATTTCTTTTTCCATCGCCTTTTCCTCTGCGATCTTTTGAAGAATCTTTTCGGTAACCTCTATCTCTTCGATCTCCTCTACCTCGGTCTCCCCTACTTCTTTCTCCTCCTCGTGAGCGTCCTTTTCGATGTCCACTCTCCGATGGTCTGTCTCCCGAAACTTCAATTCTGATTTTTCTTCCACCAATAACGGCTCCGGCAAATCCTTTAATAATTTCATCGGTAAATCCGTTGTCCACATCAAAGAATGAGAACACACCTTTTAGGTCAACTCTACCTACGTTTTTACCACGAACACCACACTGTTTGTGAATCAGGTTTAACAAACGAGGTACATCGATACCATCTTTCTTACCAATATTGATAAACAATCGATCTTCACCATTGCTACCCTCTTTTTTGTTTCTTCTCTGGGTAGTTGATTTTAGGTTCAAATCATCAGCATTCTTGTAATATTCCCAAAATCGGTTAAACTCTAAAGAAACAAAGCGTTTAATCAGCTCTTCACGATTTAGGTTTTCTAATTCTTCGTTAATTCCATCGATAAATGGTGCAATCTCTTCCTCTTCCACTTCAACTTCGTTAACACGATGCATGAAGTTCATTAACTGGCGCTCGCACACTTCTTTTCCTACAGGAATTTTCACTTGCTCGAAATCAGCTTTCAATCTTCTCGAAAGATCTTTTACTTTGCGCTCCTCTCTAGGAGTTACCAAAGCAATGGAAATTCCTTTCTTTCCAGCACGAGCGGTACGACCACTACGGTGAGTGTAGAATTCCAACTCATCTGGCAGGTTGTAATGAATTACGTGAGAAAGATCATCAACATCGATACCACGAGCAGCAACATCGGTAGCAACCAATAATTGCAATGATTTATTCTTGAAGTTACGCATTACCCTGTCGCGCTGAACCTGAGTTAAATCTCCATGTAAAGCATCGGCATTGTAACCATCTTTCATTAATAATTCGGCAACTTCCTGAGTTTCCTTTCGGGTTCTACAGAAAATAATACCATAAATATCTGGATAAAAATCAACCACACGTTTCAATACATTGTAACGGTCGCGATTGTTCAACATGTAATATTGGTGTTCAATATTCTTGTTGGTTGTATTTGCCTTTCCTACAGTTACTTCCACAGGATCAGTCATATAGTTCTTAGAGATTCGTCGAACTTCAGCTGGCATAGTTGCAGAAAACAACCAAGTCACTTTTTCTTCGGATGTAGAAGATAAGATGGCATCAATATCCTCTTTAAATCCCATGTTCAACATTTCATCTGCCTCATCAAGAATTAAATATTCAACAGCAGATAAGTTAACAGCCTTCCTTCTAATTAAATCAAGAAGACGCCCCGGGGTAGCCACAATTACATGTGCTCCTCTTTTCAATTTTCGAATTTGCTCTTCGATACTTGCACCCCCGTACACATTTACAACATTCAAGTTTAAGATATTCTTCGAGAATGTCTTAAGATCGTCTGCAATTTGGATTCCCAATTCCCTTGTTGGGGATAGAATCAAAGCTTGCGGTATTTTTACCTGAGGCTCGATAAGCTCAAGCAAAGGTAAACCGAAAGCCGCCGTTTTTCCTGTTCCGGTCTGAGCCAATCCCACAAAGTCAGATCTTCCGTCAAGAAGAATTGGGATGGCTTGTTCTTGGATAGGAGTTGGGGTTTCGAAGCCTAATTCGGAAATAGCTTCTAGTATGGCCTTTGAAAGACCAAGATTTTCAAATGAATTCATTCTATAAATTTTATGAGCGGCAAAGGTAGCAATTAAAATAGGAAGTATGGCCTAATTTGAATAGAATGATACAAATTAATTTTCGAAAGTTAATTTTCTGATTTTTAACAAGAAAGAAGACTGATTGATTCCTGTGAATTAGCCTTTTTTTTCTTTAATTCAAGAGAATTTTAAATGCAAGATTCTTAAAAGTAAAAAGTCTGTAACAAGTTTGATCGAATTACACTAATATTCCCTAAGAATAAGCTCTAGTAATTTCTCAATATCATTTTCATTTCTCATCTGCTTTGCAATTGTTTCTGCATTTTTCTTGTAAACTGGATTTTGCAACAGATCCAGAAGCTTGCTTTCGAAATTTTTGCGATTTAACTTCTTTATAGAGTTCCCTTTTGGGCCCACCTCCAATTGATGAATGGTTTTATTCCAGAAAAACTGGTCGATAAAATGAGGTATGATTAAATTAGCACATGCATATTTCAAGGCAGTATGTGTAGTACCCGAACCGCCATGGTGAACAACGGCATAGACCATTGGCATAATCCATTCATAAGGAATCTGATTCACAAAATGGATATGATCTGCATGGCTCTCGGGTTGAATTAAACCACCCCAGGAAGTATTCACAATAGCAGGAATTTTATGCTTTTCTAAAACAGAAAGTATTGCCTTTGTTTTTTCTAACGGATTTGAATTTGAGATGCTTCCAAAGGTAATGAACACAATTTTTTGATACTTCTTCAAAAATCCAATTAACTTCTTATCGGCTTGCCAATTCTTCAACTTATTGCGCTCATAATAACCAACAACATTGGCATTTTGAGGCCAATATTCAGGCTGCTTAAACAGCGATGGTGAAAGCATGTAAACCGATTTGCAACGATTCAGCAAGGCTCTTTTTATGCTTACAGGATTCAGCTTAGCTCCTTGTATTTCTTTGTGATATTTTTTCGTTGAAAAATAAACTGCTATCGATAAAATCACAGTTTGAAGCCGGTATGTAAATGAATTTAGTATCGTTCCATAATTGCCTCCACCCGAGAAACCAATGATAGAGTGTTGTTTCACCTTGTGAAGAAAACAAGGAAAGGGATGAACAAATATTGCCCGCCCCGGATTCTGAAGCTCCCATAAAATCGGGTAAACACATTTCTGATTGAAAAAAACATAGTCGGCTTGCTCCTGCTCAAGAATCTCATGTTGCCTGGCAAGTACTTCTTTATTAATTTTAATTGACTTTACAGCCAACCCAATCAGCACTTTAACACGACTCAACCAGGAACCACTTCTGCTTGTAAGTTGTTTCGATTTCTCACTGGTAATCAGCAGCTCCAGAAATTCTTTGGTAAAAGGATAAAAGCTAGTATTTTCACCCTCTACCAATTCTCGGAATTGTTCTGGAAACACATAAATCACCTCCCAATTTTTGCTCCTGAGAATTTCTCCCAAAGCAAACAGAGGTTCAATATCTCCCCGGCTTCCTAACGAAAATAAAATGGCTTTCAATGCTCTTGATGGATTAATTTTGAAATCATGAATTTACAAAACAATCGCCCGGAAACAAACTTGTACTGACTTGAAATTACATCCATAATTAAGAAATGAGAGAGGGCACAAAAAAACCGTCCTGTAATACAAAACGGTTCAGTCATATCTTATATGTTCTATTATTTCACCAACATAAATACCAATTCTGATTTAATTACAGAAGGCATTTCAATTTCACGCAATTCCAGGCTTCTCATCCAGCCTTCAATCTCTTTTTCTTTTAGGCTATACAATACTTCACGGAATTCATCAATCTGATCATCATTGTAGTCGTTCTCCTCGTAATTTTTATAAGCATCCAGTTCCTCATCTTCATAATAGATGATTTCTTCGGACATCTTATTAAGCAAGTCGGTTTCGCAAATCTCATGCGCACCGCAACACTCTTCCATTGGCTCGGCCTCTGGTTCTTCTTCCATCTCCCCCTTGCGTGCTCTTAGCTTTTGTCCAATCCAGGTAGAAAGGAAAGCAATAAGGGCAATCACTACAAGTGATATCAATAAAACTTTCATGTGTGCAAAGCTAAAAATTAAGATCTATTAAATCAAGATATCTAGATATACTTTTAAACACAAGATTCACTATTTCTATTCAAAAACAAATGAAAAACCATGAATTACAGAAGCAAAGCCTAAGCAATTCATGGTTTAAATTATTCTTTCCTATCTCTTATTTCTTTCCTGTAGCTTTCTCGTATTGCTTTTTGAAAAGATTTCTTTGGTTGGTCATAAACTCAAGTTTTTCATTTAACTCCTTTTGTTCTGCTTCCAACCTTTTAATTTCCTTTCGTAACCAACCCAGTTTGCCATCCTTTTCTTTAATAATTTGCTCTTTGGCAGCTACGGCTTCTTTTGCTTTTTGCTTTTCTGTATCAAGTTTTTTCTTGTCCCATTCGGCTTCTACACTTGCGGTTTTTAGTTCTTGTGCCAGTTTAGTAGAGTCTGCCTTTAGTTCTTTAATTTGCTTGTTCAAATCGGCAATAGCGTCTTCGTTATTACTGTTTCTATTGATCAAATCGTTGTATTTGGCAAGTGTTTCCTGCAATTTGGATTTTAAGGCTGTTGTATCTGATGCCAACCCCATTAACTCTGTGCTCATCTCATCGATCTCGGTATTCTTTTTTGCATTGCTCTCAGCCATGCTGTTTTTCATCTCGTTAAACTCGGCCAAAGTTTTATCCAGTTTTGAGTTTAACTGATCGATATGTTTTTTCTTTTTTGAATTTTCCTTATCTAAGGCTGATACTTTAGCATCGCTTCGACGTTTTGCATACTCCAGTTCTTCATATTTCTTCTTCGAAACCACGCATGAAGTAAGCATTAATGATGCCAAAGACAGAACAAGCAATTTACTTTTCATAGGACATTTGTTTTATTTCGGTAGTAAATCTTTTCTATTAATAACAGAATTACAAGCGAAGATATTTTTTATTCAACAAAAAATAAATATTTCTGAATAAAATTAACATTTTTTAAAGGGATTCTGTTCACATTCACTTTTCTTGCTCTGATATTAACATATCTTTGTAAGAGGCTTTGGTCAAATACGATTTGGCAAAGAATTTGATTGAACGAAAAAAGAAATAATCCTACATATCATGCAAAAGTTTAAATTATTGCTTGTAATGCTCTGCGCATTCTCTCTTGTTGGTTTTGCACAAGAGAATGAAACAAAAGATGAAAAGTCTGAAATTATCAGAATTGTTGGAAAGCTTAGCAACAAACAAAACAATGAGCCAATTCCATTTGCCAATGTCGGCGTGATTGGGTCTTATATTGGAGCGGCATCGAACCTGGATGGAATTTTTGAGTTTAAAATTCCGGGAAAGTATCGTGAAAGAATGATTCAGGCTTCTGCAGTTGGATTTTCGACTTATACAGCTAAAGTTGCAGATTGCATAGGTGTAGATACTCTTGAGATTGTACTTACACCTAAAAACTACAACATTGGAGAGGTTGAAATTATGGCTGAATCGCTTGTTTTACAAAAGAGAATAAAAACGGCATTGGAAAGAATTCCAGACAATTATTTACAGACTCCATTTAATTACGATGTGTATTACCGTTCGGAGAAGTTTGAAAATAAAGAACTAAACCGCTTGCGCGAAGCTGCTGTAAGAATTTATGATGACAAAGGATATCAGCGCGCCGACGCGTACCAGGTTTTTAAAGAGCGAGGCTACAAGTTTCTACAGGTAAGAAAGAATTTTGAGCCAGCTTCATTGGCTGATGGTTCTACTTTTTTGGACGAATTGCTTGAAATGGATATTGTTAGAAGCCGAGGCAATGTTTTAAATGGCAATCACATTAGCTTTTACGATTTAAAATTAGATCAGATTACCGAGTATGAAAATGATTCAATTTGGGTAATTAGTTACAAGAGCAAACGCCCAATGCTTAGTAATACGGGTGATTACTATGCAAAAAGTTATTCTGGAAAACTTTACATCAAAACCAAAGATTACGCTGTAATTAAAAATGAAACTCATGTTGTTGCCACCAATTACTCTCCGCAGGGAAGAAGTTTTTATGTGAACGAAAACCGACAGGATTGGAAGCCACTAAAAATTGAGTACGATTTTAGCGTAACCTACAAACAACATTCGGGCAGATACTACCTAAGCTATGTAACTTACAAGCGTCATCACGAATTAAAGGAAAAAGAGACGGACATTCCAAAATCAATTGATATCAATACGGAGATGTTGATTACGAAGATCAATACCGAAAATCCGGAAGTAATTGAAAAAAGAGCTTATTATGAGAATATGCCTTACGATAAAAAGTTTTGGGAGTCGTACAATATCATCTTCGATGGAGAATAAAATATTGGTTTAAAAAAGAGAAACGCACAGAGTTCTGGTTCTGTGCGTTTTTTTATTCTTTTATACTCTTACAATGGTATACACCATCTGATCCATAAATTGTCCGTTCTTATAAATGGCTGATTTTTGAATCGATTCCAATTCAAATCCAGCTTTTTCAAGTACAACGGATGAAGCTTTGTTGCCCGAAAAAACATAAGCATACAAACGTACGATCGAAAAATTCTGAAAGGCCAATTCAACCATCTCTTTTACCACATTGGTCATGATGCCTTTGTTCCAGTATTCCTCGCCCAACCAATATCCCAATTCTGCTGATTTTCGATAAACATCCTGCTGTTTTTCTACTCCAATTGCTCCAATTACCTTATCGTTAAGGGTGATTGCCAAGTTATAGGAATCAATGCTTCTATTGGCAAAACGAATCCACTGAACGGCATCTGAATAGGTATATGGCTTTGGAAAACTATCTTTCAGAAATTTGGCCACAGCCATATTATCTGCATGCCTTACCAAGCTATCCTCATCACCTTTTTGCCATTTTCTTAAAATCACATTTTGTACGCCTATTTTTACCGTTTCCATAACACAAGCATTTTAATTTCTTACAACAACACTCAACAAGTTCTTGAAAATATTGATTCAACGCAATTTTCAGGCACAAAAAAACCGCCCTCGAACGAAGGCGGTTGGCAAATTATTTCGAATTGAAAATTACTCTTCAGTATTTTCAGCTTCTTCTTCTTTGTCAAGTTCTTCAAGAAGATTATTTTCCTGTAGCAAATTGTACCACTGGAATACTTTCTTCATATCAGATACGTAAACGCGATCTTCGTCGTAGTTTGGCAATACTTCTGCCATATATCCTTTCAATTCGTTTCCTGAAGCTTTATGGCTAATTGCTTTTCCACCGTTTTCTTTCTCTTTAATGTTTTTGAAAACGTCAGCCAAAGGCACATCTCCTTCATCGGTAAAAATTGCGATATCTTCCAATGCGCTAATTTTTGAAGTTGCATAAGCTGGCATGCGTTTTTTGTCAACCAACGATTCAACAATTAAAGCATTCTTTGCATTTGATACCATTTTAAAAAGACCTGAATGTCCTGATATAGCTAATATTCCTTTCAACATATTTTCAAATTTTAATTTTGGAAGCACAAATTTATAATTCCATTGTATTTTATAAAACTATTTGGCAAAAAATAGTTCGAAAGCTTTAAAATTAAGCAAATCCTCGTTCCTTTTTAATTTTCTCGAAGGCTTCATTTACTTTCTGAAACTTCTCTTTAGCAGCCTCTTGCACATCTTCACCTAAATAACTCACCTTATCGGGATGATATTTTACCGCCATTTTTTTATAGGCTTTCTTAATTTCCTCGTCGCTTGCATCTTTCGTAAGTCCAAGAATTTTATAGCTTGAATCTGTATCCTGAACAAACATCGACTTAATAGAAGAATAATCACTCCCCTGTATTCCCAGGTAGTAGGATATCTTATCGATTACCGATTGCTCTGCACTTGAAATCGATCCATCGGCCTGTGCGATCCCAAATAAAAAGTGCATTAATTGCAGTCTTGAAGAGTAATCAAGGTTGGCTTGCACTTGTCGGCAAACTTCTTCAACTGGAATGTTTTGCTTTAAGATATCTTTCAGCATTCCTACGGCTTCGGTAGCTTTGCTCACACCAAAGCTTTTTACCAGGTTGGCTTTTACGTAATCCAGCTCCGAACGAAGAACTTTCCCATCAGATTTCATTACAGCAGCAACCAATATCAAAAGACTAACAACAAAATCTCCTTGTCGTGTTTTAGGGTTTGATTTTATAGATTCTACATCAATTGTTTCAAATGCCGAACCAATTAAAAAACCAAGGATTCCACCAATCGGTCCTCCTAATAAGACCCAGCCTAATCCACCGGCTATCCATTTTCCATATTTACCCATATTCTGGTAATCAATTTTAAAATTTACAAACTGGCAAACATTACCAGAAAGCGTTAAAGATAGTATAATTCAGGGGTTTTATCAGATTTATCCTAAAACCTTAACAAAGTTTAACAGCTGTTGCCTTTACTTGTTAAGAGCCAGAATTTGTTCGTGAATCCTGATAATCTGGGGCAGAATAAGATCTGTATTGTTATGGATCACATAATCCGCTTTTTTTATTTTTATCTTCTCGTCAAGCTGGTTTTTCATTCTTTCCATTACAGCATTTCGGTCGACTCCATCACGATCCATTACTCTTTGTATTCTGAGCTCTTCATTGGCCGTTACACAAATAATCTTGTCGAAGTTCTTGTACAAGCCCGTATCGAATAATATGGCCGACTCCTGTATTACGTAAGGTGCTTGTTGTCTTTCACTCCAATTTTGAAAATCGCTTCTCACCACAGGGTGAACAATTCCATTTACGTCTTGTAGGGCACCGGGTTCATTAAAAATAATATCAGCAAGAAACTTTCTATTTAAAGCTCCATTTTCATGATATACTTCTTTTCCAAATCTGCTAATCAAACGAGATCTGATTTCATCACTTTCAACCATCAGGCGTTTGGCTTCCAAATCGGAAACATAGACAGGGATCTTTATCAATTTAAAGACCTCGGCCACAATGGATTTTCCAGTACCAATTCCGCCAGTTAAGCCTATTTTTATCATGATAAATTCTTATTGAACTGAATTGCGTTTTTCGATGAGGAAAGTAACGGTTTGTGGGTAAAACCTAACATTGGAAACAAAATCAGGGCTTCGTTTCAATTCTACCTTTAGTTTGTTTCCATCACCTTGTGTGGCTTCCAAATAATCAACTCTCAGGTCGAAATGATCTTCGGTGATATTTTCGTACTTGTTCATTCCCACAAAGTAAGATAGTTTTACATCTCCGGGAAATAATCTTAACAAGACCGAATCGGGCAGGTTATCTACTTTTATAGGCACATTTTTATTTGCCTCGGTAAATCGTTCCACCGGAATGTTTACTTTCACTTTTTTAGGTGAGAATGATATTCCTTTAATCTTATTAAAGTCGATTTCCTTCTCTGTTGTCTTTTTTAAGCCCGACAGTTCCAACAATTCTGTTTTGGCAATAAATACCGAATCGAGTAATGATTGAGGACCTTTTACAAGTACACTATCGAACTCAGGAAGAATGATTCCACCCTGCATAAATTGCTGTTCGTAATTCAGTTTTAGGTTCAACTCTACGGGAACTTTCTTTTCCAGGATAGGTGAAAACTGAAAGCGAATTGTATCCGGACTGATTGACTCCAGTTGAATTCCTGTTGACAACTCCTTCTCTACTCTTGCAGTGATACTTGAGGTAAGCAGGTTATACGAATTCAACGAACTGCCTGTAATTCTGTTATTGGTATATTTGTTTACATCAAAAGGATTTGATAAAAAAGCCGTACTTAGCTTGTAACGAAGCAAATACAAACCATTTGCTTTTACGCGAAGACTAAGTTTTTTAGGAAGTTCATTGGTTAGCACCTTATCTTCCGGCAGGTTCATATAATATACCGGGTAATTAATATTGGTAGTATACTCTTTACTCAGAGCATTCAAAAACCAAAAAATGGTTGACAATCCAACAAAGAATAAATAAACCAATAGCTTTTTATTCGATGTAATTTTTTCTTTGTTAAAGTATCCTTTTAGTTTTTGAAGATCGAGATTATTCAAGGCGCTTAATGTTTAGAAAAGCTGTGCCCTGTAGGCACAGCCTGATAAATTATTTTTGAGCAACGTCACCCATGTCTTTTACAACCGCAGCTTTATCAACTTTCAAACGGTTTTGTCCTTCAACTTCCATGATAATTGCACGTTCCTGAATCTCCAAAACTTTTCCGTAAATACCACCAGTTGTAACAATTTTATCACCTTTTTTCAATTCTTCGCGGAATTTTCTTAGTTCCTTCTGTTTTTTCATCTGAGGACGAATCATGAAGAAATAAAATACCACAATAATTAAAATCAAAGGAATAAAGGAAGTTAAACCTCCTTGACCTTCTGCAGGCTGAGTCATCAATAAGATGTTTAGCATATTCATTTCAATCCAAATTTAATGGTCTTTCGACCGATTTATTATAAAATTACAAATCATTTAATTACTATTCCACATTTGCTGAGATAAACAGCTTTTTCTTTTTCTGCAAAGTGTTGCTGTAAATTGTGATCACTTTGTATTGTTTTCCATATCGTCCTTTAGAATTGAACTCAATGGTAATTTTCGATTCTTCTCCGACTTTAATGGGCTCTTTCTTCCACTTGAATTCGGCACATCCGCAACCACTCTCAATCTTCCTGATAATCAGATTACTTTCACCTATATTCTTAAAGTAGAAATCGCATACTCCAATTTCACCCTCCGAAATCTTCCCAAATTTATGTATTTCTTTAGTAAACTCAAACTTAGGATACTTCCCACTTGCTGTCTCTATCTTATTTCCAGAATTGGAATGGCTTCCATTTTTCGAATCACCACTTACACAACTCAACATTAACAAAGGCAGCAATAAAACAGCCAATCTTAGATCTACTTTATATTTATACTTTCGACTATTCATACATTAATTTTCGGATTTCGAAAGTACAAAATTTTCCATGAATCTATTCATCTTAGATCATATAAAACAAAAATGCGCAGCTCAACTGAACTGCGCACTTTACATATCATTTCAAAAGTAGACTTACACTTCTCCAACAAGTCCTCGGCCTACTTTTTTCACTTTACCACTCTCCTTTAATTCCTTAACCAGCTTATCGAGAATACCATTAATAAAGTTGCTCGAATTAGAGGTACTGTAATACTTCGCAATTTCAAGATATTCATTAAAGCTAACCTTTACTGGTACATTCGGGAATTCTTTCAATTCAGTAAGAGCCAATTCCATAATCAGGATATCCATGAAAGCAATTCGCTCCAAATCCCAGTTCTTGGTATTTTGCTGAATTAGCTCCACGTGCTCGGTATGATTCACTACCGCTTTACGGAACAATGTTTTCACATAGTCTTCATCTTCATCATCTTTAAACAATGACATGATTGATGTATGCTGATCATCATTCTCTTTTAACCCTTTAACTGTTTTAATTACCATGCTGATAATGAACTCAACTTCATCGTTCCAGTAAATACTCTTTTCTTCCATTAAAGAGTAGAAATCTTCATCAGCTGCAACAAGAGACAGGAAAAATTTCTCCACAAACTTCTTATCATCCTGGTATGAATTACTATCAGCATTCATGTAATTGATGTACAAGTCCGACTTCATCAACTTATCAAACAACAGTCTGATGTAATCTTCCTGGTCGGTCCATGTAATTGTATTGGAATCAGCATAACTGTTTAACTGAATATTTTCAGCCAGCTGTCTAATTACTTTGTTATCGATAAATCGTGTATTGGGATTAAGATCCTCCTGGCTAGGGATAATTTTGGCTTTGGCTGTTTCAATCTTTTTCTCTGAAACAAAAGCAAGCTCTACAATCAGCAGAAGCAAGTAATGGTACAAATCGTAAGCTTTACCTATACTGAAAAACAATTCTTTCTCAGCTTTTGCAATGGTGCGATCCTGGTTTTTGTAGTACGCATACAGCAATTGCAATACTTTCACTCGAAGTAATCTTCTACTAATCATATCCTTAAAGAACTTTTACAAAATTATTATTGTGGCTGCAAAATTAGACTTTTTTTATAACCCAACAAGTATTTTTGAAAAAAACAGTAAAAAGAATTAAAGATCAGAGTATCCTCTATTTTACATATAACAAATCCGTGTAAGTCAATCAATGCCAATTGAAAAGGTTTGCATACTGATTTTAAATTACCTTTTTACGATAATAAATTACTAACACATAGCAATTAGTACACAGATTTTTTTATTTTTGAAGACAATAAACAGAATAAATTAAAATTTATTTGAAATGGAAGGTTACGACAATAAAGAAGGATATGGAAAAAATAATCGCGACGAAATATTTTCTAATGCGGTTAGGGCTGGAAAAAGGACGTACTTCTTTGATGTAAAAGCAACAAGGAAAAACGACTACTACTTAACAATTACTGAAAGTAAAAAACGTTACGACAAGGAAGGGAATTACTCTTTCGAGAAACACAAAGTATTCCTGTACAAGGAGGATTTCGACAAATTCTCTGAAGGATTATTAGAAGCATTGGACTTTATCAGAGCTTCTAATAAGGAAAATGAAAAGGTGGAAGAACTGTTCGTAACCGAAGAACAAAATACAAGCTCGGAACTAATTGAGGGATTGGAAGCCGAGACCTATTCAAATGTTGAGTTTGAAGATTTATCAGAGTAAAAGTTTACTACCATACTTGAAAAGCTGCTTTAAACAAGCAGCTTTTTTTGATTCTTGAAATATCTTGCCAATAAATTGTGCAAAACTATTACATTTGCATACGGACATATTTTTATTAAGTCCAAAGAAACAACAAAACACCATACCGCGCTAAACACTTATTTAAGAAAAAATACCTATTAGTAGGGATTGTGAATCATGGAATTTTCCCATACGTTTGACGGAACGTTTAGGAAAGGTTTTGTTGATTTTTCCATTGTGGCTTAGGCCAACTATTACAACGCTTACAAGTCCATTTAAAGACTTGTATATTCTATTTTTTAAGGAAATTAAGGACAAATGAAACTATCTGAGTTAACAGATAATCAAAAAGGTATAATTATAAAAGTACAGGGGCACGGTGCATTTCGAAAAAGAATTACCGAAATGGGCTTTGTAAAAGGCAAAAAAGTAACTGTCATTAAAAATGCTCCTTTAAAAGACCCTGTTGAATATGAAATAATGGGGTACGAAGTATCCCTGCGCCGTAGCGAAGCTGCATTAATCGAAGTGATTACCAAAGACGAGGCTGATGAAGTTAAAATTTCTGATTTTGGTGGCACCATTAGCGATGAAATCTTAAAAACTTCTGCTAAAGAGAAAGGAAAAAGAATCAATGTTGCTTTAGTGGGAAATCCAAATGCAGGTAAAACTACCTTGTTCAATTTTGCCTCCGGTTCGAAAGAGCATGTTGGAAACTACAGCGGAGTAACGGTTGACTCTAAACAAGCCAAAGTGAAGCAAAATGGCTATCATTTTGACGTAACCGATTTACCCGGAACATACTCGCTTACAGCATATACCCCTGAAGAACTATTTGTTCGAAAATATATTTTAGGTGAACGACCTGATGTGGTTGTGAATGTAGTAGATGCCTCAAACCTTGAGAGAAACCTCTACCTAACCACCCAGTTAATCGACATGGACATTAAGGTGATTATTGCCTTAAACATGTATGATGAACTGGAAAAAAAGGGCGCTAGATTCAACTATAAGGCCTTATCAAAAATGCTGGGCATTCCAATTGTTCCTACCGTAGGATCAAAGGGAAAAGGAATCTCCGACCTCTTCGATAAAGTGATCGAAGTTTATGAAGACAGAGATCCTATTGTACGCCATATTCATATTAATTATGGATCTCAGGTTGAGAAGGCTATTACTAAAATTCAAAAGTTTATTAAAGAAGATGATAAGCTTTCTGCCAAAGCCTCTCCCCGATTCCTGAGCATTAAACTTCTGGAAAATGATGAGAGTGCTCGTTTCCTGGTTAAAGACAGCAAGAATCATTTCGAAATTAAGGATACGGTAAAAGAGCAAATCAATAAAATAGAATCGGAATTTAACGAGGTTTGCGAAACCGTAATTACCGATGCCAAATACGGATTTATTGATGGTGCACTAAAAGAAACCTACAAGGAAAGTCCGGTTAAACGCAGACGTAAAACTACCATTATCGATACCTTTTTAACACACAAACTATTTGGGTTCCCAATCTTTTTTGTGTTCATGTTTCTAACATTTTATGCAACTTTTAACCTGGGAGAATATCCAATGAATTGGATTGACATGGGAGTTGCTGAATTGGGAGGATTGATAGAAAAATGGATGTCACCCGGACCTTTAAAAGACCTGATTGTTGATGGGATTATTGGAGGTGTTGGTGGTGTAATTGTCTTTTTGCCTAACATTCTAATCCTCTTCTTCTTTATCTCCTTTATGGAAGATACTGGTTATATGGCCAGGGCTGCATTTATTATGGACAAGCTGATGCACAAAATTGGTTTGCACGGTAAATCATTTATTCCTTTGGTAATGGGATTTGGGTGTAATGTACCTGCAATGATGGCAACCAGAACACTCGAAAACAGGAACGACCGCATTCTCACCATGCTGATTATACCATTCATGTCGTGTAGTGCACGTCTGCCAGTATATATTTTAATTATTGGAACCTTTTTCCCGACCAATGCAAGCCTTGTATTGTTTGGAATTTATATTCTGGGAATTCTTTTGGCGATAATTTTTGCAAAAGTATTCAAAGCAAGTTTTTTTAAATCGAAAGATGCTCCATTTGTAATGGAACTTCCTCCGTACCGAATCCCTACCCTAAAAACCACAATTCGACACATGTGGAATAAAGGCTTTCAGTACCTTAAAAAAATGGGTGGTGTAATATTAATTGCCTCAATCATTATTTGGGCTTTGGGATATTTTCCAAGAGACATTGAGTACTCGAAGGATTACGACCAGCTAATAGAGCAGGTATCCATCGATTTTGATCAGAAAATTGCATCTTCAGATCATTCCAATCAGTTGGATATTGAATCCTTAACAGAGGCCAAGAATGAAAAAGTTGCACAATTGCACAATGCAATGCTGGAAGAGAGACAAGAGAGCTCTTACATTGGCAGAATTGGCCATTTTGTAGCTCCAACTTTGCATCCATTGGGATTTGACTGGAAAATGACGGTAAGTATTTTAACCGGAATTGCAGCAAAAGAAGTTGTTGTAAGCACCATGGGTGTTCTCTACCAGGAAGGCGAACAAGATGAATCAAGCGAAGGACTAAGAAATAAATTAAAGGAGCAAACTTTCACGGGCTCTCACAGAACCGGCGAAAAAGTATTTAATCCAATATCGGCTCTTTCCTTCCTGATTTTTATACTGATTTACTTCCCATGCGTGGCCGTTGTAGTGACACTGGTGAAAGAATCGAATTGGAAATGGGCAACATTTGTTGTATTTTATACAACCGGCCTGGCATGGCTGGCATCCTTCCTTGTATATCAAGTAGGAAATTTAATCATGTAGTAATATGAGCATACAATTAATTCTGACATACCTAATTATTGCCTATGCGGTTGGTTACACTTGCTATCATACGGTTCGTATGATTATGAAGCAAAGAGAATCGGCCTGTGGAGGTGGCTGTAGCGGATGCGAAATTAAGGATGAGATAAAGAAAAGAGGCATACAGCCTGTAAAGATCAATAAAAACGACAGCTTTACATATATCAAAAATTAATTCATTCTTACAATACTGTAAAACTGAACTCTTACAAAAAATACAATATCATAATACAATAAAAAAGGGATAACATTTGTTATCCCTTTTCCTTTATCTTTTTTAAAGCTTAATTATGCTCCTAAAGTAGCAACCATTACAGCTTTAATAGTATGCATACGGTTCTCAGCTTCGTCGAATACAATCGATGCTGGAGATTCGAATACGTCTTCAGTTACTTCCATACCATCTAAACCAAACTTCTGGAAAATTTCTTCACCAACTTTAGTTTCTCTGTTGTGGAAAGCTGGAAGACAGTGCATGAATTTACATTTAGCATTTCCTGTAGCATCCATTAATTCTGTATTCACCTGGTAAGGTTTCAACAATTCGATACGCTCTGCCCATACTGAATCTGGCTCACCCATTGATACCCAAACGTCAGTATAAAGGAAATCACAACCTTTAACACCACCTTTAGCGTCATCAGTAATTGTAATTTTAGCACCAGTTTCTTTAGCAATCTCTTCACATTGAGCTACCAATTCAGTTTCTGGTTGCAATGAAGCAGGACCGATAATTCTAACATCCATACCCATAATTGCAGCACCTACCATTAAAGAGTTAGCCATATTGTTTCTAGCATCACCTAAGTAAGCAAAAGAAACCTGGTGTAATGGCTTGTCAGTGTGCTCCATCATTGTTAAGAAGTCAGCCAAAATTTGAGTTGGGTGGAATTCATCAGTTAAACCATTCCATACAGGAACACCTGCATATTTAGCCAATTCTTCAACAACAGTTTGACCAAAACCACGGTACTCAATTCCATCATACATTCTACCCAATACACGAGCAGTATCAGCCATAGACTCTTTCTGACCAATTTGAGATCCTGAAGGACCTAAATAAGTTACGTGAGCTCCCTGATCGTAAGCAGCTGTTTCGAAAGCACAACGAGTACGAGTTGAAGACTTTTCAAAAATCAAAGCAATGTTCTTACCTTTAAGTTTTTGCTCTTCAGTACCAGCATATTTTGCCTTTTTAAGGTCTGCTGAAAGATCAAGTAAAAATTTCATTTCTTTTGGAGTGAAATCCAAAAGCTTCAAAAAGTGTCTGTTTCTAAGATTGAAAGCCATTGTTATAATTTTTAAATAGGATAAACAAATATTTGTCAAAATTAGAATCTTGCAACAACATAACAAAGTAATGTTACAAGATTCTTAGCGAATTTTAGTTTTCGTATTCCATGGTAATTTTACTACCATACTTTTTGTCCTCAAGCTTAGTAGCTTCGGTGATTACCGATTTTTTACCACCATTCTGAATAAACTCAAGACAAGCTCTGATTTTTGGAGCCATACTACCTTCTGCAAACTGACCATCTTTCATTAACTCCATGGTATCTTTGTAGTCAAGGAACTCAAGAATTTCTTCGTTTGGCTGCTTGAAGTTTTTGTAGATATATGGAACATCAGTTAAAATGTAGAACTCATCAGCTTTAATTCTTGCACCAATCAATGCTGAAGCAAGGTCTTTATCGATTACACCTTCTACCGGACAAATCTGACCATCAGCATCTTCATATACTGGCACACCACCACCACCAACAGTGATAACGATATTGCCTTCACGAGCCAACTTGGAAACAATATCTTCATTCATTACTCGCATTGGTCTTGGCGATGGTACTACTCTTCTCCAACCACCATCAGCTTTAACTTCTTCTTTAAAAATCCACCCTTTATCAGCAGCTAAAGCATCTGCCTGTTCTTTGGTGTAAATTTTACCTACACGTTTTGTTGGATTTTCGAAAGCCGGATCGTTCTTATCAACGACTACCTGAGTTACCAAAGTAATCACATCTTTCTTGATGCCATGCTTTTTCAAAATATTTCTCAGGTTACGCTCAATCATGTAACCAATTCCGCCTTGCGAATCAGCAACATCGATATCCAAAGGCATCTGAGGAATATTGTACAATTGCTCACCTGCATCATTTCTCATCAGGATGTTACCAACCTGAGGACCATTACCATGAGCCAAAATAATATCATATCCTTCTTTGATAAGGAAAATCAAATTTTCAAGAGTATCTGTTGTATTCGCATTTTGCTCTTCAACAGTACCTTTCTGATTGCCTCGAAGCAACGCATTACCTCCTAAGGCTACAACTGCTAATTTATTCATTACTTTTCGCTTTATGTTTTTCTTGTTAGTTCTGCAAATCTAAAAAAATAAATTACAAAACAAGAAAATTTGCATTTTTTTAAAAACTTTTTCACACCCTGTTTTTCAACACATTACAAAGATCTCATTTTTACTGTTTAGTAATAAAACTTCTAAATTGATGAATTTCAAAGCAAACTGAAAACCAAATATCACTCGTTTGCGCAGATTCAATTAAACAATGCTGTTATGTTCAGCCCAACAGAGAGTGAATAAAATCGAGAATGATTCATTACTTTTCCCAGTCTAAAACCAAATCTTTGATTATTCGTAGATACTTTTAATTGTTTTATGAAACAAGAATCATTTTTTAACATTTATTCTAAGATGTTTTTATACATTTAGGAAATGTTTTGATTCACTTAAGAGCAAACTATTATTTCACAAACTCGGTTGTTTTTTATGAGGCTAGCTATTTTCATCCTTTTATCGGCACTAATCTTAACTTCCTGTAATGATAAGTCAGGAAAATCTGAACATGTTGATGAAGGAATCATTGTATATAATGTAAGCTATTTTGCCTCCGAAAAAGAAAACCCGATTGTTGCTCTTTTGCCGAATAAGGTAGAGTTGCGATTTAAGGAGAACAATATCAGTCTTACTTCGGAAGGTTATCTTGGTTTTTTCAGCACTAAATTTATTTCGAATTACGATTGTGAAAAAAGCCATATCCTTCTTAAGGTTTTAAGCAACAAATTTAATTACGAGTTTCCCAAAGACGAAATTGCATTTATCTACAACCAATTGCCTCCTAGCAAAATCAAACACCTTGATGAAGTAAAAATGATTGCTGGTTACGAGTGTAAGGTGGCAAAACTTTTTTTCGAGGACAAGACAATAAATCCAATCAAAGTAGCGTATACAGAAGAAATTGGTCTTGCAAATCCAAATAGAAATACACCGTTACACGAAATTGAAGGTGTATTAATGGAATTTGAAACTACAATGAACAAAATCAAGACAAGATTTACGGCCAAAAGTGTAAGTCTGGAAGAAGTAAATTCTGAAGAATTTATTGTGCCGGATGATTACGTACTTTCCGATAAAGCTACATTAAAAAAATACATTGTAGATTTCAATTAGTTAACGAATTAAGCAGAATTTAATCTTTTGTGAACAGCGAATTCTGTGGATTTCCAAGCCATTTTTATTACTTTTACATAAATTTCGCAACAGCGTGACCTAAAGTACACACTGAAAAACAAACGAATGGCTACAAAAAAGAAATCAAAAGCAAAATCCAAAAGAAAGATATTTTCGAAACCCAAATTTTTAACTGATGAAAGAACCCGTTTTATTTTAGGGATTACTCTTTCTCTATTTACCCTTTATACCAGTTTGGCTTTTGTTTCTTTCTTTTTTACCGGCGGAGCCGATCAAAGCAAGTTAGATATAAAATGGCTTGAGCTGATCACCGATTCGGAGATTCGTGTTGAAAACTGGACCGGAAAAACAGGTGCCTACCTTTCAAATTTATTCATCAACAAAGGATTTGGAATTGCGTCCTTCTCATTTTTATATGTTATGCTTGTGCTATCCTTACGTTCCTGGGGAGTAAAAATTCAATCGCTACGAAAAAGCATTCTTTATACTTTACTATTTAGCATTTGGCTTTCTATTGGAATGGCTTTTGTTTTTGTTGATTCAACCAGTGATTCCTTTCTGTTCCTAGGTGGTTCGCATGGCTTCTTTATTAGCGAATGGCTGATATCAATTATTGGAAGTGTTGGAACCCTGTTCGTGCTGATTTTAACTCTCTTGTGTATTCTAACCTTTGGCTTTCAAAACACAGTTGGCTTCTTTAAAGGATTAGTGAAGCGCAAAGAAAAAGCAACAGAAGAAACTCCGATACAGGAAGAAGTAGAAGAAGAACTTGTTGCAGACAATTCGAAAGAAGAGAGTTTTGAAGAAGAAACATTTCAGGATATTCCTGAATTTGAACCGGAAGTATTATTGAGCACTGAGCCTGAAATCCCTGTTGAGCAAATTGATGAAACAATACCAGCTGAAAACAAGGACGAAGATGATGTAGAGTTAAAAATAGAAGCTGTACGAGCACAGGAAGAAACGGTACCGATTAACCAGGAACCTTTGGAGGATTTTGATCCAACATTAGACCTTTCGAGATATAAATTTCCAACCATCGACTTGTTGGAAGATCATCAAATTAATAATTCAATCGTAAGTAAGGAAGAACTGGAATCCAACAAGAATAAAATTGTTGAAACCCTTCGCCACTATAAGATTGAAATTGTGCAAATTAAAGCAACCATTGGTCCAACGGTTACTTTATATGAAATTGTTCCGGCGCCAGGTGTAAGGATTTCGAAAATTAAAAACCTGGAAGACGATATTGCATTGAGCTTGTCGGCACTAGGAATTCGTATTATAGCACCAATTCCAGGAAAAGGAACCATTGGTATCGAGGTACCAAATCGTACTCCTGAAATTGTATCGATGAAAAATATTATTGCGTCGAAAAAATTCCAGGAATCGAAATTTGCCCTGCCCGTTGCATTGGGTAGAACCATTTCGAACGAAACTTACACCCTCGACCTAACGAAAATGCCTCACCTTTTGGTAGCGGGTGCTACCGGACAAGGTAAGTCGGTTGGATTGAATGCAATCATCACATCCTTGCTGTACAAGAAGCATCCGTCGCAATTGAAGTTCGTGTTAATTGATCCGAAAAAGGTAGAATTGAGTATTTACTCTACCATTGAGAAACACTTTCTGGCCAAATTGCCCGATGAAGAAGAACCAATCATTACCGATATCCATAAGGTAATTACGACTTTGAACTCTTTGTGTATTGAAATGGACTCTCGATATGACCTTTTGAAAAAGGCACATGCGAGAAACATTAAGGAGTACAATGCCAAGTTTGTTAAACGCAAATTAAATCCGGAAAACGGACACAGATATTTGCCATACATTGTTGTAATTATTGATGAGTTTGCAGATTTAATTATGACTGCCGGTAAAGAGGTGGAAGCACCAATTGCCCGAATTGCGCAGTTGGCCCGTGCCATTGGTATTCATATGATTATTGCAACTCAGCGACCTTCTACCAATATTATTACTGGTGTGATTAAGGCCAATTTCCCGGCCCGAATTGCCTTTAAAGTTGCCTCGATGATCGATTCCAGAACCATTTTGGATAGTCCTGGAGCCAACCAGCTAATCGGACGAGGTGATATGCTGGTGTCAATAAGCAGCGATTTGGTTCGTGTACAGTGTGCCTTTGTTGATACTCCTGAGGTTGAAGCCATTACCGACTTTATTAAAGATCAGCAATCCTACCCTTCTGCACTGATGCTGCCCGAGTATGTTGGCGAATCGTCGGAAAGTACCGCAGGAGAAGTTGACCTGCAAAAACGAGATGCTTTGTTCGAAGAAGCGGCACGTTTGGTGGTTACTTCTCAGCAAGGATCCACTTCGGGAATTCAACGTCGATTCTCTATTGGTTACAATCGAGCAGGTAGAATTGTAGATCAGCTCGAAGCTGCTGGAATTGTTGGTCCATTTGAAGGTAGTAAAGCTCGCCAGGTACTGGTTCAGGATGAATATTCCTTAGAACAGCTACTAAATAACATTTCCAACTAGGTCTGGCACAATAATTGAATTAATCATCGAACAAACTATAAAATCAGAAAGAATGAAAAACTTTTTTTGTTTCCTCTTATTAGGACTGTTTAGTCTGAATGTATCAGCGCAAGATGCAAAAGCAAAAGCGATTTTAGATAAGGTATCAGAAATCAATAAAGAATACAAAAGCATTAAAGCTGAGTTTACTTTTTCAATGGACAATGAAGAAGAAGATATTCATGAGGTTTCGGAAGGTAGCATCTTACTAAAAGAAAATAAATACATGCTAAAATTAATGGGCGTTGACACCTATTTCGATGGCACAACCATGTATTCTCACATTATTGACGCCGAAGAAGTTAGCATTAAGGAACCAGACGAAGATGAAGACGAAGCCTTGAACCCAGCCAAGATTTTTTCCATTTACGAAAATGGTTTTACCTATAAATATGTAAATGAAGTTACTGAAGGTGGAATTAAGCTTCATGTAATCGATTTGTTCCCAACTGATGAAGAACGAGGTTTTACCCATATCAGGTTAAAAATTAACCAGGCAACAAATCAAATTAAAGCTTTAAAATCGGTTGGAAAAGATGGTAACGATGTAAGTATCGTTCTGAAAAAACTAAGTCCGAATATTGCTTTAAGCGATAAGGATTTTGTTTTCGATACTGCAGCAAATCCTGATGTTGATATCAACGATATGCGATAATAATTTTAAAGACAATATGTAATCCTCTGCTCATCGCAGGGGATTTTTTTATGCAATAAGTCGGTTTTTTACGCGTATTTATAAGCATACAATCATAACGAATCATGGGATTTTCCTTATCTTCGATCAGTTAAATATTCTTCCTTATGAAAAGATTTATATTCTTTATTGGACTACTTGCACTTAGTCTTCTCTCCCACACCAAACTATCGGCAAAGGAACTTTCAGAACAATCAGAAGTCAGCCTCTTAACCTGTACTCCGGGAGAAGAGATCTATTCGCACTGGGGACACTCGGCATTACGCTTTCGCGATCCTCAAAACAGGATTGATCTTGTATTCAACTATGGGACTTTTAATTTTAGAACCCCAAATTTCTATACAAAGTTTGCCAGGGGAAAATTAAAATATCGCCTGGCATATGAAACCTACCGCGATTTTCTGCCAGAATACATGCAATCGGGACAAGGTGTAACAGAGCAAAAGTTGAATTTAAATCTTGAATCGAGAAGAAAGCTTTTTAAAGCGGTGGTGGAAAACTACCGACCAGAAAATCGTTACTATAGCTACGATTTTTTATTCGATAACTGCTCCACTCGTATACGCGATATCATCGAAGCAAGTGTAGATGGTAAAATCGTGTACAAAGAAAATAACATACAGCCAAAAAGTTTTTGGAACCTGCTGGATGAATACATGGAGAATAGTCGTTGGGTTTACCTTGGCATTCACCTTATTTTAGGATCTCCTTGCGATGTTGAAGCAAGTCCGTACCAATACATGTTTTTGCCCGATTATATGATGTATGCTTTCGCAGATGCCAATATCGTTACCAATGGGCAAAGCATGCCTTTGGTTGCTAATACCCAAGAGGTACTGCAACCAGCCATCGATTATAAAATGACAATTTGGTACAAACGCCCAGGCTTTATTTTTGGTGTTTTAGCATTACTCATTGGCTTGGTTAGTTTGTTTTCACTCAAGAAAAAACGCAATTATCATATTATAGATCATTTGCTGTTTGGGGCTACAGGTTTATTGGGTTGGGTCATTATTTTCCTTTGGTTTTTTACCGATCACCAGGCAACAGGACCAAACTGGAATATTTTATGGGCTTTGCCATTCCATTTTCCAATGGCTAATATTTTCTTATTTAAAAAATCGAAAACATCCTACTATTACTTTTTCGGATTATCCATCATGTTATTATTGATTTTGGCAAGCTGGTCAATCATTCCACAATCCTTACCAAATGCAATGCTACCCATCGTAGCTTTACTATTAATCCGATCATTATTCATCATTAAAAAACTCAAAATCAAGTCGATTTAATGGACACATTGGAAGTGAATCAGGAAAAATTTACACAAAGCTTTAGAATTGGATCTTTCGATTCCGATTTTAAAGGTCGTGTAAAACTTACATCTATTTGTAATTACCTGCAGGAAATTGCAGGCATGCATGCCGATGCCCTAAATTGGGGAATTGATAAATTGATGCAACAAAACCTGTCGTGGGTGCTTACAAGATTAAAGGTAAAAGTATTGCAATATCCGAAATGGACCGAAGAAATTACAGTAGAAACCTGGCCTACAGGAATTGAAGGCTTATTCGGCAACAGGGATTTTAGAATACTCGACAGCCAGGGAAATGCAATCATACTGGCCAGCTCGTCCTGGTTAATCATTAACCTGAAAAGCAAAAGGCCAGCTCGTCCGCATAGCATTATCGAAAATGCAAAATTTGAGAATGCCGAAAAGGTGTTTCCTTCGCCATTGCAAAAACTTGTTACCAAGGTAAATTCGCAATCCAGCCTTGAAGTAAATGTTCACTTTAGTGATATTGATATCAATCAGCATGTAAACAATGTAAAGTATATCAAATGGATTATTGATTCTTGTCCTATCGAGAAATTACAATCGAATTGCATCGATGAGTTCATGATAAATTTTCTTCACGAAGCAAAATACAACGAACAGTTAAGCGTTTTCAATAATTGCAATGAAAACCAGGACGAATCACATTTCGAAATTAGAAACAATGCCAGCAATATTGAACATTGCCGTGCATCTATTAAATGGAAATAATTTACAAGTAAATGCAAGACTTTTTATCAGGCTTCGAATCAGCCTTTAGCTTACTAATATCCCTTTCATCTTTCGATCATTTTTTGTTATTGCTACTTTTTGGAATCGTTTTTCAGTTGAAAGATTGGAAGAGTTATTTTTCTCTCTTAGTAGCAATAAGCATAGGAACAATTGCTGGCTTTTTACTGGCAGCATTTAAAGTTACCTACTTTTCGGCATCGACCATAAAGCTGGTTTCGGCCATTGCATTTTGCGCGGTTGGCATTCATCATATGGTCTCCAATAGCTTATCGGCAAATGCCTTCAGATATAACTTTTTTGCTTTAATTGGCTTGATTACTGGAACCAGCATTAGTTTGTATTACCTAAGATCTTTTGGAAGCAATTTAAAATTCTTTCACCTTTCGGGATATAGCCTGGGAGTGGTAAGCGCTTTTTTTGTGATCTCTTTTGTTGGCATTTTAATTTCCTCGCTCATGCTTGCATTGTTTAAAACAGACAGGCGTAAGTTTAACCTTGCCATTTCTGGAATTGGAGTTGGCATGGCCATCATGCTGATTTATTTGAGGTATTAAAAAAAATGCGAATCATAATGATTCGCATTTTTTTTTGCTTCTATATCTTATTTACACTTTGTGTGTTAATTGGTCAACCTTACTGATCTCCATGAAAGAAACTCCTTTCGAAGGACCAAAACTTCCACCAATAATAATCACCATATCATCGCCGGTAAAATATTTCTTTTCAATCAATGTGTACATCGATTGTTTTACATACTCATCCCTGCTCGCCAATAGTTTTCTGTAACCAGCCTCAACACCATAAGAAAGCGCCAACTCTCTCATTACTCTTTTTGAATAGCACAATGCATAAACCGGCGATGTTCCCCTGTAGGCCGACAAATAACGTCCAGTTCTACCCGTAAGTGTATCGGTAACAATGGCTTTAACTGGTAACAATTGAGACGATTTTACTGCAGAACGTGCTAAAATAGCAGGCAATTCCTGGTTACTTGGCACAAAATTCTTTCTTGTATCAGGATATAATTCCTTTTCAACCTCGATAGCCACTTCGGTCATTGTACGAACCGATTCAACCGGGTAATCGCCATAAGCTGTTTCACCACTAAGCATAATAGCATCGGTTCTGTTGTAAATTGCATTGGCAATATCACTTACTTCGGCACGTGTTGGTCTAGGATTTTTAATCATGGAATGAAGCATCTGTGTTGCAATAATCACAGGCTTTTTGCGCTCCATACATTTTCTAATGATTTTTCTTTGAATCACAGGTAATTTCTGAGCTGGAATTTCAATGGCCAAATCACCCCTTGCAACCATAACTCCATAGGCATGATCCAGAATTTCATCAATATTATCAACACCTTCCTGGTTCTCGATTTTTGCAATGATTTTCACCTTTGAATCATACTTATCCAAAATCCTCTGAATTTCCAATACATCCTCCTTGTTGCGCACAAAAGAGTGTGCAATAAAGTCGATGTCTTGTTCAATGGCAAAACCAATAAAATCTCTGTCTTTCTTTGTTAGTGAAGGAAGTTTAATAGAAACACCAGGAACATTTACACTTTTGCGGTTTTTAATTGGTCCTTCGTTTTGTGCTTCTACCGTAAGAAATTCCTCATTCTTCTCAACAACCAATAATTCAAGTTCTCCGTCATCAATTAGGATTTTTTTGCCAACTTCCACATCGTTAACAAAATTTGCGTAGCTAACCAACAAACAATCATCTACCTCCTCATCTTCCTGCTTTCCTTTTACCTTAAGTTGATCACCACTCTTAAGGTATAACTCTTCTTTGACATCTACTGTTCTGATCTCTGGACCTTTCGTATCCACCAGCAATGCGATTTTCTCGGAAACCTCTCTAACGTTATCAATTACCTTTTGAGCATCGGCATGCGTTTGATGTGCTGTGTTAAGCCTTACAACGTTCATGCCCTCTTCAAAAAGTTGCGTTAGAAACTCAACATCGCACTTCTTGTCAGAAATCGTTGCAATAATCTTTGTGTGCTTTTTCATAGAAAAACTCTTTCATTATTAGTTTTGGCACAACAAAGATAGTCAATATTACAACAAGGCTACCAGCATATATTCTATAGCATAAATTGCAAACGATGTAAAAAAATCTTTTATCACAAAAATTTTACCTTTTGTCCAAATGGGATAATAAAGCCTCTATCCCCAAACGATAGGAGTTCAATCCAAAGCCAGCGATGGTTCCCAAACAATCCTTACCTATCATAGTTTTTGATCTGAAAGGTTCACGTTTGTGAACATTCGATATATGTACCTCTATTACAGGCGTATTAACAGCAGCAATCGCATCTCCAAGGGCAACAGAAGTATGTGTATAAGCACCTGCATTCAATATAATTCCATCATAATCAAAGCCTACACGGTGTATTTCATTTATCAATTCACCCTCTACATTCGACTGATAATATTCGAGATTAATTTTTCCATAAATCTTCTTTAATTCCTCGAAATATGTCTCGAAAGAAAGCTCTCCATATATAGATTTTTCGCGTACTCCAAGTAAATTAAGGTTAGGGCCATTTATTATCAAAAAATTCATCTTATCAAAAATTATCAAGGTTAAACATAAATAGTATATGCAAAATTAGTAAGCTTACGTAATATTTTTTTAAATTGCACACAGGAATTATCATAAAGAATTCGTAACTTGAAATGACTGAGTAAATCTACGAATTATAAAGCAAATTATTTACAACTATAACTACATACTAAAAACTGGATAAAAAATGAAATGGACAACAACGATTGAAAATTTTAAGACCTACCTCACCTTGGAGAAGTCTCTCTCCAAGAACTCGGTAGATGCTTACATTAACGACATTACCAAGTTAACGACTTTCTTCAGGGAAAAAAACATTGAAGTTACTCCAGAGGAGGTTGTACTTCAGCATTTGAAGGATTTCGTTGCCTGGATTAATGATGCTGGTACAAGTCCTCGTACCCAGGCTCGTGTAATTTCCGGGATCAAAGCTTTCTTCAAATATTTATTATTAGAAGAAATTATTGAAAAGAATCCAACTGCATTATTGGAAGCTCCAAAAATTGGACGCAAACTTCCTGATACTTTAACTACTGACGAAATTGACGTTTTGGTTAAAGCAGTTGATATGAACAAATCGGAAGGTCAAAGAAACCGTGCAATCCTTGAAACTCTTTATTCTTGTGGTTTACGTGTATCTGAATTGATCGACTTGAGAGTATCGAACCTTCATTTCCGTATGGGATTCATTAAAATTCATGGAAAAGGGAATAAGGAGCGTTTAATTCCAATCGGAAAAAAAGCGAAAAAAGAAATCAAATTGTATCTTAAAAACTACCGCGGTAAATTAAATATCGATAAGGATAGTGAAGATATTTTATTCTTGAACAGAAGAGGTCGTAAATTATCACGTGTAATGATCTTTACAATTATCAAGAATCTTTCGAAGAAAGTTGGTTTAAAGAAGAATGTTTCACCTCACACTTTCCGTCACTCATTTGCTTCTCACCTTGTTGAAGGTGGAGCTGATTTAAGAGCTGTTCAGGAAATGTTAGGACACGAGTCAATTTTGACTACTGAAATTTATACTCATCTGGATAGAGAATATTTGAAAGAAACCATTAAAAATTTCCATCCAAGATCTAAAGACTAATTGATTTTTTATTCCATTTTTGATGGAAAATTGAAATAAATGTCATTTTTAAGACCTCCGAGGCTGTTGCTTTGGAGGTTTTTTTTTAACTTTTATATCAGATTCTTCGTGACACTTCAACTCTCTCATCCAAATTCCTACTTATCATATTAATAAATTATTTAGAATTACGGAATTTTACGCAAACGTTTGTATTTCAAAGGAAAGGTGTAATTATTTTAAACAAAAAAAGAAGGGAAAAATGAAAAAAAGAAGCTTTTTCAAGCTCCCCAGATCAATTTTCCCCACGGTAAAAGTAGTAAAACTTACTGAGAAATAATACATTAAAAATTACAAAAAAATATATACATAGTAGGATTTATTCATATATAGTCATACTTTTGAAGCTCCAAACCAAATATTAAATGTCACAATGAACGCTATTGAAGTTAATATGATTGACGATTTAAAAGAATCATTAAAAAAGCATTCTAACATTCAAGAGAATCTTTCAAGAGAATCTCTAATTACTCAAGCAGTAGAAAACAAAGAGGCTGTTTTAACAAAGAACGGCTCACTTGCTACATGGACACCTCCTCACTCTACAGGTAGAAGTCCTAAGGATACTTACATTGTAAAAAATCCTGAAAGTGAATTAAATATAGACTGGTCTTCAGCAAATAATATTGGCATGAGTCCGCAAACGTTTTCGATGATTTATGAAGACGCTTTGAAGATGATTGACCAGAAGGAAACCATCTATATTACCGATAGAGTAATTGGTGCCGATTCGAAATATGCTTTACCGGTAAAAACAATTACTGACAAGAGTTTAAGTCAGGTTTTTATCGACAACATGTTTAGACCAGTACCAAATGATCTTGAAAAGTCGGTTTTTGCCAATGATGAATTTCATTTAATTGCATTACCAAACAACAAATTGAACAAAGATCGCTACAAAGGCCTGGTAAGAGAACTTCCTAATGGAGAAACTTCTGATATCTGTGTTGTAGTTGATTTCGATCAAAAAATCGGTATTGTAATTGGTTCTTCGTACATGGGTGCGATGAAGAAGCTGATGTTTACAGTTATGAACTACTATTTGCCATTCAAAGGTGTACTTCCTTTACATTGTTCGGCAAATGAAGGCAAAAACGGTGACTCTGCCCTACTTCTTGGTCTTTCAGGAACAGGTAAAACGACTTTATCGGCTGATCCGAACAGAGCTCTTTTAGGAGATGATGAGCACGGATGGAGTAATGATGGTATTTTCAATTTTGAGAATGGCTGTTATGCTAAAATGATCGATATCAAGCCTGAAAACGAGCCTGAGATTTACGAAGCGGTTATGCACGAAGATGATTACACCAAGCATGGTGCAATTATTGAAAATGCAATGATTTATCCGAATGGAGAAATGGATTTCTTCGATGATAGATTTACACCAAACTCAAGAGCAAGTTATCCGCTTAGTTTCTTGAAAAACATTAAAGAAAGTTCTACATCAGGAAATCCGAATACCATTTTATTCCTAACAGCTGATGCATACGGTGTATTGCCTCCAATTTCGAAACTTACTAAAGAGCAGGCAATGCTTTGGTTCCTGATGGGATACACGTCGAAATTAGCGGGTACCGAAACCGGAGTAACTGAGCCACAGGCTACTTTCTCTCGTTTCTTTGGTCAGCCATTTATGCCATGTAATCCTAACATTTATGCTGAAATGTTGGGTGAAAAAATGGAAGAACACAATACCAATGTATTCCTAATTAACACCGGTTGGAGTGGTGGTTCATATGGAACTGGTTCGCGTATTAAGCTAAAATACACAAGAGCAATGGTTGATGCTGCTTTAAACGGCAAACTTAACGATGTTGAATATACAGAAGACAGCTTATTCCATGTAAATATTCCTGCAAGTTGTGAGAATGTTCCGACTGAAATTCTTAACCCAATTAATACCTGGGAGAATAAGGAAGATTACAAGAAGACTGCTGACAAGTTAGCTCAGAAATTCTCGGTTGATTTCGACCAATCATACGGAAAGCAAAATATTCCAGCGGCCATTGTTTCACAATGTCCAGGAAAGTAAATCACACTACATTTATTTTAATTTCTAATTCAAAAAAAGAGTCTCAAATGAGACTCTTTTTTTCTTGCTATAAACTTTTCTGATATACTTTATCGTCCTTCAGATCTTCGTACCTCATACTCAGACCAGATTTATCGCTTACAATTTGAGTAATGCTTGTTGTTTTCACAATCTCCTTTCGGTTCATGATTAAACCATTCGTTGTATCTCCTTTACCGGCGCTTTTGTGAAAATTGAGTACTGTTGAAGGAGTAAACGTGTTTTCTGCTTTCCAACTTTTAAACCATTTTACTCTTAAGTCCTTGGCAGCTGTATCGTATAAGGTAGATGAAGACCATATTGCAGGTATTTCATTTTGGAGTGCTTTATAGTGTATTGACTCACCATCCCACCTGATTTCTTCCAGTTTGTTGCCATCAGTATGACGAACCACAACCATGGTAAATGGTTCAATTCCTTTAAAACTATAATTCAAGACGAATTTGGTGCTATCTGTATAGTTCTCATAATCTAATACGACCTGTCCCCTGCTCTTTTTGTATGGAGGTTGATGTTTGTGTTTCACGAAAGCACCATTTAACAAGCACAAACTGTAATTTGCATTGCATAACATCCATGTTCCATTCCCACTTTGATCGAGTGGATACAGGTTCTCTAATAGTTTCGTTTTGTATATGCAAGGTGGCAATGCAATCCTTTTGGGATCTTCATCTCTATTTGTGGTAAAAATAAAGTGATCTTCACCAGTTGGTATGTAAGTTAGTGTGCACATAAATCATCTCTAAAACGAATTGTGGAGTATGCAATTCCAAAATTTTGATCCAGATTTACATCCTTAAATTCATTTTCAACTGCAATTCTTATAATGGCCATATGGTGAATGGCATGCTCAATATTATAGACCAATTCACGTTCCAGACTTGAGGGAATCACAATACTGTCCTTTCCCTGTTTATCGTAGCTTACCATTAATTTTAACTCTTTTTGATCGGGAACATTTTGCAACCAATCAGAAGCCTTCTTTAATCTTTGCTTCGCAAATTCTATATCTGTTTCTGTTTTTGTACAATGTATTCTGTGGTCGTAACTCACAATTTTATCCTCATCGCAGGCTTCTAATAAAATATCGTAAAACTCTATAATATGTCGTAAATGCTTTCCAATTGTATTTTTCGACAATAGTTCCAGAGGTGCAACATATTGCTTTGGACTGATCTTCTCACACAAATCAATAAGTTGTCTTACGATCTCGTTAGTGGTTGCTATAATTTGATTATGCATAGGTAAGATTAATGGTTTGATATACGTACAAGATATCAAATTATCAATATATTTCATAGCAATATTATTTTTTAAAAGACCATTCATCTAATTGCGATAAAAAGATTTGTAGTTCTTTATATTTTATTACCTTAAATGTTCGATAAACAATAACACAAAGCTGAATGAAGAGAAAGTTAAAAATCCCCTTTGCACTGTCGAAATGGTTTCATTTTGAATTTTGGCCATTTTGGTTTTTTTACATTCCAATGTTCTTTTACGGATTTTACCTGGCCATAAAAGCCAGGGCTTTCGCCTACTTTACACCAGCCAATCCTGCCATGCGCTTTGGTGGAGCTTTTGGTATGGATAAGATGGATATTTTAAGCAATCTGGATGAAAAATATGTTCCCAAAGGATTTGTGGGTCATTCGAACCTGGATTTAACTGAAATCAAGAAATTGATGAAAGAACACCAAATTGAATTCCCCATTGTGTGCAAACCCAATGTTGGCGAAAGAGGTGTTGGGGTTGAAAAAATTGACTCGGAGGCTGATATAGCCCCCTTCATGAAAAACAAGAATGAAGAAATTTTATTCCAGGAGTTTATTGATTATCCTATCGAATTGGGTGTGTTCTATCACCGCTATCCAATAAGCAAAAAGGATGGCATTACTTCTATTGTAAGGAAAGAATTCCTGACCATTACCGGCAATGGAAAATTACAATTCTCAGAATTGGTAAAGGCAAATATTCGAGCAGCCAGCAGAATATCATATCTTAAAAATAAATACAAATCGAAGTGGAACCAGGTAATTCCCAGCGGTATTAGTTACAAACTGGAACCCATTGGAAATCATAACAGGGGAACTAAATTTTTGGATGGCAATAGTTTAATCAACCATGAACTTGTTGCAGTTTTTAGAAAAATTGCAGAACCATTGGATGGCTATTACTACGGAAGATTCGATATGAAAGTAAATAGCATCCAGGATTTGTATGAAGGCAAAAACATTAAAATTATTGAATTAAATGGCACCAATTCGGAGCCGGCACACATTTACGATCCTGATTTTCCACTGTTTAAAGCCTACAAGGTAATTATTCATCACATGAAACTGGTCTACGAAATCAGTATGGAAAATAGAAAACTGGGTGTTAAACCTGATACTTTTAAAGATATCATGAGTGCCTTGTACAAGCGTACTTTTTCAAAATCAGCATAAAAAAAGGGAGGATATTCGTAAAATCCTCCCTTTATTAGTTTTGTTTTTTGTTTAGAATGTGAACGCAATTTCTACTTCGAATTGCTTCATTTCCAATTCTATTGTTTGATTTGGGACCATATTTCCCTGCATTGCTTGTGCAGCATCAAAATCCATTGGGTTAAATCCTTTTACAGTTGATGCCGGAGCATAAACAACAGCCAAATGAATTGCTTTGCCTGAATCTCCTAATTCTTTCGAACAACCAAAGGTAAAATGATCTTCCATCACACCTGGCGCAAGTATATTAAACATGACTTCCGAGCTTGGGATAGGCTGGTCGCAGTGCGAGTAACCTGCTCTAAAAATCCATGAATCAACACCTGCATACTCAACACCAAATTTCAAAATATCGATATCTTTCCATCCAAAACCAGCTCCTTTATCAGCGCCAAGCGGTACATGGTTTGGGTTTGGTGTGTAATCCATTGGGTTATTAGGATCGCCACCCGGATTTAAGAATGCTGGTGGCAATGCCATTGGATCCATTGGGTTCGATACAGAAGCAACATCAGAATAATTAATCTTTTTATAGTCGGCCATAACGGTCCAATCTTCATTGATTTCGTAAGCCAAACCAATGGTCCATGTTGATGGAATATTGAAGTCGCCCTGTTCGGCAAAAAGACCTTTATATTTATCAAACTCACTCATGTACAACATGGTTTGATAGCTGGCTCCAAGGTGTAATCCTTTGGCAATTTCACCCAAATATCCAAATTTTACACCATAACCAAATGCGTTATCATGTCCGTTTCCTGTTAAATTTGCAGCATCGCTCGACATCGGGCCAAAAGCAGACAATCCATTCGCCTCAAAATACTGGTAAGCCAATAAAGCCGTAACTCCTAAACTGTGTTTTTCGGCAATTTTTCTTGAATAGGTAAGCCCCAGAAACATTTGAGCCAAATCAACACCTGTTGTTTCTGAACTCATATCGCCAAAAGTCATTGTAGGGTAATCGGTATTCATACCACCGTTACCAAAAATCGCAGCCGAAAAGCTACTCTTTTCATTGATCATCCAATTGGCTCCCATACTAGGCATCAGGAATAATTTTGAGTCACTCTCTACTGTTCCCGACATTAGTCCAAAAGTTCCTGGCATTCCTGAAGGTGCGCCAGTTACAGTATATTGTCTGTCTGGACTAAAAAATCCAACACCAACCTGGTATTGTTTACCGAGGTAAACATGAGCCGCCGGGTTACCATTAATTAATGAGTTTTTATACCAGGCAATACCTGCACCAGCCAGACCTTTGTTTTGAGCGCCATAACCAACACCAAAATATCCGTCGGTTGCCTTTGCAGTCTCGCTTGCAAATATTCCAAGGAGCAAGCTAAATGCAGCAATAATAAGTTTGAAAGTTTTTGTCATCTTCTGTAATGATTTAGTTTGATAATTAGGATTTGATCACAAAATACCAACTCCACCAATATCCATATATGTTGTATATCATATATCTACATATCAATCCTTAAGCATTCCTAACTATCTACATTACAATACTTTATCTGAGTAATTTTTTGTACTTTTTTACAATTTTTAATTGATGTAAATTAACTCTATATCAGCACCTTAAGCAAATCAACAAAGACATTGACCCACATCAAATTAAAAATCGATTTATATCGATTTCTTTGGGATTTCTCATAAAAAAAGCCTTCTCGAATATCATCGAAAAGGCTTATTAATTTTTAATGTTTTATTCTAGCAACCACCCGAAACACGTTTTTTCTTCTTGCGTTTTTTGATGGTAGGTTTTGGTTTTTTAACTGTATTTGTATTTGTTAGAACAGCATTATCGCCACCCAGGGCAGCACTTGCTCCTTTTCTAAAATCATATTTTGCAATTTCATCATCTGCCATTACCGATTTTGGTGCCTGGGGATTTAAAATGGTTTCGGCCCAATAGTTTAATCCACCCTGCATTACAAAATTGTTTTCATAGCCCAATTGTCGGGTCAACATCCACGCTTCGTTTGCCTTTAAGTTCCCATTAGAATAAAACACATTCATTTTAATTCCCTGATCGACATACTCTTCGTATTCTTCGGAAAGAATCTGAGTTAAAGGAATGTTGATTGCTCCAGGTAAGCTATATTTTTCAAATTCTGCCTGACTTCGTACATCAATTAACTGAAGGCTAGGATCTTTCTGAACCAGCATATCAGCAATTTCATCTGTACTTACGAATTGTGTTCCATCCTTCACTTCATCAAGCAATTGTTCAGCTGTTAATTTGAATGGCTTGGTCGTATTTTCGGGTATCGCTGCAATAATTATCCCCAAAGGAATAAATACAGAAGCTAATATTAATCTCATTTTCATCTCAGTGATTTTTAAAAGTTAAGACCTAGTACTCTTCGCGAGGGAATTTCTTTTCTGCCCATTCGCCTACCCAGAACATAGCAAATGCCATCAGGATAAGCCCCAGTGCAAATACTCCTCTCGGAATATCCAAAAGTTCATTCATTGTTGGAGTTCCCAGGTAATTTGCCTTGTACATTTCCTCAAATAATGGATAACCTTCGGTAAAGAAAACAATACCTAAAGTTAATCCTCCAATAAATGCAAGTGCATCTAATTTACCAATTGCGAAAGCACAGAATGCAGTTCCAGGGCAAAAGCCGCCCATAATAAAACCAACACCCATCACAACTCCGCCAATTAAAGCGGAAGTTACATAGGTTGGGTTGATGAAAACGAAATCTAAATCGATCCAACCAAAAAGACTAAAAAATAACATTCCTACCATTGCCGTTATCGCAGCAGTAAAGAATACTTTTAATACTGTTGTGTCGTACCCATAAAACATTCCGGCCAACTTTCTGCTTGAAGAAAATCCGCTACCTTCCAACACAAATCCAAAACCGATTCCAATTAAAAATGCAATGAACAAATTGGTATCAGGTGAAATTATCTCATTAACAATTAATGGTGCCATAATCTATTTGTTTATACATTTTAAATTAAATCCAGTTTTTTCTAAAGAAGTACGCCAACATAAAAGCTGTACCAAAAATTGCAGCCATGGTTAAAAATCCTCCAACCGAAAGTACTGCCATTCCACTTAGTGCCGATCCACTGGTGCAGCCACGACCGAGCTGGGAACCAAAACCAAAGAACATCCCACCCAATATGGCAAAAATGATTCTTCGTTTCGATGAGATTTTAGGAGAGTGCTCCACTTTAAATTTTAATCGTTTGGCTAATGCACCCGATAAAAACCCACCAACCAGAACACCAAGTAGTTGAAATACCAACCAGGATTTCATTGGATTTGGGTGAGTTTCGTTATACTCTTTGTAATAGGTTGCATTTTCGGCATGCGATGGTGCAACCGTATTTACTGTAGAAACAACTGCACTTTTAATTGCTCCGCTGGCTCCTAATCCGCGTCCGGAAACAAAATTTGCAGCCAAAAGAACAAGTCCTAACAATACTCCACCGATATACGGATTAAAGTATTTTGTTTTTTTCACTTCGCTCATTTTATAGTGTTTTTTTAGTTTTTTCAAATTATTGACTAGTAAAGCCATCTGCTCTCCTGTCCTGCATAAGCAATGATAAATCGAAGCATTACACTTCCAAATAGTACAAGAACTACAGGGATTGCAACAGGAATTTTAAAGCCTTTCAATTCCATTCCTTCAAGTATGGCCGGAACAATCATTCCCAGGAATACAACGAAAATCCAGAAGGGTGCAGTATATTCTCCTCCTAAAAATAAATTAGCAGCATCAATCTGTACTTGTGTGCTTGCTAAAAATCCCATAAACATATGAATAATCAGGAAGAGTTCAATTCCAATAATCATGAGATCCAATTGTGCAAACCTCTTTCTTTCTGCATGGTTTTTCGACATCCAAATTACAACTGCAGCACCTGCTGAAAGCCCTGAAGCCAGGAACAATGGACCAAGAATGGATGTATTCCAAAGAGGGCGTGCATTGAAAGCCGAGAACAATATACCGGTGTAAATTCCTAGTATTGCCGATGAAACCAGCATAATCCACGCAAGTGTTTTCTTGTGCTTTTGGAAAAAGGCTATTAGCTCTTCGATTACATCAAATTTCCAGTTCCATTTTGGAAAGATCTCTTTGATATGCATTGCAGTCCAAATGATTGACATTGGAGTCACAATCATTAAAGTCCATGCTCCCCAAGACATTGGCGATTCCAATCGGATGGTTGTATACAATCTCCAGAAATAGAGTTTATGATGTAAATCCAAAAACAGAGCAACCAATCCCAAGATTAAAGCAATTGGTGCTAACATTGGAGCAATTCGAACAGCTGTTTTGTATTCATTTTCCTTATTACGAATGGTATATAAAGCTGCAAAAAACATTAAACCTGCAGCCAAACCTCCCAAAAACAGATAGGTTGGTATTTCCCAATGCCAAACATGTAATTGAGGGTCGATTAAAGGATTATTTCTTCCGCTTATAATAATTTCTTCTCTCATTTTAACACGCTTTTAGATTAAGAAATACAAGTGAGGTTTTGTACCAGCCTCTGGGATTAAGGTTTTATATTTTCTCTTTTTCAGGATTTCCGAAACTTCACTTCTTGGATCATCAAGGTCGCCAAAATACATACACTTGGTTGGACAAACCGCTACGCAAGCTGGCTGCATTCCATTTTTTACCCTGTGAAGACAGAATGTACATTTATCAACATAACCCTCAGGATGAACAAAGCGTGCATCGTAAGGACATGAGGTAATACAGGCGCTACACCCAATGCATTCATTTTTAGTTACCAGAACAGTTCCACCTTCCGAATAATGACTTGCTCCAGTAGGGCAACAACGTACACATGGTGAATTCTCACAATGATTGCATCGCTCCGAGCGTAATTCCATTTCCAATTGAGGATAAGTACCATCCATTACTTCTACAACCCAATCGCGGCAATACCCGATTGGCACATCGTTTTCGGTCTGACAAGCTACTACACAGTCGCTGCAACCTACACACTTTTTAGTATCAATAGCCATTGCATATCTCATAGCTTACACCTCCGATTTTTTAATATCAGTTCTAAATGTTACAAAGTTTCCTCTCATTCCTGTACCTCCCATTATCGGATCTGTCATTACATTGGTAATCATCTGGGTATCGCTAATACCTTTACCAAAGCATCGTTTCATGCGCTTATCGGTATGACCGAAACCGTGTACCATATAGATGGAATCGAACCTAATTCTTTCGGTTACTCTTACTTTTATTGGGAAGTCTGAAATGACTCCATCCTGATTTTCCAGGTAAACATACTGGCCACTGCTTAGGTCCCATTCTTTGGCAACCTTAGGATTTACCCAACAGGTATTCTCATCCATTAAGTCGGTTAGGTTAGGATTGTTTGCAGTACGGCTAAAGGTATGCATTGGAGCTCTTCCGTAAATCAAGCGGTAAAAGCCCTCTGTGGGTTCCGGATGCGGTGTATATACTGGCAACGGATCGAACCCTTCTTCTTCCAGAGCAGTTGAATACAATTCTATTTTTCCTGTATTTGTATTGAATTCCACATCTTCATTGTCTGCGAAGTACAAATCGTCATATTCGCGTTCCAGGCGTTTCACTCCAAGCCTTTGCATTTCTTCCAGCGAACTTCCAATTTGCTTCAATTCCCAATCAATTTCATCTTCGATGGTTTCAAATGGAAAATAATCCAGCAAATCTAATTTCTTTGCCAATTCTCTTGCCATCCAATAAGCTGGTTTGGTTTCATATAGTGGATCAACAGCTGGCATTCTTAAGGCGATACTTGGCTCTCTTCCCTGCGATATTCTAAGTGCATCATATCTTTCCAGGTAGGTACACTCAGGCAAAACAACATCGGCATAACCTGTAATTTCCATTGGCATGGTATCCACTACAACCAATAGGTCCAATTCTTGTATTGCCTTAATGGTTTTTTGCTGATCGGGAAGTGTATTAATTAGGTTAGTTCCGTTAACAATCCAGCCTTTCACAGTATAATCAAGATCAGGACTTGGAATAGATGCATCGCAAACACCTGAGGCCAATGCCAAGTCGGCTAAATTGTATTTACCTCCCATAGCATCTCGCCAGTTTTTCTTTGGTTTCGGAAATGCCGGAAGTTTATAGTGTGGTACTTCTGCCTTTTCAGGATTGTAAAATCCGCCTCGTCTTCCCCAGCTTCCCAACAATGCATTAAGTATGGCTACGGCACGAAGTCTTTGCGTATCGTCGCCATACCAGGTAACATGGCGACCAGGATGTACAATTACTGCTGGTGCAGCATTGGCCATTTCTCTGGCAGTTTCTCTAATTTGCTGAGGTTTAATAGTGGTTACACCATAAGCCCACTCAGGAGTATATCTTTGAACATGATCCTTCAGTTGTTCAAATCCAAAAGTATATTTTTCAACGTATTTTTTATCGTATAGCTCTTCGTTGATGATTACATTCATCCATGCCAGCAGAAGGGCATTATCGGTGGCTGGTTTAATTGGCAACCAATGTTTTGATTTGCCAGCTACTGTTGAAAATCGAGGATCTACAGTAATTATGCTTGCGCCTTTATCAATTGCATCCGACATTTCCTGTACCTGGCCATTGTGCATATTTTCGCCAAGGTGCGATCCAATCAAAACCAAACATTTTGTATCTCTGATATCTGTGTTTTCGGGAGAATTAATTCCCTGACCAAAAGTTGAAATGAACGCAACTTCGCGTGGTCCACGACATTGTGCATATGAAGGAGCAGCAATATTATTGGAACCAAAAGCTTTCAGCAATTTTCCGAAATATTTACCTCCAGAACCGTGAGTAAACAAGGCTGTACTTTCTGGTCCATGTTCTTTTTTGATCTGTTTCATTTTTGAGGCAATGTATTCAAATGCCTCTTCCCAACTGGCTTCACGATAGGTTTGATTACCTCTGTCGCCTGTTCGAATTAAAGGTTTTTGTAATCGATCTTCATCGTAATACATGCCGACTCCACCTGTTCCACGTGGGCAAAACCTTCCATTACAGTTAGGATCCAAATCATTTCCAATCACTTTCTTAATTCTACCCTGTTCGTCTTTATAAACCCAACCGGCACACTTCCAAAAGCATACTTCGCAATAGGTTGGAGTACGAGTAAAATCATATGGACCTTTAAAAAATGACTTGTTATTTTCAAGCAGATTATTTGCGAGGGAATCTAAAATTCCTCCTCCAAAAATTAAACCTGCAGCACTTAAGGAGCTAATCTTTATAAACTCTCTTCTGCTCTTCATTTTGTGATATCTTTTATTTTAACACATCAACACATCTAGAAAACTACATCTGTGCATGTAAACATATATCAAAAGAGGATCACACAACATGCTCTACAACATGTTTTTGGGATTTGTAATTGGTCTAAACAAGTTAAAATGTCGAAATGCCTTGATTTAAACACATATGCATCTATTTAGATTTCTACTAAATTACATTTGAAATTATTTTTCTGCAATAACAGACTCAAACATCCTTTATTTACAGGCAGTTTAGCCAAATAATTACAATATATTTTATTCGATATTGGCGAATAAATTCTTTAAAAGAAATCTATCAAATTAGAGGTTTTTCAACTCATCAGGTGAGTTTACATTAGAAAGCATTCCTTCAGAATAGTAATTCAATTGATCTGATATCGGAAACTCTTTGCTTCGAAATAACTGCAGCAATTTCATCATTTTATAGTTCCCTTTTCGCAACTCCCTCTCGATAATATCACGACAGGACGATTTGTAAATAGCAACCAGTGGCTGTTTCTTTCCAAATTCGTCGCGTGCATAAATTACATCTGCATCATGAATATTTTTCAATAAATCGGCAAACAATTGAGAAGGAACTTTAGGTACATCGCATGAAATTACCAGATAATAGTCGGCCTGTATGGCCTTCATGCATGAATAGATTCCACCTATTGGTCCACAATCTTTTATTTCATCAGCAATGATTTGAAGGCCAAAATCATCGTAAGAATGATTATTGGAACTGATCACAATGATATTGCAAAGCTCTTTAAAACAGCCAATTGAATATTCGATTAAAGCCTTTCCATTCCAATCTACCAAACCTTTTTCGGTTCCCATTCTGGAGCTCTTGCCTCCGGATAGTACAATTCCAGCAATATTCTTGTTCCGATTCATACTCAAATATAAGTAAGAATCCTTAACAGCAATAGCATACTTTAAGATCTTTTAACTTTGATATCAGATATCCAAACACTATCTTTAGAATGATTATAAATAACTAAAAACCGGATAGTATGAAAAAGTTAATAATAGTAGCTGCTCTTTTCATTTCCGGAGTATCATTCGGAAAAACAAGTATGAATACGGAAAATCAATCAAAAAAAATGGAAATAGCAAGCTTTGGTGCTGGTTGCTTCTGGTGTGTTGAAGCAATATTTCAGGAACTCAGTGGCGTTGAAAAAGTGGAGTCGGGATATATGGGAGGAGAAACAAAAAATCCAACCTATAAGGAAATTTGTACCGGAGAAACAGGACATGCCGAAATATGCCAAATTACATATGATGCAAATGTGATTAGCTTTGGGGATCTGCTCGAAGTGTTTTGGCAGACACATAATCCAACCACTCTTAACAGGCAAGGTGCTGATGTTGGAACTCAATATCGATCGGCAGTATTTTATCATTCAGATGAACAAAAAGAACTTGCCATGACTTATAAAGAAAAACTAAACAATTCCGGTGCTTGGGATGATCCTATTGTTACCGAAATTACTCCTGCTTCAAAATTTTACATTGCAGAAAACTACCATCAGGATTACTTTAATAACAATTCGAACCAGCCTTATTGTAGTTTTGTGATTAAACCAAAAATGGAAAAATTCAAAAAAGTCTTTAAAGACAAATTAAAATAGAGTATGCACCTTAAGGGTGCATTTTCTTTTATTCCCACCTTCCGCAAACGTGTGCGAAACTTTAATTTTTGCTCTCAATCAAATCACATAACTTATTATCATCAGAAATATAGATGTTCAGTTCATTTCTATGTATTTTTATAATGGACAACTAAAAATAATTCTATGAATAAACTTTTACCCCTATTACTTTTTGTATTTACAACTACAACTGCTTTTTCTTCTTCTATCAAATCTGAATCTCAGTTTCCAAATTATGGAATCATGCAGTATTTTATTCCTGCTAAAAGTTCTCTTAATTGTATCAATAAACCATTGATCTATACGAATGAGAAGTTTCTACCTGGCAAAATCATCACAAAGAGCAATGAAGTGATTACGCCCAGTGGCTTGCGTTACAATATTGTTGAAGATGTAATTGAATGTCAGTTCAAAACACAACACAGCAGAATATCAGCTCCACAAAAATTAAGCGAGGTTGAGATTGATGGCACTCATTATGTATATAAAAAATTTGTACACAAAGGTGATTCGCTTAGCGGATACCTTCAACAAATTCATTCTGGCACAAAAAACCTGTATGTTAAGCATTTATTTCAGGCTCCACACTCTCAAAACGATAATTGGAATATCAAGAAAATATTCTTTGTAGAATATGCTGGAAATTTGCCTAAAAAAGTAAATTCGTTAAAAACAGAAATTAATAGAATTTATGAAGGCAAAGAAAGTATGGCTAATGCATTTATGAGAAAAAACAACTACAGTTGGAATGATGCTAAAGCTCTTATTAAACTGGTTTCCTATTTAGATAAATTAAGTAGTGATAATGTAGCTTCACGCTGAATTTTGCCTGTTGAGGTTCTCTTGAACTCTTCCAGATAAAATATTTCACGAGCCTGTTCGTACTTTTCGAGCAGGCTTTTCATTTTCTGTGTCAATTCAATTTTTTGCTTTTCATCGAAATCTATCGATTCAATCAAAAGAATCAACTTCTGCCCCAAATGTTCATCGGGTATCCCAATAAGGTAAAACGGACAGTTAATGATACTTTCAAGCTTCTTTTCAATCTGTTCTGGAAATAGCTTAATTCCTCCTGAGTTGATCACATTATCAAATCTTCCTTGCCATTTAAATTTCGACTCACTAATTAGATGTACTACATCATTGGTTAACAATGGCTCGCTGATAATGTCCGGGGCATCGATAAACAGACAGTTACGATCATCAATTGAAAATTTTGCCTTTCCCATTGCCTGGTAATTATCCGATTTATGAATGCCATTAAGTGGACGTATGGCAACATGAGAAACTGTTTCCGTCATTCCATAACCAATAAAACAGTGGGTTGACAAAGTCTGCAAATCCTGCTCTAATTTTTGATCCACTGCTCCTCCTCCAATCAAAAGCTTTTTTACCAAATGCAATCCACTCCTACCATTCAGTGAATTTCTAAGTTGCAAAGGAATCATAGCAGCAAAATCAATAGTTGAATTTATACTCCTTAAAGGATGACCATCAGGGCTAACAGGAATCAGGTTCAATTGCCAGGCAAATGCACGAACAATCATCATTTTACCGGCAATAAAATTGGCCGACAAACAAAACAATGCATTTTGTCCTTTTGCAAACTCAAAAAATTCGCCAGTAAGCTTTGCCGAGTTTAGCATCTTTTGTTTAGAAAGATACATTTCTTTCGGAGTTCCAGTAGAACCTGAAGTTTTTGCCCTAACCTGATCCGAATCATTCAACCATTCTAAAATGAACCTACAATAATCGCCCTCCCACTCTTCAACAGAACCGGATATTTTATCATTACAATACTCTTTTAGAGCGATTTCATTGTAATGTATGCCGTTTATAGTAAGTTCCCTATTCATTACACTTTATCCCAATTTAATTGACAATCATATTTTAAAAATCCATGATTGATGCATAAAGGCGATTCAATATTGTTTGTGTAAAGCTGCCCTGTTCCAAGTCCTTGCGGCATGGAATTATTCAAAGTGTAGGTCCACTGTGCAATCGCATTCAAACCGATATTCGATTCCAGGGCAGATGTAATCCACCAGGGAATATTACGCTCATTGGCAAGATCGATCCACTCCTTACTGCCTTTGATTCCTCCCAGAAGACTCGGCTTTAAAATAATATATTGAGGTACAATTTGGTCCAATAAGTCAGCTTTCGCAGATAATGAATAAATTCCAATCAGCTCCTCATCCAGAGCAATTGGCAAGGGTGTGATTGAACACAATTCGGCCATCTGCTTGATCTGACCCTGTTTGATCGGTTGCTCAATAGAGTGTAAATCGAACTGAGCAAGATCTTTTAACTTTTGAATCGCTCCATCCACCGAAAAAGCGCCATTTGCATCTACCCGTAATTCAACTTTATCAGCACTAAAATCTTTTCTGATCGATTCCAATAATCGAAGCTCCTCATTGAATTCGATGGCACCAATCTTCATCTTTATACATTTGAAACCAGCCTCCAGCTTTTGCTCAATTTGCTCTTTCATGAAGGAAGCTTCTCCCATCCAAACCAATCCATTAATTGGAATTTGGGCTTTTCCTTCAGTAAAATCAGAAGGAAATAAGATCTTCTTTCCTTTTGTTTTGAAATCTAAAAATGCAGTTTCCAGTCCAAAATAGATCGATGGCCACTCTTTTAAACCCTCTTCGAGGTAATACCAGAAGTCATCAATTTGACTACACACTTCCTGTATTTTATTTTCATATCCTTCACGATCATCCGGACTTAAACCTTTAATAATTGAGCATTCACCAATCCCCACAACATCGGGTTGATTATCGTCCCACAAGCGAATAAACCAAGAATCCTTTTGTGTGAGAATTCCTCGAGATGTGCCACTTGGGCGTTTAAAATGCAGAGGATAATGTATATAATCAGCTTGTAGCATTTTCTGCTTTCTTTATTTGTTTATAAAACCAATCCAAATCCAAAACTTAAACTAAACAGCAAGGTTGCTAATGCCAGTTTTTTTAATTCTGGATCTAATTCCTGTGCAATTTTGTTTTTAGAAACAACCATCATATTTCTAATCAACAATGGAAAACTTATTAAAAACAACAGTTGAAACACAGAAGTCCAGTGAATAAAAATATAAGCACAAGCGGCAAGCATTGCTCCTGCAATAAGAAACAAATGGTATTTTTTTGCAAATAAGGCTCCAATTTTAACCACCAGGGTTTTTTTGCCGGTTTTAGAATCGTTTTCAATATCACGCATATTGTTCAAATTCAGAACTCCTACGCTCAAAAACCCCACCGAAATGGCTGGTAAAAGCAAACTTAAGTTTAAAGTTCCTGTATGCAAAAAGTAAGTTCCCAGAACCCCGGCCAGGCCAAAAAACAAGAACACGAATAAATCTCCAAAACCACTATATCCATATGGATTTTTACCTACTGTGTAATTAATTGCAGCACCAATGGCCAACAAGCCAACTCCCAGCATTATTAGAGCTTGGGTATGGTTTAAAAGCTGTAATGCTTCCCATAGCAACCATAAACCCGCAGACAACGATAACAGCACAAAAACAATTACCATACGAGTCATTTCTTTTTTAGAAATAATACCACTTTGGACAGCTCGTTCAGGGCCTATCCGATTTTCATTATCGGCACCCGAAATTGAATCTCCAAGATCATTTGCCAGATTAGATAAAACCTGTAAAAATAAGGTGGTTAAGGTGGCCAATAGGAATATCTTAACACTAAATTTCCCATCAGAAGCAGCCAATAAACTTCCCAAAAAAATATTCGAAAGTGCAAGAGGTAGTGTTCTTAATCTGAATGCATGAATCCATGCTTTCGTTTTACTCATAAGGTATCTGAATTATATTGGAGAGTAAAGATAGGAAATTTAGCCGTTTTCGAAGGTGTTTATCACCAAGAGCACATACACATAAAAAAAGCGATGCACAGCACCGCCCTAATTATTGACTAAATAATTGATATGAAAGGTTACGATTCTAAATCAACAGTAATAACGCTGGCAAACTTCTTTGATACCTCGATATATCTCTCTTTGAAATCATCATGTTTGATGTATTCTTTGATTTGATTTTGCCATCCATCTGCTTCTGCAGATAATTCCATGATTCGCTTTTTATTTTCGATATTGTTCTGATTGCGTTTTTCTTCCTCAACAACATCAATATATTGCTCAACCCAGTTTTCGTAACGAGAAATAAAATCATCTCTTTCTTCAGGAGTTGAATATTTATTCATATTGATATCAGCATAAGCTTCGGTTTCTATTAAGGCTGCTGCACCAATACCTAATCCTATTTTTTTAAAAAATGCTCTTCGGGAAGTATCTTGTTTTTTCATAAATTTAATTTCAGACTTACAGGTCTTAAAACTACTATTTAAATTCAGTTTAAAAAAGAATAGTGGTGAAAAAATCCTCCCTTTTTTCTAAAAAACGAACAGATAATGTTCCCCTTTTTTACATGAACAGACCAACACATTGAAAATCACTATTATTTAAGCATGACAAATTAGCGCATTATCCAAACTCATATGCTTTTCATGCGTAGAATATTCGCAAACAACCATCTTTTAAATATGAAAGCTATCCAAACATTAATCTTGCTGGTATTATTTCATGTTCAAGCATTGGGATTCGGGCCAGAAAAGAACAACAAAGAATACAACGTTTTGGTCTTACACAGTTACCATCAAGGTTTGGAATGGACCGATAGTATCACCAGTGGCATATTAAGCGTTTTCGATAATCGAAGCGATATCAATCTTGTATTTGAGTATCTCGATACCAAGAGAAATTACAATGAGGAATATAAACTTGCCTTGAAAAACATTTACAAGGTGAAAGCCAAACAAATTCCATTTAAAGCAATTATTGCCTCCGATAATGCTGCTTTTGATTTTTTGATGGAATATGGCAATGAATTTTATCCCGATATCCCGGTTCTTTATTGCGGTGTAAACAACCTGGATACAAAAAAACTAAAAGATTATCCAAATTTTTATGGTTTCGGCGAGCGAGCAGATCATTATGGAACCATTTCATCCATTCGAAAAATATTTCCCAATCGTAAAAATGTACTGATTATTAACGACAATACCCTAACAGGGCAATCCATTAAAACAGAACTGGAAAAAGTTAAACACTACTTCGACGAAGATTTAAATTTTGAGATTGTCTCGGAATTTACGCTTGAAGATATTCAAAAGAGAGTATCAACCCTGGATGATTCCTATGTGATTTACCTATTGGTATTTAACAGGGATATGAATAACAAATTTATATCTTACCGAAACGGTATCAATAAAATTAAAGAAAATACAAAAGTGCCCATTTTTGGCTCCTGGGATTTTTATCTTGATAAAGGTTTATTTGGAGGGAAAATTACCAGTGGTTACGATCAGGGGAAACATGCTGCCACATTAGCATTGAAGGTTATTTATGGCTCTTTTACAAAAGATATTCCCCAGTTCGAATATCTCGATAACACCTACATGTTCGACTACGAGCAGATGATCGATTTTGACATCAGCGCTATTGATCTTCCCAAAGGCAGTATGATTATCAACCAGCCGAACGACAGAGATTTAATACTGAAAATCAGCATTATTAGTGTAATCGTTTTAACAATTATCATTTTTAGTTTGTTGATTTGGTTGAAACTGAAGCAAAACAGGGCCAAGGTTCTCACAAGGTTAGTTTCGGAAAAAACTTCGGAGCTAAATAAAACCAATACTGAATTGAAACAGGCCATTACCGATAAGGATAAATTTTTCTCGATACTGGCACACGATCTTCGGGGTTCTATTGGTGTAATTCTTGGAATATCCACCCTTCTAAACGATGAAGATTTTAAATCTGATCCAGAAGAAGATGAACACCTTGAAAAGGATTTATTACATGTTGCTACCCAAACCAATGCTTTACTTGAAGATTTGTTTTATTGGGGGGTAAATCAATCAAAAGAAGGCCCAACCATCGAAAACTCGGAGTTTGATATTAATAACATTCTTCTTGATACATGCAAAACCTTTAAAATCAACCTTGGAAACATTTCATTCAAAACCAATTTAGAAGAAGATTTAATGGTTAATACAGATAAAAACATTTGCAAATTTATTCTCAGAAACATTGTGCAAAACGCCATTAAATTTAGCCATGATAATGCTACGGTTACCGTAAGTAGTTTTGCTAAAAACGATGATGTATGTATCTCTGTGCACGATCATGGAATTGGAATGTCGCGGGAAGTAGTAGATAGCATTTATCAAAAATCGCCAATTCGAAAAGAAGGTTTATCGGGACAAAAAACAACTGGAATGGGACTCTGCACGGTAATCGACTACTTGAAAATTATTCATGGCGATTTGCAAATTAAGAGCAAAGAAGGCGAAGGTTCAACATTTACTATTATTTTTAAAGGAAATAATAATACTTTTCCAAAATGAGTAAAATTCCAAGCAGAGCAGAAGCCTTAGATTTATTAACTACATATACTAAAAGTCCGAGTTTAATTATCCATGCTAAATCTGTAGAGGCCTGCATGAGATATTATGCACGCAAACATGGCGAAGATGAAGAAAAATGGGGAATCATAGGTTTGGTCCATGATATGGATTGGGAACAATTTCCTGAACAACACACAAAAAAAACCCGCGAAATACTTGAGGCTGCCAATTGGCCTGAAGAATACATTCGAGCTGTTGAAAGTCATGCTTATCTTACTTGTACCGATGTAGTGCCAGAATCTTTAATGGAAAAAACCATTTATGCGGTTGACGAATTAACTGGTTTGATACGAACTACTGCTTTAATTCGCCCCTCAAAATCGGTATTGGATGTAAAAGTAAAATCGGTAAAACGCAATTGGAAAAACAAACGCTTTGCTGCAGGAGTTGACAGAACGGTAATAGAACGAGGTGCCGAAATGTTGGGCATCGAAATTCCCGATTTGATTCACGATTGCATAGAAGCCATGAAAGAGGTGGCAGAGGAAATTGAGCTGAAAGGAGAATTGTAGTTACACTTCTCTCCCATAGTAAACATGTGAACACCACTGCCCATCGATATTGGCAATATTAGGCAGACAAGCCCATTGTTCAAATCCATACTTTTCGAGCAATTTAATACTGGCTGTATTGGGTTCCAGTAAAATGGCAAACAGGTGTTTGATATTGTATTTGGGTGCTTGAGTAATGGCAAAATCCATCAGTTGAGAACCAATGCCTTTCCCCTGGTGCTTGTTGTGCAGGTAGTAACTCACCTCAACTGCGGTTTGTAGCGCTCTTCTTCCTTGTCGGTATGGAGAATAACACATCCAACCAATAATTTCATTCTCGTCTTCAGCTACAAAAACAGGATACCTTTCGGGAGTATGAGCTGCAAACCAACTTTCACGCTCCGACATTTGAATCTCCTCCAAATCTGCCGTACAAAATCGTTTGCGTACAGCCTGGTTGTATATCTCGTTAATGACTGGTAAATCTGTTTGGGTAGCTAGTCGGATATGCATGTTGAAAAGGGTTTAATCACAAAGGCAAACAAAGCTAATCGCTCGGTAACACAAAGAAAAACTTGCTTAGCATCTGGAAGATACCAAGCAAGTCATTTATCATTAATAATTCATCATTGAATTACTATCCTGGGAATTTAGGGAACTTTTGGAATTCAGGATCGCGTTTCTCAAGGAATGCATTTTTGCCTTCCTGCGCCTCTTCCATTAGGTAATACATCATGGTTGCATCACCTGCAAATTCCATTAATCCACGCTGACCATCTAATTCTGCGTTCAAGCCACGCTTGATCATACGAATTGCCATTGGGCTACGCATCATAATGGTCTTACACCACTCAACCGTTTCATCTTCCAATCTTTCCAATGGAACAACAGTATTTACCATTCCCATATCTTCGGCTTCTTTTGCTGTGTATTGCTTGCAAAGGAACCAAATTTCACGCGCTTTTTTCTGACCAACGTGACGAGCCAAATAGTTCGAACCAAAACCCGCATCGAAACTACCTACTTTAGGACCAGTTTGACCGAATTTTGCATTATCTGAGGCAATGGTTAAATCACAAACTACATGAAGTACGTGACCTCCACCAATAGCATATCCATTTACCATTGCAATTACAGGCTTAGGAAGAGAACGAATTGCCTTGTGCAAATCCAATACGTTCAAACGAGGTACTCCATGCTCGTCTACATATCCACCAACACCTTTTACATTTTGATCACCACCCGAACAGAAAGCTTTGTCTCCTGTACCGGTTAATACCACAACACCAATATCGCTGCGCTCGCGGCAAATATCCATAGCATTCAACATATCAAAGTTAGTTTGTGGACGAAATGCATTGTACACCTCAGGACGATTGATGGTGATTTTAGCAATTCCTTCGAAAAATTCGAACTTAATATCTTCGTATTCCTTAATGGTAGTCCAGTTTCTAGTTGTCATACCTTCTCTTTTATAGTTTTAAAATAATTGATTAGCACTTGATCGTTTATCGTTCTTGGCGTTTTAATTTCAAGAACGGCAGCTTTTTTGTTGGCTGCATAGAATTCTGGCAGAATATCTTCTACCTCTTTTTCGTTTTCGGCGTAAAAATAATCTAAACCGTAAGTTTCTGCCAATTTATCTGCTTTGTATTCCTGTACGGTTTCGAAATATTCTTCCAATTCCTCTACGCCCGAAGGACCCGATATGAACCTGAAGATTCCTCCTCCTCCGTTGTTTATTAATATCACTTTAAGATTTGGCCCCAGGTATTTGTTCCAAAGTCCATTAGAATCGTAAAAAAAGCTGATATCGCCCGTAATTAGCGTAGTAGTTTTGCCATTTACAAAAGCTGCTCCTGCAGCTGTTGATGTACAGCCATCTATTCCGCTGGTTCCACGATTCGAATTGTAACGCAATTGATCGGATGACTTAAAAAGTTGAGCATATCGCACCACCGATGAGTTCGCCAATTGTAAATTACCTCCAGCAGGAATGGAACTCAAAATCTTCTCAAAAGCTTTTAGATCGCTCCATTGCAGGCCATCCAAATATTGATTGTGTATGTTTCCAACTTTTGCGTTTCTCTCTTTCCATAAAGAAGAATAGCTGCTTGCTGTATGATTCAAAGCTGGCACCAACTGGCGGAAAAATGCCAATGGAGAAACATCAATATGCGAGGTCAGGTTCTTAAAGGTATCAATAAAATGATCTTCTTTGCCAACAAACCAATGTTCCTTTGGCCTATACTCTCGTAGAAATGCTTTGATCATTTTCGAAACCAATGGCCCTCCAAAATTGATCAGCAAATCGGGTTGAAAATCTTTTTTCTCCTCCTCTTTTATCGAACATACCACACGATCGATACAAGGCAGAAAATCTTCCCCATGTACATTGGAAACCGATTCTGTCATAACCACAACATTAGGCTTCTTGGCCAATTGCTGTAATAGTTCGCCTAGCTCAGCTTGCTCGTGCAGCAATCCGGCCAATATCAATATTTTCTGATTTGAATTAAAAACCTCAACCAGTTCTTCAACACTTTCATCACTTAAATAATCAATGGCACTTACTTTTCGAATTACCCTTTCGTCCATGTCTGGATATTTCTTTACCCCATACAGTGGCTCGCGCAAAGGAAAATTGATGTGCACCGGTCCTACTCGTCCCGATTGTGCCCTTGACAATGCCTCATTCACCATACGGTTCAAATACCAGCAATCATCAGGATTATTGGCATCCAATGGCAATTGGTAACTGCCTTTTACAAAGCCTTTGAAAATATCGGGCTGTGGTATGGCCTGGCTGTCATCTTGTCCAATCCATTCTGTTGGACGATCGGCAGAGATTACCACCAAAGGCAATCGTTGATAGTAAGCTTCGGCAACTGCTGGTCCATAATTTAACAAGGCAGTACCCGAGGTACATACCAAACCAACCGGCTTTCTGGTTTGTTGAGCAATTCCCAATGCAAAATAGGCAGCACTTCGCTCATCAACAATCACCAAACTTTTAATTCGTTCATCTTTCGCAAAGGAAATACTCAAAGGGGCATTTCTCGATCCTGGAGACACAATTACATACTCCATTCCTTTTGCCCAACAGATATCAATTAATTCTTTTACACCTTTGATATCCGAGTAGTTTCGTTGCATTTGTTTTGTCTTTTCTATAGTCGAGCTAATATCTGAGTTCATATGTAAGCAATCAGCTAATTTCTGAGATCTTTCATGGCCGATCTCAATCATCTATGCCAAATTTAAAACAAATTCGCTTATTTAATCACATTAAGCAAAGTTTGCGCCTTAAAACATGTTTCCATCCATTCTTTTTCGGGCAACGAATCGGCAGTAATTCCACCACCAACAAAAAGAGCCATACTGTTCTCTAAAACCTTCATACTTCTTAGGTTCACGAACAAAGACAAATCTCCATTCTCCTCAATTGGCCCAAGATATCCGGCATAATATTCCCGATCGTGATTTTCAACCCTATGTATCAAATCCAAAGCCAGATCTTTCGATAAACCACAAACGGCAGGTGTAGGGTGCAAATCCTTTACAAAATTTGAAAGCTCTTGATTGTTAATTTCAGCCCTTGTTTTAAAAAGCGTTTTCAAATGCACAATATTGCCTGCTGCTGCAGTACGAGGCCCATCAGTTTCAACATCTTTAAGCTGATATTTGTCGAAAACCGATTGTATGTATTCTACCACATATGCCTGTTCATCAATCTCTTTTTGTTCCCAACTTATATTTTCCAGCTTTCGCCCATCTAATTTTTGTGTTCCGGCCAATGCCATGGTTTCAAAAGTCGATTCACACTTACGAACCAATCTTTCAGGTGTGGCTCCTATCCACAAACCAACCTTTGGAATATCTACCATAAACACAAAAGCTTTTGGATAAGTATCGCGTAAATTTAAGAAGGAGGATACAGCGTCTTTTCGACCTTTATTTTCTAACAATTCAATTCGGGAAAGAATCGCTTTTTCAAGTTTTTCCCCTTTTAGGTCTGCAAGCATGAATTCAATCTGTGCTTGATACTCTTCCCTCGAACTGATATGCAAATCGTCGTGATTCTGGAGAGCAATATCAGCTTTGCTTTTTATCAGCTGAAGGCTTTCTTGATTTATTTTCGAGATTTCTCGTCGAATAAAATGAGATTGATACTTCTCATTGGCATGAAAAGGTGCAAACACAAAGCCTGATTTAGCAAAACACTCTTTTAGTTCATCGTATTTTTCGGTTTCTCCTTCAATTTGAGCCCCAAATTCCAGTGTATTAGAATCGGGTCTTGTGAACGCATAAAATGCAATATCCTTCCCTAAACAAACATTCAAAAAATCATGAATATCTATATCTTCCCCCTCGATAATGCTCATGTTTATTTTTTAATAATTACATTGGTTATTCGACAAACCGAAACCAATTTTTCCTGTTCATTCAATACATTTACCTTAACAATGTGGGTCATTTTTCCTTTATGAATAAAGCTGGCTTTTGCAGTAATTTTACCCTTTCGCAAACTCCTGATATGATTGGCGTTGATTTCCATTCCTTTCACGTCATAGTTTTTTAAATCGGTATGAATTACTGATAGTGCGCTCCCAACCGATTCTGCCAAAGCCAGTGTGGCTCCTCCGTGAAGTATTTTCATTGGCTGCCAGTGATTCGATGTAACCTCCATTTCGGCCACCAAATAATCCTTACCAACTTCGGTATAAATAATTCCCAAATGCTCCATTAAAGTTTCGGTACACATTTGGTTTAAATTTTCTAATGCTTCGGTACTATTGATCATTCTACAAAAATAATGTTTTCGTTCATACTTCATCTACTCCTTGGGTATAGAGCCAAAAAAAGCTCAATCTAATTGAGCTTTACTTAGGAAAAATATTTTTATAAATATTAGTCAATTTTTACATTAACTGCATTTAATCCTTTTTTTCCTTCTACAACATCATAAGTTACGTTATCACCTTGGTCGATTTTGTCGATCAAACCTGTAACATGAACAAAAATGTCTTCTTGTGTTTCACTGTTTTTAATAAAACCAAAACCTTTAGTTTCATTAAAGAATTTTACTGTACCTGTAGGCATTACTAAAAAATTTAAAATTATTACGTAGTAAATGTACGTAATTTGATTTAATAACTAAACAAATATCAGATTATTTTCAATTTTATTGATGAAGAATTAGCATAAAGCTTACAATTGCTGATATTCAGAACGATATAAATAATAATTTTATATCAAAATAGCTCGATTTAATGAACAGAAAATCGGTTTCTGTAAAAATGACTTTTGGTGCTTTAAATATAAATCCTACATTTGTAGGCAAGAAAGACAACAATATGATACAATCGAATAACAATAATAATCTTTTCAATAATTTGATGAATAATTCATCGAAAATGGGAAGCTTATAGATGTTATCGACAAAATATATTACATGAGCCTTCCCAATTTGGGAAGGCTTTTTTTTTTGAACTAATGGTACAATTTTTCAACAATAATAATAACAATAATAATTCTCCCCCAGGGTGAGGAAGTTGCATTGTTATACCATATTTCAAGCCTTTCTCACCAAACGAGAAAGGCTTTTTTATTATCAACTTATTTCTATTAATTAAAATTTAAAATCATGAAAAACTTAATTATTCCTAAAGCTTACAAAAGTGTTTTAGATCCTGATGCAACTGAAAAAGCGATTAAATTTATTAAGGATCAGTTTCAACTTCAACTCTCTTCGGAACTTAAGCTCCGAAGAGTTACCGCACCTATGATTGTACTAAAAGGTACAGGTTTAAACGATGACCTGAATGGTATTGAACGGCCTGTAGCCTTCCCGATTAAAGGTCTTGGCGAACAAACTGCCGAGGTGGTACACTCATTGGCAAAGTGGAAACGTTACATGCTTGGTGAGCTCCAAATTCCAATTGGTAAAGGTTTATATACCGATATGAATGCCCTACGTCCTGATGAAGATTTTACCAACCTTCATTCCATTTATGTAGATCAATGGGATTGGGAAAAATCAATTGGCAAAGAAGAAAGAAGCCTTGATTTTCTGAAAAGAACAGTAAAACAGGTTTATGCTTCGATGAAACGAACCGAGTACATTTTAAGTGAATATTATTCTGCTTTAACACCACAGTTGCCAGAAGAAATTACATTTATCCACTCTGAAGATTTATTGGAGAAATACCCCGATTTGAGTCCAAAAGAGAGAGAAACCGAAGCCGTAAAAGAGTTTGGTGCCATTTTTATTATTGGGATTGGAGCACAATTGAAAAACGGTGAACCACACGATGGCCGTGCTCCCGACTACGATGATTGGATTACTCCCTCACTAAACGGATACAAAGGCTTAAACGGTGATATTATTCTTTGGAACCCTGTTCTGGAGCAAGCTTTCGAAATTTCATCGATGGGTATCCGCGTAGACGAAAAAGCATTGCTTGAGCAGCTTGAAATTAAAGGTGAGGAAAAACGCAAAGAGTTAATGTTCCACAAAAAATTACTGGCCGGAGAATTGCCTTATTCAATTGGTGGTGGAATTGGTCAGTCACGACTGTGCATGTTCTTGTTGCGCAAAGCTCATATTGGCGAGGTTCAGTCGAGCATTTGGCCCGATGAACTAAGAGACACATGTAAAAAAGCTGGAATTATTTTCTTATAAAATTAGATTCCCTGCTCAACAAGAGTCCCTTCCCCCCAGGGACTCTTTTTTGATACATACCAGATCTATAAGTCTGATTTTTATTATCTTTAATGTATTGCATTTTTATGATCCGAAAAGGAGAATTACCACTTATCATTACTAACTAAAAATCGACACAATGAAAACCTTTCTTTACATTATTGGAGCAATAGTACTAATTGTTGGTGCACTGCACTTTATGGCGCCAAAAACCTACCAGGTTGACAGAAAAATTGTTGTAAACCAAGAAATTGAAACTGTGTTTAAGAGTTTATGTTCTTTGAAAGAACAACAAATTTGGTCGCCCTGGGCCGAATTAGATCCAGAAATGAAAGTTACTTACAACGGCACCGATGGTAGTGTTGGATCTTTTACCTATTGGATTGGGAATAAGGATGTAGGCGAAGGAGAGCAAGAAATTATCAAAATTGAACCAAATTCTTATATCGAAACCGAATTAAGATTCATGAAACCATTTGAATCGACCAGCACAGGTTACTTTGAACTAAAACCCGTTGCCGATGGAACAGAAATTACCTGGGGACTTAAAGGCGATAGTTCATTCCCAACTACCCTTTTCATGGTATTTATGGATATGGATGAGAATGTAGGTCCCGATTTTGAAAAGGGATTAGCAAAATTTAAGGCTTATATCGAAAAATAATTGACTTATGAAATTCTTAAAAATATTTGGGATCATTCTTCTTGTACTAGTCTTGGGATTCCTTTCCATTGGTTTATTTTCAGGCAAACAGGAATACCAGGCAGAAGTGAAAATCTACAAGCCCGTAGCGGAAGTATTCGCATTATTTAACGATCAGGAAAGCTTACTTAAATGGTTACCTGAAGTAAAAAGCTTTGAACCCATTAAAGAAACGCCAAATAAAGTAGGCAGCGAATACAAAATGCTAATCGATAACCAGGGACAAGTGATGGAAATGCACGAAACCCTCACAGGCTACAAAGAAAATGAAATGATCGAAATGGTTTTTGTAGCCGGATGGATGACAAAAAATAATCATTTCACCTTCGAAAAACTAAACGAAGGAACTCTATTAAAGGCAAGTTACACGGTTGAAGGAAACAATATTTTTGCAAAATCGATGTTTGCTTTCTTTGGCAGTATGTTCAAGCAAATTGATGAAACGAATTTAAACCGCTTTAAAGATTTTGTCGAGTCGCAAACTGCCTTGCAAAATGAAGAAAAAGTAGAATCCACAATTTAAAAAGAGATAGATCTGTTATGAAAAAAAATATGGGTACACTCGATCGTGTATTAAGGGTAATTGTATCAGTTACATTGGCAATTCTCTATTTTACCGATATTATTACCGGAACACTTGGGCTAATCGTATTTATTTTTGCCTGTGTAATGTTTCTTACCAGTCTTGTTGGCAATTGTCCGCCTTACACATTAATGGGAATCAATACCTGCAAAGTGAAACCAAAAGAGCAATAAAAAAATTCGTGCCAAACATCGTCCCCGAAGAACTTATTTTCGGGGATTTTTTGTATTGTAAAACATCTTGAAAACTCTGATTTTCTTAATTATATTTAAACAAAACATGATGCATTCTTGCAATCAAAATCGGCATGCTTGAGTATCATAAATAACAAATCCCAGCGAGCTATGAACAGAATTCAAGACAAAGATCGAATTGCCTATTGTGGAGTAAACTGCTCAACATGCCCGGCATATGTTGCCACACAAAGGCAACAGGAGAAGGTAAAGGTTAGAATTGCCAAACTGTGGTCTGATGAAGATCACCAATATGAAGCATGTGAAATTACATGCAAGGGATGTCACGAACCCTGGGGACAAAAATTTCGACATTGTGCTGAGTGTGCCGTAAGAGAATGTGCCAGAAAAAAAATGTATGGCACTTGCGCCGAATGTGATGAATATCCGTGTAATAAACTAAACGACTTACACAAAACGCTGGATAAAAAAATTGCACGCATCAATCTCGACGATTTGAGACAAAATAATAAAGCTGGTTAATTCCAGCTTTTTTTCTTTAAAAGATAGGCAGGTTAATGGCCAGTCGCCGAATTTGAAAGGCATGCCTTAAACATTTCTCAACAGCACGATAATTCTCCATTGGCTGTAGAATTACAGCTTCCACTTTCTGATTTTTCTGATTGAAATACCAGGAACGATGATGTCCGTCGTGAACAATGTATCGTATTCTTTTCTCCTGGTACAAATCCCAAACAATGATGGGAGGAAATTCCTCTCCTTGCTCAGCAATGTAGTCATGGGCCGCATCTACCATATGAAGTTTTTCATGCTCCAGCCTGGTTTGGCTGGCCCATAACAAGCCCGGATTCATTGTTTTGGGCGGAAGAATTTTAATGTGCTTCGGATTCAATTGAAACTGAATACTCGCCAGGTTACACAAATTGGCAGTTGTATTTCCCTTTACCCAATGTGTTCTACCCAGAAAGGCATTGTACCCTCTCTCCCTCTCCTCCTGATCGGTGGAAAGCAGCAACCTGGTAATCTCGAATGGGGATTTTATCTGCATCATCACCCATTCAAGTTACGAAATGAAAGGTCGGATTAAAAACTTATTCTATCAAACCGAAATTAAATAACAGAATTAGTTCTGCTCACTAAAACTGAAGAGTAAATTCGGTGAGCCTGTTTGGCTTAGAACGAACTGCAATGGTTCCACTGTGCAACCTCATAATTTGACGCGAGAGATTCAAACCAATCCCTGAACCAGCCTCTTTTGTAGTAAAAAATGGGGTAAACACATTATCAATCACCTCTTCGGGAATACCAGCTCCATTATCGCGAATAATGATAAAATTTACTGGGTTGGCCTCTCCTGTTGATATGCTCAAAGTTTTCTCATCGGAAGTTTTTAAAGCGTCTATAGAATTTCGTACAAGGTTGATGAGCACTTGTGTAATCAGCTTTTCATCGGCAATTAACTCCTGTCCCTTATCATTTACATGATATTCGAATTGGATATTCTCAGCTTTGAATTCTTCTGCAAATAGTGTCTGAATCTGCATCAGTAATTTATCCACAGAAATAAGTTCAAAGTGAGGTTTAGGCAAATGAGTCAGGTTTTTATACTCATCAACAAAAGCAATTAAACCTTTGCTTCTTTTGCGTATGGTTTTTAATCCCATTAGGGTATTCGATATCACACCCTCATCCAATAAGTCCTCATGGCTGTTTTCGCTATTCTTCTCATAAATATCAATCAAACTACCGGAAAGCATGGAAATCGGGCTTACCGAATTCATTATTTCATGGGTAAATACGCGAATTAACTTGTGCATGGCATCCATTTCTCCTTTATCAATTGCATTTTTGATGTCCTGAAATGCTACAACTTTCAATTCTTTCTCTTCCAATTTAAAACTGGTTGCTTTTACTGCCAGTTTTAAAATCCTGTTCTTTACCAGGTAATTTCTAAGTTTCTGTTTGCCAGATTTTGTTCTTTGCAAAAAATCAGGAAACTCATTATCGATACAGCTTAATTCAGAGATATTGGTAAAATCGTTCACCAAAAAAAGTTCTTTAAAAGCCGAATTGCATAGTTTCACATTCCCTTTTCTATCGAAAGCAAGCAAGCCAATACCAACCAGCTCCAAGGTATGCTGAAAGAAAATGAAGTCCTTCTCTTTTTCAATTTTCACCTTCCCAAAAGCCTTGATGATCTGATTGAAGCTCTGGTGCAAATTTTTGAAAGCCTTGTCATTTCTCTTTTCGTTGAATACCAAAGTGGAATCCTGGTATTGAAAAGCATCGAAAAATCGCGATAGATCGTGATTGGTTTTGTTGACGTAATGAAGCAAATAGAGAATTTGTAACACCCACAAAACCACCAGGCTACCAGTTGTTACAAGCATGTACTCCTGCGAATACACATAGAAAAACAACAAGGGTGTGATCGAAATCAATATCACCTGCAGGACTATCCCAAAATAGAATCGCTTATAAATCATACTTCTTGATTTTATCGTAAAGGGTGGAACGATTAATTCCCAACTCTTTTGCAGCCAAACTCATATTGCCACCTGTAAACTGAATGGCTTTTTCGATCAACACTTTTTCATTGTCTAAGAGATTAAAGCTATCGGGCATCAGTTCTTTTTTCTTCAAGCTTTCCCCAATCAGAATATCCTCAGCCTGTAAATTTACCGAATCATTTAAAATCACCGTTTTCTCCATTACATGTTGCAGTTCCCTGATATTCCCGGGCCATTTGTGTTTTTCCAGTTTAGTCAGAGCCGCTTTATTCAATTCCATGGCTGGTTTATCGTATTGTTTCGTGAATTTATCCAAATAGAAATTCGACAATTCACCAATATCTTCCTGTCGTTCCATTAATGACGGAAGTTCGAGGGAAATGGTATTAATTCGGTACAGCAAATCTTCCCTGAATAATGAATCGGCAACCATTTGATGCAAATTGCAATTGGTAGCCGCTATAATTCTCACATCAATTTCTATTGGCGTACTTCCCCCTACCGGGATAATTTCTTTGCGCTGAATTGCTGTTAGCAGTTTTGTTTGCAAGTGTAGAGGCACATTCCCAATCTCGTCCAAAAACAGTGTTCCTCCCGATGCCAGTTCGAATCGTCCCATTCTGTCTTCTTTGGCATCGGTAAAAGCTCCTTTCTTATGACCAAACAGTTCGCTTTCAAACAAGGACTCAGAAATCGCACCCAAATCGACATGTACAAAAACCTGCTCATTTCTTTTAGAGCGCAGGTGAACTTCTCTTGCGACTACTTCTTTTCCGGTGCCGTTCTCTCCGGTTATTAAAATATTGGCATCGGTACCGGCAACTTTATCAACCGTTCGAAACACTTCCTGCATTCTTGCCGATTTTCCAATAACAAAACTCTTGTTTCGGTTGATTTCCTGGTTCAGCCTCTTTTGTTTCTTTTTTAAACTTTTGATTTCCATTTTGGAGCATCGAAGCTTGTAGGCTGATAAAAGGGTGGAAAGAATATGCTTTTCATCCCAGGATTTTTGCACAAAATCAACTGCTCCTTCCTTCATTGCCTTTACTGCCAATTCTATATCACCATAGGCAGTGATAAATACCACACAAGCATTCTTGTCGTATTCTAATATCTGGCTTAACCAATACAAGCCTTCGTTACCGGAGTTTATCCCTGCACGAAAATTCATATCAAGCATAATTACATCATATTCCTTCTCCCGAAGTTTGGACAAGAGCAAATTCGGATTGTTGATGGTATCTACCAATTCGAAGTGTGGTTTTAAGAACAGCTGAAAAGCAAACAACAACTCTTCGTTGTCGTCTACAATGAGTAGTTTCCCTTTTTTAGGCATAAAAAGAAGTTTTAATAAAATTCGAACTTAAAGTTAGCATATTGTTGGCATTGACAACAGGGAGTGTTGGAATTTCCGACACAATAAAAATCACTAAAAACATAACGCACTGATTATCAATCATTATTTTATTTGGCACATCAATTGGCATAAAACAGGCGAACCTTTAAAATTTAAAATAATGATTGTTACACAAGATCTATGTAAGATTTTTAGAACAGAAGAAATAGAAACTTCGGCACTAAACAATGTAAACATCCACATTAAAAAAGGAGAGTTTGTAGCCATTATGGGACCATCGGGTTGCGGTAAATCCACACTCTTAAATATTATCGGATTATTGGATAATCCCAGTAATGGAAATTACATTTTCAATGAAATTAATGTTTCTGAAAAATCGGAGAAACAAAGAACAAAATTCAGAAAAGGAAATATTGGATTTATTTTCCAGAGTTTTAACCTGATTGACGAGTTAACAGTTTTCGAAAATGTTGAGCTTCCTTTGGTTTACATGGGATTGCCGGCATCGCAAAGAAAAGCAAAAGTGAAGGAAACTTTGGAAAGAATGAACATTGCTCATCGTGCAAAACACTATCCTCAGCAATTATCGGGTGGACAACAGCAGCGTGTAGCCATTGCCCGTGCGGTAGTCACAGAACCAAAATTGATATTGGCCGATGAGCCAACCGGTAACCTCGATTCAAGAAATGGTAGCGAAGTAATGGAGCTACTAAAGGAACTCAACCAGGCAGGAACAACCGTAATAATGGTAACTCACTCGGTGCGCGATGCAGAATATGCCGACAGGGTAATTCACCTCTTCGACGGACAAATTGTTTCTGAAAACCTAAAGGATAGAGAAAGCATTCAAAAAGCAGTAGAGTCACTATCATAAATTTTGCCTTTACAAATCATAAACTTTACTAATTTTAAGGTCTGAATATGAAAAGCAATGGAATTTACACTTTCATTCAAACCCATATCAGCCCCCAGGCACTAAATAAATACAATATGTTTTTGTACAAACTTAAACTCGCGATAAGAAGTTTAGCCAAAGATAAGCTCAACTCTTTTATTAACATATTCGGATTGGCAGTTGGGATGGCTGCGGTAATCCTGATTTCGGTTTTTATCCAATATGAATTAAGCTATGATAAGTTCAATTCTAAATTTGATAGAACCTATCGATTGATTTCACAATTGGGAATGGAAACTGCCGATGATTACTCTATCAACCGAAGGTTAAATCATGAAAAGTTTAAAGAAAACATACCTGGTCTGGAGGAAATCACGCAGCTTCAGCGTGGTTGGCAATGTGAAATTATTAAAGAGAACAAACGCTTTTACAATTTCACTGTAAGATTTGCCGATGACAATTTCCATAAAGTTTTTGATCTGGATTACATTCACGGTAATCCGAATACAGCACTGGTAGATATTACAAATATTGTGCTAAGTGAAAAAACGGCTAAAACCATATTTGGCCGAACTGATGTGGTGGGCGAACAGTTAATTGTTGAAGGACAAGATTGTACAATTAGTGGGGTTGCAAAAAATACTCCAGGCAACTCACAATTCGATTTTGATGTTCTAGCTCCTTTAGAAATTATGTATCCTATTGATTCCAAGTCGGGCCTGGAATTTTTTACTTATGCTGTTGTAAAAGAAGGAGTGGACACAGAAATCACGCTAAAAAATATATTATCGGAATACCGAAAAATTATTGATGGATTTCAGGAAAGTGGCTATAAAACCGGAGCCTATTTTCAGAAACTTGGTGAGGTGCATTTACATTCTAAAAAATTACACAGCATTACACCTTCAGGTAATATTGAAATGGTGTTAATGTATACATTTCTTGCTGCCTTGATATTAATTATTGCAATGATCAATTTCATTAATATCATGACCGTTCAATACGAAGGAAAAATTAAAGAAATAGGAATGCGTAAAGCAATTGGAGCTACTCGTTGGGAATTAATAAAACTCTTTGTGGGTAAATCTATTCTACTAACATCAATTGCACTAATTCTAGGGGTGGTATTGGCCGAAATATTCCTGCCACATTTCAAAAATTTGGTTCATCGCGATTTGGCTATGGATTATGCCAACAATATCTGGTTGAGTATTGGCTTGCCTGTTTTAGCAGTTCTTGTAGGTATTATTTCCGGAACCTATCCAGCTATTTTTATTTCAAAACCAACGCCATCAGCGGCATTACAAGGAGGCCTGTCAAAAACAAATGGCAGAAATGCACTTACAAAATTTTTGGTGGTTTTTCAGTTCACGGTATCATTGGCTTTAATATCGACCCTTTACATTCTAAACAAGCAAATTAATTATATGAGAATGGCCGATTTGGGCTTCAATCCTGAAAAGGTAATTGCAATAGGAAATATCAATTCCAAATTAAGTAAATCCTATTATGCAATTAAAGATGAGCTTTTAAAATCGCCTGTCATCCAGCATGTTTCAGCTTCGGATCATATGCCTGGTGGAGCAGCCAGTGGAGAATCATTTAGTGTTCTTGGGCAGGATGAAGATAAAGTGAAACCATTTAGTTCTTACAGGGTACAGCCCGATTATTTTAAAACCGTAGGAATAGAATTAACACAAGGTAAGTCATTTAAGGAAACAGGAAACTTCAATCAAAAAGGCATCATCATAAACGAAGCGGGAGTGAAATTTTTAAATGTCGATAATGTTATTGGATTGAATGTAGAATATCATGGAGAAGTTCAGGAAATTATTGGTGTTGTGAAAGATTTCAACTATTCCTCATTGCGTTCTAAAATTAAACCATTAATGTTTTCGCACAACAGCTTTGAAATGGTTAACACAATTATTATTCGTTATTATGGAGATAACCTAAAGCAGGTCTTGGCCGAAACTGATCGCATCTTCCAAAAATTCGATCCTGGTTATGCAATTTCATACACATTAATCGATGACTTTTGCAAAAGCAAATACAAAAAGGAAGAAGAATCATCTGAACTTTTAAGCTATGCCTCATTAATCTCCTTAATCCTTGCCATTTTAGGTCTTTACGCACTATCTCTTTTTATGGTACAAAAGCGCACCAAAGAGATCGGTATCAGGAAAGTAAATGGTGCAAGCGAATGGCAAATTACCTCACTTTTATTTTCAACCTTCTCGAAATGGCTGGGCATTGCTTTTGTGATCGCTGTTCCAATCTCCTACTTCATCATGAACAATTGGCTGCAGCAGTTTGCCTATCATATCGAAATAGGTCCATTGCCATTCATCATAGCGGGAATTGTTACTGGCTTATTTGCTCTTATAACAGTAGGCAGACAAACCTGGAAAGCAGCCAATCAAAATCCAATAGAATCATTACGATACGAATAAGTATGTATTGACAAGTTAGCGCAAACAGCCAGACTGTAAAACATGATGATTTGTTTGCGCATTACAACCCATTAACCAACAATTAAAACAACAGAATAATGATCTGGAATAACCTTAAAATAGCCATTCGAAATCTGTGGCGAGATAAAGTTTTTTCACTGATTAACATTAGTGGTTTAGCAATAGGATTAGCTTGTTGTATCATTATATTTCTATTTGTTAGTAACGAATTAAGTTACGACAAGCACCATAAAGATTACCAGCAAATTTATAGACTTGGTATAGAAGGAAAGTTGGGTGAAACTGAGATGAAAGGACCTTTTACCGCCAATCCAATGGCACCTGCCCTGCTTCTCGAATTCCCTGAGGTAGAAGAAGCTGTGCGAATGCGTCGTGGAAATCATATCATTCAAAACCAGGAGAATATTTTCAACGAAAACAGATTATTTTGGGTTGACTCAACCTTCTTTAACATTTTCGGGGCAGAATTCATATTCGGTAATTCCGACAAAGCACTCAGTGAATCGAGGCAAATGGTTATTACCAGGAGTATTGCAATAAAATATTTTGGTCATATTGATGTGCTTGGAAAAAGCCTGAAGTTAAATCAAAATCAAGACTATACAATATCTGCTGTTATTGAAGACTGTCCTTCTAACACCCACTTTCATTTTGAATTTCTGCTACCTTATTTTGATCTTCCTTCTTCCAGGGATAATTTTTGGCTAAACGATGGCAAGTACACCTATGTAAAGTTAAAAAAGGGAACCAGACAAGCTGATTTTGATCAAAAGCTGCATACGCTTGTTACAAAATATGTTGCACCTGCCTTAAAAAGAGGTTTGAACATCAATTATGAGGACATGGTAAAAGATGGAAATTACTATCGTTTTTACTCTCGTCCGATAACAGATATTCATTTGCATTCTCATTCTAATTTTGAACTGGGCAACAATGGCGACATTGTAAATGTAAGCTTGTTTACCATTATCGCCCTTATGATATTGGTAATTGCCTGTATCAATTTCACCAATTTAAGTACAGCCAAATCGAGCAAGAGAGCAAAAGAAATTGGCGTACGAAAATCCTTGGGCTCTTCTAAAGGCCGCCTGATTTCTCAATTCCTTTTTGAATCGGTATTGCTTAGCTTAATTGCCTTTACTTTTGCCATGATTATTGTAGAATTCATTCTGCCTTTCACTTCAACTTTAATTGGCAAAGAATTGATATCCGATTATATCAGCAATCCTCAATTGTTTTTCATTTTCCTTGGAATTTCAATTATCACCGGATTGTTATCGGGAACATATGCTGCCTTTTTCCTCTCATCTTTCAAGCCAGCAAAAGTTCTTAAGGGAGATCTTTCGAAAGGAAAAAACAATTTACTGCTTCGAAAATCACTCGTTATTTTCCAATTCAGCATTTCCATTTTTCTGTTTATTGCCACATTCACTGTTTACAAGCAAATGCAATACATACAGGAAAAAAAGTTAGGCTTTAAAAAGGAAAATGTTTTGGTTTTGGAAAATGCCGATGAAATCAATGATATCGATAGTTTTAAGGAGAGGATTCAATCCTATCCAGGTGTAATCAATTCGACTTTTGCTTCAGCTATTCCTGGTGAATTTTTGAATGGTAATATTATTGGCCGAAAAGCAGATTTAGATCCAAATCAATATAGTTTTAGAAGAATTAGTGCCGATGCAGATTATAAAAAAACACTGCAGCTTGAATTGGTCGAAGGTCGATTTTTCAAGCATGAGATTGCCTCCGATTCATCCAATGTACTCATTAATGAAGCTGGGGTCAAAGAATTGGGCTTAGTCAATCCGATTGGTGAAATCATAGCACGTGGAGTATCGCGCCCATTAACAATTATTGGTGTGGTAAAAGATATGCATGGGGATACCTTTCGAAATAGAATTCTACCTACAATTATTCTGCCCGAAAGTATGGAAAGTCAAAGTCGTCTTGCGATTCGATATCATGCCAATAGTGAAAAAGAAATCCTATCGAATATTCAAAAGGAATGGAATAATTACACAACTGGAGTCCCTTTCAAATATTACCATTTAAATCAGCTAATCCATGATTTGCACAAAGAGGAATATGCTACAATGAGAACATTTACCGTTTTTGCTTTTCTATCCATATTTATTGCCATTCTTGGCTTACTTGGCCTGAGCTCCTACGCAACAGAACAGAGAATAAAAGAGATTGGGATCAGAAAAACTCTGGGATCATCTGTTGGAGGAATCATTAAACTAATGAACAAAGACTTTTTACAATGGATATTGATTTCCATTGCGATTACTTCGCCTATCGCCTATTATTTTATGTCGAAATGGCTGGAAAATTTTGTTTACAGGGCCAGTTTGGATGTTTGGATTTTTATTGCCTCCGGTTTGCTTTCTATAGTAATTGCAGCAATTACAATTTCCATTCAAACCTGGAAAGCTGCAAATCAAAATCCGGTAGAATCCTTACGATACGAATAAAAAACCAAACATGCTTTTAATTCCGGCACCACACCAACAAGCCACTTTTAACCCCATTAATTAAAACGACACCCATGATCTGGAATAACTTAAAAATAGCCATTAGAAATCTTTGGCGAAATAAAATATATTCTCTTATCAACTTGTTTGGTCTTGCCATTGGTTTAGCTGGTTGTATCATTCTTTCACTTTACGTGATTGATGAGTATAGCTACGATAAACACAACAAGAATCATAGCAGAATATTCAGAATGAATACCTCTGTAAAATTTAAGGAGTTTGAATTAACCCATCCAACCTCATCGCCTGTTTTAGCTGCCACTTTAATCGAAGATTTTCCGGAAGTGGAAGAGGCCGCCCGAATTGTTTCCAATTTTGAGTCTGTGGTTATCGAAAGCGAAACAAAAGGCTTTGTAGAGGAGCGATTTTATTGGACCGATCCAGCAATTATTAAAATTTTTGACCTTAAAATCCTGAAAGGAAATGGTACAGAAGCTTTAAAGAATCCATATCAGCTAATTATTTCGGAGAACACTGCTTTAAAATATTTTGGCAGTTTGAATGTAATTGGTAAGCAAATAAAACTCGAAGAAGAAGACAGCTATACCATTGCGGCCATAGCGAAGGATTTACCGAAAAATTCTCATTTTCATTTCCATTATCTTACCTCGATAAAAACGCACTTTAAAAACGATGTTACCAGTTTTAACAATGATGGTGCCTACACCTATGTACTTTTAAACAAAAAAGCAGACAAGGAGGCATTTGTAAAAAAGGTTCCGGCACTTGTAAAAAAATACGTTGAACCAGATTTGAAACAAACGCTAAACATGAGCCTGGCTGAAATGGAAGCCAATGGCGATTATTACCGTTATTTTGCCATGCCTTTGGCTGATATTCACCTTCATTCCAATTCCATTTACGAATTAGAAAGCAATGGCGATATCAATAATGTGTACATATTTCTTTTCAGTTCGATTCTTATTTTACTCATTGCCTGTATCAATTTTACCAATTTAAGTACGGCTAAATCGGCCCAACGGGCAAAGGAAGTTGGTGTAAGAAAAAGTTTGGGTTCAACTCGTCAAAGATTAATTGTTCAATTTCTAGCAGAATCAATCCTGCTAAGTTTCACTGCTCTTTTTATCGCTTTGCTAATGGTTGAAGCAAGTCTGCCTTTTGCCAGTGCACTACTCGAAAAGCAACTCGTAAGTTTATACCACAACAATTCCTTACTTATCCTTTTCTTTTTAGGTTTGGCATTATTCACCGGTTTGTTTGCCGGTAGTTATTCAGCTTTCTATTTATCAAAGTTCGATCCTGCCAAAGTATTAAAAGGAGATTTGTTTATAAATAATGGTAAATCGACTTTAAGGAGCACACTTGTGAGCGTTCAATTTTGCATTACCATATTCTTATTTGTAAGTACCCTAATTGCTTTCCAGCAAATGAACTTTGTGAGTCATAAAAATTTAGGATTCGATAAAAATGAACAGTTGGTGGTAAAAAATGTTCATCAGACCAAGTCGATGGAAGCATTTAAAGCAGCATTTACAAATCATACAAGTGTTAAAAATGCATCGCTTGCAAGCAACATTCCTGGTGGCTTTTACGATGGGTTCTCTATTCAAAATGCCAATGGAGATGATCAAAACAACTATTCGGTTCGTGCAACTACAGCAGATTTTGATTTTGCAGAAACCATGAGTATGAATATGCTCGAAGGTCGTTTCTTTTCGAAAGATTTTCCTTCTGATAAAGATGGCATGATTGTCAACCAGGCCCTGGTAAAAAAAATGAACCTAAGCAATCCTGTAGGCACATTGATAAATACACCAATGGGCAAAAAAACAATTCTTGGGGTTGTAAACGACTTTCATTTTGTATCGCTACACATGAAAATTAGTCCACTCATTTTTATGCACCCCGAAGGATTGCCAAAATTGTACATGGTAATCAATTATAGAAAGGGCAAAAAGAAAGAAGTTGTAAACCTATTGCAATCAGTTTGGAAGGACCATACCCAAGGCTTTCCTCTTGAATATTTTTTCATGGACGATTACTTTGCCGAGCTACACCGAAACGACAATAACACCATGCAGCTCTTTTCAATATTTTCAATACTCTCGATATTGATAACATGTTTGGGGCTATTAGGTTTGAGTTCATTTACCACCGAACAACGCACCAAAGAAATAGGCGTTAGAAAAGTTTTAGGAGCCAGTAACTTTAGCATTCTTCATTTGCTGAACAAAGACATGTTAAAATGGATGCTGTTTGCCATCATTATTACAAGTCCGATTGCATGGTATGTAATGAACAAATGGTTGAGCAATTTTGCATACCAAACAGAAATTCAGTGGTATATTTTCCTGATTTCAGGGATGTCTGCAATGCTTCTGGCTATTGCAACTATAAGTTGGCAAGCCTGGATTACCACTAGAAAAGATCCAATTGAATCATTACGATACGAATAAGTACAAAAAAATCCCCGAGCTATGTTTCCCGGGGATTTTTTTTGCTTTGGTTCTTTATTGAATATCATCTTTTATTTCACAAGCAATTCGTTCGAACACCTCATCGAACTCTCCTACTCCATCAATTTTTAAGACGCCATGTAATTGATTGTATTTTTCGATTACCGGAACGGTTTTCTGTTCGTGCTCTTGCAAACGCTTCACAATTTTCGAAGTTTCGGTATCGTAAGGCATACATCTATCAGTCTTGCTTCTGGCATCTAGCCTATTGATAAGTTCTAGTGTTGGAACTTCAATTTCAATAATCTTACTAATGGACGAATTGTGTTTTTTCAAGAGACCATCCAAAATATAGGATTGAACCAAGGTTCGCGGAAAGCCTTTAAAAATAAAACCTTTCACCCCATTCGAATTCTCTATTTTCTTTTCTATTAATTGTACCACAATCTCATCTGGCACCAACTCTCCATTCTCATACAGCTGTATAATTCTCTTGCCTATTTCCGATCCGCTCTTAATTTCATGGTCGAGCATTTGCCCGGTTGCTACATATTCCAAACCATATTTCTTTGCCAGGGCAATTCCTTGCGAACCTCTTCCCGATCCTGGGTATCCAAACAGCACTACATTGTAAAGGCTCTTGGCCAATTCGGCATTTATAATTCTTTGAATTTCCAGGTTTACTTTATCGATGGACTGGTTTCCATTTACTCCATGGTAAATTCCCTTGTCCTTATAAAACTGCAGTATCGGCAATGTTTTATCGTTGTACTCTCTCAATCGGTTCCTAATTACAGCCTCATTATCGTCTGATCGTCCCGAGGTTTTTCCTCGATTCAAGAGTCTCGAAACTGATATTTCTTCCTCAACTTCCAGGCTAATTAGGCAACTCAAAGAAGTGTTCAGTTTAATCATCAAACCTTCCAAAATATAGGTTTGGATGTAAGTACGCGGAAATCCATCGAACAAGAAGCCATTGGCATCGGGATTTTCGGTAATGGTTTTCTCTATAATCTGAACGATAATTTCGTCGGATACCAATCCACCTGAGGCAATGATACTTTGTGCCTGCAAGCCTAGTTTACTTTTCTCCTTAATCTCTTTTCTCAGCAAATCACCGGTTGAAATGTAAAACAGATTGTACTTTTTAATTAGAAATTCGGACTGTGTTCCTTTCCCTGCTCCGGGCGGACCAAACAAGGCAATATTTAGCATAGGTATGATTTTTTATGGTTAGAATTAGCAATTGATTATACAATGTAACACTTATCGGGCTTAAGTTCAAGTGGCTGATTACAATAATTTCCTACCCTCAATCATGCGAACATATCGGAATAGGGTCGACAATTATCGATTTACCTGATCTAAAAAATCCCTCATGGCAGGCTAAAACTCAACAATAGCAACACATTCAGAATTTAAAAAAAACAAAAGCATCTAAACTTAGATTCCTTATAAAAAAGAGCCATAAGTGGATAATTTTCAGACTTTTCCATAAATTATTGTATCAACCAACACCCAAAGTCATGAAACTTCCCAAGTCGTTTTACAATTGGACATCTATCCTTGGTTCCAGCATCGCTATTATTGCCTTCTTCCTGATTGTATTCTTCTTTTGCGTCTCCATACTTTTCGACCAGGGAAGTTCCTATTTAGGTTTGGTCATCTATATCGTTTTACCTGCCATCATGATTCTCGGAATGATTCTGATTCCAATGGGAATGCTGATTCAAATCAGACGAAAAAACAAACAGATGTTTATAGGCGAGGGAATGAAATGGCCCAAAGTTGATTTGAACAATCAAAAACACAGGAATGCATTCAGTCTTTTTGTAATCATCAGTTTCCTGTTCCTGTTTCTTTCATCGGTTGGTAGTTACGAAGCTTTTGTTTATAGCGAATCTAATGAGTTTTGTGGCACTCTTTGCCATACGGTAATGGAGCCCGAATATGCCACTTATCAGCGTTCGGCTCATGCAAGAGTTTTATGTGTGGAATGTCATGTTGGCGAAGGAGCCGATTGGTTTGTACGCTCAAAACTGAGTGGATTATACCAGGTTTATGCAGTAACTACCAACAATTTCCCAAGACCAATTCCAACACCCATTGCCAACTTGCGCCCAGCACAAGAAACCTGCGAACATTGTCATTGGCCCGAAAAGTTCTATTCCAAGCGAACAAAGTTTCAAAGAAATTTTCTGACCGATGACCAGAACAGCGAATGGAACATCACTCAACTCATGAAAATTGGACCCGATCATCATACACAAAAGCTTTCAGAAGGAATTCACTGGCACATTAATCCGAATGTAAAAATTGAATTTAAATCGGCCGATGAGAAAAATGAATTTATACAGTGGGTTAAATATACCAACACTGCAACAGGAGAAGTATACATATACGAAGACCAGATGATGGAACCCGATTCTGCATTTTTTGCCGATGCCAAACACCGAAACATGGATTGTATGGATTGCCACAACCGACCTTCGCACGTCTACCTATCCCCACCCGATTACATCGATGAATATTTGGCTTCGGGAAAACTGGACAAGAATCTTTCATTTATAAAAATGGCAGCCATGGAAGCCTTAAAGGATTCCTACACCACAAAAGACAGTGCCAAGTTAATGATTGCACAAAGCATTCGAGATTATTACAGCCAAAACCATCCTGAATTGGTTAAAGACAAATCCAAAGAAATTGAAACAGCTATTCTGCAGGTTCAAACTGCTTATCTTGAAAATAGCTTTCCGGAAATGAATGTAAGGTGGGATGTGTATCCAAATCATAAGGCACATTTAGAATCGAATGGGTGTTTTCGTTGCCACGATGATTACCATACAACAAAAGATGGCCGGGTAATTTCCAAGGATTGTAATTTGTGCCATTTAATTACAGAGCAAGGCAAACCCGATTCACTGGAGTTTGCTCAATTTGGCAAAAGTCTGGAATTTAAGCACCCCGTCGACATTGGTACCGATTGGAAAGATTACAATTGTGCCGATTGTCATGCTTACCTGTATCCATAAACCAAGGAATAAACTTATTCTATTTGGAATTGTTTTAATTAAAGAAGATATTCGCATAAGAGAATAAGAAATTGGAATATGAGTAAGAAAAGATTAACTGGAGAAGAGTTACACGAATTGGGTATTAAGTGGGTATACAAACACATTAAGAATGAATTTGAAATTCTTTCGGTAAATATTGAGTTTGATAAAAATCCTCAGATACTGGCGAGGAAAGACGACGAAATGCACTTTATCGTTGTAAAAACCAGTACCTATCCTGATGTGGGATCACTAACTTCGGTGGCAGCAGAAGAGATTATTAAACATGCCGACAAGCATAAGGCAAAGATTCTTTTTGCCCATGTTGGTGTTGCCAATGCCGATGCCAAAGATGAAGCAGGCATGCAATTCCCCGAAAAGGATGGACAATACTACATCAATTTCACAGGCTTGACCATAGAGCCTAACATTCTGCTTGATCCATATAACAATTAATCGCCTTGCTATGAGTATGAAGGAAGAATTTAAACGGATCAGGCATGAGTATGGCAAAAAAACATTGTTGGAATCAGAAGCAAAAAAAAATCCGTTCGAACAATTCAAACTTTGGTTTGCCGAAGCTGTAGAAAACAATCTGCCAGACGCCAATGCCATGTGTTTATCAACTGTAGGGGCTAAGAACAGGCCATCGTCAAGAATCTTATTGCTGAAAGATTTTGACGAAAGTGGCTTCTGTTTTTTTACCAATTACAGAAGTAAAAAAGGGATCGAAATTGATAATAACCCATATGGCAGCATAGTATTCTTTTGGCCTGAACTGGAACGACAAATCAGAATTGAAGGCAAGATTGTTAAACTGGAAGCTGAAAAGTCAGACACATATTTCAATGAAAGACCAATTGGCAGCAGAATTGCAGCAGCTGTATCACCGCAGAGTAAAGTGATTAAAAACCGGGAAGAACTGGAGCAATTGATTGATAATTTTTCAAATGAAAATACAGATCAAATCGAGAGACCTTCTTTTTGGGGTGGCTACAAATTGATTCCTGATTTATTTGAGTTCTGGCAAGGCAGGGAAAATCGATTAAACGACAGAATTGAATATATTCTGGAAGAAAATTGCTGGTCTCAAAAACGACTTGCCCCTTAATTTAATACTGTTGGTCACCATTATTAAACCATTGGTATAATAAAGCCAAAAAAGTAGCTTTTGCAGGGTTACCATTCATGAAATATCAGAATAAAATAGTGAGGACAACTACCCCGTGGTAGTTTTCTTATTCAGTAAATTGTATGTAGTAAATACACCCTTCCAATGTCCAGGAAGGGTGTTTTTATTTGTAAACTTTTACAAAGTCAGTCGAAAGAAAATTGTCATATCCCATACATACATGCTGAGAAAAAGCGATCGCGAGTTGAACCATCTTAGCAACTTTCTGCTCACTCAGATTTTGTAATATCGATTTTGAAACACCCGAAGAAATAAGAAAGTAGGCAATTGCAGCATTGAAAGTGTCACCAGCCCCAACCGTACTCACAGGTTGAATTTGTGGCACCTCGAAGAAATATTCTTTACCGGTGAAAACCGACACCCCATTTTTATTGGCTGTATAAACCAATAAAGCAGGTGAAAATTCGGAAAGCCATTGATGAGCTCCCGTTGCATTCTCCGTTTGAGAAAGTAGTTTAAAATCCTCATCCGATCCTTTTACAATATCGGCCAAAGCCATATTCTCTCTGATATATGGAAGAACATCATTCAGCAGTGGCAGGTGTTGTGCACGGAAATTGGGATCATAAATAATAATGGCTCCCTTTTTTTTACAGGCCTTTAGAAATGGAAGCAGATCTGTCCTGAATTCCTTCTTGATTGCCAAAAAGGAACCAAAAAGTACGATGTCATCCTGCTTCACCATGTCCGGAAAAGTAATGCATGACTTCAACCCTTTCCTGGTTTTATAGAAAGAGTAGTCTGCATTTTTCTCCTGGTCGAGAAAAGCCAAAGCAAGATTCGAGTTCGTATCCGTAAATCGGGAAATGTTTGAGGCATCCACCGAGTTTTCCTCCAAAAAACGGATAATTTGATTTCCAACCCTATCTACTCCCAGTTCACTGATTAATGACACAGAGACTCCTAAACGCCCGAGACTGACCGAAGAGTTAAGGAATGATCCTCCCGGCCTGGCCTCTACCGGTTTATCCCCTTCAAAAAACAAATCGAGAACACAATCTCCTATGGTATATACTTTTCTCATGTTTTCTATTACGACTAAATGATGTCGCTAAATTAGAATTTTAAATTGAAGTGTATCCAATCCATTTTTATGCCTTAAAAGTGATGAATTGAGTTTTTATTCTTGATTTTTCCATCTGAAATGAGAAAAAAATGCTCTAATTTTATAAAAACACCATTCTTGCAAACCAATTTTCTAAAAATCTCTCAAAAATATTTAATTTAGACTCGTTCTTAATTAAAGTCAAACCATCAAGATTAAATCGTTTTCGATTCATGCAATTTTAACCCGCAAAAATTGGCACTGTTAAATTGGAGGTATTGGAACTATAGTGTGGAATGCAGGAATTTTTGCCAAGAAAAAAAATAAAGTATTTTTGATTCCGTCATTCCCTAAGCAAACAAAAATTGGAGACATATGCAAAGTAAAAAACCAAGCGAAAATGAAAAGAAGGGTAAAGGCGCTCAAAAAGATTTGATCCGCTATATCAACCTTCAATTGGCTTCAATGGGGCAACCCATTTACCAAGGAGATTCCCAAGAGGGGAAAAAGCAATTATCTGATCCAAAATTTATTGAATTAACGGAAAGTCTAATTCAAAACTATCGAGCTAAATCTCGTTTATTAGCGGATCATCTTTGTCCTGCCGACCAACGTATACAGAACTTTCTGAATGATTATTTAAAAGATGTAGATGGTAAAGTTGCACAACTACCTACTGATACATTTATTCTTGACCAACCTGGAATTGCAAGAGAATTAAGCTTGCCACCAAACAAGGATGAACACATTACAGAACTTCTAAGTTCGTACAGAATTAAACAAGGTGTACTTCACAATCCAAAACACGACAGAAGAACTACCAAAGGATCATTCCACATTGTAGATGGTAGCCTTCCTGTACCTTTAGATAAAATTGAAGTGCCAAGAATCGCATTTTCACGATTCTTGAAAGCAGCTTTGAATCCACCTGTAAAAACGAAGCGTTTACCATTCACTTCGGCACAGGAAGAAAAAGCTGAGCTGATGGTTTCCCTATTACTTCGACCGATTGTATGTCCAGAAGTAAAAGATGTAATCAGCCAGAAAACAATGGAGGTAAGATTCTTCGCTCCGGGTAGCCTTGTAAGTAACCTTGACTTTGTTGAATCAATCTTCGGAAATGCTGGTGATCCAAATATTCCTGCCAACGATGCTGGTTTAGATATCGAGCACTGGACAGGTCATACTGGATGTATTATCCTGGCTCCACACTTGACCAAATTAACCAAGAAAGAGTTAGGCTTACCTCATTACGACGATGCAACTGAGCGTCAGAAAAGAGATGGTGTTTGCTGGATTAAAGAAGACGAACTGTACAACAATGGTACTGCATTTAAATTGACTTGTCGCAGCGAAAATGGTGTGGTAGTTACTTTAATTGCTGATAACTATTTCGGATACTCGAAAAAAGAGATCAAAACACAAATCAGTTTCTCGGCCAACCTGTATGGATTAGCTGAGGAAGAGCATGCAGGTGGTGCAATTGCTTTCCCAAGAAAGAACTTGGGAGATAGCTTTAGCGGAGCTCTGTTCATGAAAAATGTTTTGAAAAAACAATACAGCTACGATGATGTAGTAAAAGAGTTTGGCGCTACAATGGATGTATATCCTGAAGGTTTTGCAACCGATAAGGAATATCCAAACATCTATTATATCAACGAAAATGCCAATATCGATCTTTACCAAAGCAAAGTAAGCTGGGAAAAAGATGGAAAAGAGCAAAGTATCAGATTGCTACCAAACCACTACTATGTGCATCCATCAGGATACAAAATGCACATGGAGAAACATCCAACTGCACCATCGTGGAGACTGGTAAGTACTGCTTCTGAAGGAACATTCTGTCACAAGCCATGTACTGTATCGGGTGGTGGTAAGTCAGAAATTTCAAAATCGCTTTTGAATGCTATCATCTATAGCTCTTTCTATGTACAAGACATGGAGAAAGACTTTAATTTGGCTGATAAAGTAATTAATCACGATTACACAAAACGTTGGAAAGATCATCCGGACAGAACCGAACCATCAAGATCATTACTAAGCTCTGATCGTTCATTAGGATCTGTGGTGAAGCTATTAACTCCTTCGAAATATTATACCGATGAGTACAATGCATTCCTGAATACCATTCCGGATCATGTAAAAGCATTGGTACTATTCGTGAAAAGATTCTATCGTCCGGAACGTACCGACAGCAACTGGAGAGACTATTTCTCGGTTGATGTGATCAATGGTAGAAAAGGGCACGAATTGTTATTCAATAACCGTAAGATTGTTGCAAGTTACCTACGTGTAGGATTTGCCGATGACAATTCATGGTACCTGAACAAATTACGTCAGGACTTTATTGCAGCTGCCAAAATTCAAATGGAGGATGATATTACAGCATCGGTTGTACTTCCTGCAAACCGTTTGAACAACCTTAACGAGGCATACGACAATAAGAGTATCAAGATTACCACCAACTGTGAGAAGAGATTCTTCCAGCGTCCTGATGAAGCAATTCACAGAGGTTACGATAAAGAAGCAGAGGCTGACCTATCGATGAGAAACAACTTTACATCGAACTATGAGCCTTTGACTACTGAAGATGGAAAAGATTTAATTGCAGATGCCATTGGTTTTGATATGTATACCAAACCAATTCAGGAGGTAATTAAGCAAGGAGCCGATAGCAAGAAAACCAACTACTTCATTTCTCCTTCTCACCCAAGAATTGTAAATGGTGCGCCAACTAAAAACCCAAGATACTTGCAAATCAGACCTGATTTAGTGAACCCAATTGATGATCGTTTGGCTGATGTTGGTATCCGTTTGGCAAGAAGAATTCCTTTGAACCAGGCAGTACACCACCCGGTAAATGCAGTTCTTCCGGGACGTAGAAACAATCCGGCAGAAAAGGAAGTGGGTATTCGTGCATTGAGTGTATACAACCCAATTCACTACCAGGAGTTGCCTGAATTGTTCATGGACTTTATCTGTAGTTTAACTGGTAAGTCTCCATCAACAACTGGTGCAGGTACCGAGGGAGCATTAACCAAAGGTCCTTTCAATATGTTGTCGCCAACTACCGATCTAAACAATGCCTTGCTTTCTTATATCCTTACCGGATATCAAGGATTTTCATCGGCAGCAGGTCATGTAGGAAACGAAAACAGATTCGATCATGATGTTTCCTTATTGATTCCTGAATTGTGGTGTCGTTTGAAAGAAGAGAACCGCGATCCTAAATTGTTGATCAACGAAGGATCATTGGAGAAATTAGATGATTTCGAATACGAAGGAGAAAAAATCTATGCATCTCGTCTAGGGTACCGCATTACTGAAGAGTTCCTGTTCCGTTATATGAACCGTATTTTCGATGAGCCTCAGAATGTGTTCAACGAAAGAATGCTGAAGCCAGAGATCCAGGATATGGAATCATATGTTGATGGCATCAAGAACATCTGCGAGGCACAGGAAAAAGTAGCCATAAACTACTTTAACGATAACAGTGTAGATGCAGCGATTCCTCCATTGAAGATTCTTTTAAGCATTATGGCTTACGGAGAATATGAAGGAAAAGAGATTTCAGATCCTGAACTGCGCAAACAATTCGATCGCGATGTAGTAATCAATTCTGATTGGTACAAAGAAAGATTGAAGCGCAAGCAACAAATCGATATTGATTTCTACGAAAAGCAAATTGCATATATCGAGTCGTTCATGGCTGAAAAACTGAACTCAGAATGGAGCGAAGATCTTAGCCTTGCAGACAGATATGCTAAAGCGAAGAAAGATTTAGAGCATGTTAAAACTGCTGAATATCTTAAAAGCTTAGTTGGTACAATTGGTGCCGATCCACTTTGCAGAAGAGAAGAATAAATATACCTTCGATAATAAACAGAAAAGGGCGACTCATTTCATTATGGGTTGCCCTTTTTAATGAATAATGTGTGATTTCGTGAATTTGTGATTGAGTAATTGAGTGAATGAGTTAGTGGGTAGCTTATGACTATTGGACTTTTGGACTTTTAGACTTTTAGACTTTTAGACTTTTGGACCTTTAGACTTTTAGACTTTTAGACTTTATAAAAAGAAAAAGCCCGTGACATAGGGGAATCACGGGCAACAATTCTAAAGGGTTAATTAACCTACTAACCAACCTTACGGTTGAACCTTTAACTCATTACTACCTCTCGGTAGGAATTAGACTTTAAAGATAGAAGAATTTTTCAAATTTTAACATTTTTAAACAATTAATTGAGTTTTTAAATTAATTCTACACAAAGCATAATTCTTAAACTGTGTTTTTCAACACCACACATGAACAAACTCATACAAACTTATGAGTCAACATAATACCAATTTATTTGCAAAATGATTCAAATTTATTCTAAAAAAAACCCCAGGCAAAATGCCCGGGGCCAAGTAAAAAATGTCACTAGTATGTTTTACTAGCTAAACGTACAAAAAATGAAAACAGGCTTTCCTTAGTCTATTTTTATTTAATTTTAGAAAGAGTATTTTAAGTGTACCATCAAACGGGTACTTCCAACTTCTGACGAATCTGATACTTTCCCATCTATTTGGGTTGTACCATATGCAGCAGCAGTATATAATGCCTGGGTACCAATCATGAATTTACCCGAATGCCATTCTACTCTCGGGCCAAACTGGTATACGTAATCGATGTTTGAACCACGGCTATACAAACCTACAAAACCATTTGCATCGGTAGCTAAATCGTCGCCTGCCCCAAGGTTTTTAGTATAACCTGCAAACAAACCATAGCGAACATTACCTGTTGTAGTATACAAATCGGACCAAACAGATTGTGTGGTAATATTGGTGTATTCGTAATCGCCATTTGCTTTCACGTTTTTCACACCATAACCACCCAACATTACAAAGTTGTACATGTTCTGTCCATAAATGGTATGAAGGTTCCAAACTACTTTATCAGATTTTACGGTCATCCATGCATTCATTTGAACGCTTGATAACATTTCGTCGGTTTTTGCACCCAATGGATTTTCGATCATCGGACGCAAGAATTTAACACCTGCTGTTGCTCCCAAAGTAAAACCTTTTGCAAAATCGTATTTTACCTGTGCCGATAACTCAGGAACACTTGCCTGCTGCACATATTTTACGTTTGCACCATCGGGACCCGGCGATTTAAAATCCAATTCAGACAAAGCAGCAATAAATGCATATCCCTTATCGAACTTACGGGTGTAACGGAACTGAGGAGCTCTACCCAATACATTGAATGGAATACCTCCACCCCAGTGCTGTACTTTAGGGAAACAAGAAGTAACAAACATTGGGTGCCAGTATTTACCAACCAATAATTCGTCCTTACCCCAATCCAGCTTTACAAAAGCATGTCTTAATCGGAATAAGCCAGATTTATCGTTAGAAGTTCCAACAAAGTCACCTTGAATGGTTGCAGAACCTTTTGCACCAAATGCCTGAAAACCGGTAACACCAACATTTAATCGGGAGTGGATAGAAGTCATAAACAATTCCGAACGATCGTTTAAATCTTCGCCATTAATATCATATGATTTTGCCGCAGGGTAAAGAATTACTTCACCTTCACGTGCATTTACTGTTTTTCTGGTATCGAAAATTGCTTCCGCAGATACAAATCCGCCTAGCGTTACTTTAATATCGTCTTTTTTCTGAGCAAATGATGCCAAAGGCAACAAGCTCAATGCTATTGCAAATAATTTTTTCATAGTAATATTAGATTAGATCATGAAACAGGACGTACCCCGATTCGGCATGCAAGTTAATATCTTATAGTGGAATACGTCTGTTTCAATCTCAAAATTCGTAATTGGGTTATTTTTATTTGGCTGTGGTTGCACGATCAACAAGGTAGATGATAGATTGGTAGGAAACCCCACTATTCATAGTAAGTCCAATCTCACAAGTTCTACTTGTTGAATATCCACGTTTCACCTCAGTTGGATGTTGAATTTTCAGGTCACGTAATCCATGATCGTTCAATTCCGGATGAGTAAATCCGCGGTCGCCAGCAAAACCACAACAGTTGGTATCTGGTTTAACCACATTCTTCGCACATTTCTGTGCCAGGTCAAGCAATTTACCATCAACCCCTAGTTTCTTTGCAGAACAAACTGCAAATACAGAAACGGTTTCATCAAGCGGGGTAAAATCCAAATGATCAGCCAAATGATCAGTAATAAATTCAATAGGTTCGTATAGTTTTAATGTAGGCTCCATGTTTTCTTTCATGGTATACAAGCAAGGACTCATATCGCAAAGAACAGGATACTTGCCATTATCACTTGCTTTAAGAAGCGCTGCTTCCAGGGCATTCGACTTCTTCATACCAGCCTCCTTAAAACCTTTACTCAAGAAAGCCATACCACAACAATGGTTGTTCAAATCTTCTGGGTAGATGATTTCGTATCCTGCCTTCTTAATTAGTTCTTCTGTTTTCTTTGTTAGGGCTACTTTCTCATCGTAATCTTTAGATGTACCCATACTACGGTTGATACAGGATGGGAAATAAACCACTTTCTTTGGATTGGATGCATCCACTGCAGGAGGAACAATTTTAGGAGCTCCCTTAGGGAATGCTTTGTTCCAACGAGGAATAGCATTACCCGATATGGTGCGCATACCGCCTGCAATTCCGCCCATTAATCCCGATCCTAATATCGAGTGGAAGAAGTTAACAGTATTTAAACCGGTTTTGGCGTATGATTGAACCTTGTCCATATTATCGGCACACCACATGGCATACTTCTTCGCTTTAGGCGATGCATCATCGGCACGAAGATCCTTCACCAATTTACCAGTATCAATTTTTACCGGACAACCAAGGGCACATAAACTATCGGTAGCACAAAGCTGCAAGGCTTCATAATCAAAATCTTTAATTAGGGTAGCCAACTCGTGTGGTTTTTCCCCACTGGCTTTTAATCGGCTAATTTCACGATAGGTTGCAATTCTTTGGCGCGGACTCAAAGTCAGGTTATGCGATACACATGATGGCTCACAGAATCCACATTCCATACACTTGTCTACTTTTTCATGTGCCGGTGGAAGCGGTTTTAAATCCTTCAGGTGAGCTTGTTTATCTGCATTTAAAATTACACCTGGGTTGATCAAGTATCTTGGGTCGAAAATCTCTTTAATTTCCTTCATTAGCTTGTAGGCATCGCTTCCCCACTCCATTTCAACGTAAGGAGCCATATTACGACCTGTTCCGTGCTCAGCTTTTAGTGCACCATCGTATCGTTCTACCACCAAAACAGCCAATTCATCCATAAACTCGGCATAACGGTCTATTTCTTTCTGTGTACCGAAGTCCTGGGTAAATACAAAGTGTAAGTTTCCTTCCAATGCATGACCGAAAATTACTGCTTCAGAATAATCATATTTCTTAAATAAGTCCTGAAGATCCAATGTTGCTTCGGCCAATACAGGCACAGGGAAACAAACATCCTCGATAATAACAGTAGTACCTGTTTTACGCATACCACCAACTGTTGGCAATAATCCTTTACGGATTTTCCAAAGCATGGCGAACTCGGCAGGAACATCGGTAAATTCAATCGGAATCTCAACAGGAATCTCTTTAATCGAATTCTTAATAATATCGATTTGCTTGTATAAAACATCATTACTTTCGGCTCTGGTTTCAACCAATACTGCCGAAGCACCTTCCGATAAACCTTTCAGGTATGATGGAACACCTTCATCGTCTTCTACCGATCGTAAGGCAGCACGATCCATAAGTTCAACCGCTGCAACCGGCTCCGATTTCAAAGTAGAAACTGCACGACATGCTTTCTCGATATCAGGGAAAATCATTAAAGAAGAAGCTTTGAATTTATGCTCCACTACAGTTTTGTACACAATCTCTGATATAAAACCTAAGGTACCTTCCGAACCAATCATGATGTGTGCCAAAATATCGAATGGATCAGTATAATCGATCAAAGCATTCAAACTGTACCCGGTGGTGTTCTTCATTTTAAACTTATCGCGAATACGGTTGTGCAAAGTCTCATTTGCCTGCACATCTTTCGCCAGTTTCTCCAGATCGTGCAACAAAGTAGCATGAGTGATTCTGAAAGAAGCTTTGCTCTCTTCGCTTGAAGTATCGAGAATGGTTCCATCGTTTAGAACTACACGAATGGAATCTAAAGTTTTGTATGAATTTTCGGAAGTACCACAACACATACCCGATGCATTGTTAGCAGCAATACCACCAATCATGGCAGCATTAATAGAAGCAGGATCGGGACCAATTTTTTTCCCGTAAGGTGCAAGAATCGCATTGGCACGTGCACCGGTAATACCTGGTTGCAAACGAATGGCAGCACCATCGTTCAGAATGCTGTGCTTTTTCCACTGATCGCCTGCTACAACCAATACAGAATCGCTAATGGCCTGCCCAGATAAACTGGTACCTGCTGCACGATAAGTAACCGGAATATCCAAATCGTTACATTCGCGCATAATCAGGCTTACCTCTTCTTCGTTTTTCGATTTGATGACCAATTTTGGGATCAAACGATAAAAACTCGCGTCGGTTCCCCATGCCAATGTATGCAATGGATCATGAAACATTCGTTTCTTATCAATGTTTTTAACTAATCTGTCGTAAAGTGTTTTATATTCTCCTGTTAACATTTTTTCTAAGTTTTTTACTTTTGCTACTGATTTAGTATGTTAGCTGCTTCTAGAGTTTTTTAAGATTTTCCAATATATCCTTTCCAATATCTCATTTCAATTGATATGCTTCGGCATTTTATGTCATCGAGAGATCCTATTCACCACTTTATTTTCCCTCGCTTTTACACCTATTAGGCTTTCGCCTAGTGCATAGCTTATTGATTCATGATTTATTCAAATTGATAATTGGTAACTTGTATGACAAATGTACGTTTTTTTCTTAATTCAGTAATTGAGCTTATCCAAAAAGTTTAACCATCCTTTCCCGTCATGATGATGAAGCTTATGAACCCTAACCACGAAACAACAAACACTTCGGGCTTCCTCAGCATGATTTTTCAACCCTAAAACCACTCTTTGGATAAGCTCTGAATTACTACAATGGCAATGGATTAAAACCTGTAGAAATTAGTACTACAACCACTATCATTACCAATAAATAGTATACAAATGCAGGAATTGCGTTACGTCTGATAATTGTACCTTCTGCACCAATACATCCTACTGTTGCACAAACTGCTACCACATTGTTTACACAAATCATGTTACCCAGTGCAGCACCAATAGTTTGAACTGCTACAATTAATACCTGAGGGATACCCAAAATTGTAGCCGTTTCGAATTGCAGGGAAGCAAACAACAAATTGGATACAGTCGCTGAACCCGACATAAAAGAACCTAATACCCCTACAATTGGTGCAATAACCGGATAAGCATTTCCTGATAAATCGGCGATAGCAGTTGCCATTGTCGTAAGCATACTGTCTAATCCTGCTCCGTTTGTACCTGATTTTAACATTAACTGAACCATTGCAACACCTGCAAGTAATGCTATAGCGGCACCACTTAATTGTTTAAAAGTAGTTTTCCACGATGCTACAATCTGTTTCTTATTCATTCCGTGCATTACATTGGTAATTAATGCTACCAGGATGAATGGAATGGTACCAGGAAGGTAAGCCCACTTTAATACATAAGTTAAACCTTCGATACCCAATACGTTTGAAAGTGTGATGGTTTGCGCTGCCAACCATCCTTTTAACCCAAGCGATGGAATACGCGTAACAACCAATATAATTGCGATTAATACATAAGGCATCCAAGCTTTTACCAAGCCCATTTTAGCCTCTCCAGTATCACCTGCATTATCGTTCGATAACCAACTCTTATCCCACTCCGATTTTGGAGGGAAATCCCATGTTTTCTTAGGAACTAGGAAACCTTTTTTCGCTGCAAATACAACAATACCCAAGCCAATAAATGCTCCCAATAGTGAAGGAAGATCAGGACCTAAAGTAGATGCAATTAATACATAAGGAATACCAAATGCCAAACCTGCGAAAATTGCGAAAGGTGCAGCAGCCAAAGCAGGCTTAATAGATCTTTCCTTACCAAAGAACTTGGTCATAATGGCAATACCCAAAAGTGGAATAAAAATACCTACCAATGCATTTGGAATAGCAATCCACTTGGTTAAGGCCATTTTAAAAATTTCAGGGTTTGCAGCAACATCGGCCAGGTTTTGCTCAAGGGTTACCATAGCACCACCACTAATTGGCGTACCTACCGCACCATAAGGAACCGGAACCGAGTTAAAAATAAGGGCAACCATTGCAGCAGCCAAAGGCGGGAAGCCTAGTCCTACCATAAGCGGACCCGCCAAAGCGGCTGGAGTACCAAAACCGGCAGCACCTTCGATAAAAGCACCGAACATGAAACCGATAATAATTGCCTGAATACGTCTATCGTTTGTAATTCCATTAAAACCGTTGTTGATGGTGGTCATTGCCCCCGACAGTTTCATGGTATTCAAAATTAATATCGCTCCGAAAATAATAATCAGGATATCGAAAGCTTTAAGGAAGCCAAATACCGAATATCCAAGAATGTGGTGAATATCAATTTTCCACACTCCAAACGCCACCACTATTGCCACAAGTAAAGAAAGTGGCAAAGCCTTCTTGGCTCCCCAGTTAAAGCCAACCATTAACACAATGGTTAAAAGAATTGGCGAAAAAGCTAATAATGCATTCATAATAAAATAATTTAGGTTTTAATCTGTCGTATAAGAATGTTTTGGTTTTCAATTTCATTGTTTTAAAAAGCAACCTGCCTAAGCAGGCGCTTTTTAAAACTTTGATAGTTACGTCACTGAAACTGCTATTTATAAATGACTTTTATTGATGTTGTATTCTTACAGACATTGGTTCGTACTAGATTTATTATTCTTTGTAGTAAATGGGTTAGATCTACTATATTTATTCAATATTGCATCGCGATTCCGAGATGGATCTCCAACAATAGAGGTGTTATGCATTAACACATCCAGTGCAACCAACTTTTGTCTCAGATCTGTTAAACTCTCTTGTAGGTAAATTCTATTATTCTTGAAATCCATATCCTGATGATTTAAAAAATGATTATAAAAGTTCCAGATGGTTCTCGATAAATTCAGTCAGGTGAAGTACTTTCACCGGAACTTCCTGTTTCATTAAACCACCATTAATTTGCATCACACAACCAGGGCAATCGGTTACCAATATCTCGGCTTCGCTGGCCTCGATATTTTCAATTTTCTTGTTTAAAATCCCATTGGAAATGCTTGCAAAATCCAGAGAATAAGTACCACCAAATCCGCAACACACATTGCTATCGGTAAGTGGAACAAATTGTTTTCCTATTAGATTTGAAAGGAATGATTCTGCCGAATAATCTAATGATCGAGAATCGTGACAAGGCGTATGATAAGTTACCTTCTTGTTTCCTTTCACTTTAAATTTGATATTGTTTTCTTCTAAGAACTTACCAATTGGGGTTACCATATCGCCCAACATGGAAGCTTTCTTATATCGGTTTGGATCTTCCTTCGAGAAATCGAGGAATTCGTGCTTGATGGCTCCACCACAAGTAGGACACAATACCAGTAGTGCTTCGTAATCTTTTGGTCCTTGCAGGTTGTCAAGCGTATTAAAAATCATGCTTTTAGCATTATCCGGATCGCCCGAAGCAATGGCAGGAATACCACAACATGCTGCCTTTTTAGGAATATCTACCTGTATGCCACTTTTTTGCAATAGTTTTACCATGGCCAATCCCATTTCCGGATAGAAATACTCTACCGCACATCCAGGGTAAAAGAATACTTTACGTTCCGATGTAAACTGGTCGTAACCATCCTTGTAAAATCTTTTGCTAAAAGTTTTAGAAGCCAAAGCCGGGAATTTTCTGAAATCCATTTCTTTCGGCAACATTGGAACCGTACCAATAATCTTTTCGTTATTGGTTTTGCATGTTTTTGTTAATGGAAATTGGAAATTTGCCCCCATCGAAAGTACAGACTTCATTCTATCCGGCTTAGCTACCAAACTTTTAAATACTTTCTTCTTAACAGGATTAATTCCATACTTCTTCCCTACTACCAATTTCAGATCAGAAATCAGGCTTTGCAAATCGATACCCGACGGACAGTTGAATGAACAAGCTCTACAGCCAATACACATTTTTAGAATGTCTTTAGCAGCCTGGTCGCCCTGGTAAAGTGCTGTTAGTATCAATCCGATTGAACCAATGTAACGGTCGCCATATACATGCCCACCTACCATTTCGTAAGCCGGACAAATGTTGGCACAACTACCACAACGAACACATTTTAGTGCTTCCTTAAATTTTGGATGCTCGAAAAATGCCAAACGTCCGTTATCCAGGAATACGTAATGTGTTTCCTTAATTCCTTCTTCGTTTTTATATGATGGAGTTCTTCCTTTAATCCATGTTGTATACGAGGTAATGGTTTGTCCGGTAGCACTTTTTGGCAGTACACGAACAATATCCAATGCCTGGTTAAAATCGTCGCACAATTTTTCATATCCAACCAAAACAATATGAACCGGTGGTACGGTCGACGATAAGCGTGCATTTCCTTCGTTGGTAACCAAACCAATGGTACCTGTACTGGCAACTGCAACATTAGCCCCAGTCATTCCTACGCCCGATTTAAAATACGATTCGCGCAAGAAACGGCGAGCAATCTCAACCATTGCCTTGATATCATCCGGATCGACATCTTCCCCAGTATAATCGGCAAAGATCTTCGCCACCTGCTGACGGGTTTTATGAATGGCTGGCATTACCATATGCGATGGATGCTCGTTGGCCAACTGTAGGATCCATTCTCCCAAATCGGTCTCGATGGGTTGTAATCCTTCCTTTTCCAGATAATGGTTCAATTGAATTTCTTCTGAAGTCATCGATTTTGACTTCACCATATATTTGGCATTGTGCTTTTTCATTACATCAGCAATGTATTTACAAGCATCTTCGCCAGTCTTGGCCTGGAATACTTTACAACCATGCTTCTCTACATTATCGCGAAACTGGTTGAATTGCTGCATTACTTTATTTAAATCGCGATCTTTTAAATCGTGAACACGAGTTCTTAAGGATTCGAAGTCGAGGCCTTTGTATGCATTTTCTTTTGATGCTTTATAAGCAGTAGCAAAGTTCTTAAGGTTATGATATAAAACCTCGTCTTTTAATTTTTCTTCTATTTGGTCGTGTATTTTCATAGCTGCTTCTTATAAATCGTTCAAAATGTAAACTGTCATCTCCTTTGGTCCGTGTACTCCCACAGTTAGTACACGCTCGATATCGGCTGTTCTGCTTGCACCTGTTATAAATGCAACATATCCGCCCATATCAGAAGTTCTCTCTTCAATAAAATCGGCCACATGGTTTAATGTGCTTACCAACTTGCTTAGCGGCAGAACCACCAATAATTTTTCTGCCAGGCAGGTTGCCAATCTTTTATTTTCTTCGCAGCTATCCACTACAACAGTTCCTGTTTCTGCTATACCATAATCAACTTCGATTAGTGCAGTACCTATTCCCTCTTCACCAGCTCTAATGTCTTTCTTCAATTCGAAACTCGGCACATCTACAAAATCAAATCTTTCCTTCTTTAATAGCATCGAAAACTCTTCGTTCGAAAGAATTAAATTCTCACTTCCTACTAATTCCGATTTTTCGATAAATCTTTCTAAATCATTCATTGGGTTAAGTTATTGTTAGAATACTTAGGCAACACCTAAAATTTGCTCGCAAGTCCTTAACCAAGCCTAATGCCAAAAATTTCGCCCAACTGCTATCTAGAACCATTCAAAATATTTATTCCTGATCTCCTGCACTTTAGCTGATCGAAAAGGTTTTCAGAGCTACCATTTCAAACGATTTCGATTCTGTTCAATTCTGAACATCAGTCTCCTATAAGCTGTGCCGTTTTGAACAATTGTGCAATTTGGAACGCTATTTTCTGTACCATTTGGTATGATGTGCCAAATAGAATAGTGGAGCGTAATTTTGGATTTTTATAGTGGTCTACTGCCAAAAATGGCAGGGAACTATATTTATCTATAATTTTTTATCTCCGGTTAAGTAGCGAAAATACTGGGCCTTTAAGATTTTTTATATTATGTTTTTATCAATTCATTTTTATTATTAACATATTGTTTGTAAATTCATGAGCAGAGATAAGGCAACTGTCGAAAAAGAAATAAGTGAATAAATTGAATATGTAGAAATCTTTTCCATCAGGAGTAGCAATTTACCCTATGAGAAGCATGCCTTCTTATTAATTACATACAACTGGATAAAGTGTGAACACCCCGCGGCTATGCTACGGGGTGTTTTTCTATACCAGAATTGACTATAAATACAGAATATCATACTACTTCTATAAGGGCACTATTTGGATAAATTATATTTTACTAAAACCATATTAATGTTTAGTTGAGTTTTTCTATTTTTAGTATCGCATTTATTAAAATTCAATCCTTAATGAAAAACTACCTTCTTGTATTTCTTTTTGCACTATGTGTGAACCAATTACACGCACAACATTTCCTCGATTACTTTGACAAAGCACATATAATAACAGATCATGATACCATTGCATGCTATGTAAAGGTACAGGGAACTTACCATGCTAAATTTGAATACAAATTGCATCGCGATGCCGATACACTGGTTGCGAATATTGATACTGTGAATTATCTGATTACCGATTTCAATAGCTATGGGAAAATCAGGCCAAATAACAAGAGTATACTGTCCAGAATAATTTGTTGGGGTAAAATAAACTACTACGCCAGAATACAGTTTGCATCGCCTAAATTAATTCGTGGCGATCATCAGAATGGAGTAAGCAAAACCGATGATTGGACCACCTACTATATTGAAAAGCAGGATACCTTGATTGCCGTTCCGAAAAGAAAGGTAGCCCAAAAGATTGCTTTCTTATTCGATGATGATTTAAAATCTCTCACCAAAGTAATGAAGATGAATAAGCTTAATAATGAAAAATTGATAACGATTATAGAGAATTACAATCAAGGCAAACAATAAGGATTTTTTAGACTTAAAAACATGGCGTACAACTCCTGGGAAGACATTTACCGATCGAAGAAAACAGAGGAACTTTATAGAATATATAAAGGCGTTGATTATTCTACCTATGATCAGAAAAAACTTGCACTTAAAGTATTGCAAGAGAGAAAGTTTGATTTTGAGAATGTAGAACCTCAGGTTCGGAAATGGAAGAAAGAAAAAATTAAAAAGGAGGAAGAGTTCAAAGCCAATAAACCCATTCTATCCTTTATTGATAGGAACTTTGGCTATATTCTGGCTTGTATATTTGGAATGTTTTTTCTTTCGGCTTATTCGGAGTATGTAAAATTTGACCAGGATGAACTGCATGGGACAGATCAATTTGTACTCTCGCTTATTACCTTTGGCCCATTGGTAAGCGTTGCAGTGGCACTCCTTATTCAGCACTTGCGTAGCAAAAAAAGAAAATCGAAATTATCAAAATAGAACTACATAACAATTAAGCATTTTACAAACCATAAAAACCCAATTAAAATGAATCAATCGCTTATGCAACCTAACCCATCATTGTCTTTTTTGCCTCTGATTATTATCATGATACCCATGATATTTATCGTAAACCGATTGGCAAAAGAGAAAGGAAAGAATGTAGTTTTATGGACCATTTTGGCATGTATCCCAATTGTAAACATGATTATTTTACCCTATATGGTAGGTACGCCAAGTAAAATTCAGGAAGAAAAATTAGATCGGATTCTTGAACTATTAAGCAAGCAGGAAAAAGAGTAAACTAAAGCTTTTGATAATCATGAATAACGAAAGCATATTCCTTATTGTTTGGGCAATAGTTATTGTGCTTATCCTGGGTCTTATGTATAGACGGGGCAAAAGAGCTTTGTCTGTATTTCCTGATATGGGAAGCGTAAGAATACTTTACAGGGATCAGTCAGCATCGGGCTACTCTACCTCATCGCTTCAAAATAAACTGGGTGGAGCAAATCGCACTTTAGATTTGCTGCTAATAGAAGACGAACTGTGGCTAACATCAAAACTACTATTGGCAAGCATTGCAGAAAAATACGATATGCTACATCGAATTGCCCTGGAAAATATTACGCAGGTACAACTTGATGGTAAAAAGCTAATTGTAGATTTTAAAACTGAAAACGACAGTAAGAAGCAAGTGGTGGTAATTACCAAAGATGTTGATCGATTTATTACAGCATTAAAAAATCGACACAATTGTATTGTGTTACATAAGAACTACAACAAATAGAAACCAATGAAACTCATAAAAAAAGTATATATCTATTGGTTTTGTGCAGTAAATAAAACTGTTTCAACAACTGCCTATTGGGGAATGATAGTAATCAGAACAATTGCTATAATGATGCTGTTTGAGACACTCATATTAGCTACTATAGGCTCTACTTTTTCATATTTATCTAAGGAGATTATTGTTCCTAAATATCCAGGCCTGACAGTTCTTTTATTATGCGGAGGATTATTGGGTATTAAATATTTAATTTTTCTAAAGAATGATCAATGGAAAACTTACATCGAAGAATTTGATTTATTATCAAAACAAAAAAAGAAATTGATTTATGTCTTTACAGCACTTTATAGTGCACTAATTATTCTTGCTTTTTTTTATTTAATTAGCTTACTATCCAAAGCTGATTGGGTTCCTTATTCATAAGGATGAAAATCCTGATTATATGGATAAAAAAATAAAATTGCGACTTATGAGTCAAATCATCTGAGATGAGAATTCGAATCCATAATTCTTATTTTTATAGTATCTTGTAGTATACACAAAGCATTTCACTCATAAAAAAAAGCAAGCATGACCTTAAAAGAACTATTCGATATCGCGAAAACGCAATTGGAGGAATTAACCGATTTGCAAACCCCCGATTTTAGACTGGAACAAGCCGAATTACTAAAAGAAGAAGAGCTTTGGGAAATTGTGGTTTCCTATTTGGTTGAGGATACCAATAAGAACACCATTCCGTCGGCAGCCTTAACTTCCGAGCATCATTTTCACCGAATCTTTAAGAAAATAAGAATAGATAAAGACAAAAATGTAGTAGGCTTTTATATGTATGATAGCCGGAAGTAAGCTTTGATACCTCAACATTTCAACACAATGAATATCTGCAACATAAAGGCTATTTAGCACATTACAGATCGGTAAATCCTTTATTTATATTTAATCCAAGATTCTTTTTGACATATTTTTTTGTATGATTTGGTATTTTTAGGCGTTCAAAATCCTAAAAAAATTAACCATTATGAAGGAAAAACAAGAAGAAAAACTCTATATCTGTAAGCCATGTGGCTATGTGATGAAGGAAAGCGAACTACAGGATGTATGCCCTGCTTGTGGTTTGCCAAAAAAGGTATTCGAACAATACAAAGAGAGAATGTCGCCAGGGCGTAGCAAAATATTGCATCTCGATTTGCACCCTATTGCTGTGCATTTTCCTCAAACCACATTGGTTTTTGCTTTACAGGCATTGTTAATCAACCTTTTCTTCCCAAATTTTTATCCTGAAATTTTATTGGGTACAGCAAAATTCTCGGCTGTAATTTTCCCTTTCACTGTTTTTGGTGCTTTCCTTAGCGGAATGATAGATGGTAAGCTGCGTTTTAAATCGGTAACTACTCCTATCCTGAAAAAGAAAATCATTTACAGTACTGTAATGCTAATTGCCTCTTTCTTTACGCCTTTCTTAGCCTGGAAGGGAATAGATGATTTGCAATCGAAAATATTATTATTGATTTGTGGTACCATAGCGCTGATTTGTGGTATTGTACTGGGTCATGCCGGTAAACGATTGATGAACATTGGTATGGGTGGTGCTGTTAAAATTTGGGGCAGAAAGTTTTAAGGCTTTTTTCTCAGGCAAAATAGCAAGCTATATTCGCTAAGTATAGCTTATTAAAAATATACAAAGGCAATTTCCTTTACAATTGGGAAGTTGCCTTCTTGCATTATTAAAAGTCTGCGCTTATTTTTAGGTTTCAATACCTAAACCAGTTTCGATGAGCACAGCTGAAGATAGCAAACTAATCTACTACGTAAAGAAATGGGTAAACATCACAAAAGATGATGAAGCGGCCATTTTATCTGCATTTGAACAAGCTACAATCAGGAAGAAAAAAGATCTCCTGGTGCCAGGGGAAGTATGCAAGTACAACTATTTTATTGTAAACGGATGTATGCGCACTTTTTATATCGACGAGAAGGGTGTTGAGCATATCTATCACCTTAGGTTCGATAACAATTGGATAGGTGACCTGGAAAGCTTCTTTAGCCAGAAGCCTTCGAAATATTATATCGAAGCTCTGGAAGATACCCATTACATTCGCATTTCGAAGGAAAGGCTCGACAAACTCTACGATGAAGTACCAGCTTTTGATCGATACTTCAGAATCCTTTTTCAGAAGGCTTATGTGAATGCCTTAAAACGATTAAACGCCAACATGTGGGAACCAGCCATAGATCGTTACAACGATATGCTTAGGGAACATCCCGATATGTTCCAGAGAGTACCACTGGCCTATATCGCTTCCTATTTGGGCATTACCCCCGAAAGTTTAAGCCGAATTCGCAAGAAAAACAACAAGTAAAATTCTTACAGATCTATCTGTTTTACTTCACAGAATAGCATCACTTGACATAGGTCAATTTTATTTCTTAACATAGATCAAGTGTACTTGATTTTATGCCCTCTACATTTGTATTGTAAGTAATTCAAACAGTTGAATACAATTTTTATACAATAAATAAATTAGAAGACATGAAAAAGTTAAGTTTATTGATCGTGCTATTGATGGCAGCAAGCGTATCGGTATTTGCACAGAAAAATGAAGTAAAAGTAAATGAATCGGTAGTAAAGTGGACAGGAACCAAAATTGGTGGTTCTCACTATGGAGAAATAGAACTGGAAAGCGGCTACTTCGAGTTTAAAAACGAGCAAATTGTAGGTGGTGAAGTGGTAATGGATATGAATAGCATTACAGTTACTGATATTGAAGATGCAGGTTATAACCAAAAATTGGTAGGGCATTTAAAATCGGATGATTTCTTTGGTGTTGAAAAATTCTCGAAATCGAAATTTGTAGTTAGTAAAGCAACAAAATTCAGCAATGGTTCAGCAAAAGTAAGTGGTGAACTTACCATTAAAGGAAAAACCGAAAGCTTAAGTTTCGATGTAAAGAAAGATGGCGATCGTTACACGGCTCAATTGAAAGTAGACCGCTCGAAATATGATGTTCGTTACGGATCGAATTCCTTCTTCGACAATTTAGGAGACAAAGCCATTGGTGATATTTTCACTTTGGATATCACACTTCGCATGTAATTATCGATAAAGGACAATAGATATTATTATCCATTTTACTTTACAGAAAAACAGGAAAAAAATGAAGATTTTAATTGTAAAATACCTCCCATCAGGTACGAACTCGAATACTTTGAAGTTAGTGAATGAGTTCAAAGAGAATGTAAATGCAACACATGAAATAGATGAAATTGATTTGCTAAAAACGCCACCAAACTACTTCGATGAACTGAGTTTAGGTGCATATGTAAAAAGAAATTTTGGTGGCTTGGAACTGAACAATGAAGAACTGGAGGCCATTCGTCCGTTCGATTTGCTAAACGAGCAGTTTATGAATGCAGATTTGGTAGTATTGGCTACACCTATGCATAACTTTTCGCTGCCAGGCATTGTTAAATTATATTTCGATTCCATTATGCAAAGCGGCAAAGTATTTCAATATGAGAATGGCGCACCTGTGGGCTTAATGGGTCAAACGAAATTCCTTAGCCTTTATACAAGTGCAGGGAAATACCTGGGCGATTACGAGTACTTAGATCATGTAAAAGCTTTGCTAAAAATTGAACTCGATTTTATGGGCATAAAAGAATACGATTTTGTGCATGCCAGCAGCGGGAATCCTGATTCGATTGATTCAGAATTTTTAAATGCAAAGCAGAGCATTCAAAAAATTGCAGAGAAGTGGGAATTGTAATTGATAAAACACCCAAAAGAAAAAGGCTGTCGGGAAAGACAGCCTTTGTTTTTATAAATCTTCTATCACATATACCAATGTTTTAATGGCCTTAGGTGAAAAACTTAATCCTTTGTTTGTTCCCGAACTGGTTAGGCTTGCTATGCCACGGCCAACATCTATTGCCGACTTTCCTTTTATCAGTTCCAAATCGTCCATAGAATGTAGTATTCTGCTCGCAGGAACAATAATGTGCAATGTTTCCGACAAGAAAATGGTCAGTAACTGATCTGAATCTTGTGTATCAATAATGAGTTTGCCTGAATCGGCAAGGGCATATTCTGCCTCGATAATTGCATTTCTTGCATTGCTGATCTCGAAAGATTTTTTGTGTAAATCCAAACTCTTCAGGCGAATAAATTCAAACTGCACATTCTCTTTACTTGCTGCCTCTATAAACAATTCCTGATCTACTTTAAGAGAGTCGTTACCTATGTGGTTTGAATTCGCCAAAAATGAATCCAAAAGGTCTCTCCTGTTTTGTGCTGAAAATAAATCTTGTTTCTGTGTAATTGTTCTGACTTCCATACCTTTTAGATTTTAATTAAAACTATCTTCTAAAAGGCAAAAGCAGTGCCAAAGAATGATTAAATAAGTTAAGAAATCAAAACTTTTATTACCTACTTGATTATATGGAAGTTACACTAGAGTAATTCCATCATTCAAATGCCTTCCAAGTGTTCAATTCTGAACATTTTTCAGCACTTTGTCGTTGTTTTTGAACAAGTGTGCTAAAATGCACATTTTCAGCACATTTTTGGGTGTGACATTTCTCCCCGATTGTGGAATTTTTTCACAATTTAAGAATGCTTAAAATGCTACAATTTATTCATTCGGCTTCGGAGTGCACTCCTCGTGATACCAAGGTAATCAGCCGTTTTTGATTTGTTGTTGTCAAACTTCTTTAAAGCCTTGCGAACAATCTCCAGTTCGAGCTGCTCAATATGTAGCTCATTATCCGGAAGTACAATTCTACCGGGAATTAATGGCTGATCGCCAGAAGCAATCTCCTCGTCTTCGGCCTGAAGGAATCGAATATGATCGGGCTTAAGCTCAATATCGTTATAAAGTAAAGTAGCACGTTCAATGGTATTTTTTAACTCTCGGATATTCCCGGGCCAATCGTATTCCTGCAGAATGGATTGTGCCAGCTTGCTGATGAATTTAAACTTTCGCCCTCTTTTCCTGGCGTACTGATCGAGAAAGATTTGAGAGAATGAAAGGATTGCTTCTTTGCGCTCTTTTAATGCCGGAATGTACAAACGTCCTGTATTTAAACGATAATACAAATCGCTTCGGAATGATTTCTCCGCTACCATTTCCTTTAAATTGCGATTGGTGGCACAAATGATTCTCACATCCAGTTCGATGGGCTGACTGCCTCCTACCCGGTACATTTCCTTCTGCTGCAATACCCTAAGAAGTTTGGGTTGCATGTCTAAAGGCATTTCGCCTATCTCATCCAGGAATAAGGTTCCACCCTGTGCCAATTCCAACTTACCTGCTTTCCCTTCTTTTTTTGCCCCGGTAAAAGCACCATCGGCATAACCAAATAGTTCACTCTCGAATAAAGTTGGAGAAATTGCCGAACAATTAATCGAAATAAATGGTTTCATGGTATCCGAATCGTGACCAAAGTGCACAAGGCGGGCCATTACCTCTTTTCCCGTTCCTGTTTCGCCTTCGATAAGCACCGGAACCGATCGGTCTTCGTGAAATTGCTCTGCCATACGAACCACACCTCTCATGGCATCGGAAAATACACCAATTTTCCCCACCGAAGTAATTTCACGTATGGTAGATTCGTAATATTGAATTCGTTCGGCCTCATCCTTTTTGGCCGAAGTCATTTCTCTTTCGAAATTTTCTTTCAGGTCTCTATTTTCGGTTTTCAGCTTGATATTTTCAGCCACTCGTTCAATTAAAATGGCTAGCTCTTCGATGTTAACCGGCTTTAAAAGGTAGTCGTAAGCACCACCACGCAAGGCTTCTATCGAAGTTTCCATATCACCAAAGCCAGTCATAATAACAACTTCGATTTGCTTGCCCGACTCTTTGTCCTTTATTTTTCTGAGCAAATCGAGCCCCGACATGCCAGGCATTCTCATGTCTGATATTACCATCTGGTAATCTTCCGACTGCATCAAGGCCAGTGCCTCTTCTCCATTATGACACAAGTTAATCTGATGTCCCAATTGCTCCTCAATAAACTCGGCAACTGCAGCACCACTCGAAAGATCATCATCAACAATTAATATCCTCATGATTTATCTGTTTTATCTTATTTCTGTAATTTAAATTTCACGATAAAGCTGGCTCCACCTTCGGCATTATTGTAATTCGAAATTTCTCCCTGGAAACGATCGATAAATGATTTCACAATCGCCATACCCAAACCAGTGCCCGCTTCGGGACCTTTGGTGGTGAACAATGGATCGTAAATCTTCTCCTGAATTTCAGCTTCTATTCCGGTACCATTATCGTGAATTTCGAAAATACCGAACTCATCGTCCTGACTGAGTTTGATTTTTATCCTTTTGGAATCCTTTTTGATTTTATCCAGTGAATGGATTGAATTTACAACCAAATTGACCACAATTTGCTCGAACTGAATGTAATTTGAAAATACCCTGATTTCTTTGTCTGGTAAATCGCTTATAAGTTCGATACTGTGGTCGTAAACCTGTCTTTTTACCAATGATAAGGCACTATTTACTGCACTAAGCATATCTACCGACTCACTATCCTTATCCACAGGTTTTTCCCAAAATTTACGCATGTGTTTGATAATGGAATCGATTCTTTCGGTTCCTTCGGATATGGTTTTGATTTTCCGAGTAAACATTTCGGGTAAATCTCCCGGATTTCTTTTCTGCCAAAACAGCACACTATCTGCGGTAATTTTTATGGCATTTAGTGGCTGGTTAATTTCATGGGTAATGCCTGCTGCCATTACTCCGATTGATGCCAGGCGCGAAGATTCTTCCAACAAGCGCATGGCTTCCGTATTCTTCTGTTCGGCTTCAATTCGAGCATCCATCAACAAGTTTCTTTCCCAGGCATTGGCAATCATATTTACTGTCGAGAAGAAAACAGAAATCTCGTCGCGAGACCAATTGTGTTGCTGATTTTGAGAAAATCCCATCAGTCCAACCACCTTATTTTCTACCACTACCGGCAGAATAACAACAGCTTTAATATTTCTTTTTCGATAATACTCTCTCTCCTTGTCTTCCAGGTTCGACAGGTCGTTGGAAACAATACTTCGGTTCATTTTCAGGCGAGAGATAACGCCCTTTAATTCCGAAAAGTAGAATTGATCAACATCCACAATATTCTTTCCTTTTGTGGATATACGGCTGTTGATTTTTATGGCAGAATCGTCTGATGAGTGCAAGGAATACAAGCTGATTCTTGCAACATTTAGCTCTTCGGTCATTAATTTCAGAACATCATCGAGCACATGTTTGAAATCGGCCGAAGCATTTAACAATCGGCCAATAATACCCAGTAAACGTTCATGCTTGACCGAAATTTTAAGTCTTTCCTGCTCTCTTATCAGTGCTCTTTCGGCTCTAATTCTTCGAACAATTGCACGAGATAGAACAATAATAATGATGGTGGCAATCGAAATAATTCCCAATACAATATGAATCCACTCTTTGTGTTCGCTGTAAAAAGATTTTGGAGAATTTCGTAGGAACGTTCCTTTAGGCAATACATCCTTGTCAATCTTAAATCGCTCTATTTCATTATAATTGACTACATATTGATCGAGCGGTTCTTTGAAAATTGGAATTGAATCGGCAGGTGTTCCATTCAAAATCTGATCGACCATCCTGGCTGCCATTTCACCATGGAAACTTCCTTTTACAATTTTACCGCCAATTACGCCATCGCTAATGTAAAAAGCCCAAACAATGTAAATTGGAACTTTACTTTTGGGAATCAGCAGTTCCAGGTTATCCTGAAAACTGATAAACTTACCATTTTTATCCTTGTTAAAAGTAAGCAGTAATATGGTTGTATCTCCTCTAATGTTTTCCACATTTTCAACCAGCTCATCTATGGTTTGATCTTCGTAATAAATGAACTCCAAATCATCTTTATACTTACCTTCAATATCTTTGATAATCTGCTTATTCAATTTTGCCGTAGTGGTTTTATCGTCGTTAATAACGACCAATTGCTTGGCTTCGGGACGAGTGGTAAGAATCAAATCAATAACCCCATCCCAATCTACTTCTTCGGCAACACCGGTAATATTCTCCATTCCTTCAATCATTTCTTCATTAAAATGATTGATTCCACAAAATACAATTGGAGTTTCATTGAAGTATTTATAACCATGATTTCGAACAAAGGAAAGTGCATTATTGTCGGAAACAATAATGGCATCGTACTTTTCCTTCTTGAGTTTTAGGTCGTAAAGTTCAATTAATTTGGCAAGATATTCCGGAGAAGGATTTCTTTTGGTATCCAGGTATTCATAATCGATTTCGTAATTGCTTCCAACGGAATCCATTACATTTTGAATCCCGATGTTTACATTATCGGTCCAACGTAATCCTTGATGATAAGAGTGCAAAACCAGAATTTTTTTCCTGCCATTGGCTGAACTCAGTATTGAACAAAACAGAAAAAAAATGATTAATACATTACGCAAACTCTTCATACCTTTTTTTAATTGAAAAGAAATTCATGCCTAATATAAGCGATTTATCTGCAATTTAGGCTATCAAGAAGATGTTACGTAGAAGATGAAAAGAGGTTATCAAACAGCTATTGTAAAAATAAATTGACTCCCCTTGCCCAATTTGCTCTTTACATGAATTTTGCCACCATGCTGTTCTACGAACTCTTTACAAAGGATTAAACCTAGACCTGTCCCAGTTTCATTTTCGGTTCCAATCTGGCTTACTTTTTCATCTATTCTAAAGAGTTTATCGATCTTATCCCCGGCAATACCAATTCCATTATCGGCAACTGTAATTTCAATAAACTGATCTAAAAGTTTAGAGCTTACAACAATCTCACCTCCACGTGGCGTAAATTTAATGGCATTGCTTACCAAATTTCGTACTACGGTATTGATCATGTTTTCATCTACCCGAGCCGACAGGTTTTCCTGTATGTTGGCTGTAAGGCAAATCTCTTTATGTTCTGCACTTCCGGTAAGTAAATTTACCACTTCGTTAACCAGGTTCCAAAGGTCAACCTCTTTGGGTTTAAAGGAAATTTTTCCGGTTTGCATTCTTGCCCATTCCAGCAGATTTTCTAATAATCTGTATCCACTACGCGCCGATGAATTGATGATTTCATGAAAATTATCCAATTGTTCCTTGCTCAACTCTTCGGAACTATTCACAAGAAAATCAGACGCTCCAATGAGAGAAGCAAATGGGTTTTTTAAATCGTGGGCGATAATGGAAAAGAACTTATCCTTGGTGGCATTCAAACTTTCGAGTTCTTTTCTCTGCTTCTCAATCATGATTTTTTGGCTGGTAAGCTCCTCCTCCAGTTGATCTTTCACCATCATTCTTCTCCTGATATTTTGAAGTGGAATCAGGACAGTATCGATAATTTTAACATCAAAATGCCTTTCGACCTCTCTTAAGTTGGCCTGTGTGCATTCCAGCAGAATCGAATCTACTTTTGCCTTGGCCGATGCCGAACGAGTATCTGTATCGATTAAGGCATATTCGCCAAAACTCCTGGATTCATTCAGCTCAATAAAAACATGATCATGATCGTGAATTTGAACACAACCAGAAGCAATTACATAGACAGCTCCACCCGGATCGCCAATGGTAAAAATGCACTCGCCTGCTTTCACTTCCTTGATGACTACAATTTCTGACAGGTATTGAAATACCTGAGATTCCTGCTCGGCAAGGAAATCCAGTTTTTGTAAGAGATCAATTTTCGTTTTTGCGCTTAGAGCCATTTTTTTTCAATTGAGATTTGATTGATTACAAATTTATTTTTTTATCTGTTAAATCAATAAAAATCTGAAAAATAAAGACAAAAAAAACTGCTGATATGTTCAGCAGTTTTAATTTCTTTTCTATGTTCTTCTTAGAAGAGTTTGAATCCTAATGTTACGTTGAACATTTTGTTCTTCTTCAGGAATTCTGAAGATACATCGCTTAAACCGAATTCATAATCAACATCTAATGTCAGTTTCCAAACATCAACACCAGCTCCTACTTTTGCGTTCCAAACTGCACCTTCGAAATCTTCATCAACTTCACCTAAGGTACTCTTAAAACTATCATCAATTTTAAAAGAAGCAACAGGACCAGCAAATGTTCTTAATTTAAAAGCAGGAAGTTTAACTACTTTGTAACCTAATAACATTGGAATATCTAAACTTTTTCTTTTAACATCCAGACTAAGACCATCGGCTACAATTTCACTTTTACGAGACACGTAGTTTAATTCAGGTTGTAGATACCACTTGTTCAAATTAATTCTCAAAAAAGCACCTAACATCATTCCATTGTCAGCTTTATCTTTAATGGTAGATGCCGAAGGAATTTCAGAATCAATTTTGGTACTAACTATACCACCGTGAAAACCAAAGTTAACAGGAGATGAAAGTTGAGCGAATAAAGCAGAGCTGAATAAACAAACAACTGCCAATAAGATTAATTTCTTCATAGTTAAATTATTTTCAATTTTTAGAAGTACTAATTTAAGAGTTTTTTTCACATTCATCATTAATTTGAGATTATTAATGACTTAAATTCTATCATTCACTGTTTCACACGATTTAACCGACACAAAAAAAGCCCGACTAAAAGCCGGGCTTAATATCTCGTTATGATAGGATTACAATCCCAATTTGTTTTTCATTTCTTTCGACAAAGCATCTTTGTGAATCATGAATGACATGGTTTTGTATGCAACAAATGGATATGAAGCATAGAAATAACCATTGTACTTGTTGCTATCGTCAGCCCAAGAGTTTTTCACGATGAAATACTTGTTGTCTTTCTGATCTTTTGCGATACCAACAATGTGCATACCGTGATCGTCAGTAGTTGTGTAGTTATCGTAAGCAACCTGGCGCATTTCCTGGGTGATTTTCTTTTCTGTTACAGGACCTGCATCACCGCTTAATTTGGCAGCTTTCTCAGTTTTAGAAAGAGATTCCCACTTAGAAATTTCAGAGTCAGACATGTTTTTAGTTTCAGTTTCAGGAACAATAGCAATTCCTTTTCTGTACATGAAACCTTTTTCGCTAACATCCGAAGCCCAACCAATGGTATATCCATCCATGATTGCTTTTTCCATGATTTCCATCATTTCATTCATAGGAACATTGTATACTTCGTCCCACAACCAGTTATCAGGTACTTCGATAATGAATTTTTCGTAGAATGGGTGATGTGTATAAGATGAAATCTCGATATAGTCATCAGCATTAAGACCAACAAAATCTTTGGCGAATGATTTTGGAGTATACTCTTTTCCTTCGTATTCGAATTTTTCAGGCTTTTCTCCTAAGTATGCATCCAAAATTCCATCGAATCCTACGTGCCACACCGGAGTTAATTTCTTATTTCTGTTTTTGATTACTGCAGTTACATAGTCATTTAAAACAGCATCCAATTCACCATGAGTATGACCTTGCTCGCCATAGTTTAGTCCTTCGTAAACTCCTTCAGGAACAATACCATAGTTTTTAAGCACATAAGTTACATCGTGGAATGCTCCACCGCCTCCAAAGTTGAAGTTACCATGCATTCTTACGTGTCTTTTTGCTTTATCTGAGTAACAGTTGTACACTACAAACATTTCAGACAAATCTACTTCAGGCTTACCCATTCTCATCATTTCCGATTCGATGAATGATAATCCTGAGAAAGACCAACAAGTACCAGATCTGTGCTGATCTTTTACAGATGTTGCTGGTAATCTTTTGATATCAGTAAACTGATAAGCTTCTTTTTTCTCTTCTTTTTTTTCACCAGCAGTCGCCGAAAAAGCCAATCCTGCTGCTAAAAGTCCAACGCTTAAGAATTTTAATTTCATTTGTTTATAATTTAGTGTTCACCTGGTAATACATATCCATTAATTTAAAAACATCAATTCATCATGCCCCTAATCAATTCATGATCAATTAACAATGAACATGTAATATTTTGTGATTATGTATTCAAACGCTTGCAAAATTAACAAAACGAAGAGCTTAAACAAGGACTAATGTCAGTTTAATAGCGTTTATTTGCTGGGAACGTATATTTGTAGCTTCATTTGGTAAAAACCAATTTTCATTGATAAAAATACTTTTGTCCTGTCAATTGTTTCCATAAAAAAATGAGAGCACTTGTAATACTCTCATTTCAATAATATATGATATTAGACCGATTCTAGCCCATCACAATTTGCTTGCCTAGCACTCCTTTTTGCTGCATTAAATTCACGCAGGAGTTTACAATATTTTCCTCATCTAAATTCTTTGAATTATAGATAACATCGAAAACCGTATTTGGCAATGCCTCTTTGTTAAAATAGTTTCTTAGAATCTCTCTTTTTTTATCGATTTCTTCGGCATACTTCAGCATCTCTTCCATACTCAAATTGTAGATTTTCTGTAACTGAGATGCTCTCCACTCCAAGGGAGCCTGCAATTTAATATGAAATGATCTCTCGATATCGTTGGTAAGGACAACCCCTCCTCTACCAATAATAATACAATTGCCTTTACAGGCAAATGAGCGCACTACCTCGGCAATGGTCTTTTTAATTTTTCTGTCGCTCTGATAATACTTACTGGACAGAGCTGATAAAATCTCATCCCAGGTTGATTTTTCTTTTGAATTGAAGACATATTCAATTTTAGCGGGATCCAAATTTAATTCCTTAGCCGATCGCTCCAGAATTTCTTTGGTTAAAACATTCCATCTCTTTCCGGTTTTTGCGCTTAGCTTGGCTGCCAGGCTATTGGCGATATTAATCGCAGTGCAACCGCATTCACGTGAGATGGTAACAACAGGTCCTTCGCAAAACATTTCCTTTTTGGGATCAATAATTTTGGATTCGAACCTTTTTTCCATGTACTTTAACAAAATATTGTCCATATCCACCTCCTAATTAGTTAGTTTAACTCTTTATAATTTAAGCTTTTTTATGCAAAAAAGAAAATGAATTGGCTCGGTTCTTGTTATGTAGAGTGATTATTTAAAAGAAGAAATCGTTAATTTTATAAATTTGTAATTCATAAATTACGCTTACCAAAATAGAAGAGAATGCGCAATAAGTTTGTCCTGATTATTTTTACCCTTATCATATCGATATCACCTCTGGTTTCAGAGGCTCAATTAAACACCAATAATATTTTTGACAAAGGTCGAAGTGCAATTTATTTCGATGATTATACCGAAGCCATTAACAAATTCAACGATATCATCAGGGTAAAACCCTACCTGCCAGAACCCTACTTTTTTAGAGGTTTGGCAAAATCTCACCTCGAAGATTACAATGGTGCCATAGTTGATTATACCAAAGCCATCGAGTTAAATCCGAACTACACATTTGCCTATCTGTATCGTGGAATTGCTAAAAATGCCCTCAAAAGGTTCGAAGACGCGATTATTGATTTCGATATGGCCATTGAATTTAAACCCAACATGGCCGATATCTACTTTAGTAAGGCAAACAGCTTGTTATCATTAAAAAAATACAAGAAGGCCGAAAAGAATTATTCAAAGGCAATTTATATCGATCCCGAAATTATGGGTGCCTATTTAAACCGGTCCATTGTTCGGGAAAACCTGGATGATATCGATGGTGCAATAAAGGATTGTAACAAAGCCATACAATTGAATAATTTCTCGGCTCATGCTTTTGGAAACAGAGGCTATCTTAAATTCAAGAAAGAAGAATACGACGAAGCCATAAAAGATTATAATCGTGCCTTAAAAATAGAGCCAGAAAATACAAGAGTGCTTATGGCAAGAGCTTTTACCAATTACCAGCTAAAAGATTTGCAAGGCACAATGGATGACTACAATAAAGTTCTCGAGATAGACCCAAACAATGCACACTGCTATTACAATCGTGCACTGTTAAAATCGGAAATTGGCGATTACAATTCAGCCATTGAAGATTTTAATAATGTATTGGAGATGAATCCGGATAACATGTTGATTTACTTTAACAGGGGATTTGTAAAGATGGATATTGGTGATTTGTATGGTGCAATGGATGATTTTAGCACTGCCATTCGAATTTATCCTGATTTTGCGAAAGCCTATTTAGCCAGGGCATCGGTTAAGCGCGATTTGAATGATGAGAAAGGTGCAATGAAAGATCGCTACCAGGCTCTTCAAATTATCGACAGGTACAAGGCAATGAAGAACGAAGGCAAAATGTCGGCTTTTGTAGATACTACCGAAAACTTTCAGCGTTTGATCGACCTGAATTCAAGAGAGTCCTTTACCGAAGAAGTTATTAAAGGGAGAGTACAAGATAAACGTGTGAGTATTGAGCTGGAGAATAACTTCCACATTACTCATTTAAGTATGGATAGTTTGCGAGCTGGTAAAATTCAATACTACGATCAAACGATCATGAAATACAACCAGAAACAAAATTATCATCCGGCTTTCACCATATCTAACCATAACAGAAGATACCCGAAAGCATTGGTCGACAAACAGGTTTCACTTGCTCAAAAACAGATTGAATCGGAAGAAGCAAGTGCTTATTTCCACCGAGGCAGCTACCAGTTAATGGATAGGAAATACAACAAAGCCATAGCTGATTTCAATAAAGCACTGGAGAAGGATCCAAGCTTTTTATTCGCATATTTTAACCGTGCCAATGCACTTGTTGCGATGACCGATTACATTCAGTCCATAGGTGGTGGAGCCGAATCGGTTGTGAGTTTAAGACCCGATGAAAACAAAAATAAAAATGAGGTAATTGTTGATTATTCAAGCGCAATAAAAGATTATACCAAGGTGATACAATTGGACCCTTCGTTTAGCTTTGCCATATTTAACAGGGCCAATGCCTACGCCAAATCGAAACAGTTTAAAAGAGCGATTGCTGACTATGATTGGGCCTTACAGCTGGACTCCAACTTTAAAGAAGCCTATTACAATCGAGGTTTGATTTACCTTTTCTTAGATGATAAAGCGTTGGCTTATGAAGATTTAAGTAAGGCAGGTGAACTCGGGTTAATCGATGCTTACAACGTAATTAAGCGTTACTGTAATAAACCAGACTAAAGAATTAAATCAAAATGACTCCAAATCAACCTTTAGCTGAACGACTTCGGCCAAAAGATTTATCGAATTATCTTGGACAAAAGCATCTTGTTGGAGAGAAAGCGGTACTGCGTAAAATGATTGAATCGGGTAACATCTCTTCTTTTATTTTATGGGGACCTCCTGGGGTGGGAAAAACAACACTGGCAAAGATTATAGCCAACCAGCTCAATCGACCGTTTTATACACTGTCGGCAGTAAATTCAGGGGTAAAAGATGTGCGTGAAGTGATCTCAAAAGCTGAAAGCCAGCGCTTTTTCTCAGCTCCAAATCCCATTCTATTTATCGATGAGATTCACCGTTTTAGCAAATCGCAACAAGATTCGTTGTTGGGAGCTGTAGAAAATGGAACAGTAACTCTCATTGGTGCAACCACAGAAAATCCTTCTTTCGAAGTGATTTCGCCCTTGCTTTCGAGATGCCAGGTTTATGTATTAAAGGCACAGGAAAAGGAAGAATTGGAATTCTTAATTGATCATGCAATCGAGAATGATTCCTATCTGAAAGAAAGAAACATTAAGGTTGAAGAAAAAGATGCACTGCTTAAATTTTCGGGTGGGGACGCAAGAAAACTTCTCAATATTCTGGAATTGGTAGTCAACTCGCAAACCAGCGAAGAAATTCATATTACCAACGAACTGGTAACAAAGGAGCTTCAGGAAAATCCCTCCATGTATGATAAAGATGGGGAACAGCATTACGATATTGCCTCTGCCCTGATTAAATCGATTCGAGGAAGTGACCCAGATGCTGCAGTTTATTGGCTTGCCAGGATGATTGAAGGTGGTGAAGATCCTAAATTTATTGCTCGTCGATTGGTGATTTCGGCCAGTGAAGATATTGGCCTTGCCAACCCCAATGCCTTGCTACTCGCCAATGCATGTTTTCAGGCTGTAAACCTGGTTGGAATGCCAGAATCCAGAATTATTTTATCGGAAGCTGCCATTTACCTTGCAACTTCTCCAAAGAGTAATGCTTCCTACCTGGCCATTAAGAAGGCACAAGCTTTGGTCAAAGAAACAGGTAATTTATCGGTGCCTTTACACCTAAGAAATGCACCAACAAAACTGATGAAGAACCTGGATTATGGCAAGAATTACAAATACTCGCACGATTATCCGGGAAACTTTGTAGAGCAAGACTATCTGCCAAAAGAGATTATAAATCAAAGATTATATATCCCACAGCAAAATGCACAAGAGTCAAAAATTTGGGAGAGATTAAAAAATTGGTGGAAGAATCGATTCTAAAATGTTTACTTTTGCCCTGAATAAAATTGAATATCATGATTAAAAATATTCCAAATATCAAACACGCAAATAGTGGTAACTTTTTCCTTTTGGCCGGACCATGTGCCATTGAAGGGGAAGAAATTGCCATGAGAATTGCCGAGAGAGTTGTTGAAATTACCAACAAACTTGAAATTCCTTACATTTTTAAAGGTTCGTACAGAAAAGCAAACCGATCGAGACTGGATTCTTTTTCGGGCATTGGTGATGAAAAAGCTCTAAAAATCCTGAAAAAGGTAAGCGATACTTTTGGAGTACCAACTGTAACCGACATTCACAGCGCAGAAGAAGCTGCTATGGCGGCTGAATATGTTGATGTATTGCAGATTCCGGCTTTCCTATGTCGTCAGACAGATCTATTGGTTGCTGCAGCGAAAACGGGTAAGGTTGTGAATATCAAAAAAGGTCAGTTTTTGGCTGCTGAATCGATGAAATTTGCCGTTACCAAAGTTCGTGAATCGGGCAACGACCAGGTGGTTCTTACCGATCGTGGTAATATGTTTGGCTACCAGGATATGATTGTAGATTACAGGGGAATTCCTGTGATGCAGGAAAACAATTGTCCGGTAGTTTTGGACATCACCCACTCTTTGCAACAGCCAAACCAGGCTGGTGGAGTAACAGGTGGACGTCCTGAGCTAATTGAAACAGTTGCCAAAGCAGGTATTGCAGTAGGTGTTGATGGAATCTTTATCGAAACACATCCTGATCCTGCCAATGCTAAATCTGATGGAGCAAACATGTTGCATCTTGACTACCTTGAAGATTTGCTTACCAAACTTGTGGCAATCAGAAAAACGATCAATCAGTTCTAGAAGAACAGAATAGATATCATACAAAAGATCCGGCCTAAGCCGGATCTTTCTTTTTACACAAAATTACCATTTTCTAGTACTGCTCACGCTTCACATAACTGGTGTGAAGTAACTTGTGAGATTTATGACTTAGAGGTTCTTCAAGGAAGTCTTTGTAAATCTGAACAATTTCAGGATTCTCGTGCGATTTTCTAATTGGCAGTTCGCAATCTTCAGCATAAATGGCTTCCATACGTTTCATACGTACTTCATCATCTACTGGGTAAGGCTGACCACCACCTCCCAGGCAACCACCCGGACAGGCCATGATTTCCACGAAATGATAGAATCTTTCACCATTCTTGATGTCATCCATTAAACGATGTGCATTTTCCAAACCATTTGTAATGGCACATTTCAGCTCAACACCTTCAAGGAAATTCCAGTCTGCAACTGTTCCTTCAATCTTAATCGAAGCTTCCTTAACGCCTTCAAGACCACGAACAGGAAGAATTTCAAGATTTTCGAAAGGTACTTCCCTGCCAGTAATAATTTCGTAAGCAGTACGAAGAGCTGCTTCCATTACACCACCGGTAGCACCAAAGATGATACCAGCTCCGGAACCTGTACCCATAATTGAATCGTAGTTCTCATCGCTTAGCTTTTCGAACTCGATACCCGCTTGTCTGATCATTACTGCCAATTCACGAGTTGTCAGAACGTAATCCACATCCTTATACCCACTATCCTTCATCTCTGGACGGTTGGCTTCGTATTTTTTCGCCGTACAAGGCATAATGGATACGGATATGATATTTTGAGGCTCAACACCAATGTTTTTAGCGTAATAAGTTTTCGCCAATGCGCCAAACATCTGCTGAGGCGATTTACAAGTTGAAAGATTTGGCAAATACTCAGGGTATTTGTGTTCGATGTATTTCACCCAACCTGGCGAACATGAAGTTGCCATAGGAAGAGCTACATCAGGATCATCTTCTACCAATGCACGCTTCAACCTGGTCAACAACTCGGTTCCTTCTTCCATAATGGTAAGGTCGGCAGTAAAATCGGTATCCAAAACAGAATCGAAACCTAAACGACGAAGAGCCGATACCATTTTACCAGTTACGCGAGTCCCAGCACCCAAGCCAAGTTCCTCACCTAAACCAATACGAACAGCCGGAGCGGTTTGTACCACAACATGAGTATCAGGATCTGCGATGGCATCCCATACCTTCTCAACATATGATTTTTCGGTTAAAGCACCAGTTGGACAGTGAACGATACACTGGCCACAATTTGTACAAACTACCTCATCAAGGGCACGATCGAATACAGTCGAAATTTTCATTTCCGATCCTTTGTGTGCTACCGCAATTGCACCTACACTTTGAATTTCGGCACATGTGCGAACACATCTCTGACAACGAATACATTTTGAATCATCTTTCTCCAATGCAGGAGAAATTCTGTCAACCGTATAGTTTTTATCAGGTACCAAATCGATAAAATCCTGGTTGGTAATCTGATACTCAGCGGAAAGTTCCTGCAATTCGCAGTGACCGTTTCGATAACACTTGGTACACTCCTCGTTGTGCTCGGTAAGCAACAATTCGATGATGTGCTTACGACAGTTACGTACTTTAAGGGTATTTGTATTAATTTCCATGCCTTCTGATACAGGCATTGCACAAGATGCAACAAGCTTATTGTTTCCAACTTGTTCTACTACACAAACACGACAGTTACCTGCAACGCAAAGGTCTTTGTGATAGCATAAGGTTGGTATTTTAATATGGAGTTTTTCTGCTGCTTCGAGAATGGTTTTTCCCTCTTCTACGCTAACAGCTATTCCATTGATTGTTAAATTTACCATGTTTGACATATCAAATTTCTTTTTAATGGTTTAAATAAATTGGAATTAGCTCTTGTTAGTAAATCATTTCCTCACGGAAATTTTCTACAATCGAAGAGAATGAATTTGCCACTGACTGGCCCAAACCACATTTTGCAGTCAACTTCATGGTATCTGTAAGTTTAAGCAAATGATCAAGATAAGAGGCAGGTTTTTCGCCGCGTTTCACAGCTTTAATCCCTTTTAATAGTTGCTGACAACCAACTCTACAAGGAGTACATTGTCCGCATGATTCCTCCTCAAAGAAATCAAGGTAATTATTCAATACATTGTACATTGAGCGGGAACTGTTGAAGATCATCATCGATCCTCCTGTAGGTAATGAAATACCTGTTAGTTTTCCCTGGTATCCAATGGTTGTTTTTCCAAATCGTTTACGAGGCACAAGGAAACCCGAAGCACCACCAACCTGAACTGCTTTGGTGTCACCATCACCAAAATCGTCCACGAAATCTTGTACCGTCATCCCCAATTCAAGCTCATAAATACCTGGAATAGGAGTATCTCCAGAAACTGAAAACACTTTCGATCCGCGTGAATCTTTCACACCCAACTCGCGGAATTTCTTAGCACCATACTTCAGAATGGTATATGAATGTGCTAAAGTTTCAACATTATTAATAACCGTTGGTTTATTCATGTAACCAATCTCGGTTGGGAAAGGTGGTTTATTTCTAGGCTCACCGCGTTTTCCTTCCATCGATTCAAACAGAGCACTCTCCTCACCACAGATGTATGCACCGCTACCCATGAAAATTTCCACACGGAAATCTAAACCTAGTTCATCTAATATATCATGAAACTTTCTTAGCTCCTTTTTTAGGTTTGGAACCAAGAATCTATATTCTCCTCTTAAATAAATATAGCCTTTCTTTGAACCTATAATTTGGGCACAAACAGCCATTCCGGATAAAACTTTATGAGGCACCCTGGTTAGAATTTCTCTATCCTTAAAAGTTCCCGGTTCGCCTTCGTCGGCATTACATATTACGTATTTCTCTTTATCTTTTTGTTCGGCAGTTAATTTCCATTTTAAACCTGTTGGAAATCCTGCTCCCCCTCTACCCTTGAGACCGGAGTTAACCATCTCATTTATTACTTCCTGATTGGACCTTGCCAATGCATTTCTTAGAATCTCTTTACAATCTTGCTCATTCTTAAAGATAAGGTCGATTCTATGAAGATGTTTTTTAGTTGTTGTCATACCTAAGGGTATTTAGAATGTTAGTTTTGCTTTACAAATGTTAGTGTTAGTTTTCTTCGCGATACTCACGTAGAATATCCACAACCGATTCTTCTGTTAATTCTGTATAAACATCATCATTAACCAGCATGGCAGGTGCTTTATGACACCACCCTAAACAGTTGGTCTGAAGAATTGTAAATTTCTTATCGACAGTTGTTTCGCCGACTTTAATTTTTAGGAAGTTCTCAATTGCCTGAATGATTTGGTTTTTGCCTTTCATTGCACAGGTAATTGTTTTACAAACACGAATTACATACTTGCCGCGTAGGTCTGTATCGAGGAACGAATAGAATGTTGCCGTTCCGTAAACATCTGCTGCAGGTATGCTCATTTCTTTAGCAATCTTCAAAATTGCCTCTTCTGATAGGTATCTTTCCTGATCAATTACTCCCTGAAGAATTGGAAGCAAACTTTCGCGATCAGTACCATGTTTGGCAACTAAATCATGCACTAATTTTTCTTGAAAATCCATACACTGTAGGTTTAAGGGTTTAATTAATAGAGTTACACTATGAATATAAAAAAATTAAAGAAATTTTTCTCTATTTAAACAAAAAACTCTAACAGTCAACAGATTACTAATAAATACAAAAAATAAGCTTAACTTAACTTAACAACAACTACAAAACCCTAGTAAACAAAAGGCTTTCAGAAGCGTTTTTCCTATAAAAAATTTTCAATACGTTCAACATAAAGTGCCGTATAACACATTTAATTTGAATTTAGACTTTATTTAAAGAAGCAAATAAGATGACAAATCTCATAAAAAAAGCCTTCGGTTAATTACCGAAGGCTTTCTGTATTAAGATATTAAGATATTTTATTCATATACTTTTGGTTCAATTTCATTTCTCAGAACCATATATCCATTCATGGCAAGTGCTTTCATTTCATCTTCGCCCGGATAAACAACTACTGGTGCAATAAACGACACCATATCTTTAATGTAATTCACAAGGTCAGGGTTATGAGCAATACCACCAGTTAAAAGAATTCCTTCGACATCACCTTTTAAAACTGCTGCCATTTCACCAATCGATTTAGCAACCTGGTATGACATTGCATCCTGGATCAATTTTGCTTTTGCATCACCATCTTTCGCTTTCAATTCTACTTCGTAAGCATCATTGGTTCCAAGATGTGCAACCAAACCACCTTCACCTTTAATCATTTTTTTGATATCATCCAGGGTGTATTCACCGCTAAAACACATTTTAGCAAGAGCACCTGTAGGCAATGTACCCGAACGCTCAGGTGAGAAAGGACCTTCTCCGTCTAAAGCATTGTTTACATCAACCACTTTTCCTTTAAGGTGAGCTCCTACAGAGATACCTCCACCAAGGTGAGCAACAATTACATTGATATCTTCGTATTTTTTGTCGATAGACTGAGCAAAAGCACGACCGATTGCTTTTTGATTCAAAGCATGGAAAATTGAGACTCTCTGAAATTCTGGGTGACCAGAAACTCTTGCAACATCAATCATTTCGTCAACAACTACCGGATCGGCAATATAAGCTTTCGCTTTTGGCAAAGATTGAGCAATGTTATCGGCGATAAGTCCACCAAGGTTACTGGCGTGCTCGCCAAGAATCCCAACTCTTAAATCTTCTTTAAGGCGATCATTCACTTCATAAATTCCGGATTCAATTGGTTTTACCAATCCACCACGTCCCACTACTGCTTCAATTAAATCAATTTGAATTTCAGCATCCACCATCTCTTTCATGATGATATTCTTACGAAATTCGAATTGTTCTGTGATCTGATTGAATTCTGCTAATTCTTCCGCGCTATGCTTAATATTTTTCAAGAAGACTGACTTATCACCTTGAAATACAGCAATCTTTGTAGATGTAGATCCGGGATTAATTGCTAAGATTCTACGAGTTTCCATTAGTTAAATAGTATGTTTGTGTTAAGTTGTATTTTTCTGAGTGCAAAAATATCAAACCAAATTAGAATTTAATAGGATTTGCACACATTTTACATGCAAATTTACAATTAAAATTGATTTTAAGTTACAATTTAAAATCATTTCGCAGTAAATACTGCATATTTATTGCATTTAGGACATAAAAAAAGCTGATTGTTACAATCAGCTCCATTCTTGATATTTTGGTAATTTATCTAATGCCATTCGATCCGGTCGCGCTTCAAAATGATTGAACAAATCTCTTTCGGGCCACTCTTTTACCGAGCGGAGTACGCGTCTCATGAGTACATTTAAATCTCTTGTAAAGTCTGAACCTCTCCATGTTGAAGCGTTGGTAACAATTACGAAGCTATATCCATCTACCTGGTGTTTCATTAGGGCTGAAGAACCAGCAAGTGTTCCTGTTCTCCACCATGTTTTTGTCCTGGTTCCTTTCCATCCAATCGGACTATGGCCATTTTTGTTTGGTGTAGTCATATAAGCAATACTTTTCTTGCTCAGGATATCCGGATGGCTATCATCTCCATCAATAGCCAGAAGAAATTTCATCAATTCGGCTGCAGAGGCTACCCAACCGCCAGCACCTCCTAATGCTTCAATGTTATTTCCTCCGTTCGATCTAAAAACGGTTTTCCCCGAACCATCGAAGGCCGATACTTTAATAGCATTGGATTGCTCGTAATATTTTACCTCATTCGCATAATGATCCGTTTCCAGACTTTTCCCCAGGTGCATATCAAATATACCAGCCGGGTTTAGAATCTGTTTCTTTACATACTCTTCATAATCCTGTCCAGAAGCTTTCTCCACCACTTTTTCGAGCATCACATATCCTAAATTTGAATATCCACCTCGGCTACCTGGCGTAAAATGTAATCTTCTGGATAGAGCAAATTGAATTGTAGTTTCGGCAGAGATTGGAGGTTCCACCTTCATTTTTTTTGCAATGGACAAGGGCAAAAACATTGGGTCACCATATTTACTGGAATATCCTGCCGAGTGGCGCAGCAAATGCTCCACTGTAATTCGTTTGCTACGCTTATCCTTAATTTTAGAATAGATGGAGTCATTTAAAATTCCATGTTCCCCAAAAACATAGTCATTCATCTTCAGTTTGCCTTCTTCCTGCAGTTTCATAATTGCAGTGGCTGTAATCAGTTTAGAAACACTTGCAATTCTAAAAATATGAGAAGGTTCAACCTTAATTTCATTTTCCAAATCGGCATAACCAAAGCCTTTGGCATAAAGCAGCTTTTGGTCTTTTACAACTGCAACAGTTGCACCTGCTACTTCCCATTTTTTTAAAAATCGATTGATTAAGCGCTCTGCACGCTCAGTTTCAACACAGTCTGAAAGGGTATTTGATATTCGGTGAGAGACAGCTTCGATACTGCTGTCAAATTCAATTGCCTCAGTTCCTTGCTTGGAGAAGCTAAAATTCCGATCGAAAAAGACCAGGAACAAAACTATTAGAAAAGAAAAAATTCTTCTTACTATCATCCACTAAAAATTCGTTCAACATGTACTTCCAACATCACAACTCATTCAACAACAAGTTAACATGTTCTTTTCTACTTAATTCGGTACAAAAATGTTTATATTTTTTTGAAATTCCATTCTAAATTAGAGTCAATTTAAAAATAACAATAATTTATTCATTAATCACAATAAAAATGCTTTTTATCATCAAATTTATAGTTTTCACACAAATATAGATTGGGCTAACATTCTAATTTAGAACCAATATCAACAGCTGTTTATATTTATCCTAAAAAAATAATCGCTGCCGAAAACTCAATAACGGCAGCGATTCATGAATATTGTATACATATCCTGTTTTTCTATTCTTTGGAACAGGAGCACCGTTCCCCAACCTGGTACACCTGTACTTCATCATCAAATCCTTTCACATGAACTTCACCTAAATCTTTAAAACAGCCTTTGCAATTGAGCATCTCCACAAATTGCCCGCTTACTAAAAATTGTGTTTTAAAATTCTTGTTTAGCTGCTCAATTCTCGAAGCCATAATTACATTCTTGCCTGCTATTGAGAATTGCTTTCGAATTTCGTTCCCGATATTCCCTGTAACAACTTCACCAGAATGCAAGCCAATACCAACCCTTGTAGTGCCACCATTTTCATCGGTGCGCAAATGGTTGATAACCTCAATAATTTCTAAACCGGCATGTAAAGAATCTTTCGCGTGGTTTTCATTCTTTCCGGCAATTCCGAATGAGGCCATAAATCCGTCGCCCAGAATCTGGTGAATAATTCCATTGTTCTTTTCAATAATTCGAATCAAAGGATCGAAAATTGCATTTTGGAATGCGATGGTTTCTTCAGGACTTTGATGATCAGCCATCACGGTAAAGTTTCGAATATCCAGAAACATGATCGATCCAACAACCTTGTGTCCAACTGTATCATTTCGATGAACAATTAATTCGTTGGCAACATCTTTTGACAGTTGCTGTCCCAGCAGAGACTCGATTTCTTTCTGTTCTTCTATGCTATTGAGATAATTATTTACCCTCTTTTTAATTTCGGATGCCACGACTCCTGCAACCAAACCCGCTACAAACAGGCCAAAGCTTCGCATGGTGTAAATTTCTTTCAGTTGCACCACATCATCTTCTGGCTGCAAATATTCTATTCCCCAAAAAGCCACCAGAAAATAGCCAAGGCCCGCAAGCAAACCAGCACCAGCCGATACTTTAAAATCGAGATGCATGGCAGAAAGCATGAGAAGAAGAAAATAAAACAAAAGACCATCGTACTCCAATATTAAAAGAGAGTAATCGTATTTTATCGCGTGATAGAGAACAATGGCAGGCAAACCAAACTCTACAATAATATTTAGAATTAATATCCGCTTGGGAACCAGCAAATTGTTTTTAATGGCATAGGTTAACCTGAAATATATGGCCAGTTCGAACACGCAGAATAACAACCACCAAAATACCAGGCCAGTAAAAAACTGATCTTGATTTAAAAAGTTTCGAAGTAGGTTCGGCGCCAGGTAATGCAGAACAGGAAGTATTAAAGAACCAAAAATAAAAAGGCCTAAAATTATACCAACTCTCTTTCGCTCTATCCTGAGAAACTCAGGATGTAAGGATTCGCTAAAATGATCATGAGGACGAAACATGGTGCTTGATTTTTAATTTACATATACCTTTCTTCCCTGGATTGTGATTTCGATCTTAGTTTTTCAGCAATCTCAGGGTATTTTTTCAGAACCTTATTGAACTCCTTTTTTTGAAGTTCGTACAGGTCGGAATAACCAATAGATTTTACAGTAGCGGTTCTTGTCGTACTCTTGAACAATGCTATTTCTCCCATAAAATCCCCATTCTTTAAAATTGTTAGCTGCTTACTTTCATCGGCCGATAATGCCTCCAACCTTCCTTTCTGAACAAAGAACATCGAATTGGCAGCATCGCCCACCCTAAACAGATAATCTCCCGGAGTCAAAACCATTGGACTTAAATATTGAGCAATATCCCTTATAAAATGATCATCCACACATTCGAATAATGGAATGTCCTTAATTGCATTTTTTTTAAACTCAAATTGCAATTCGTTTTTTAATCCGTAGGGCAAGGTCTCCATCAGTTCAGATTCATCGTAGCCTAATTTCTGCTTCCACTCGTAAGTAAAATAGTCGCTAATTCTCTCTTCCAGATCTTTAGGAATCTTATGGTAATGTATCAGGGCACGTAACTTATCAATGTTTTCCATAAAGCGCTGTTCGGCAGGATTCTTTTTGGTAAAAATCCCAACCATGGAAGCAACAAATAGGGCCAAAACCCCTACGCCGAGAATTTGAAGCAAGGTCGTAAAGAGCATTTCCACATTTCCGTGCGGCACAATATCTCCATAGCCAACCGAAGTTAAGGTGGTTACTACCCAATACAAGGCTTGCACATAGTTATCCGTGTTGGATAATCCAGGTTCGAAGCCATGAATCCAAATCCAGATACACGACAGCCAGTGCGTAAAGTGAAAAAAACCTAAAATTAAAAGTCCAAAGGATATCCTGGAAGAAAATCTTAGGTTTCTCATTTGAAAAAAGTGAGCCGTTCGGATTACACGAACCCATTTGAATAGGCGGAACAGTTGAAACCAGGGGTTCGAAAACAGAACCGCATAAGGCAGAATGGCCAATATATCGGCAATAAAATATTTCCCTGAGTCATAAGTATCCCAATACACATCCTTAAGTAAAGCTTGAGATTTGATTCCTTTGTACCTGGCGATATTGATGATTAAATCGAGGAAAAACAGTAATGATATACTTAAATCAAGCGTCTTGTACCAGCTTAAGCTTCTTAAATTAAAAAGAAAATCCAGAGGAATTAATCCTACCTGCAGCAATACCGCAAGAATGATTATAATTCTCCAGCCAGAATCATAGAGAGATTTTAAGTAGTTATCAGACATTAGGATTGGGTTTTTCTCAAAGTAAACTGAATTGCATTATTTAATTTAGTAAAAATAGATAAAAGCTCTTTATTAATCGGTAAATGACCTGGCAGATTGCATTTCATTTATGCCACTTTTCGGTGACGGTTTACTGCTATTGTTACCGATGCAATTGCAAAAGCTCCTAAGATGGCAATGTCCTTCAGGATATCCATTAATCCAGATCCTTTCAATAAAATCATTCGAATGATTTTAATAAAGTAAGCTATCGGGTTAAAATAATTCAGCTTTTGCCCCCATTCCGGCATACTTTCAACGGGTGTAAACAAACCACTCATCAGTAAAAATATCACCATAAAGAACCAGGCAATAAACATGGCTTGTTGTTGTGTATTGGTTTGAGTTGATATCAGTAATCCGAAACCTAATATTCCAATGAGATACACAAATGCCACCAGGAAAATAAGCCAAACCGATCCCAGGAAAGGAATATTAAAAACAAAAGCAGCAATGCACAAACCTATTGCCAGCTCAAAGAAACCAATTACCAGGAAGGGAATTAGTTTTGCTATTAAAAACTGCGACTTTTTAATTGGTGTAACATTAATTTGTTCGATTGTGCCAATTTCCTTCTCTCTCACAACATTCATAGCCGATAAAAACAGACCAACCACGGTTACCAGCAATACCAAAAGGCCGGGAAGCATATAAGGAATGTATTTCATTTCTGGATTAAACTGATGCAAATAGGTTGATTGCACAAGCTGCATAGGAGTTGTTCCATCAACACTTATCATATCAGTATTAATTATAGAATTATAATCCTGAATTACCGAAGAAATGTATGCATTATACAAACCGGCAGAACTTGCATTGATGGCATTAACAAGTACCTGAATACTTGCGTTCGCTTGTAGATCCAAATGCTCTCCAAATCCTTTATCAAAAACAAGGATGGCATCAATTTCATCTTTATACAGCTCTTTCTCGGCTTCCTCAACCGAGAAGGCAATTTCCTTTACCGTAAAAAAAGGCGAACCACTAAATTTCGAAATCAATTGTCTCGAATGACTCGACAGGTCCTTATCTACAATGTAAAGATTGGTGTTTTTCATGTCGTAGGTTGCTGCAAACGACAAGACACAAAGTTGGAGAATAGGCATTACAAATATAATTGGCAACATGCTTTTGTTGCGAAAAATTTGCAGAAACTCCTTTTGTAACAGGTATTTTAGTATTCTCATGATTAAGCTTTCTTATTTACTGTAACCTAACTTTAAACTTCTTAAGACTCAGAACTATAAATCCGATTGTCATACCAAACAAAACCAGGGTTTCCTTCCAAACATATTCAAAACCAACACCTTTAAGCATGATATTTTTAAGAATTATTATGAAATACTTGGGTGGAATGATATGGCTTATAACCTGCAAAGGCACAGGCATATTTCGAATGGGAAATATAAAACCAGACAATATAATTGTTGGCAACATGAGTACGAACATGGAAAGCATCATGGCCACCTGTTGACTTTTGGCAACCGTTGAAATAAAAATACCTATGGATAAAGCCAGGAAAATAAACAGAATACTTTCAGCCATAAGCAAAACAAAGCTTCCCAGAATTGGAACTCCGAACACAAAATATCCCATACCAATAATCACCAGGGCGTTGATAAAAGATAGAGCTAAATAAGGAGTTACCTTACCCAAAATGATCTGTAAAGGATTCAGTGGCGATACCAATAGTATTTCCATGGTGCCCAATTCCTTTTCTCTGGCTATTGATATGGAGGTCATCATGGCCGATACTAACATTAAAATGGTAGCCATAATTCCCGGAATAAACATGAAAACACTTTCGAGATTCGAATTAAAATACATTCTCGATTTTACCTGTACTGAAGATGGTACTGGTCTGCCTTCGTTAATTTCCACATTGTAGTTTTGCAGAATCCCCTGCAAATAATTCACCTCTAAATTTGCAGTATTGGGATCAGAAGCATCTGTTAGTATTTGAACATTGCCATTTGAATTTTTGATCAGGTTCTTGCCAAAATCAGGTTCGAAAACCAAAATCAATTTCACCTCTCCTTTTCTAAAAACAGCATCGGCCTGGTCCAAATGCTGTAAATTTTCGGTCAGCTGAAAATAACCCGAGGATGTAATCTTATTGATTATTTCAGCCGTATATTCATCCTTTGAATGATCCAATACAGCCATTTTCACATCTTTCAAATCTGTATTGATTACATATCCGAAAAGCATGATTTGCACTATGGGCATCCCGAAAAGAATCAACATTGAACGCTTATCGCGGAAAATATGATAGAACTCCTTTTTTAAAAATCCGAAAAATCGATTCATTCTTTCTTATTTTTTATCTACTCAACATTTTTAGCCTTCCTGGCCAAACTCAAAAACACCTGATCCATATCAAGAGCATTAAATTGCTCCTTTAACTTAGTGGGAGTATCAAGTGCCTCAACTCTGCCGTCAACCATGATCGATACCCGATCGCAATATTCGGCCTCATCCATATAGTGGGTGGTTACGAAAATGGTAATCCCCGCTCGCGAAGCTTCATAAATCAAATCCCAAAATTGTCTTCTGGTAACAGGATCGACTCCTCCTGTTGGTTCATCGAGAAATACAATCTCCGGATTGTGAAAAATAGCCACCGAAAATGCGAGTTTTTGCTTCCAGCCAAGCGGTAGTGAGCTAATTCGCTTATTTCGCGAGTGCTGTAAATCAAGTTGATCTAAGAGCCCATTCGTTTTTGTATCTATCTCCTGCTTCGTCATGCCATAAATTCCACCATAGAATCGAATATTTTCATACACAGTCAGGTCTTCGTAGAGCGAGAATTTCTGACTCATGTATCCAATGTTCCTTTTCAGAAGTTCGCGTTCTTTATACACATCAAAACCAGCCACACTTATCTCTCCTGAACTTGGATAAGACAAGCCACAAAGTATTTTTATGGCCGTTGTTTTACCAGCTCCATTGGCTCCCAAGAAGCCAAAAATTTCACCTTTCGAAACTTCAAAGGACAGGTTGTCATTGGCCGTAAAATCACCAAATTTCTTATACAGGTTTTTCACCCGAATTACTTTCACATCCTTATTCATGCTGATCGCTTTTTACACTCAAGGCCATAAAACAGTCCTCAATTCCAGGTTTAATTTTCTCTATTTCCAATTGTAATCGACCTTTATTTTTCAGATAATCTTCGATTTCATCAATTAAAAAATCATTCCGCACATCGGTGTAATGCAAACTTTGCCCGAATAGAAAAACAGATTCTGTATGATCAAACTCTCTCAAATCCAACAAACTTTGATAGTTATCATCGCTTTTTATTGCATACAAATCTTTTCCAAACTGATCCACAATCTCAGCCGGAGAATTTACCTGCAGTATTTCACCTTCCTGAATAAGGGCAACACGTTCACACATATTTGCCTCATCCATATAAGGGGTAGCTACCACAATGGTAATCCCTTTCGATTTTAAGCCTTTTAACATCTGCCAGAACTCATTCCTCGAAACTGCATCAACACCAGTTGTAGGCTCATCGAGCAAGAGCACTTTAGGCTGATGAATTAAGGCGCAACACAATGCCAGCTTCTGCTTCATTCCCCCCGAAAGTTTACCAGCAAGCCGATCCTTAAAAGGTTCAATTTGCACCCATATATCATGGATCATATCCATATTATCTGCTATGCGCGTATTAAAAACCCTTGCAAAAAACTCTAGGTTTTCAATCACACTAAGATCCTGATATAGAGAAAACTTCCCTGGCATATAGCCTAATAAATTTCGAATGACTTTGTACTGATCCACCACATCTGTTTCGCAAAGCCTTAGCTTTCCACTATCGGGTAGCAATAAAGTCGCGAGCAATCTAAAGAGCGTAGTCTTCCCTGCCCCATCAGGACCAATAATTCCAAACAACTCTCCAGCCTTTATATCCAGATTGATATTTTTAAGTGCATGAACATCATCGTATGATTTCGATAAATTATCGATTTGAATACCAGCATCCATAAGCTTTAAAATTTAATTTCACCTGGCATGCCAATTTTTAGTCGTCCATCGTTAACAACCCTAACTTTAACGGCATAAACCAATTTCACTCTTTCCTCTTTGGTCTGAATAATCTTTGGTGTAAACTCCGATTGTGAAGAAATCCATGATACAGTTCCTTTAACACTTTCATTCTCTGTTTCATTTTTATCGATAATCACATCTACACCCTGACCTATTTTAAGAGCTGGCAATTGGTCTCCACTTACATAAACCCGAAGGTCCAAAACGTTTAAATCTGCCAATTTAAATAAAGGCGTGCCGGCATTTACCATTTCGTAAGGTTCCTTGTATTTTTCCAATACAGTAGCCGTTTTGGGCACAAAAATTTTACTTTTTTCAATCAAATCTTCCAAGGATTTAATTTGATTATCGTAACTCTCCAGATTGCCGAAAACCTGGGCATTTTCTGTTTTCACAGATTCAATCTGCTTTTCTACAACCTGAACATTTCCATTGATATCGTCAAGTTCCTTTATTGAAACTGCTCCATCGGCAAACATCTTATCAATTCGCTTTTTGTCTTTTTGTAGTATGGCCAATTGTTCCTTGTACACCTCGATTCGGGATAATATATTCTGAATGCCCGCAGCAGTAGCCTTTCTTTGAGCTTTTAGCTGTTCTTTTTGCAGATAAAGTTGAGTTGTATCGATAAAACCAACCTGTTTCGCTTCTGTAAATTCATCTCCTTCTTCAAGCTGTAGTTCCATAATTTTACCTGCATTTTCAGCAGAAATGATATAATCTACAGCCTCAAAATTACCATATGCATCAGATTGATCATTTCCATTTCCACAGGCCATTACCACCATAGCCAGAACCACTGTCATTATTATATTTGAATATTTCATTTCGATCAGATTTTTGTATTTGTTATGCCTAAAATTCTTTTGTATTCACGTATTGCCTGACTCAGCTGAATTTCATGATATCTTCTATTGAGTTTGGCCTGAATTTCTTTGTTTAAATCTTCCAGGTAATCACTTGAAGTAATTACTCCATTGTCAAGCTGAGAAGAGGAGCTTTGGGTAACTTCTTCCTGAAGACTTACAATAGCGTCATCCTGCTCCAAAAGAATTTTAAATTTCGAGATGTTGTTAATTTCCTTTCGAAGTTCAAGTTTTTGATTTTTCTGAAAACTTGACAATTGAGTTGCCACCAGGTCTTTCTGATATTGATATTTTCTTTGGCTTCGTTTGCTCGATTTCCAATCGAAAATATTCCAGCTTAATTTTGCCCCAATCATGTAATAACTATCAAAATCGTCGTTTAACTGATTGTACCCTGGTTGTCCATAACCCACCTGACCAAAAGCAGTAATTACCGGAAATCTGTCTTTCTTTGTAATTTCTATCTTCTCATCCAGCAGTAAGTTTTGACCCTTGTACCACTTGTATTCCGGTCTGTCTTCCCTAAGTTCATTCACTGACACAATCAAATCTGACTCGTCTTTTACATCAAGATCTTCCACATCAATATCATCATCTCTGCCCATCAGTTCTGCCAGTGTTTCCAGGCTAGTTCTTTCAACAAATTTTATTTCATTAATCTGCTGATCGATTAACAACAGCTCCGACTCCAGCACTTTAGCGTTAAAGGCAGCCATTGCTCCATTCTTTACAGCAGAATGAACTTGTTGTAAGCTGGCATCCACACTTTTTCTTTTCTCCAATAAAACCTGATTACTTTGTCTTAGCAAAAGAATAGTAAAGTACGCATCGTTAACACGCTTGCGAAGCTCATACATCTTCACTTCCAAATCGGTTACTTCAACTTCTGTGGATATTTGGTCGAGTTTAATTTGACTTTTTGTCCTTCCTCCATTATAGATTAATTGTTCAACATCCAAATTCAGTGAGAATTGTTCTTTAGGAGCTCCGAATGAACCTGCTCCCGAAAGAGGACTGCTGGTAACATCGGATTGATAACTCATTTTACCATTTGCATACAGCTTTGGCAAATAAGCAGTTTTTATATTTTCAATACTTAAACCTGATTGTTTGTGCAACAACTCTTTCCCTTTTATTAAAGGATAATTTTGCTGTACTTCTTCATGAATTTGCTCCAGGCTAAGCTTAGCATCCTGCCCATAACCAGGCTCAATTAAAGCAAAGCAAACCAGTAGTAAAGCACTACATTTGTACAATATCATTTTCATTTTATCTACATTTTAATGGATTGAATCACAAAATCAGCAACACGATCGGCCCTCTGCTTTAGAACTTCCGACACATCATCATTGGAGTACAATATTTCTACGGCTATTGGTCTACTTACAATTGGAAATATGCACAAACTCATAATATTCCATAGCAATTCCCTGGGATCGATAGGTCTTATTTTGCCTTCATTAATATATTGCTGGATTTGCATCCTGGTTTTCTCTTTGGCTTCAACCACTCCTTCAAATTTCATTAAGCGTAAAAAGCGATCGGGGTTGGCGCTGGCTTCGCTCAAAACAAAAATTGGAATAAAAGGATACTCAATCAACACATTGTAGTAATGATGACACAGGTTTCTAATTTTAGTAAACAACTCTGAATCGTCAGCTAAAAAAGAAGCCAAAGGGCCCAATAGTTTGCGAATGGCACCTTCAAAAACCTGTTCGAATAGCTTTTCTTTGTTCCGGTAATAGTAATGAAGTAATGCTTTATTTATGCCAGCCTCATCAGCAATTTCCTGCATTCTTGCACCCGCTAATCCTTTGGCGGCAAATATTTTTTTGGCTGCATCAAGGATTTGCTTTTGTGTTTCCTCCGATTTTTCTCTCATATTTATCTTTTTTAACCAGTTGGTTAATATCATTTCATAAAATTAACCATTTAGTTTAACCAAATGGTTAATGCAAATATATGACATTAATTTCTAGCCAAAAAGACTTTTTACATTTTTTAACCAAATGGTTAAAAACAAAAAAAAGAACCCTTAAACAATAGAGTTCTTTTCTAAGCATACTTTATACTATTCGTAACGTAACGATTTAATAGGATTTGTATTGGCAACCTTTAGCGAATGCCCGCTCACTGTAATTACAGCGAGTAATAATGATATCACCAATGCAATAATAAAATAATACCAGGGGAAATCGATTCGATAAACAAAATTCGATAACCATTTGTGCATCGCATAAAAGCTAATTGGCCAGGCAATTAAATTTGCAAGAATCACACTCACACATAAATTTCTACTAAGCAGCACCACTAAATTCATTTCTGTGCTACCCAATACTTTTCTGATTCCAATTTCTTTAACACGTTGTTGCATTTCGAACGAAACCAAACCCAGTAGGCCAAGCAGGGCAATAATGAAAGCCAAAATGGTAAATGATGTCAAAATATTGGCAACCCTCACCTCACCTTTAAACAAAGTATTGAAATCTTCATCCAGAAAGAAATACTCAAAAGGTTCGCCTTTGGTCATTTTCATCCATATTTTTTTCACCATTTTCATACCGCCCATCACATTATCAGGCTTTAACTTCACCAACATATATCTTTGATGGTATTTTGGAGTATAGGTTAAAAACATGGGTAAAATTTTATCTCTCATCGATTCGAAATGGAAGTTCTTAATGACACCAACAATCTCAATAAGCGTTCTTCCATTTTCCGAAAAGTTTGGGCGATATACATTCCTACCTATGGCGCAATCGGTGTAGCCTAATGCATGAATCGCTGCTTCGTTTGCAATAAATACAGCAGTGTCGGCCAGTCTATTACGATCAAAATTTCTTCCCTCCTTTATTTTCAAATCGAGAAGGTCAATAAAATTCTCATCTACATGCATCAGTCTAAAATTGATCATGTCTTCATTACTTGCCCCTTCGCGGTACATCGACCAGCCATTTGTTCCTCTTCCAGGAACCATCCCTGAGAAGGATACACTTTCTACTCCCGTATATTTAAAGAGCATTTCTTTAATGGTCTCCTTTTCGTCAGCATCGAAAGTATAAGCTCGATCAACCACCATAACTCTCTCTTTTTCAAACCCAAGTTTTTTGGTTTGCATAAAGTCTACCTGTTCCTTCATTACAAAGGCCGATATTAAAATTCCAATGGCAACAGTAAATTGGAAAACAACCAGAGATGCCCTGATGTTTTTCCCGAGCCTTCCTTTTCGAACTTCGCCTTTTAGCACACTAATGACTCTAAATCCCGATAAGGATAAAGCTGTATAGGTTCCTGCAAAAATGACTACAAAAACGATTACTCCTGCAACAAAAAGCAGATATTGAGGTTGCCACAGCAATGTTGATGACAGTTCCTTTTTTGCAATCATATTAAATGATGGCAACATCAATTCAATTAAGAAATAGGAAAGTATGGCAGCGAAAATTGTCATGATAAAGGTTTCGGCATAGAATTGTATCATTAACATTTCACGACTGCTTCCAAAAACTTTGCGCACGCCAACTTCACCTGCCCTGGTGTATGATCGTGCAGTAGTAAGATTTAGGAAATTTACACATGCTAATAAAAGAATAAAAAAGGCTATGGCGGAGAAAATGTAAACGTACTTAATATCGCTAATGGGCTCTATTTGACCATCGGTTTTTGAGTGCAGGTATATTTTTTCCAGAGGTTCCAGGTAGTAATTAAACTCGTTGCCCATATTTTCCCACTCATACACATCAATACCAAGAACGCTTTTCAGTTTTGGCCCCATGTATTTCAGGGTAAAATCTCTGAATTTCGATTCCAGCTCTTTATAATCCGTGCCAGGCTCCAACAAGAAATAGGCCTGCATGTAATCGCTAAACCAATTGTCATTGTCTTCGGCACTTAGCTTTAGGTTACACACCAAATTGTAATGAAAATGAGAGTTCACAGGCACATCTTCTACAACACCTGTTACGGTATAGAGCGTCTTTTCTCCCATACGAATCACTTTCCCAAGCGGATTTGCCTCTCCAAAATACTTGTTGGCTGTGCTTTCGGTCAACACAATATTGCCCGAACCGTACAAGGCAGTTTTTGGATCTCCATAAATAAACGGTCGGTCGAATACCTGGAAGAAAGTTGAATCGGTTCTCAACAGCTTGTTCTCTACAAACTGTTTATCTTCATAGGTGAATAGTACATTATTCCAGAAATGTGTGCGAACCGCATACTTCACTTCAGGAAAATCTGCTTGTGCTGTAGGCGAGAAAGGCGCACAAATCGTATTCCCTTCAAATCTTCTTTCGCCCATCTTCATTTTTACTGCAACACGATAGATATCCTCAGACTTAGTATAGAACTTGTCGTAACTTAATTCATCCTGAACAAAAAGATAGATCAGGAATACACAAGCCAACCCGATAGCTAAACCAACTACATTGATAAAGGAATAGCCTTTATACTTTTTCATGTTGCGAAAGGCAACCTTAAAAAAATTCAGAATCATCACACTAAGATTAAGGTTATGACAATTCACAATCAATCAACATGCCACCCATCATACCGCACTCATTATCTGAACATTGAGAATAATCGCAAATAATCTCACATGTCCATTAACGAACACTTCATTTTCAATTACGGACAAAAAAAGAGGGATGCTTTCGCGTCCCTCTCCCAAATATAGTATTGACTTTTATTAGTCTAATTTGTGAATTAACAAACCTGAACGAAGCTTAGGCTCGAACCAAGTTGTTTTTGGAGGCATGATGTTACCAGTGTCAGCAATATCAATTAACTGTTGCATAGATACAGCGTACAATGCAAATGCTGCTTTCATATCACCATTGTCAACACGTTTTTTCAACTCACCTAATCCACGGATACCACCAACGAATTCTGCACGTGTAGTCGTACGAAGATCTTTAATATCAAGTAAGTTATCCAATACGTGGTTAGAAAGGATGGTTACGTCAAGAACACCAATTGGATCTTTATCATCGTAAGTTCCTTCTTTAGCATTCATTTTGTACCACTTTCCTTCTAAATACATAGAGAATTCGTGAAGTTTAGCTGGCTTGTAAATCTCTTCGCCCATGCACTCTACTTCGAAAGTTCCTTCTAGCTTTGCCAAGAACTCTTCTGCAGTCATACCATTCAAATCCTTTACTACACGGTTGTAGTCAATAATTTTCAGTTGGTTATCTGGGAAGTGAACTGCCATAAAGTAGTTGTACTCTTCGTCGCCAGTGTGGTTTGGATTCTTAGCAGCGAACTCATCACCAATACGAGCAGCAGCAGCTGTTCTGTGGTGACCATCAGCTACGTATGTTGCAGGAACTTTAGTTGCGAACAACTCTTCCAACTCTTTGTTTGTAGCTGCATCGTTTACTGGCCAAAAATGGTGACCGAAACCATCTTCTGCAACGAAATCGTAAGTAGCTTCTTCGTTTTTAACGATGTTTTCAACAATAGCATCGATTTCAGGCACTGCTTTGTACGAGAAGAATACTGGCTCTAAGTTAGCCTTAGTGTAACGAGTTAAGATCATACGATCTTCTTCTTTGTCTGGACGAGTTAACTCGTGCTTTTTAATTACACCTGTTTTGTAATCTTCACAAGCAGCGTTAGCAACGATACCGTACTGCGTACGACCGTCCATTGTTTGAGCATAGATGTAGAATTTAGCTTCTTCATCTTGCTTCAACCAACCTTTTTCTTGCCACAAGTTGAAGTTTGAAACTGATTTTTCATATACTTCTTCAGAGTGAACATCAGTTCCAGCAGGACAATCAATCTCTGCTCTTGTAATGTGTAATAAAGAACAATCTTTACCTTCAGCCATTTGAGCAGCCTCTTCTGAATTCATTACGTCGTATGGAAGACATGCTAAATCCTTAGCGATATCTTTAGTAGGGCGCAAGCCTCTGAATGGTTTTACTATAGCCATCGTTAATATGTTTTTGTTGTGTTGTTAATTTTTGTGTTTACCTATCTGTGAATTAGTGATTTCGTGAATTTGTAATATTGTTATTTAGATTCCAGTTTCTTCTCCAAATATTTCTTATAACCCGATGCCATTTTAGACAAATCAGTTAATATTTTTCGAATCTCATCATACTGATTTTGATCAATATATTTCTGTTGCAATGCTATTTCAGAACACACCAAACATTCACGAATAGAACCTTTTGATGTTTTCAGATATTTTAAAGACAAGGGTATTGTCTCCCCATATCCCTCTCCAATATTTAAAGCAACAGAATTTGCAGCTCTTCTATATTGATTTGTTAAACCAAACCTCTCATCATTTGGAAAGTGTTTCGTTTGGTTATAAACCATTTTAATCATTTCCAATGATTTCTGATAAAGATCTAATTTTTCAAAATCAAACATTTAATAGCTGTAAACTCCCAAAATTACAAATTCACTAAATCACAAAATCACGATCTAGTTTACTTTAAAAGTTGTATCTCCTTTTTCGATACAGTTCACAATTTGGTTTGCACCAGCAATACCAGCATTGATATTTGCTTCGGCAGTTTGTGCACCCATCTTTTTAGGTGTAAAGAAGAAGCGGCCGTCAAATTTAGCAGCAATCTCATCTTTACAATCAGGAGCGATATCAGAAATGTAAGCGAAATCTTTGCGATCTTCCATTAATTTCATCAATCCTTCTTCATCAATCACCTCTTTACGAGCTGTGTTTACAAGGATACCCCCTTCTGGCATCTTGTTCAACAAGTCATAATTGATTGATTTTTTAGTCTTATCGTTAGCAGGAATATGCAAAGAAATATAGTTACATGTGCTATATAATTCTTCTACAGATTCTACTACTTTCACACCATCAGCTTCGATTGCTTCTTTGGCAACAAATGGATCGAAAGCAAGAACTTCCATTCCAAAGCCTTTCGCAATTTCGCCAACGTAACGACCTACGTTACCATATGCATGGATACCGATTTTTTTCCCTCTAAGCTCAACACCAGCTTTTCCATTGTAACCGTTTCTTGCTAAGAATACCATCATTCCTAACACCAACTCAGCAACAGCGTTTGAGTTCTGTCCTGGAGTGTTCATTGCTACAATTCCTTTTTCAGTACAAGCTTCAAGGTCGATATTATCGTATCCGGCACCTGCACGAACGATAACCTTAAGATTTTTAGCAGCTTCAACAACTTCACGTGTTGCTTTATCGCTTCGGATAATCATAGCATCCACGTCAGCTACAGCAGCCAATAGATCAGCCTTATCAGTATAAGATTCCAACAAAGCCAACTCGTAACCTGCGCCTTCCACAACTTCTCTGATACCATTAACGGCGGCAGGAGCAAAAGGCTTTTCGGTTGCAATTAATACTTTTGTCATTTTATTTGAAATTTTTAATTAAAAAAATAAAATGTCATTGCCAGCCAAATCGAAGTAATTACATAGAATTACTTTAGTCGTTCCTCATGCATTTGAATGACGAAAAGCAGGATGTCAGATAACCTCTATCCTGCCATTCAAGAATATATTATTTTACGTGCATTGCTTCAAATTCCTTCATGCAGTCAACAAGAGCTTGTACACTTGCTTTTGGTAAAGCATTGTATGTAGAAGCACGGAAACCACCTACTGAACGGTGACCTTTAATTCCAGACATGCCTTTAGAAGTAGCAAATTCGAAGAAGTCTTTTTCCAATTCTTTGTACTCATCAGCCATTATAAAGCAGATGTTCATTAAAGAACGATCTTCTTTATTAACAACAGTACCTTTGAACATTGGGTTACGATCGATTTCATCGTAAAGAACTGCAGCTTTTTCTTCGTTCATTTTTTGCATTGCTGCAACACCACCTTGTTCTTTGATCCACTTCAAAGTTTGAAGAGCAGCAAATACTGGAACTACAGGAGGAGTATTGAACATAGATTCACCTTTAATGTGAGTTCTGTAATCCAACATTGTAGGAATCTGACGATCAACTTTACCTAAAATTTCATCTTTAACAATCACAAAAGTAACACCTGCAGGAGCAAGGTTCTTTTGAGCACCACCATAAATTAATGCATATTTAGATACATCAACCGGACGAGAGAAAATATCAGAAGACATATCAGCTACCAAAGGAACATTGATATCCATATCTTCTTTAATTTCTGTACCATAAATGGTATTGTTGGTAGTAATGTGGAAATAATCCGCATCAGCAGGAATTTCATATCCTTTTGGAATGTAATTGTAAATTGCCTCTTTTGAAGATGCTACTTCTACAACTTCACCAAAAAGGTTAGCCTCTTTTTGAGCTTTGTTCGCCCAGGCACCTGTATTAAGGTAAGCTGCTTTTTTCCCCATCAAGTTGTAAGGAATCATGCAGAACTGAGTTGATGCACCACCACCAACAAATAATACTGAGTATCCTTCAGGAATGCTCAATAATTCTTTGAACAATGCGATAGCTTCATCCATAACTGCAACAAACTCTTTGCTACGGTGAGAAACTTCCATTACAGAAAGTCCTGTACCAGCAAAATTTTTGATAGCTTCAGCAGTTTTTTCTACTGTAAAATCTGGAAGGATTGAAGGGCCTGCAGAAAAGTTGTGTACTTTCATTTTTTCAAACGTTTTAAATTTTTGTATTATTCCATATCCTGAGGCAAATTTGCAAATAAAAATTTATTTAGAAATGATTTTAGTTCTTAATTTCTATGTTTTTCAACAAAAAAATAATCATTTCCACCCCCTTCGTATAGATTAATATTTACAGTCTGAAAAACAGCAATTTAACCCACAGAAAACATTTTGATTTTGTTCTCTTTTTAATCAATTTGGTGGCAATTTTTCCAATTCCGGATACATTCTGAATGGACAACGTGAGATTTATCACCCAAGGAAAGATCAAAAACTGTCAGATTTACCTCCTCACCTGCTCAAAAGAGAGAAACAAATGTAAGAATTTATGTTAGAACTCTCTTTGTATTTTCACAAAAAAAGCAGATACTTTTAAAAGTACCTGCTTCAAATATTTTAGGACTGATCTTTATCCTTTATAGAAAGGGATCTTCACAATTTTTGCTTTCAATGCTTTTTTACGAACACGGATGAAGATTTCTGTATCGGCTTTGTAAAATCCTTCTTTTACATATCCCATACCAATTGCTTTATCAACCATTGGAGCCATTGTACCAGAAGTTACTTCTCCAATTTCGTTTCCTTCAGCATCTTCAATCTTGTAACCCTGGCGAGGAATACCTCTGTCAATCATTTCGAAACCTTTTAATCTGCGCTTAGGTTTTTCTTCTTTTTGCTTTTCGAAGAAATCACGATCGATAAAATCGTTTCCTTCAACAAATTTTGTAATCCAACCCAAACCAGCTTCAATTGGTGTGTGATTGTCATCGATATCGTTACCATACAAACAGAAACCAACTTCTAGTCTTAAGGTATCGCGGGCAGCTAAACCAATAGGCTGAAGACCGAATTCTTTTCCTGCTTCCATTACCGCATTCCAAAGTTTCTCACCATCATCGTTTGCTACATAAATTTCACATCCGCCAGATCCGGTATAACCAGTTGTAGAAAAAATTGCATTTTCGATTCCTGCAACAGTTGCTTTTTTGAATGTGTAGTATTCCATATCTTCAACAGGAACATCAACAATTTTTTGCATTGCCTTAAGTGCCAATGGGCCTTGAACTGCAAGCTGGCAAATTTCATCAGAAGCGTTGTACAACTCCTTGCCTACTTCCAATCCCATTTCTTCAGCATTTTTACAACACCAGTTCCAGTCTTTTTCAATATTAGCAGCATTAACTACCAAAAGATAGGTTTCTTCGTCAATTCTGTACACCAACAAATCGTCAACGATTCCACCTTCTCCGTTAGGAAAACAGCTGTATTGAACTTTACCATCAGATAAAGCTGCAACATCATTGGTTGTTAGTTTTTGAACAAAGCTAAAAGCTTTAGGGCCTTTAACCCAAAATTCTCCCATATGTGAAACATCGAAAACACCTAATTTTTCGCGAACACAAACGTGCTCATCTTTTACTCCGGTGTACTCAATTGGCATGCTATAGCCTGCAAATGGTGCCATTTTTGCACCTAGTTCTTCATGAAAACTAGTGAAAGCTGTTCTTTTCATTGTATTTTGTATTTAGGGCAATCGGTACTAATTTTATTAGTAAATCGAATACCTAAGAAAAAATGTGAATTATGTATGTGTTATTGTTAGTGCAAATGTAGAAAATTTTCTTAGATAACAACCGAATCCGTAAATTACTTTACACCTCCTGTTTTCTTTGCAATTCCCAGGCGATATCCACCTTTAAATATCACTACAAAAGCATCGTGAACGCCACATGAATCACGATATTCGGCAGCTTCGTCAAAAGTTTCGAAACCTCCAATGGTATACTTGTGCCAACCTTCTACATACAAGTGTTCTATAACATCTCCACCTTTATATCTCTTGAATAGATCAGCGGGTCCCATTTCTCTTTTACAAGCTGCAATTTGAACTCTGTATACAAAATCTTCCTGCACCAACTCTTGCTTCATTTTAATCTCTTCAAGCTCCACAGTTTTCTCCTTTACAGGGATATTTGGCACAATAACTGGTACAGCCATTACAGGGGCACTCATTTTTTCTTGTTTCAATTCATTGGGTACTTCTTTAATCTTAGCTTTCTCAGCTAGAATATTTGGTTCTTTAATTTTTTCAACAATTTGTTTTTCTCTATAAATATCAAAGCCTCCAGGTCCTCCAGATCTCTCCGAAGCAAAATAGAATCTTCCTTCTTCATCTTCAAAATAGGTGATGTCATTGTCGGTACTATTAATTGGGAAGCCCAGGTTTTTAGGTCTGCCCCATTCTCCGCTATCGGTTCTTTCGCATTTAAAAATATCATAACCTCCCATTGTATTATGACCTCTGGAACTAAAATACAATGCACTTCCATCCTTGTTTACAAAAACATCGCTCTCATCGTATTCTGTATTGATTTCGCCACCAAGATTCATAGGCTTAGACCATTTGCCTGATTCATTTTTCTGTGCATAATAGATGTCACAATCGCCAAAACCTCCCTTTCGGTCACTTACGAAATAAACCTCTTTCTCATCTTTACAAAAACAAACCGAACTTTCTCTCGATTTACTTTCGTTGATAAATTTCAAAGCCTTGCCTTTTGTCCATTTGTTTTTATCAGTCTTTGAAAAATAAACATCTCCATTTCCTTCTGCACCAGTATAAATCACAAAATCATTATCGTTGGTATACATTAATCCAACATTCGATTTATTAGGTGTATTCAAAGGAAGTTTACTGGCTGCTGCTTCGGAATTCTGCTTAAATATTTTTTCGTAATATTTTTGATCTGTTGCCGATCGTGAACTTTGCTCATCTCCTCGTCTTGAACTAAAATACATCACACCCTGTCTTGATATTGGGTTAAACTCATCAAAGACTGTATTCACTTTTTCTCCAAGCAATTCAACCTGAAATTCAGACTCTCCTTTCTTTAATTTCTTCCCATTTTTACACTCTGCGATTCTTTTTTCACTCAAGAGAATCAAATCCTGTTTGTCTTTGTATTTATTTTGCCTAATCAGTTCAATATTGATTTTATACTGAACAATTGCCTGATCAAATTCGTTTCGATACTGGTGAGCCATTCCCAACAGGAAATGAATATCCTCACTCACATCTGGATTTAATTGCTGTGCCGCGTTCAAAAAGGGCAAAGCCTCATTTCTTGGTCCTGATATCAAATAGCTAACACCAATATTGTAATTCAATGCCGAATTTTTGTCATTAACCTGATAAGCATCCAAAAGCAGAGGAATTGCTTCGCGAACATAGCCTTCTCCTTTTTCGAAAAGTGCAGCAGCAGTTGTAATTTTTTTGTATGCGTTTTTTCTTTCCTTATGCCCATCTACATAATCTGACTTCTTAATATCAATCAGGTTTTGGGCCGATAAATTTGTAAAAACAACAAAGAAAAAAAGAGTGAGAGTAGTAAATTTAAATTTCATAGAGACCAGTAGTTAGTTTTGATATGGGTTTTCTTAAAATGGATCAATTATCCAAATTTCATATTCACTAATACTGATAATAAAATAAAATGTTTCCTTTCCGGATTAAACTATTGGCAAACATTCCATAAATCAAAGGATATAATGCTCTTATTGAATGATAAAACTGATAGGTAATTTGAAAATAAATTAGTATCATTGCAATATTATATGTAGTAAAACCACTCAGATTTACAGGACTTTTAAAAATCAGTCCTGTTAATTTGTTAAAATTATTTTATCCTGTAGAATGACTCAAGGAGAACAACTCACCAATTTGTCCTATTTAAAGGAAATGTCGGGAAATGACAACAGTATTATCGAAGAAATGATCGAAATATTCATTGAACAAATCCCTGAATTTACTGAAGAGGTTAGCTCAAATTTTGAAACAAAGAACTGGGAAGGCCTTGGAGCAGTTGCACACAAAGCAAAATCATCGGTTCGAACAATGGGAATGGATAGTATTGGAGATTGTTTAGAACAATTAGAGCATTTTTCAAAAGGAAATCTTAAATTTGAGTTACAGATAAAAAAAGAAAAAGGAATTGAGTTAAGTCCTAAAGATGAAAAGAATTGGAGTAATGTGATGCACGAAACAACTAACGACACGGAATTGAAACACATTCCTGATTTGGTAGAGCATTTTCTAACCAATTGTCCGTTGGCCGTTGAAGAACTTAAATCAAGTCTTAAACAACTTTAAACCATATCTAAAGCTATGAATATTGAAACCAAACACGTCGACTCTGTTACAATAATGAAACTTTGCGAAACAAATCGTTTGTATGCCTTAAATGCCGGTATTGCAAAAGATAAAATGAACGAAGTTTTAACACAGCCACAAACAAGACTTGTAGTTGACTTTGAAGACATTAACTTTATTGATAGTTCTGGTTTTGGAGCATTAATTTCTGCCCTAAAAACATCGAAAGAACACCAGAGCAAAATTAAGCTTTGCAATATCAACAAAGATGTAATGGAATTAATTGAATTAATGCAATTGGATTCTATTTTTGAGATTTTACAGGATCCTACCGCTTGTGTAAACAGCTTCTCGGCAGAATAGTAAGCCATTATGGCCAAGGCCTCACCGCATATACTCGTTGTAGATGATGATGTTGTTGTACTTAAGTTTATAGAGTTTACATTAAGAGGCTTAAGCTACAAAACAACATTAGCGAGAAATGGTATTGAGGCCATTGATAAGGCCAAAACCGAACATTTCGATTTAATTATTTCGGATCTTTTCATGCCAATCATGGATGGTAATGAGTTGGTGCGACATTTTCGGAACACTCCCGAATACAAGCATACGCCTTTTATTTTCTTATCTGGAAACAACGAAGAGGAAACCTGGATCAAAAACCTTAATGATGGTGCCGATGATTTCATCACAAAGCCCATCAAACAGAAAGTTTTTGTTTCAAAAATCAACTCGCACTTAAAAAAGGCATTTCTACGAAAAGAAATTATTGCGGGAAAAGAAAAGTCTGACATTAGTTACGACAAAGGCACTTTAATATACTGTGCCAACAGAACCAAACCTTTTCCAATTCCCCGAAAACTAATAAAAACCAACATTAAGGTAGTTTACACCGATGCCGATTTTTTTATGGCTCTGCAAGGTGCAAACAATTGGGGAATCATTATCGATGATGCCGCCACCTGGGCCATGTCGATACTTGAGAAAATAGTTGAAATTACAGCAGCTCACGTTCCGGTAAGTTTGCTAATTTCTGATCCGGATAATACCGAAATGATGGATCAGCTCTTGAAGTACAAAATCAGCACTTTTCTGTATAAAAATCTGGATACAAGATTAATAGTACATCAAATCAATTCCAACATTCAAAGAGAACATGAACTGAAAAACAAGTATTTGAATGCCCTTAATACTGCGGCCAAACGATCGCCAATAAGGTTCGAGAACAAGTTTTCTGATGAGCTAAATGACTTCCAGATTCGTATTCTACATGAACCCTACGATAAATTGCCTGGTGGCGATTACTATGAAATTATCAATGTAGATGAAAATCGTAAGATATTTGTATTGGGCGATGTAATGGGTAAAAAATGGGATGCCTGGTTCTTTGTTCCGGCCTACATTGCTTACATTAGAAGTACCATTAACTTTTTCCTGAATCGACAGGAATTTGATTTTGTGGAAGCTCCTGGAAAATTCCTCGACATCATTAACCAGTACATTTTTAAGGACATGCAGCTCACCGAGGTTTTTACAACACTCAGCGTGATCTCGATTTGCACAAAGCAGAATAAAATCAGCGTAGCTTCTGCTGGTGCATTGCGTCCATATTACTACAATAAATCGGAAGACACCATTTCGCAACTTAATATTGTGGGAACTTTACTTGGCGTGATTAAAACGACCAAATATCAAAGCCTGGTTCACGATTTTAATAAGGGTGACAAGGTTTTGTTTTATACCGATGGTTACACAGAGGCTGTAAACGACAAAAACAATGAGATGATTGGCGACGATGCCTTGTTTCATTCCTTAAACAAGTTCAAATTAGAGAAAGAACTACACCCTCAAGCCATAGAAGAAGAACTTACAAAGACCTACAACGTCTCAAAATTTGATGACGACAGAACCCTTCTTTTGATCCAAAGAAAATAGATTTCTATATTTTCGAATTCAACTTTTTTTAGCACATTTGCCCTAAATATCAAAATTGGGGAAAATGAATGAAGTAATTGGTTGGATTGGAAGTTTGCTATTTGCAATTTGTGCACTTCCACAAGTTATACACACTTTTAAAACCAGGAAAACAGACGACTTAAGCGAGATTTTTTTATGGCTTTGGTTTTGGGGTGAAATTTTTACACTTAGCTATATCTTAGTGGATGATATTGCTAATAAAAACTATCACATTCCTCTTTATTTCAATTACCTATTCAACCTGGTATTGCTTTTCTACCTGTTGTTTGCGAAATACACCTACAATACAAAACCAACAGGATTAGCCAGTTTGCTACAAAAAATTAAAAAATAATCATATCAAAAAAGCCAGACGTTGTCTGGCTTTTATTTTATATCGAAATCACATGATTTAATGTCTTGATATGGTATTTTGAATTTTTGTTCTTACCTCCAATGATTCGTCCGAAAGCAGGAAGTTCTTTGTTGAATCAGGCAGGAAATCCAGTACCTCTTCCAGTCGATCCTCTCTAATAGCTTGTCTTACCTTCGAGGCTGAAATGTAGTTATCATCATCTCCACTTGTAATTCTTGGTATTTCCAACAAATCTACACCATTCGAAGGAAGGTATTTGATCATTGCCTCATTGTATGCAGCTGTAACCGGCGAATACATCTCTGTTCCAACATATCGTTTATTGATATTCAGAACTGGCACAATGTAATGCAGGAAAGTAATTACATCGAGCTCGGCTTGTTTTGCAGCAATATCGCTCTCCTTTTCCTGCTTTAGGAAATAACAAGGGAATATTGTGCCTGAAACCACATAGTTTCCTCCTTTTACCATTATCAGGTTCTCGATATGCCCCAACTCTTCCTTTATCAATCTCCATCTGATATCGAAAGTAAAGGACGATCTGTCTTCTTCCACTACAAACAAGTACACCAACCTGTTTTCCTTACATGCTTTTTCGATCAGGTATTTATGACCTTTGGTAAAAGGGTTGCAATTCACTACAACGGCAGCGATATCGCCCACATTCACCTCTTTTTTAATAGATCTTAAATAATCCTGGTAGGTTTTAATGTTTTCGTAACCAAATTCCAAAACAGAAAACAGAGGCTCAGCTGTTGCAATTTCGGTAAAACCTAAACCTTTAAACACTTCAAGATTCCTTGGTTTGGTGTAAACAAAAATATGTTTGTGCTCCTGTATCACAATATCGATAAGATGTGTTACGATTTGTGCAAAGGCTGCTCCTTCACGAAATTTAGGTGCCACAGCTACATATTTCAACACTCTTCCTTTGTACGATCCGGTACCAATTACCTCATCATTCAAATTGTAAAGTATCATGCTATAATCAACATCATGCTGATTAAAATCGAATCCCAATGGTTCCAGAAATTCTGTCACCAGTTTTATATCGAAGGGGTTTCGCAGATCCAAAGATTCTTCTCTGTAATCAGTATTTTCAACTCCCATATTTTTGTCCTTAGTTTAGTATTTTGTTAGTGTGTGATAGCGTATTAAAACATCAGTCAATATTATTGGATTTTACGAAACAACAAAGCTTTTTTCATATGTTTCAGAGATATATTATTATCCAAAAATCATGATAAATGTTATTTGTTTTTTTTGCCCGATTTGTTATAAATGAAAGCTAAGAATGATAATTGGCAAGGCTATAGATAAAGTACGATACCGCCAATAAATCAGCCGATCCTCCCGGTGAGATGTGATTGCTTTCACAGTAGTTGATTAAATCGGAATAGCGATTTTCAAAATCTTCTTCTCCAAAACAATCCATTGCCAATTGTGCTTTTGCTTTTAATTCATCAAGTACATCAACCCCTTTTCTAAAAAGGATATTACTGTCGTCGTTGTTCGCAATTAAGGCCAACAGGGCATGTGTCAATGATTTTTGCAAAAGCTTATCATCTGCCTCCACATTGGCGAGGTGACGTTCAAGAACCGGAATTGCATTTTCAAAAACACAAGGTAAACCTGCCTGAATTTCGCCTCTAATTCCTCTTCCTTTGTTTCCATATTTCTCAAAACAAACTTCCCCATGCGTTTGTTTGGTTTGGTAAAGTTTTCTGCCTAGTTCGCGCTCCACCAGGTTTCCATTCAGCTTTTGAATCAAATCAACAAATGAATGGTAATTGAAACGCTGTTTTGCAATTAAATAGGCACTAACAAAAAGAGAAAATCCCAAAAGGAAAATCGCTCCTTTGTGTGTATTTACTCCCTTGGTTTCACGAAACATATCCTCTTCCATCAGCAATCCAATTCTTCTTAATTCAGGAAGAGCTTCTTTCAGGTTTTCATGTTTAAAAGAAAAACCGTAATTGGCAATCTCCTTAAAATAAACCGATAAAACCGAGGCTGAATTCAGGAAAGTGGCAAAGTCCATGTCGTCGTGAGAACCATTTGAAAAACGATCGACCAATCCGGGTTTTGGAGATAGGGCCACCTCATGCAAAAGAGATTTTAATGCTTTTGCAGCAAGATCATTGCAGATCTGCTCCCTGCTCAATTCGTTTAAATACTTATCGATATCTGCATTTATTTTTTTACGGATATCAGTATAAGAATGATTCTGCTGGCGCATACAAAGCAAAGCTGGCTTTTCGCTACAGTAGTAACATGTTTTGGCTTTGCCCGAAGAAACCGGATCCCCCTGAGCGTTGGTTATATCAACATCTAAAAGTCGACCCAAAGTATGATTCTCCTCAAACTTTTCAGTGATTTGCTTTATTTCCTCAATGACACAATTTCCATCTAGAATGGGAACAAGAAAAAGGTCGCCTGCCTCATCTGTCGCACAATGCTCTTTTGATGAATCTATTAATATTCGGTGCGATAGCAAATGACGCTTCAGCTCTGATAAAACTTTCTGAAAGCATAAATGGATTTTCTCATCGGATTTCGGATAGCCGGGAATATTAAAATTCAGACTTAAAGAAGCCATTCCTGATTTGGAAATCTCTCCACGCAAAACCGCCCTTTTGTCCCTGGCAGCTAATATTTTTCCTAACACATCATCCATATTGCAATCATTAAATCAGCAATAAATTCATTTAAATATGATATAAAATTACACCCTAAAAGTAAAATAACAATTAGGGTGCACTTTCTTTATGTAAGAATCTCTTTACGAGAGATTTTCAACATTGTAAATCACATCAATAATGGTTCCGTCACGATACTCTACCAAAGCAACAATCTTGTCACCTAGTTCTTTCTCGGCTGGAATACCAGTCATCGCATCCACCTTCTCTTTTAGGTCTTTGATATCGACAACTTTAACACCTGCTTTAATTAAAGCAGCAGCAAGATTTGGCTTAGAAGGATTCACACATACACCGCGCTCTGTAACAATTACATCAACACTTTCACCTGGTGTAACTACGGTGTGAACTCTGTCTTTCACAATTGGCAAACGCCCACGGAAAGAAGGACAAACCACAACCGTTAGGTTTGCACCCGAAGCGGTATCTGAGTGTCCACCCGATGCACCACGAATTTCGCCCGACGAACCTGTAATTACGTTTACATTAAAATCCACATCAACTTCCAGAGCACCAAGAACCACAACATCAAGTTTATTGGTCATCGATCCACAGTTGTTCGGATTTGCATACTGGTCGCAAGTAATTTCGATATGGTTTGGATTGTTTAAAACAGAAGAACTTACAGCAGCATCGAAAGATTGAACGTCGAAGATTGCCTGGAATAAGCCTTCATTCAACATATCTACACCGTAAGAAGTAACACCACCAATCATGAAACTACCTTTAATATCTTTGCGTTTCATATCTTCGCGAAGAAATTTTGCCACAGCCAAGGATGCTCCACCAGCACCAACCTGGAAAGACATACCATCCTTAAACAAACCAGAATGTTCGATTACATTGGCAGCAATACGTGCAATGCGTAAGTCCATTGGCGAAGTGGTAATACGAGTAGTTCCCGATGCAATTTTACTTGCATCACCAATGCTGTCTACCTTTACCACATAATCGATAAAGTGCTGACGAACGGTACTTGGAACACAAGGGTAATCAACCAAATTATCGGTTACAATAATTACATTCTTAGAGTATCTTGCATCGATATCAGCATAACCCATAGAACCAAATGCCGAAGGACCATGAGAACCTGTAGCATTACCTTCCTCATCGGCAGCCGAAGCAGCCAAAACCGACAAATCTGGCTTAATTCTTCCTGTTAGGAAGTCGCGCACACGTCCACCATGCGAGTGAATAATCGCTGGGTATTTTAGTTTACCCATCGAAATAATTTCACCAAGTCTTCCACGAATCCCCGAAGAAAAAATCTTGGTAATCATACCCTTCTCTACGTAAGGTACAAGACCATCGTGAGCCGAAGTTAACGATGAAGAAGCCAAAGTAATGTCTTTGATTCCCATTTCGTCAAGTATCTTAATGGTTTGCATCAAAACACCATCTCCACCACGTAGGTGATGGTGAAAAGTAACCGTCATTCCATCGAATGGATTACACTTTTTGATGGCAGCCTCTAAGTTATCGCAAAGTTTTGAGGTATGAGGTTTTTTTGCTTTAAGTGTTCTGGAAATATTTGTAGCCGGAGCTTCATCTTCAATAATGCTTTTCCAAACACCACGGAATGGCTTTAATTCGCCAAATCCTTCTATATATTCAGGAATTTCAACTCCTAATGCGTTTTTCATTTTGTCTTTGTATTAGTATCAATTCGTAAAACAGAAAAGCTGTTAACTTGCAACCGATTTTTCAATTTCTTTTAAATCGATATTTGCATATTCCAAAACGGTAATTGCTCTTTGTACAACAGGAGCATCAACCATTTTACCATCAATTGCGAATACACCAATACCCGCATTTTTATTTCTGATAAACTCCGAATATACCCTGTATGCTTTACGCACTTCATTCTCGGTTGGATTAAACACTTCGTGCACAACATCTACCTGGCGAGGGTTAATCAGTGCCTTACCAGCAAAACCTATTTTTTTGATGTATTCTGTTTCTTCACGAAGTCCTTCTTCATCATTAACATCTGCAAAAACGGTGTCTAAAACATCCAATCCATATGCTTTTCCGGCCATAACAATACGCTTACGAGCATAATCGATACCAACACCATCAGGAGTTTTCACAATTCCCATATCGGCAGTTAAGTCCTGACCACCAATTGTAATTGCATCAATTCGTGAATCGGCATTTGCAATATCGTACACATTGGCAACACCTTTTGCTGTTTCGATCATTACATGAATGGTCATTGTAGGATTCTTAATTCCATGTTTTTTCTCGATTCTTCGAACTTCTTTCATGAAATCTTTTACATCCTGAACTGTTTCTGTTTTTGGAAATCTGATGTTATCAGGTTGTAGTGGCACAATTTCCTCTAAATCGGCAAGGCCAAATGGGGTGTGCATGTTGTTTACACGAACACAAACTTCGGTATCGTAAAACTCTACAGTTTGTAGCATGTTACGTACCAAAATTCTTGCAGCATCTTTCTGGTTCAAAGCTACAGCATCTTCCAAGTCTAATAAAACCGCATCGCAACCATAAACTCCGGATTGTTGAATCATTGCAGGATTATTTCCCGGAATGTACAACATTGATCTTCTTTTCTTCTTTGCCATTACATTGTACCCTCCTGAATACCTAAAGAACGTTTAACAGCAGCTTCTACTCTTGCCTTAATTGTTGGCGTAAGTGCTCCCTTATCTTTTGCAATCAAGTGAACATCCTGGATATCCAACTCATCTAATACCTGATTAATCGTAGTTTTGATATCATTTTCGAACTGTAGCATTACAGTTGAAGAAATATCAATTTGGCGACCGGTTTCCTCTGTTACAGGTTCGATCAAGACCATAATATCGCTTGATTCGAAAGTTCCGGCTTGCGCTTTAAACTTAGGTGTCATTGTTAATGAAATTAGTTTAAATTATTCCGTAAGAATTATAATAATTGATCTTGCAAATTTTAATGACTTTGAATAGAAATCAAAGCACTTTTAAAGATTTTTGTAGTTAATTACCTACTGTTATAAAACACACGCAGGAAACGATTGCATATCAACTCATTACCAAAGCTAAAATCTTGTAAGTATTTACATTTCTTACTATTCACATAGTTTACAAGGATAAAATAAGCACTACCACTCAGGCTTTTTCAACAACAAATGAAATATTTAACACTAAAAACTGCTGGTAAAGAAGAAGGAAACAATTATTGTAGAAAACAACAAAGGCCTCGCACAAGCGAAGCCTTAATTGTTAGTGATTAGTTAGTGGTTAGAATTCGCTTGCCTAATAGCAAGAAAATCAGTTGTGTGATTAGTAAAGTTACAAATGGTAATTGTGTTTTACTTTTTAAATACGCCACAATAAAGTGTATTTTTTTTGATTACGCAAACGTTTTCTGAAAAATCTTTTTTCACATATTTTATTTTTAATGATTCTTAAAACTGTAATTTTCCTATATATTCTGATGGTTTTATTACAGATTTTTTTCTTTTAATCAGGCATAGGAAAATGATTTTCAAGTTATCCGAAATCCAAATTACACTGATTCGGAAAAGCTATTTTCTTCAAAAATTGAGCGATTAATAGATTTTTATGAGTTGTTAATCGTCAATTAAACTCAATATTAAGTGCGCAGGCATATATTCGCAATGTCATGAAATAATTCAAAGGTTAAAGATTAGATTAGTATAAGAAGTTAGAGTTAGCTTGAACTGCTCCACACATGCAGTTCGCGATGAAAGTGAAGATAGCCCGGGTACCACACCAAGGGCTATTTTTATAGAAAAAAAATGAGCTCCCAGGCAAAGACCCAGAAGCTCATTTTAATTTGACAATTATATCTTTATTAGATTGCACCAACCAACGATACCGATGAAATGGTATCTCCCATTCCTACCAAGGTAACTGGTTTTTCAATTAAAATGGTTGGTACAGCAATAATTTCGATTTCCTGATTGGTATAAATACCAGATGATAACAAATCATTGTCTCCAAGTATTTCTTTCACGGTATTGCTTAAGCCTTCCAATTCGTTCAGGCCTACATCTGAAACCTGATGGTCTTTTGCCCACATCAACACATCTTTGCTGTTAATTGCACCTGTTCCTGCTTTGGCAGCTGCTACCGTAGCGGCCAATTGCATACCATCTCTATTTTGAATTGGGCTTACTTTAAAACCTTTTTGCTGCAGTGTAACATACAATCCAAACATGTGTAGCTGCATTCTAGGACATTGAGTATACTCATACACCTTTAACATTCCTTTAAAAAGGTTAGAAGCATTCGTTAGATTATCGCACTCTTTCGCCAATTCTTCCTCACCAATCACTTCAAGGATATCGATTAACTCTCTTTCGTTAAAACCCAAACTATCTACATCCTGAACCAGGCTATCGATAAGGTGCTTTCTCACGACCTTATCCTGGGTAGAAGCAACTTCCAGGTGCAACAAATTATCCGGACAAGATTTTCTCCAGTCTGCAATCAAACCTTTCGATAAATCGATACGCTCAGCTCCCTTGGCTCCATCAGCCAGAGTTTCATGCAACATTTGGTAACCAGACAAAATGATGTATTCCGGATTTACATCCTCTTTAGCCATCCTATTGTTGAAATTATCATCGATATGAAGCTTAAAATTTAAAGGATCGTAGGTTGCAATAAATCGGTTTGCTTTCGGACAGGTATAAGTTTCATCACCAATGGTAAGCGTATCCCCTTTATCGAATTCAATAATCCAGTGAATTAGCGCATTATCTCCTTTTCGATCGACCAGTGAAGCCTGCTTTAATTCACCATTTTCGTCGGTAGTTAGCAGGTTTGGCAAATCGAGAAACAGCTGCGATTGTTCTTTAGGTGCCGATGCACAATGTACATACACATTTTGAACACCACACACGGCCATGGCATTGGCAACAATACCACCTTGTCCTCCCATTTGTAGTTTATCGTAGCCAACATGTTTGTTCAGCCAATAAAAAACATCTACATCTTCAATCAACCATTCTTCGGCAATTCCGCCTTTAAAACAATGGGCAATACCTCGAATTGCGTCTTCATTTTTTCGAATGGCTTTTTCCTCTCCAGATAAAATTAAATTTTGGTCCAGCTTATTATTTCTGATCAACTTCTCTACATCCTTTCCACTCACTTTGATAACCGCATCAACATTGGCATTAAAGGCACTAATTAAACCTTTAATTTCTCCCATCTTCTCTAATTGTTTAGGTGCTGTGCTATAATTTTTAAGCCAGGCAGCTTTTAATTCATTATTCGACATTTGAGATGTTTTATATTATTAATTGGATTTTTTGAATGATATCACATTTAACAAGCAAATTAATGCAATAATTGTTCAAATGATTAGAATGGAAGTGTTTTTTGTTCAATTTTTTACCGCAATGGTTTGCAGAAATCAGATTAAAAAAAGCCCTCGCAAAATTCATTGCGAAGGCCCTAACTGAATTTCGAAAATTAAAAGGACTATTTCTTCAATTTGGTATCCATTAACTGATTTGCCATTGCAGCTCCAATTAACGATTCAAGAGGTGTTTTTCCGTTCTTGCCATCATTACCGGTAATCATGACATCCGGGAATTTAACTTTGGCTATTTCTTTTGCCACACCAATTGCAATTTCTTTTTCGATTTGAGCTCGTTCCTGAGGTGTTAAACCTGCCGAAACCAACTTCGCATTTTGGTATGATTCGGCATCAGCAGCAACCTTTTTAGCTGCAGATTTCAACTTCTCGGTCTCTAGCGCAATTGCTGCAAGTCTTTTGTTGGTTTCCTCTTGCTTCAATTTGGTTTCGATAGAGATCAGAGCCTTAACCTGTTCTTTTTCCTGCGCAACACGTTCCGCCGCTTTATCTCTTTCCCCTTCGGCAACAATACGAGCCTGCGCATCTTTTGCAGTTTTAATTTTCTGCTGTTCCAACTGTCTTTTTGCTGACTCATCGCGCTGAGCTTCCAGTCGCTTTTTAAAGACAGCTTCCAGAATTACATCATCAACAATTACCTGTGCCACAATAATGTTATTCTCATTGATATCATGAGGTATACGAATAAATTTACCATTTTCATCTTTTCTCTTCTTTACCTCGTAACGAGTCTGAATTTCCTTAATTTCACGACTACTATCCTCAATCGAAGAAACAATAGTATCACGATATTCAAGTTTCTCAACACTATAAGCTCCATCTTTCAACTGATCTTCGATTGCTACCCTAAAATCGGATGCAGAACCCGAAATATAATCCTGTGCTGCAAACATATAACCAGTATTCGATACTACTTCGCGAACAGTTGGTATAAGAGTGTTGTTAGCAAGATTTTGCAAAGATCTAAACTCAATTGCCATTTCAATAAAGGACTCTTTATCGGTTGGTAACTGGAAGCGAGTAGATAACTTTGCTGAAGCTGTTACCTGGTCGATAAAACGAATCGGAATTGGATTCATCACTCCTTCGATATCATCATTCTTTTCTCCTTTACTCACCACCTTAACATCGATGTACTTTTGCCATGGGATAATTTTCGCGAATCCTCTCCATTTAATTCCTTCCGACATTACGGCATCTTTTCCACCATTAGGATAAACAACAAAGTATTGATAACCAGGCTCTGCCCAGAAAAATAAAAATGGCATAATAATCATAACAACACCTGAACCAATTACTCCAAGAGAAAAACGAGAAGTTAGTTTCGAGAATGTTTGCGACTTACTTACCAATATTGGCTTTAAAAACAGCATGGCCAAACCTGCCAGTACAATAATAATTCCTAATACAATCATAAAATAATTTAGTTTAATTGGTTTTCTATTTCAAGCACTAAAGTAGAATTTAAAATTGAAAGCCTTATTATTTTTATGTTAGTATTCGATCAAGATGAATTTTGCACTGCGAAACCCGATTTTTTACATGATATTTCTTAAACAAAAAAGCCCATCCTAAAGATGAGCCTTTTATCGTCTAATTAAATGTAGTCATTAAACGTCCTGTATGTTCCTAAATACAAGCGTTTCGTTAATTACATCAACCAGTATATTTTGACTGGCTGTAATGTTTTCGGACAGTATCTGTTTCGACAAATCATTCAAAACCTGTTTTTGCAATATTCTTTTAATGGGGCGTGCTCCAAACTGGGGATCAAAGCCCAGTTCTCCAAGGTAATCAACTGCACTATCGCTTAACTCTATACTGATATCATTTTTAGAAAGCATTTGCTGAACAGCCTTAAATTGCAACTGCACGATTCGTTTTACCTCTACTTTATCCAGTGGCGTAAATACAATGTTTTCATCAATCCTGTTCAGGAATTCTGGTCGAATACTCTTTTTCAAGAGTTCTAAAACCTCGCTTCTAGCCTGCCACAACAATTCATCTTTGTTGCTTTCGCTCATCCTTTCAATTTTATCCTGAATCAGGTGCGATCCAATATTTGAGGTCATAATCACGATGGTATTCTTAAAGTCAACCACCCTTCCTTTATTGTCTGTTAATCGTCCATCATCCAACACCTGCAGAAGAATATTAAAAACATCGTGATGTGCTTTTTCGATTTCATCCAATAAAACTACCGAATAAGGCTTTCTTCGAACAGCTTCAGTCAATTGTCCTCCTTCGTCATATCCAACATATCCGGGAGGTGCGCCAATTAACCTCGAAACCGAATGGCGTTCCTGGTACTCCGACATATCGATCCGAGTCAATTGATTTTCGTTATCAAAAAGAAATTCAGCCAAAGCCTTAGCCAACTCTGTTTTTCCAACTCCTGTTGTTCCCAGAAAAATGAATGATCCAATTGGCCTTTTTGCATCCTGTAATCCTGCACGACTTCTTCTTACAGCGTCCGAAATTGCCGTAATGGCCTCTTCTTGCCCCACAACTCTTTTGTGAAGTTCTTCCTCGAGAGATAACAATTTTTGCCTTTCACTCTTCAACATTCTGTTTACTGGAATCCCTGTCCAGCGCGATACTACCTCAGCAATATCATCATTTCCCACTTCCTCTTTAATCAGAGCATCCGAATTCTGATTTTGCTTCAGTTTTTCATTCAAACGATCAATCTTTTCAGCAACTTCTTTTAATTTGCCATAACGAATTTCTGCCACTTTACCGTAATCACCTTCACGCTCGGCTTTTTCGGCATCATATTTAAGCGATTCCAACAACTCTTTATTCTTCTGAATTCCATGAATTACTTCCCGCTCCGCTTCCCACTTGGCACGATATTTCAGTCTTTCATCGTTTAGTTCAGCAATTTCTCGCGCCAATTCATCTTGCTTTTTCGAATCTCCTTCGCGCTGAATGGCTAATTTCTCAATTTCCAATTGCTTGATTTTTCTTTCAATTTCGTCCAGTTCTTCAGGCAATGAATTCATTTCAAGTCGAAGTTTTGCAGCTGCTTCATCAATCAGATCAATGGCTTTATCAGGAAGAAATCGATCTGAAATGTAACGCTGCGACAACTCAACGGCTGCTATAATTGCCTCATCACGAATTTGAACTTTATGATGATTCTCATAGCGTTCCTTTAATCCACGAAGAATAGAAATCGCACTTAGTGTATCTGGTTCATCCACCATTACTTTCTGAAAGCGTCGTTCTAAAGCCTTGTCTTTCTCGAAATACTTCTGATACTCATTTAAGGTAGTCGCCCCAATGGCACGTAAATCGCCGCGAGCTAAAGCTGGTTTTAAAATGTTGGCAGCATCCATGGCTCCTTCACTTTTTCCAGCTCCAACCAAAGTGTGGATTTCATCGATAAAAAGTACAATTTCGCCTTCTGACTCAACCACCTCTTTCACCACCGATTTTAAACGTTCTTCGAATTCGCCCTTGTATTTAGCGCCTGCCACCAGTGCTCCCATATCCAAGGAAAATATCTTTTTGTTCTTTAAATTATCAGGTACATCCCCTTTTATAATCCGGTGAGCCAAACCTTCGGCAATAGCAGTTTTGCCTACTCCGGGTTCACCAATAAGAATCGGATTATTTTTGGTTCTGCGCGATAAAATCTGAAGAATCCTTCTGATTTCCTCATCTCTCCCAATTACAGGATCAAGCTTCCCATTTCGTGCTCTCTCGTTTAGGTCAAGCGCAAATCGACTTAGCGAATTGAATGTATCGTCAGCAGTTTGAGAATCTACTTTCGCTCCTTTTCGTAATTCGTCTATTGCTGCAGAAAGATCCTTATCCGACACCCCATTGTCCTTAAAAAGCATCGCTATCTGATCTTTTCCTTTTACCAAAGCAAGTAGAATGTGTTCTATGGAAACAAACTGATCGCCCATTTTTCCTGATACACTTACCGCATTTTGCAGAACAGTAGTGGAATCTCTAGACAAGAATGGTTCTCCTCCACTTACTTTTGGAAGAGACTCCAGAATCTTATCGAGAACTGTTTTGAAATGCTGCAGATTTACTCCAAGTTTATTCATCAAAAAACCTGCAACATTCTCTCCTTCTGCCAAAACCCCTTTCAACAAATGGGCAGTTTCAATGGCCTGTTGCTGATTTCCTTGCGCAATCTGAAATGCTTTTTCAATTGCCTGTTGTGATTTAATTGTGAAATTATTAAAGTTCATATTGTGTTTGATTTTTAACCTGTTTTACACTCTGCTTCTTTTCAATTTACTTGCCATTTCTAAAAAACTGAAATAATGTCTGGGCAATTGTAAATCTCACAGTCAATTTGACATATTATTTGAAAATTTCATGATATATTTTCATGTTAACACAAATTAACCTAAGATAAACCTCATATATCTGGATATTTATATATATTTGCCGACTGAAAGTCAAAAAACATTTAAAAAGAATTACAATATGAAAGCAACAACTACCTGGACAAAAGGAATGTCGTCGGTAATTACAAACAACAGAGGTCACGAAATCACAATTGATTTACCAGATGGAAAAGGTGGTGAAAACCTGGGAGCAACGGCATTCGAAGTATGTCTGATGAGTTACTCTGGCTGTGTAAACACCATTTTTAACGTTGTAGCTAAAAAAATGCGCATTGAATTTAATGCTTTGGTGGTTGATACCATCGGATCACAAAAAGATGGAGCTCCAACTTTCACGGATGTTGAAGTAGAGCTAAAAATTGACTCTGAAGCAAGTGATGAAAAAATTGAAAAATGTTTACAGCAAACTTTAAAAATGTGCCCTGTAGGTGTACTTTTCCACCAGGCTGGTGTGAATACAACTTATACAATTGAGAAAATGCAAACTGCCTAAGCATTTCATCATTTAAATAACTGAATCCCTTGCCTTTTGGTGAGGGATTTTTTTTTTGTAATTATTCCTAACAAAAGCTTTTAACACATCTTTAACACCCTTTGGATCTTCATTTTACTTGCGCTCAAAAAATAAAAGACTAATTTGTGTTTTATTTTAAAATTGATAAATCATGAAGAAGTTAATAGGATTTTTAATATTGCTAATCAGCTTTACAAGCTATGCACAAAAAGAAGAGTCTACGATTAAAGTTGGCGACAAAGCGCCAATGTTTAAAGCAAAAGATCAGAATGGAAATGTTGTAAAAAGTGCTGATATCTTAAACAACGAACAATTAATTGTTGTGTTTTATCGTGGTCAGTGGTGCCCATTGTGTAACAGACATCTTTCTCACCTGCAAGATCATGTTGAAGACTTTAAGAAAGCAGGTGCTCAATTGGTAGCAATATCTCCTGAAGTACCAGTTAGTGTAGACAAAACAGTTGAAAAAACCAATGCACAATATCCTGTATTGTACGATAAAGACAGCAAAATCATGAAAGAATTTGGTGTTGAATTTATGCTGTCTGAAAAACTTCAAAAAAAATACAAGGAGTATGGAATTGATTTAAGGGTATCGAATGGAAACAATGATCAATTGCTTCCAGTTCCTGCAACCTACATCATCGGAAAAAATGGTAAAGTAAAATATGTGCAATACGATCCTGATTACAAAAACAGATCGAATGCAAAAGACATTTTAAAGCATTTGTAGTGGTCAGATGTGAGTACCAGGTTTAAGGAGAAATTCTTTATGCCTGGTATTTTTTTTCCTTCCTTACATTTAAATAATCTTCTTGTTGTAAATGCGGTAATCTTTCGGAGACATTTTAAATTGCGATTTAAAAACGCGATAAAAGTATCCCATATTTGCATATCCACTATCAGATGCTATGGTTTTAATCGAAGCATCAGTCATCACCAACAAACGAGCTGCATATTTAATTTTTGCATCATTCACTGTTTTAGTTAATGTCTTTCCTGTATATTTCTTTAAAATTCGATTGGTATGATCGATTGATTTGTTGGTAAGCGATAAGAATCCTTCAACTCCATGAAGAAAGTTTGCTGGTGAATTGTAATTCTCTAGTGCATATTGCAGCCAATAAGGCATGCTACTATTGTAATTTTCATGCCCAGGTTCAAGAATTTCAAAAATAAACAGAAGTAACCTGTCTAAATGGATATGATCCTTTGGTTGGTTAATTACCTGATCTGCTTTTCCACTTAACAAACACAATTCCTCTTTCGGAATACGAAAACTAAAAGGCAGATGGCTTTTTACCCAAAAATAGAGGTTCGATTCCTTAAAATATCGTTCTTCGAAATGGTGCAAAGTTGACTTTGTAAACGCAAGGTTCGTTACGGTTAATCCCTTACTGGCCGTTTTTGCTGCGAATGTGTGTTGATCTCCAGGCCTTACCATACACAGATATCCAGGCATTATCTTTATTTTTTCTCCATTAATTAAATGAAAACCTTCCCCATCTTCTATCCAGAAAATCTCGGCATAATCGTGGGTATGCATCTGAATATCGCTCTTCGAACGCAATGTAATGCGAGCCAAATGGAAAACATCATTGGGCTTTGCCAAAAAGGAATCCAGCTTAAATTGCATCGTTTGATTAGATAAGTTGTTCACTGGCAAATTAGAATAATTAATCAAAATGAAAAAGGGGCTGCATTTCTAAAACAGCCCCAATTAAAATCTAATTTCTAAGTTTTTATTTCAAACCTAGGTTCTTCTTCACCTTTTCAGGATCGAAAGATTTTTTAGCGAATGGATGAGCTTCTGTGTTAAACACATAATCATCCAAACTAAATTCGCCAGTTTCTTCAGTAAAGGTTAAGTAAAGATATTTAAATGTTTCGGCAAAAAAGAATGTTGGCATATAATCTTTTTTCTCCATCGTTCTCACATCTTCAACTGAAGAGTAGGCAACCTCAGTTCTACAGTACTTTTTAATATCTGACCAGTACTTATCAACCATGTCGAAATACTTTTGTTTCCCGGTAATATGATACAGGTAATAAGCAGACTCGATAATTTCAGGATTCAAATCATAAACCGGATAGGTAGGTTCTCCTTGCTTATAGTCATAAATCATTGGTTCCAAACCATACTTATTCCACAATCCGTTCCAGGTATCCTGAGTTTTTTCTGCTCTTCTTAAATCTCCATCCAATGCTAAAATCGACTGAAAAAAGGCATCGTACAAAGTTACAACACTTGCAAACTGACGACCCGAATGCGGGTCGATGCAATCGCGCTTTGCAGTATGCATATTAACACGGCCATACCATAAAGACTCCTCTGTTTCTTCTGCAACATGTTTGTTGATTGCTTCGATACTTTCATCCCACATTTTTTTTGAGTCCTGATCGCCAAACAAGAGCATACTTTTGTAAAGGTATTCGTAATATGAATCGGCTCCGGCACAAATGTGAGAATGATCGTTCAACCATTCACCAGTTTCAACATCAATTAAATCGGCCACCAGGTTAAGCTCAGAACGCCGTTCCCATATCGCCATATTTGCTTTCTTTGCAGTTTGATAATAAATCGGATTGCCAGTATAGTAGCTTAAAATTCCCAATTCGAACATATAAGAAGCAGCCTCAGCCAAATTTACTTTTGTTCCCTTTGTTTCACCAGTTTTTAGGTTCACCCAATAGTAAGGTATCCCAGTTGGAGAATCGAATGCTTTCAACATGCGTTTGCCAAAATCTTCGGCTTTTAACAAGATTTTAGGATCGTATGTATATTCGTACATGGCAAGCAATCCTCCCATAATTCTGATATTTACCTCGAAAGTTTTTACATACAGATCTTTCTCCCAACTAATGCTGTCTATCAGGTAATTTTCTACTTCCTTGGCCTGCTCGTCCAAACCCATAACTTTCATGGTGCTGTATGCATCTATGGGAGAAATGTGCAGAGACTCCTCGTACCAATCCTGGTAAGATCTGGAAAGAGGCAACAATACATCATGTCCCCATGCATATTTTTTATAGGCATCCCAGGTTCGTACAAATTCACTTTTCACTTCTTCTGCCAAAGGACTGATTTTCACCTCATCCTTTTTCGCTTGTTTCGATTGACAAGCTATCATGCTAATCGCAATTATCACAATTAAATAAGTAAGTTTTTTCATGATATTCAGGTTTCGTTTATTTTTGTAATATTCTTTCAAAAAATGGCAATAATTTGGCATCTAATTGCCTGATAAAGTAAGCATCAACCGATTAAATCTGATTTAATTCATGATTAATTCAAAAGAAAACGGATTAATGATTAGTTGATTAATATCTCATCTACAAAAATCCAATGCTTTCTGCCACCTGCCATGTGCCAATCGGGGATTGGACCATTCTTAAATGTTACTTTCAGATACCTGCACGATACTTTCGGAAATTTGATGGATGGTCTGATCACATATCGGCTTTCATCTTTTACAGGTTCCAGGCTTCTGGTTTTCACAAGGCGGTAATTTTTCTGATCGTTTGAAACATAGATTTCAACCTCATCCGGATTAAAAATCCAGGCCCCAGGGTATATCAAAATTCCAGCTTTCACTTCCGAAATTTCTTTTGATTCTCCCAGGTCGATATCCACATCCATATCATGCAAATCGATTCCGGTCCAAAATCCATCATTAAAAGTGGTAGATCCAAAACCTCCATCAATCAACTGTATTCCCGTTTGCTTGCCATATCCAATTTTATCGCCTTCCACACTTATTTTTGGATATCCCGTATGGGGATTAAAAGGCAATCCTTTAAAATATTGAAGATTTAATACACCACTGGCTTTCAAACCTTCTTTAAAAGCTATTGCCTTAAGCCTAACATCATCTCGAACATGTATTGGTCTTTGATATTTTTTGGAGCTTAAGTCAGGTTCAGATCCGTCGGTTGTATAACGAATCTCGGCTCCATTCGTGCCACATCGTAATTGAATTGTTTTACTCTTTTCAAAACTAAATGCTGTATCATTGGTGTAGGGCATCAAGACCTGCTTTTCTTCATGAAGTTTGTATGCTTGACTCACTTTCATTCCTTGCATCTCATTCAAATCAGAACTTTCAGTTCCCCAGGAAAGATTTGGTTTACTTCCCATTTCGAAAACCAGCTCTCCCCCGTTTTTAATCTGATCGTAAGTGATAAATGCTTTATTAAATTCTTTTCCATTTAACCTGGCCGATTGGATGTAAACATTTTTCTCGGAATTGTGATTGGCTACCACGCTAAACACTTTCCCATTCTCGAGATTTATACTTGCCTTCTGATAAGCTGGCGATCCAATCTGATATTGGTTACTCCCCGGACAAACAGGATAAAAACCAAGCGATCCAAAAACATACCAGGAAGACATCTGTCCTAAATCATCATTATTATCCAATCCGGCAGGATGATCATGATAAAAACGCGACAGAATTTCCCTTACCAACTTCTGGCTTTTCCAGGCCTGACCGGCATGAACATACAAATACGGCATTTGGTGCGATGGCTCATCACCATGACCATACTTCCCAATAAAACCAGAAATATCAACATGCTGCGATCCTCCAATTTTCGAATTATCTGCGAAGATGGCATCTAACCAATATGCGAACTTTTCTTTTCCACCATGCAGCTGAATCAAGTAGCCCATATCGTGCGGTACATAAGAAGAGTATCCCCAAATGTTACCTGACACATAATTATGTACCAATCCGTCCCACTTTGTTTTATCTACATGTACAAATTTGCCATTTTGCAGTTTAGGCAATAGATATCCTGTATGCTGATCAAATAAATTCCTGTATCCTTTCGATCGTTGTTGAAATAGATGGAGATCATCTAACTTTTTCATTTTTCTGGCCACCTGGCTTAAGCACCAATCGTAATAATTGTACTCCGTAGTTTTCGATACAGAACTTCCAATTTCAGCAGGAACAAAATCCATATCGATATAATAATTCATTCCGTTAACATCGTAGCTATTGCTATGCTTTTCCAGGTTAAAAGCCGCAGCATACATGGCATCATATGCTGTCTGTTGATCTATTCCTGATATGTCTTTCATGATGGCATCAGACATTACAGAAACCGTACTGTATCCAATCATACATACATTGTCGTGCCCCAAACATTCCCAAACCGGCAAACCTACTTTCGCATCGGTAAATCTAGATGATAACGAGTTGATGAAATCAGCCGTTTTATCGTGCTCTACAATAGAAAGCAAAGGGTGAACAGCCCTGTAAGTATCCCAGGTAGAAAAGTTACTGTACTGATCAAATGTTGAATGGTATTTCTCTCCTTCCACAATATACTCTCCACTTACATCCGAAATTAAATTCGGAGAAATCATGGAGTGATATACTGCGGTGTAAAAATTTCTTTTATCGGATAATTTATCTGTTTCGATCTGAAACTTGTTCATTTTCTCTTCCCAAATGTCTTGTGCACTTTCTAGCACATGGTCGAAAGATACACCTTGCGCTTCAGCATCGAAATTTGCCTTTGCACCTTCGTAACTTACAAAAGACAGTGCCACTTTCACGAGCACTTCTTCCCCTTTTTCAACATCAAAACTCACAAAACCTTTTACTTTTCGGTCAGTAGCTTTTTTCGCCGATTCCTTAATCACATCATCAATAGCTACTCCATTTTTTTGGAAGGATTTTGAAAAGCGCGCATAAAAATAGACTTTTCGGTCTCCCCCTTCGCCATTACAATGCTTCCAACCCCTCACTTCCGAATCCGACACGAATTCAATTTCAGTTCCTTGTACATTTTCCATGATGTTATGAGTGGGATCAAGAATCACATTAGCTTGTCCGGCCGTATTGAAAGTATACTTGTGATATCCTACTCTTGGACTACAGGTTAATTCAACCTTCACATTGTAATCATCCAAAACCACAGCATAGTATCCTGGCGATGCTTCTTCCTTTTTGTGCGAAAAACGTGAACGAAATCCGCTTTCGGGATCTTCTTCTGTTCCTGCAATAATTTTTGTTTCTCCCAGGGTGGGCATCAACAAAATATCTCCTAAGCCTGCCAAACCAGCCCCACTAATGTGGGTATGAGCAAATCCTTTTAAAATTGAATCGCTATAATGATAGCCCGAACACCAGTCCCAGGCTTTAAAATCGTTACTCGGACTCAACTGAACCATACCAAAAGGCAATGTAGCCCCAGGAAATGTATGAGCATGTCCATCGGTTCCAATCATTGGATCGACGAATTGAATAAGTTGTTTGTTTTGTGCAAAAAGTTTAGGAACTACAAATGCAACAAACAGGATAATTAGAATTAATCTCTTCATGAATAAAATACTTTAGGCAATCAAACTTATTCTTGCTTTAATCTCGAGACAAAACTATTTGTTGACAATCAACAAAACAGATTAATTTATTGCATGAGACAAGAAAAGCTTACACTATAACGACATTAAACTTTACACTTTCTCTACAAATAAAGCCTTACATGGTTAAGTTTTTGATTAATTCAAGATTAATCCCTAAAGTATTTTATTATTTCTGACGTTTTCTTCTAATTCTGATGTCTCCTTCAGGCAATATGGTTACCCATAGGATTTCAATAAGAAGTAAGAATCTTCGAAGCACATCAAAATACAGCGAGAAGTAGAAGATGATTGTGGTGAGCCAAATAATGATCACATTGAACCAGAATGTATCGATCAGGTAATTACCCAGTCGCTTTTGAGAAGCAAACAGGTGTGCTCGCCCATTTGTACTATTGGGAGTTTGAAATACCGGGTCTTTTAATTGTATCAGTTCATCTTCATACCTAATCAACTTATTGAGTTCTCTTCTGTTTAAAGCAATTTGTTCTATTGCCTCGTTATGGTATGAATTTTTGAAATCAATCATCTTTTTACGATCCCCTAGCTCATCAATCATATCACCGTAAATCTTATCTCTCAAACCAGATTGACTATTGTACTCTTTCCAACCTGCTTGTTTCACTTGTTCGAGCCACATATTTACTGTTTCTGAGGAATCTTTCAGCATCTTTTTTGTAAACTCGATGTGTGTAGGGAAATTGTATACATCCGAGAGTTTTAGCAGTTCATTTTTAAATATGCGGTAATGTTTGTCATTATTGGTTTTAAGCCAGGCTTTGTAATTCTCCTGTATTTCCGGAATCAGAAAAGAAGACCTGAAAGATGATTCGCTCATTGCCTGTTCGAAGGAGAAGAACTGTTTTTCGAATTCGTTATTACTAAATTGTTCAACAACCAGTGCTTCATAGGCCCAACGCGAAGTCATTAAATCACCAACAATGGGCACATATTTTTGCGATGTGATTGCCGGGTGAAGTTTATTAAAATTTACAATCACTCCAGAGAAGAGCAGTTGTGGCACCAAAATAAACGGAATGGATACGTAAACAGCTACTACAGAATTCAATCCGGCAGATAAATTCAAACCAATTAGATTGGCACAAGCCGAAGCTGTATATAATATCAACCAGTATTCCCAGGTTAATCCTTTAATTTCCAGAATTGAATTGGCCAATATCACAAAAAGGAAAGTTTGAATGGCCGAAATTACCAGGAGTACAATCACTTTTGAATTTAGGTAGCTCGATCGGCTCAAATTTAGAAATTGTTCACGTTTCATCATGCGCCTGTCGTGCAATATCTCCTCCGCAGATATAATTAAGCCTAAAAACAAAGCCACAACAACAGCCATGAATATAAAAGATGGTATGTTCTCATTTTTTGAGAATACATAGGCCATGTGATCGGCATCGGTACCACTAATATACTTGGTAAAATAGCCTAAGATAACTGCCAGCAAAGGTGCTTCCAACAAAGTAATCAGCATGTATTGCCTGTTACTCAGCTTCGATTTAATATCTCTCGACAGGTAAATCTTTAACTGATCCCATCGCTTCGGAATGCTAAAGAAATTTTGTGGGATTAACTTTTTTCTTCGTGGCTCACGGACTTTATTTTTCTTTTCGATATTCTCTTTATACAGATCATACCATTCATCGGAACTGCGTTTTCGTTTACGAATTTGCTTGCCATACTCATTCATCATACGGGCTTCGATAATTCGTAAAATCTGCTCCGAGTTTACATTACCACAGGTTAGGCATTCGCTTTCATCGGCCTTTACGTAGTGCGACTGCGTTTTAAAGTACACTACCGCATCAATCGGATTTCCAAAATAGATCACTTTTCCTCCCTGATCCATCATGACTAGTTTATCCAATAGCTTAAAAATATCTGATGACGGTTGATGAATATTACAAATCACCAACTTGCCTTTTAAAACTTGTCGTTTCAGTAAAAGCATTACCTTTTCGGAATCCATGCTCGACAAACCTGATGTTGGCTCGTCCACCAAAAGTACCGACGGCTCACGCATCAGCTCCAGGGCAATATTCAAACGCTTTCTTTGTCCTCCACTCAAAACTTTATTAATCGGATCTCCAACTTTAAGATCCCTGGCCTCAACCAAATCAAAATCTTCAATGGTTTTGTCTATAATCTCTTCAATTTTCTCGTCTGAAGTATCATCGAAGCAAAGTTTTGCATTAAAATAGAGGTTTTCGTAAACGGTAAGTTCCTCAACCAGCAAATCATCCTGGGGCACATAACCAATAACACCTTGCAATTTTTCTTTGTCAAGATGAAGATCGTAACCATTAATGTATATGTTTCCTTGTCGCAAAGACAAATTCCCGTTCAGCACATTCAACAAGGTAGATTTTCCTGTTCCCGAACCTCCCATAATACCAACTAACTGTCCCGAATTCATTTCTAAACTTACCGGATGAATCCCATTATTGGATCCTGGAAATTTAAATTCTATATTTTTGGCAACGAATTGCAGGTCGCTCAAATTCTTTTTCTCGATAAAAATCGAAGAAATCTGTGAGTAATAAATCGGATCGATTCGATGAGACCTGATTACCGATCCATAAGACAATAGATAAGCTCTATCGACCTTAATGTTATGTCCATTCAAAAAGAGGTTGTATTCTCCAAAATACTTCATCAGGAAGGTATTGGTACTTTCCAGGTGGAGTATAAAAATTCGTCCTCTCAATTTTTCACTATGAATATGTCGAACTACCTCATGTGTCCACTCCTCATTATTATCAATCAATAGCAGGTGCTCGTTGAAAGGAATCGAAAGTTCATCGCCTATAATAAATTGTCGACTTAACTCAAATTCTTTTTTGGGAATGTTAAAGGTTTTGGAAACTGTCTTCACCAAATCCAGCTCATCGTGACCCGTGTATTCTGTTTCATCGATAAATTCTAACAGTTGGAGCATGATCCAAACTTTTTGCTCCTGCTCCACTTCTTCCACCAACTTCTCACAAACATGCTGCACCTGCGGATGCTTGTTAATAAAGCAAACCTCACCTGTTTCATCGCAATGAGAATCTTTCAAATATCGATCAAAATCTTCCAGGTATTTCTCTGTCCACTCTTTACTGAATTGTTTCTGAAGCCACACCTCTACAACATCTCTTGCAGCAGTTTCAAATCCCAACTTTTGCTCATCTACAATAATGGCAAATAGTTGCATTAAAGCTTTCAGTAAAGATTCATTCATGGTTTAGGTTTGGAATTGGTTTTGGTTTTGACAAGGCCTAATTTAGATAAATAAAATGAGCTATGGAAACCTTTAAATCTGTAGAAATTTACAATTAGATCATAGATTCTTTATTGTCCTTAAAATCAACATCTTTTTTTTATTTTTTATTGAAACTTCTGAACACCGCGCCAATAAAGACATACAGCTCTTTTATTTAAGGCTATCGCACTGAAGATCAAGCTGCTTTAAGGTTTTTTAACACTTATTTTCAGGTCTTAACCAAATCTTGCCATACCTTTGTAATGTACTACAAAAGATAGTATTTTCATAGATTAAAGATTTAGGTTAGTAATTAGTGGTTAGAGAGAATCCCGGACGCCCGTTCGGGATTTTTCTTTTTAGGCAATCCGCTCTCAGCTAAAGCAGCAGGGCTGCGAAGTATTTATAAAAACAAAGGCTTGTCTTTTAAATTAGGTGTAGAGCACCGAAGTATGAAATACTAAATTTTCAACGCTTTTAAGTTACCTTAACCAATTGTCACTACATTAGGAACCATTGATTCAAATCACCCTTTAGTCTTTCGACAGTTTTCCTCACAGGGAAACAGCCCGTAATTTTCAGCAAACTTTAACATTTATGCTTCCCTTTTTAGGGGAAGTGCTGACAGACGAAGGGGTGATATAAAATAGTACCAAAACCCCAACTTTTAAGTTTCATTAACTTTTGTTCAAAGCATTTAGCACATTCACATGCTACATTTGTAAAGTACAAAACAGAGAAAGTTTTTTCAAGATTAGATTTAGATTAGTAAATAGTGGTTAGAGAGAATCCCGGGCTTGAGAGTTCGGGATTTTTCTATGTATAAATCAAACACAAAGAAATTAGATTTAATTAACACACGTTTAATGTCCTTAACCTGTGTGCATCCTATATTTGTAATGTAGAAAAAACCTTAGGAGTTTTTTTTCATAGATTAGTGATTTAGGTTACATTTAGTGGTTAGATTGAAATCCGGGTGGGGACCCGGATTTTTTTATAGCTTTTTTTCGAAACAAACACTATTTTCAACAGCCTGATATTGACCATAGTTGGAAATGCGATAATATTGGTTTTTCAGATACAAAGCTATGGCTTCAGGTTGCTTTAAACCAGTTTCAAGAATGCATTTCTCTGCACCCAGTTCTTTTGCCCAGATTTCCAGTTCCATTAAAATTTTTGTTGCCAAAACCTGTCCTCTAAAATCAGGCTTCACATACATTCTTTTGATTTCCATTACAGCAGTGTCGTATTCTTTAATTGCACCGCAGCCCACAGGCTGTTCTTCCAGGTACAAAACCAATACATGATTCAAATGATCGATGGTATTGAATTGGGCATAAAAAGCATGTTCATCACCATCGCGAATGGCCAGGTCGGCATCCAGTTCCTGAACCAATGCGATAAAATCGTTATTCCTGGAATTTGTACGAATGGTTTTCATGATAAAAAATTAATTGATTTGAACATGAATATGATCATCGTGCCTAACTGACCTACAGCCATGAAATCGAACCCTTTCGTCACTTATTTTTAGCCTTTGTTTTAAATGTGGCTCAATAAACATTTTGGTCATGGAAGCTTGCGCGAGAATTGCATCAATTAAAACTTTTGTTCCTTTTTCAGAGAATTTCAGTTCCTGATTGATCCTCCCAAATGTTAAATATTTTGGATAATCATATTGAAAATACCCTTGCTCCTGGCACAATTTACACTGATCAACTTCTCCTTTTCTGGCATCTTCGAAAACACCATAACCACTAATCGACTTACTTTGATTTATAATTTGTCCTTTACCATTCTCATACACCAAACTAAAATCTATTTTACAGCCATCGTTATGACTTAAATGAGGAAATAAAGGGAAACCATCCCAAAATGGAAAACATGCATCCAGGTATCGTGCTTCAATTTCAGGATGCTCTTTGTGCAACTGTCCTGAAACTGCTTGCATAAAAGCTTGTGTTTCCACACTCACATAGTTTCTGTTGAGTAGAATTGTTGCATAAGAAACTGCCTGTAAATTGGAATTATTCTCAATCTTTTCCCTGCCAAACCAAGGAGCCACAAAGGGAACAATCAAAATACTTGTAAAAGCATACAAGAGCATAAAAACGATAAATCTTTTCGTAGGAAAAACAGCTTTGATTTTTCTACTCACCAACATACTAGTGATGTAAACCAATCCTCCCACCTGAGAAAGGATTGTCAGAAAAAGAAATGCCAGTAAATGACCAAAATATGTAAGCAATTTCCTCATCATTAATCCAAATACGCTTTTAATCTTTGATTGATAAAATAGTTCCAACCTCCTTCGCAGCTTTCTCTTCTGAACTCTGGAATATCACCAGGAAAGCTTTCGATACCCGTGGCTGTAACTCTTATTTTGCATCCTTCACCTTCTTCGAATAATTCATAGCTTACAAAAGCAACACCATTGTATCCTTCATATTCCCATTTGCAAACCAATTTCTCACCCAAAACCACTTCCGTGATTTCCCACAAATGCATAAACTGTCTTTCTCCTGCATCTACGTTAAACTTCGTACTAAATCCAACTTCAGCTTTGTGGTCAGGCATATCTTCAAAAAACCATTGTCTCATTTCATTCGGATCGCTAATGGCTTTCCAAACCTCATCTTTATTTTTTGCAAAAACTTGTTCTGTAATTATTGGTGTTGTATTCTCTTTCATATCATTCATTTTTATTATCAATTTACATTTCTTCATTCACCACTGAGCTCTCCTGAAGCAAGTGTACCTGATAATCGAGTAATTCTTTTTTTGTGATAAAATAGCCCCTTGATATTAGGTATCCATAATCATTAATCGTTGCAAAGAGTATAGCCAGGTTATCCTCCAAATAGCTCTCCTCTCGAAAGTACTGCCAATCTTTTGACAAATACAATTCAAAATTTGATCTCATTTCATCACTAATTTCCTCTTGGTATTTTGAATCATCCAGTACATCTTTTACCTCTCTTTTTAAATCAAGTTCCAACTTGTATATTTTCCTGAAATTCTCTCGAATCTTATCAAATGGTGTTACAAAATTCGTGAAGTTAAGACCTTCCAACAATCGTTCATAAACAGTGTATTTTCTATCGTATATTTTATCATATTCAAAAAAATCTGAATAAAGTTTCCCGATCAAGCTTGTTCGGTTCAAAGACTCTTCCAATTGCTTAAAAAAATGAAATATTTTAATATCATTTGCAATGATCTGATCATACAAGTCTTTCTTCTCTAAAATTAATTTTTCAACCAAATCAATGGCCTGTTTACTACCATACTTTACACCATCGTAGTCGAATGATTTAATGGGTATGGTTCTAGTATGTATTTGTTGAATAACATCGATATCATTTACTAAGGCATGATACCTATAGATTAAATCGCATTTTTTTTCGTTATACAAATCATCTAAGATTATCTCTTCTCTATCATCTTCTAACTCCAGATCAAAATATTCTGGATTTTTCGTATCATAATAACCTTGATAAATTTCAGCAAAAGTGTTATTCAAATAAGCTTCAACAAATGCCTTACGAAAATCTTCAAAATCCAAATGTGATGGCTGGTCCTTAAATTCGATCTCAGAAAACACCTCCTGAGTTAAAGAAACTTGCAAATTCTCATAATTCTTTAATATGCCTACTGCCGGTGAACCATCATGTTTTTTCGAATTTAAGTTTGTTGAAACTATTCGCTCGATTCTATCTTCAACACTGGGATGTGATGCCCATTGATCTTTAATGACTAATTTCGATTTATTGAACTTATTTAAATCCTCAATTTCTACTTCTGGAAAATCTCCAATCATCTTTATTTTATCATTTTCTGCTAAAAAGCTCATAACAAATGATTGTTCCTTAAAAATATTTCTGCTTTTCAAATTGTTCTCATACTTTCCCTGATAGAAATTCATAACAGAATTTAAAGCGTAATCTGCAAGAGAAAAGCGCAGAAGAGAGCTCTTCAATGGTTCATATCCTGTAACATTTACAGCAATTTCATCGGCATGAAATTCCATTTCTCTTGACAATCCCATGTAACTTTTATTAACCACATTATAGAGTTTTCTTAGAATCCATTGAATGCCTTTATTAACCGTAGCAGCGATAACAACAAAAATGGAAAAATAACCACTTATATTAGCCCAGGATTCAACAAGTCGATCATAAGATTCGTTGTCATATAACATATTATAAATCACTCTATTCACATTGTACACATAGCTGCCAACTTTCATGGTTTTTTGAGAAAAGTGTCCAAATTCATGTGAAAGAATTGCCTTCAATTCCTCTGTGCTTACTGTATTCATTAATCCCATACCTATCTGTAGGTTTTTTCTTACAGGCAAAAACATGCTCCAGAAACTGGAATTATAAAACACAGAAGCATTTACATTGGATGACATATAAACTTTTTTAGGAAATTGTGTATCAACTTCATGAACAATTTCCTCGATCAATTTAAAGAGATTAGGTTCGTCTTCTTTCTTTATTTCTCTTAAATGAGTTAAATCAACCTTATTTGATTTAAACATAAATTTCAAAAGAAAAATTAGAATCAAAAAACCCAAACTAGCCAATCCAACTCCCAAGGCCAAAGTGATAAACTTAGGCAGTGTAATTATAAGAATCACACCTCCAAATACGCATAAAGCTGTTATGCCTAATGCGAGTACCAATATGAGAATATAAGTGATCGTGAAAAATAGAATGGATAATATTGCTTTGGTTGTTTGAGCCTTAAACTCTTTGGATAATTTAACTTGATCTTTTATCATTTTCATTTAATGTCTATATCGTTTTGAATAATTTTTAATAGAATTCTATCTTTACACCCTACCATTCCTAATCCACTTAGCCCAGTCGGGTCTGTTATTTTTTTCTGCCAATAGGGCTGCTTCTTCATAATTATAAGAAAGGCTTACCTGTTCTATCTGGAAAGTTTCTCCGTCCAGACTGATGATAACATATTTAGTCATTGGATTTAAACTTTCCATTTTGTGATAAATTGGCAATTCATCGTCGTAAGCCGGCAGTCCAACACTTCCACAATTGATTATGGTTTTGTACTTTGTTTTTACCACTTTCGAAACATGTGAATGAGCACAAAACACAATTGGTTGTGGGATATCTTTCAAAATCTCATCCAATTCATTCACATTTTTTACCGAAACTACATTCTTATCAAGCTTTTCCAGTAGGTAGTTACAATCGCTGTTCGGACTTGCATGACAACAATAAATTTGATTAAGCTTCAAACTAAAAGGCAATGATCGTAACCACTCAGTCATTACCGTATTCATTTGCGATTTTGTGAACTCCAAAGTAGGTATATCGGTCGCTTGGTCTATATTTTCCAGAATAAAGCGATCCTGGTTCCCAGAAATACTCTGAACCTGGTAATCCTGCAACAAATCAAATGTCCCTTTGGGATCCAAAGGGCCATATAAGCTATCTCCCAAATTGATAATACTTTCGATTCCTCGTGATTGAATATTCTGTAGAACAACTCTTAGGGCTTCAGAATTTCCATGAATATCTGAAATAAATGCAATCTGTTTCAATTTCATAATAAAACTATTCGCGTTTAATATTTTAGTATTTCCAACAATTCAGCAGGTCCGGAAATTTCAAAATCGGGTTGGTAATTCCAATTTCTGGTATTTGCGCCACTATACATCGCAGTTACTGCGATTACTTTACTGTTATGGTTCAATTCACTTTCAATATTCCTTGCAAATTCTACATCTCCTTCATGATCTCCAACATAAACTATGGTTTTATCCAATAACGATTCATAAATCTGTTCCAAACATTTAATTCCTCCATATGGTTTAGGTTTTTGCATATGATCCGGAACATCATCATAACCAACAACAGCATTCATTTTCGTTGAAATTTGATTCTTTTTTAACACTTGTATGATATTCTCCGAAGAATTTTGAGAGCATATCCCCTGTGGCAAATCAATAGAATGAATTGTATGTCGAATATCAGGAAACAATTCTACCGGGGTTGTATTTTTCAATTGAAATTCAGTCCATAGAGGTCCGGCTTTTAACATTTCTTCCTCTGTCATTCCATAATAATTCACATACAAATCTTGCCAGTTTTTTGCCTGGTGGTTTGCAATATGGTATGCCTCTTCGCTTTGCAAACAAACAGGTAAATTGTCGAAACTTAAGCGTGGAGCTACAAGCGATATAATTTGTTTGGTGGTATCAATATTTTTGGGAACCGAGTTCACCAAAGTTCCGTCGTAATCCCAAAGTACAGCATCAACCTTCATACAATTCAAGTCTTATTATATTTTTTAGTAATTAATCGATTCGCATGCTACAGAATATCGTTCATTCAAATGGTAAAAATTCCTCAATAAATTGTACTGAATAAATTCTGCAGCTAAGCTTTAAATTTACCAATTCGTATCGATTTAATCCTATCATATTATCAAACTTTTGGAAGAATTATTATAAATAAGTTTTACATTTTATGAATCATTCCACAAAAGCATTTTCATTTTTTACTTCAAAATTGTAAATTCGCTTCGGTTGTAAAAAGGCCTAGTTGAGTGGCTCTTGTTTTACAGCCAAAATCAATCAAGTATTAATCCCTATAAATTGTTATTGATGAAAAGAAGTAGTCTTATAATTGCTCTTTTAGCTCTTATTGTAAGTTTTAGTGCATGTAAGAAAGTGCCAAGATCAGGAAAAATGAAATTTGCGAACAGTGTTGATAGCGTGAGCTATGCACTTGGATACATCGAGGCTGGTAATTTTAAGAAGAACTTCAATCAAGTTCCTTTTGAAATGGACTCTACGGCCTATATGCACTTTGCAAAAGCCATTGCAAAAACCAAATTATCGGAACGATATACCCAATTCAGAAATAATCAATTTAATGAAATTAACGAAGAAGCTTTTTACAAAGGATTCTTGAATGAGTTAGCCTATGGAAAATCCTATTTCTCAGAAATGAGCGCTGATATCTATTTAAGAAAGATTTTTGAGAAGAATAAAGCAGTAAGAGATTCAATCAAAAAAGAAAAAGGAAAAGCAAATCTTGAAAAAGGGCGTAAGTTTTTAGAGGAAAATAAAGCGAGAGAAGGAGTTTTCGAAACAGAAAGTGGATTACAATACGAAATCATCAAAGAAGGTAATGGTCCTAAACCAGGAGCAAGAGATAGAGTAAAATGTGTTTACCATGGTACCTTATTGGATGGAACGGTTTTCGATAGTGCCAAAGAACGTGGCGATACTACAAGTTTTGGTGTAAATGCAGTAATTAAAGGATGGAAAGAAGCTTTGACACTTATGCCTGAAGGTTCGGAATGGAGATTATACGTTCCTGGCGATTTGGCTTATGGAGAAAGAGGCAGCAGAGACATCATTGGTCCAAATGAAACTTTGATTTTCGATGTCAACCTGGTTGAGGTAATTCCAAATAAAAAATAATACTCAAACTATACTGTTTGATAAAGGGATGCCAATTGGTATCCCTTTTTTAATGAATAATTTGTAATGATTTGATCTTTGCCACACCATCCTTCCCTTCAAAACAATTAATTTACAACTCTTCGACTCTTCAACTTTTCGGCCTTTCCACATTCATCTTACTATTATCTTAGAACTTTTACTACAAATATAGTAGGATTTAAAAATCATTCTACTATATTTGTAGTAGAATTATAATCGAAATCGTCTATGGATATTAAATCACTTACCAAAGCAGAAGAGCAGATCATGCAGATTTTGTGGCAGTTACAAGAAGGAACTGTGAAAGAAGTTATCGAAAACTTTAAAGATGCGAAGCCAGCATATACCACAGTTGCCACAGTATTAAGCGTGTTGGAAAAGAAAGGATTTGTGAAACATCGTAAAATTGGAAACACAAAATTGTTTACGCCACAGGTAAGTAAAACCGATTATACAAAAGTTCAGTTTAGTTCTCTCTTAAGAAATTACTTTAATGGCTCGTTTCCAAAAATGGCTAGCTTTTTTGCCAAAGAAAACGATTTGGATATATCCGATTTGGAAAATATCATGAAACAAGCCGAAGAGGAGATGAAACAAGATTTTAATAAAAATGAATAGTTATGAATGTTTATTTTGACTTTTTATTGAAAGCATCAGTCAGTATAAGCATCATGTATGCATTATATTGGTTGCTATTGCGCAATATGACTCACTTTAAGGCCAATCGTTTTTTCCTTTTGGCTAGTGTACTTTTGGCAGTAATTTGTGCTGCATTTCCCGTACGTTACGAAGTGCTAATGACTGCACCCCAGGTGATGCAAAGTTCTGAATTTGCAGACCAGTTTCAACGCAATATTTCAAGCACAATCACTCCACAGGAGGAAGAAGTGCAATTCAACATGTGGAACATTGGCCTTGCAATTTATCTATTGGGTTTGATAATGGTTTTGCTGCGACTCATTATTCAATCGTGGAAACCTATTCAAATCATTTTTAAAACAAAAGCAAAAAAAATAGACGAATACCTGTTGCATGAGAATACAGTTTACAAAATGCCTTTCTCATTCTTTAACAGGATTTTAATTCACCCAGAATATTTTAAGCAAAACGAAATTAATGACATTTTAGCTCACGAAAAAGTGCACATTCAGGAGCGTCATTGGATCGATTTGTTCATTATAGAGCTGTTAACAGTGTTTTTTTGGTTCAACCCATTTATTTGGCTGTTTGAACGTGCAATTAAACAAAACCATGAATACCTGGCCGACAAAGGTGTATTATCCCGGGGCCAATCACCAGTCAGGTATCAGGCTATATTAATTAACCAGCTAATGGGCACAAAGGTTATTGGCTTGGCCAATCATCTGAATTTTGCCCTCGGCCCAACCCGATTTAAAATGATGACGAAAGAAAAAACTTCGAAACGCAAATTGTATCGAATGATTTGGCTGCTGCCGGTATTGGCAGTATTGATGTACTCTTTTGCTCAGCCTGAATATAAAGTACAAGTTCAGGAAGAAGCGAAAAAAGAAAGCATAGCAGAAGTAAGCATTGATGATGTAACAAATGTTGACCCTGTAAATTCAGAACTTCCGCTCAAGGTAAACACAATTAGTAAGGAAAATGCTCAACCTGTGAAAGGAATTTCAAATTCAACTCCCGAGAAGAAAGTAAAAACTCAGGGCGAAGGTGAGAAACTCATTAAATCTTCAAAAACAAAGCTTAGAGGAGTTGTGAAGGATAATAATGGCAAGCCAATTGAAGGTGCGTCTATTATTCTTAAAGGCTCTAACACCGGAACAATTACCGATGCGAAAGGCAAGTATGAATTTGAACTTCCTTCTGAAGGTGAATTTGGAATTATTGCAACACATCCTGGATACGAAGTTGTGGCAAATACACTGACATTAAATTCTACAAAAGGTGCTGACTGGAAACACGATTTCATTTTAAAAGCCTTAAATCCTGAGGATACCAACGAAAAACAAAAAGTGTATAAAATATCAGGAACTGTAAAGAGTGAAGATGGCAAACCAATGCCAGGAGCATCCATAATTGTAAAAGGTACTACAATTGGTACAGTTTCCGATTGGGATGGGAATTACGAAATTGAGGTAAAGAATGTGAAGAAACTTACACTTATTGCATCATTTGTAGGCTATAGATCGATTCTAAGTATGGAGGACTTTAAAGAAGGTCTAAACAATGTAAATTTCACCATGAAACGCGAAGTAATTGGCATTTCGGCCGATGAGCTTAAAAAGGCTGGTGATATGCCACCTCCGCCACCACCACCACCAGCTCCAAAAATGAAGACTAAAAAATCGGATGAACCTGTTTTCTATATTGTTGAAGAACTGCCGGAATATCCACAAGGATTTTATGGTCTTGCACAGCATGTGAAAAAACAATCTGCCAGAATCAAGGAGAACTTTTTCTTCGAAGGAAAAAAGCTGAAAGGAAATGCAACCGTTGGTTTTACCATTACTCCTAAAGGGGAAGTAAGCAATATTCAAATTCTTAAGCAATCGAATAAAGTAGCGGCCGAAGCTGCTCAAATTATTGCTTCGAAAATGGAATACTGGAAACCAGGTTCTCAGCGAGGCAAGAAAGTAAACGTGGATTTCGCCATGGAAATTAATTTCGAATAATTCTACAAAAAAGGGATGCCGCAGGTATCCCTTTTTTATTCTATGTACTATTGAAGTCCAAAATGAAAGTACTTAAGTAAGCTTCACCTCCTATTTCTTATAGCTTATTTTTTGACTATCCGTTTTTTTTTGATTTTTAAGCTCTTAGAATCTTCCGAACATAACTGTGCCTACCTTTTGACCTTTTAACTTTTTTTCATTTAGCATCATTTTAGCTTTCTTTGTAGCCAAACATCAAATTTAAAATCAAAGAATGACAAATAAGCAGGATGCACAAAGAGTAGCCTCGTCTCTTGAAAAGTTTGTGCTACATCTTCACCCAAAAAAGATTGATAGCAGAGCCATCAAATTCAATAGAACCTTTGGTTTGGGCGGTATTCTTGCTTTGCTCTTTGTTATCATTTCCTTAACCGGATTAATTCTGCGCTTCTCGTACATTCCAACCGTTGAACATGCTTACGATTCTATCCTTGGATTAAAAAACAATACCATTTTTGGTCAGTTTATCAGGAACTTGCATCACCTGGCGGCAAAGCTAATGGTGGTAGTATCTTTTCTGCACTTAATTCGGGTATATTATTCGCAAAGTATTTTTCAGAAAAGGGCCGAAAACTGGACTTATGGCTTGTTATTGTTCTTCCTTGTTTTGGCATCAAGCTTTACAGGATACCTTTTACCATGGGACCAGTTAGCCTATTGGGCCGTAACTGTTATTACGCAGATTGTTGAATACATTCC